>DASVTY010000073.1:0-13247 GCA_036387315.1 Pyrinomonadaceae bacterium
AGCGCACATTCTTTCCAGCCCGAAACCGAAAGCAAAGCCCGAATAAACTTCCGGGTCAACGCCGCAGGCGCGTAAAACATTCGGATGCACCATTCCCGAACCACCGGCTTCGATCCATCCCGAACCTTTGCACGGGCGGCAACGTTCAGTTTCAAATACACCAGTGCCACCGCATTTGAAGCACGAGTAATCAAACTCGGCGCTCGGTTCGGTGAAAGGGAAGTATGACGGGCGCATTCTAACGCGCGTGTTTTCGCCGAACATCCGGCGCACCCATTCGCCGATAGTGCCTTTCAGATGCGCCATCGTGATGCCTTTGTCAACGCACAAGCCTTCGATTTGGTGAAACATCGGCGTATGCGTCAAATCCGGCGTGTCTCGTCGGAAAACTCTGCCCGGCGCGATAATGCGAATCGGGACGCCGCGCCGCTCCATCGCGCGGATTTGCACCGTCGAAGTTTGCGAGCGCAAAGCGAAACCGCCCGTCGTGTAAAAAGTGTCCTGCGATTCGCGCGCTGGATGTCCTTCGGGAATGTTCAGGGCGTCGAAGTTGTAATAATCGGTTTCGATTTCGCGGTCGTCTTCGATGTGATAGCCCATCGAAACGAAAATGTCTTCGATTTTCTGGCGCAACAGCGTCAGCAAATGCAAATGACCTTCAGTCGGACGTTTTCCCGGCAAAGTCACGTCAATCCGCTCGCGTTCGATTTTGGCGTTGGCGATAAAATCTTTGAGCGCCGTTTCGCTCGCGTCGAGCTTTTCAGCGATTTCTTTTTCAATCGTCTGGACAAACTGCCCGAAAGTGCCGCGCTCTTCCGGCGCGACACGACCGATTAGTTTTTTCGTCGCCGCCAAATCCGATTTTTTGCCCGTGTGCCTGACACGCAAATCAGCCAGCTCGCGCTGCAAATTTTCCGCCTCGCTTAAATTAAGACCATTCAGCGCGCCGCTCTGCAAATGAGCGAAGCGCCCGAACTCCTGCTCGAACGCTTCGCGCACGGCTTCGACCTGTTTTCTTTCCTCAGACATTTTTACTTTCCGCCTTTTTCGCCCAATCTCTTACCATTTGAAACCATTTTGAAGAGCTTTCGCTCAAACCCGCCTGCAAAAACTCAGTAGCCTTCCCGCTCGACAAAATCGGCAAAGCGATTGAATTTTTGATTTCCCGGTAATCTTCGCTTTCTAATTTATAAAACTCGACTCGTTCACCTTTGTAGAGCCAAACTTCCGGCACGCCGAGCGCGGCGTAAATCGGCATTTTATCGAGCGAAGGGCTGGTCACGTCAACTTCAATCACCAAATCAGGCGGCGGGTCTTTTTGTAAATCAATTTCCAAAAGCTCGCGCACCTTTGACTCGTTCTCAATGTAAAAACCTGTATCCGGTTCGACGCCTTTGGCTTTTGATTTCTTGCGAAAAGTCGTTTGACCTGCGTCAACATAGTCAATTTGCAATTCCAGGCAAATAAATTTCACCAAGTCAGCTAATAAACCCTTTGGTTTTTCGTGTTTTAATGTCGGCACCTCAACCTCCAAAAAGCCGTTGTCGTAAGCAAAATGCAGGGCGTTTGAATCTTCAAATTCTTTCAAAATCTCTTCGTAAAAATCCCAGCCGACGCCTTGCAGAATGAGCTTTTGGTTGATCGCCGCTAAAGCCATTTCTTTTAATATCAGGACGCTTTCCATAATTTGATTCTAGCATAGGAAAACATCGGTTAATAAAAGCCGAAAGTTGTCAGGCGTTTTGTGACGGCAATCAATTACAGAAGATTTGGCGTCTGCTATCATAGACATTTATTTGGAGATTTGAACGAATGAAAGCAATCGTTAAAAGCAAAGCCGAGCCGGGTTTGTGGCTCGAAGACGTTCCCGAACCGGAAATCGGAATTAATGACGTTTTAATTAAAATCAAAAAAACCGGCATTTGCGGCACGGACGTTCACATTTATAATTGGGACGCCTGGGCGCAAAGCACCATCAAAGTTCCGACTATTTTAGGACACGAAATTGTCGGCGAAATCGTCGAAGTCGGCTCAAATGTGAATGATTTTCACGCCGGCGACGTTGTTAGCGTCGAAGGTCATCTCGTCTGTGGTCGCTGCCGCAATTGTCTCGCCGGACGGCGTTACAAATGCGCGAACACGCTCGGCGTCGGCGTCCAGACCGACGGCGGATTTGCCGAATATATCGCTGTTCCGATGACGAATATCTGGAAACACGAGCCGAATGTAAATCTGGAAGTCGCCGCGATTTTCGATCCGTTCGGCAACGCGGTTCACACGGCTCTGGCGTTTGAAGTTTTCAGCGAAGATGTTTTGATTACCGGCGCGGGACCAATCGGAATTATGGCGGCGGCGGTCGCCAAACACGCTGGCGCGCGTCACGTCGTCATCACGGACGTTAATCCGAAACGTCTGGAATTAGCGCGAAAAATGGATGTTACTTTGGCGGTTGATGTTCGGGAAACTTCGCTTGCGGATGTGCAAAAGCAGCTCGGAATGAAGGAAGGTTTCGATGTCGGGATGGAAATGTCGGGCAATGCTTCGGCTTTCCGCGATATGATCGCCAATATGGCTCACGGCGGAAACATCGCCTTTTTAGGCATTCCGACCGAAGAATTCGGCATCAACTGGAAAAACGTCGTCTTTAATATGCTGACCGTCAAAGGCATTTACGGGCGCGAAATGTACGAAACGTGGTATCAAATGAGCGTTTTGCTCGAATCAGGTTTGAATATCGAACCCGTTATCACGCACCGATTTTCATACAAAGATTTTGAAAAAGGCTTTGAAGTAATGCGCGAAGGCAACAGCGGCAAGGTTATTTTGGATTGGAGCGAAATTTAAAATATGTACGGCGAAATTCAAGAATTATTAAAAAAACAATTAAACGAAATCAGCGAAGCCGGATTGTATAAATCCGAGCGCGTTATCGAAAGTCCGCAGGACGCCCGCATCAACGTTTCGCAGCACACGGTTTTGAATATGTGCGCGAACAATTATCTAGGGTTGTCGGATCATCCGGCGATTGTCGAAGCAGCGCATAAAGGCTTGGAAGAATGGGGTTACGGTCTGTCGTCCGTCCGGTTTATCTGCGGCACACAGGCGATTCACAAAGAGCTTGAACGCAAAATCAGCGAGTTTTTGGGAACGGAAGACACGATTCTTTACACTTCCTGTTTCGACGCCAACGGCGGGCTGTTTGAAACCGTTTTGAGCGCGGAAGACGCCGTGATTTCTGATGAATTAAATCACGCCAGCGTGATTGACGGTATTCGTTTGAGCAAAGCGCAGCGTTTTCGTTATCGCAACGGCGATATGAACGATCTCGAAGACAAATTGAAAGAAGCTGCCGGAGCGCGTTTTCGGATGATTGCAACCGACGGCGTGTTTTCGATGGACGGATTTATTGCTAAACTGCCGGAAATTTGCGATTTGGCGGAAAAATATGAGGCGATGGTGATGATTGACGATTCGCACGCGGTCGGTTTTATGGGCGCACACGGGCGCGGAACGCACGAACATCATAATGTGATGGAACGAGTTGACATCATCACCGGAACGCTGGGAAAAGCTCTCGGCGGCGCGAGCGGCGGCTACACGAGCGGGCGCAAGGAGATTATTGATCTTCTCCGACAGCGCTCGCGCCCGTATTTGTTTTCAAACTCGGTCGCGCCGCCGATTGTCGCCGCTTCGATCAAAGCGATTGATTTACTGAGTGAATCAACCGAGCTGCGCGACAAACTGCAATCGAACACCGAATATTTCCGCGAAAGTCTGTCGTCAATCGGGCTGGAAATCGTACCGGGCGAGCATCCGATTGTCCCCGTAATGCTCGGCGACGCGGTTCTGGCGGGAAAAATGGCTGATTTGCTTTTGAAGAAAGGCATTTATGTTATCGGCTTTTCCTATCCGGTCGTTCCGAAAGGAAAAGCCCGCATCCGTACGCAGGTTTCGGCGGCACACTCGCGCGAAGATTTGCAGTTTGCAGTCGAAAAATTTGCTGAAGCCAAAGCGGAACTGGGAATATAAAGTATTAAATGCGTTAGGAAAAGATGAATAAATATCGGTTTCTCAATTATCAAGAAAGGGAATATTTCTGTAAATTTATAAAAATTCTGATGCCTTTTGCTCAAGATTTGAAACATCCGATGAGCAAATTAGCAAAAGAACAAATTTCAACTACGATGTGGTATTGGACGGCAGATGCTGTTGAATTATCAACAGGCGTAGTGAAAAGAGATGCTATCAAATATGATATTAATTTTATTCCCGCCACGGAAAAGGCAATTATATTTGCCAAACAGAAAATCTGGAGTGAGCTAAGACATGAACACGTTGTTCCTCGCATTGCACTAACTAATTATATTTTAGAAAACGACTTAAGTATTGAAGAAATTCATTCTTTTCTGACTCGATTTTGCCGAGCGGTTATTGTTACAAAAGAAGAAGATGCAATTCTAAAAAGTTTTAATTTAAACAAAACAATGCCCTCAGATTGGTGTTGGAAAACAGGCTCGCCTTATGCAAGGTATGAATTCTCCAATTTACTCTTAGAAATACAGAATTTACCGACCAATTGAATTTACAAAGTACGAATCTGAACGCAGAATTAATTGGCACATTCAATTGATAATTTGCAATTTTCAGTCAAAAATTTGCGGAAGCGAAAGCCGAGCTTGGAATAAAAGAGAAAAAGCGCGGAGTTTATCGATAAACTCCGCGCTTTTTCTCTTTTTTAATTTTAAAAATCTAAGCCGCTTGTTTATTGCTCAAAGCGTCTTTGACTTGTCCAGCCAAAGCGGTAAACGCTTCGGGCTGTTTCGCCGCCAAATCTGCCAGAACTTTTCTGTCCAATTCGATTCCGGCGACTTTCAAGCCGTGCATAAATTGCGAATAGTTCATTCCGTTCAGACGCGCAGCCGCGCCGATGCGGATAATCCACAGTTTGCGAAAATCTCTCTTTTTGCGTTTGCGTCCGACATAAGCGAATTTCAGCGCGCGCTGAACAGACTCGCGCGCCTGACGGTAAAGTTTCGATTTTGTTAAAAAATAACCTTTAGCTAATTTTAATATTTTTTTGCGTTTCTCAAGACGCTTATTTCCGCGTTTTGCTCTTGGCATTTCTTTTAAACTCCTTTCAGTCGTTTAAAAAGGCAAAAGTAAAAAGTCAAAAGGAAAAAGTGTGGAATTTGTTTTCTTTACTTTTGCCTTTTGCCTTTTGCCTTTTTACTTTAATTAGTCTCTTCCGTACGGCAGCATCCGCGCGACTCTATCGTGGTCGGAGTCGGAAACGTATGTGTCAATATCGAGATTGCGTTTCCGCTTCGATGATTTGCTGGTTAAAATGTGCCGGGCGTGCGAATGTCCGCGTTTAAATTTGCCCGTCGCAGTTTGGCGAAAACGCTTTTGCGCTCCCTTGTGTGTTTTTAATTTCGGCATAAAAATAACTCCCTCAATTTTCGATTTAAAAACAATTATCCGCAAAACAAAACCAATATTTCGATTGTTTGCAGACAAAAAACTACTCGCTCGGTTTCGAGCCTTCACCTGTACCGCCGCTCGGTTTATCCGTTTTCGGTTTTTCAGGCGGCTTCACCACTTTGGCTTTTTTCGGCGTCAAAATCGTAAACATTTGATAGCCTTCCATTTTCGGCGCGACCTCGACATCAGCCATATCCGACAGCTCTTTAATCAAGCGCGCCAAAATCTTTGCGCCCAGCTCGCGGTGAGCCATTTCGCGCCCGCGAAACGCAATCGCGGCGCGCACTTTGTCGCCGTCTTCGAGCCATTCTCGCGCGTGTTTGACGCGATAATTGTAATCGTGGTCATCGGTTCCGGGGCGAAACTTGATTTCTTTGACCGAAACGGTAACCTGCTTTTTCTTTGCTTCGTTGGCGCGTTTTTTGGCTTCGTATTGAAATTTGCCGTAATCAATAATTTTGCAAACAGGCGGCTGCGCGTTCGGCGAAATTTCGACCAAATCAAGACCTTGATTACGCGCTGTGCGAATTGCATCGCGCGTGTCCATTACGCCCAATTGCTCGCCTTCTTCCGTGACAACGCGCACCGCCGGAACGCGAATGCGTTCGTTAATTCTTTGCGGCGGCTCTTTTCGCTGAAAATTACGATTGCCTCTGCCTCTAAAACCGTTAGCTATATGTTTGTCTCCTTCGATTTTAGATTTTGGATTTTAGATTTTGGATTAAAGAATGTGTTTAACAATCCAAAATCCAAAATCTAAAATCTAAAATCAAATGTTTGCCAAAGCGCGAGTCTCTTTCAAGCGCTGCGCCATTTCTTTAAACTCCGCGAGCGTCATCGCGCCTAGATCGCCTTTCGCTTTTTCGCGGACGGCGATGACTTTTTCTTCTTTTTCCTTGTCGCCCAAAACGAGCATAAAAGGAATTTTCTGTAATTGCGCGTCACGGATTTTCGCCCCGATTTTATCAGATTTTAAATTTAATTCAACGCGAAAACCGGCTTGTTTTAATTCATTCGCAATTTCTTCGGCGTAATCATTAATCCTGTCGGTAATCGGCAAAACCGTGATTTGCACCGGCGCGAGCCACAACGGAAACGCTCCGGCGTATTGCTCGACGAGAATCCCGAAAAATCTTTCGACCGAACCGAACAATGCGCGGTGAATCATCACCGGGCGATGTTTCTGACCGTCTTCGCCGACGTATTCAAGCTGAAATCGCTCCGGCAAATTGAAATCGTATTGAATCGTGCCGAGCTGCCAGACGCGCCCGATGGCGTCCGTAATTTTGATGTCAATTTTCGGACCGTAAAACGCGGCTTCGCCTTCGATTCTTTCGTAAGAAATATTTCGTTCGTTTAAAGCCTGCGCGAGAGCTTTTTCGGCATTTGCCCAATCTTCGTCTGCTCCGAGATAGCCTTTGTTTTCCGCGCCACCGCGAACCGATAATTCAAACTTAACTTTGTCAAAACCGTAGGTGTTGAAAACGTCAATGGCAAAATCGAGACAATCGCCGATTTCACGCTGCGCCTGATCGGGACGGACGAACAAATGCGCGTCGTCAACGGTAAATCCGCGCACTCGCATTAAACCGTGCAGAGTGCCGGACAATTCGGCACGGTAAACCGTTCCCATTTCGGAATAACGCTGCGGCAAATCACGGTAAGATTTCGGCGAAGCCTTAAAAATTCCGATGTGAAACGGGCAATTCATCGGTTTCAGGCGAAATTCGGCGCCGTCATCGCCTTCAATATGCGTCGGCGCAAACATTCCGTCTGCATAATTTTCTTCGTGTCCCGAAATTTTCCACAAATCGCGTTTCGCGATATGCGGCGTGAAAACGAAACTGTATCCGTGCTGCTGCAATTTTTCGCGAAGGAAATTTTCCATTTCCATCCGAATAATTCCGCCCTTGGGATGCCAGAGAATTAAGCCTTGCCCGTATTCATCCTGAATCGAAAATAAATCGAGTTCTCGCCCCAAACGGCGATGATCGCGTCTTTCGGCTTCTTCGCGCTGTTTGAGCCAGGCATCAAGCTCTTCCTGCGTCGCAAATGCGGTTCCGTAAATCCGCTGCATTTGCTGATTATTGGCGTCGCCTTTCCAGTAAGCGCCTGAAATCGCCAGCAGTTTAAAAGCCTTTAATTTATTCGTGTTCGGAACGTGCGGACCGAGACAGAAATCAATAAACGGCGAGCCGTCAATGTAATAAATGCTGGCTTTTTCTTCCGATGAAACTTTCTCGGAAATCAATTCGCATTTCAAAGGCTCGTCGCGCTCGGCAAAGATTTTTAAAATAGCGTCTTTCTCAACGTCCTCGCGGCGATAAGCAAGATTTTTTCCTGCAATCTGACGCATCCGTTTTTCGATAGACGGCAAATCCGCTTCGGTTAATTGCTGCGGCGCAATGAAATCGTAATAAAAACCGTAACGCGGGTCGTCCAGCAGCGCGGGACCAACACCCAATTTAGTTCCGGGATATAAATCCAAAAGTGCTGCTGCAAAAAGATGCGCGGTGGAGTGACGAATAACTTCCAAACCGTCGCGCGTGTCGGGCAGAATCGGTTCGACGCTGACGGCTTGTTCGCCGTTCGGGTTGAGTTGATAATTCAAATCAACTTCGCGCCCGTTAATGCGCGCCGCGAGAGCTTTCTTAGCTGCTTCGCGGTCAACGGATTTCAGCACTTCCGCCACCGAAACGGGCGCGGCAATGCTGCGAGAATTTTCACCGATTTTTACGTTTATTTCGCTCATAAAAGTTAATGGTTAATCGAAAATGGTCAATGGAAAATAAATAATTCAAACGGTTCTGGCAAAACCGCTTCCATTTGACCGATACAATTAACTATTAACGACTAACAATTAACAGCCAACAAGATTTGATCCGATAGGAGCGATTTTGCTTATAATTTACGCGCTTCCAAACGCCGCGCAGACACTCGAAATCCGGCGCGCCGTTAGAAGCGCGTCGTAGTTGTTCGTGTCAATGCAAAATACTTACGGAGCATCCTATCAAAAACGTGAAATGATAGGCACTAGCAGAGTTGAACTGCTGACCCCTACCGTGTCAAGGTAGTGCTCTACCACTGAGCTAAGTGCCTATACCCGTTAAATTCGCCTGCTATCCAGACGCAAAAGCGAACTTTAAAGATAGCCAATTGCGGGAAAATCTGTCAAGTAACACACCAAAATCTAACGGACATTCTACTTTGGCGGCATTTAACATTTATGCAAATCTTGAAAGCGATTCAATTTTCAAAGCGGCAAATGCTTTTGATAAATATTTGGCTGTTCAAAACACTCAGAGCGGACAAATGAGCGAATTAATTAACTAACAAAAGAGTCAAAAGCCAAAAGTTAAGCCAGCGAGAATGCATTTGCCGGTTTTTTGCCTTTTTGATTTATCCGGCTAACTAAAATGAAATCCTTTCCTTTTTGCAACGGAGTATTTTTTTGATAAATAAATTTGGAACTGTTTATAAAAACGCTCGTGTAACCCGCTCAACGAAACTTATTCGTTACAAATTGAAAATAAATGAAAGGTTACAAATAAAGGTAATAATATGAAAAAGATTTTTTGTTTAATGTTGATTCTCTTAGCGTCTCTAAGCGTTTCAGCGCAGGAAAAAACAATTGACAAATTAGAGTTTGATGCCATTTATAAAGGCTCTACTGAAAAATGGAAAGGTAAACAGCACCGACTGACAGTAATCAATCAATCCCGTGTTGAAGGCAGACCGCAAACGGATTATTCATCAAAAGCTGTCTTCGAATTTGGTTTAGATAATACGGCACGCAGTTTACTTGAATCTACATATCAATCTGTTACTTCAAAATCAGAAGCAATCAGAATTGGCGGTAAAAATTACAGTAGAAAAGGTAACGAAAAATGGCAGGAAGCTGCTTTAGTAGCTAATGCAAAGTTCGACAATAGTTCAGAGCCGAAAAATAGTCGCACCGGCACTGATAATCTGAACGAAAGCCAGGTTGAATATAAATATCTCGGAACAGAGATACTAAATAATCAAACCGCAACTGTTTACACAGTAATTGAAAATAAAAAGGGCATTAATTCCAAAACAGGTAAAGAAAGTGTTTCATCTACCATAACAAAATACTGGGTTGGAAAAGATGGAATAATTCTGAAATCAGACAGAATAAATGAAGGGCGCAATGGGGAAATGATTTTTCATTTTCGTTCGACAATGGCTTGGGAATCAGACTCGAACATCAAAATTGAAGCGCCAAGTCTAAACTAAATTAAATAAAATAGAGGAATTGAAAGAGGCTGATTCAGCCTCTTTTTGTCCAATTGTGGGAAAATCTATCAAGCGACAGAAGAAATGCGGCATTTTATTTGCGCTCAATTTTAATTTATTTAAGTCTTATGCACAGACCATCATTCCAGAGTATGAATTTTGCTGCTTTTATGCTTTATACTTCATTTAGAACATTCTCCCCAGAAAGGGAACAGATAAATGGCAGATGAAGCAGTGAAAAAGGCTATGGCTCAACACCGAGCCGATAGGTTCAAAGTTCAAATCAGTGAAACATCGAATTCAAATCAAACAGGAGAATTTGCTTTGCAAATAACTCATAACGGCTCGCAATGGCAAAATATGTATCTGAATGGAGCAGAAGCCGAAAAGGTAATTCAAATTCTGCAAGAGCATTTAGCGAAATTAAAATCTCGTTAATACTCCGCTCTAGAGCAATTCAGGCTTGGATGTCCGTATCAGTACCGCGAACGGTAGTGAGCGGGTTTGTTAATTGACCCGCTCACCTACCGTTCGCGGTACTGTTCATCTCTAATAATCAAGAACTGCTCTGACAGATAAACCGAATAACAAACAAATTAAAAGCCGATAAGAGTCATCTTATCGGCTTTTAAACTTTAGATATATGCCATGCCCCGCAATGAGTACAGGAACGGAAACATTAATTCCGAAGAAGGGATTTAAAGTCAAAATAAAAGCGGCATACCGAAATATGCCGCTTTTTCTTGATTAATTCGGAACGGTTTAGTTATCCGCTCCTGTGTTGTGTTTATTTATCATAAATTATCACCCCCAGGACTGACTTAGATGCAGGCTTTTAACAGAGGTTGCAATAAAAAATCTTCACAATAGTAACGTTTTTTTAACGTGACAAATCAATTGGTCTTTGATAGCATCACGCTGCTTGTTTCACACTTGGGACTTCACTTCTAATCAAACGTTTTTATAAAAATATGGAAACCTCCGTAAAAGGTCACATTCTTTACGTCGAAGACCACGACGACACCAGGATTCTGATGGAATTTATGCTTAGAAATGCCGGATTTGAGATTACTTCCGCTGCCTGCGGCGAAAAGGCTTATCAAATCCTGGAAAGCGGTAAGCGGTTCGATCTGTATCTGCTGGATCATACATTTCCCGATGTTTCGGGCGTCAGCCTTTGTCTGGCAATTCGAGAGCTTGATAAAGAGACGCCGATTCTCTTTTATTCCGGTCGGGCATTCGCCAAAGAAAAAGAAGAAGCAATGAAAGCAGGAGCAAACGATTACCTGATAAAACCAAACGACATTGCTCACGTCGCAGACCACGTCGCTAAATGGATTGAAACTTCCAAAGCTCGGAAATCTTCATCCGAAGGTTAATTAAAATGAAAAGATGACTAAATTCTGAAATTGAAATAAAAAAATGAGAACGTATCAACACATACGTTCTCTCTATAAATACGACATTAGAGGAGAATTAGTCAGTTAAGATTACAGATATAATCCAATGCCTATTGAGATGCTAAGTTTGTTCAGTATGAACTGATTTATTGTAAACTACTGTTCGATTTCATACAAAGAGTCTTTTATGCCGTGTCTGGAAGTAAGACCTTGTAAATCAATATATAGGAATTAACAAATAATTTTTGAGTTGCTTGCCGTAAAATCCCTGATAAAGCCAACCTGTTTTTTCGAGCCGAATATTTGTAGTTTTTTAGCTTTTGCTTTTGTTGACCGATATTTAGATAATCTTTCTTTTTATGAAAACGTTTTATATTACAACTCCGATTTATTACGCCAACAGCTTGCCGCATCTAGGGCATCTTTACACGACGATTGTCGCCGACACGATTGCCAGACATAAACGCCAGCGCGAATTTGACACTTATTTTTTAACCGGAACAGACGAGCACGGCATCAACATCGAGCGAGCGGCGAAAAAAAACGGCAGAACGCCGAAAGAGCAGGCTGATTATGTTTCCGGCGAGCTGAAAAAAATGCTCGCCGATTTCGGCATCTCCAGAGAAAACGGCGGTTACGACATTTTTATGCGGACGACCGAGCCGTTTCATTATGAAGGCGTGCAAAATCTGTGGCGAAAAATCGCTGCGGGAAAAACTCCGAAAGGCAATGAGCCGATTTACAAAGGTTTTTATGCAGGTTGGTTTTGCGCCGCTTGCGCCGCATTTAAAACCGAAAACGAATATCAAAAACCCGAAAATCCCGATGAAGCGCCGCATTGTTTGATTCATCTGACGCCGCTCGACCGTGTGGAAGAAGAAAGCTATTTTTTCCGTCTGTCGGATTACGACGAGACTTTATTAAAAATCATCGAAGAAAATCCAAACAGAATTCGTCCCGAAGCGCGCCGCAACGAGACAATCGCTTTTATCAAGCAAGGTTTGCAGGATTTGTCGGTTTCGCGTCTGAAATCAGCGGTTTCGTGGGGAATTCCCGTGCCGGACGATCCGAATCATACAATTTATTTGTGGGTTGATGCGCTTTCAAATTACATCACGGCAATCGGTTACGGAAACGAAGAACGCTCTGCCGTCGGTTTTGAAAAATACTGGCAATCGGTCGTTCATCTCGTCGGCAAAGATATTTTGCGTTTTCACACGGTTTACTGGTGGTCGTTTTTGCACGCCGCCGAATTGAAATTGCCTGACACGGTTTTCGCGCACGGAATGTTGAACGACGCCGAAGGTCGCAAAATGGGCAAAACATTGGGAAATGTCATCAAACCCGCGATTCTAAAACAGCATTTTCCGGTTGATGCCGTGCGCTATTTCGCTCTGCGCGAAATGGCGTTCGGGCAGGACGGTAAATTCGGTTATGAAACGCTCGTTGAGCGCACAAATTCCGATCTGGCGAGCGGTTTGGGCAATTTGTCATCGCGCACGCTGACGATGATTCAGAGATATTGCGACGGCGCGATTCCCGACGGAACAATTCACGAGCAGAATTTTATTTATGCCAAACGCGCCGGAATCAACCCGGACGCGCAGGAAATGGCGAAAGTTCTGGAAGCGGCGCGCGCCGATTTTCTGCGGCAGTTTGACGATTTCGAGTTTCATCGCGCACTCGAAACCGCCTGGACGGTGATTGCCCGCGCCGACAAAATGATTTCCGACGCCAAACCCTGGGAACTCGTCAAAGACGAAAATCAACGCGAAACGCTCAACGCCGTTCTGTTTCGCGCCGTCGAAACTCTGCGCTGGCTGTCGGTTTTGCTCTATCCGGTGATGCCTGAAACGAGCCGCCAGATTTATCGTCAAATCGGTTTGAGCGGAGATGTTTCCGAAACAAATCCCGAAAATTTAAATTGGGGCGAGCTTTCCGCCGGAACAAAAATCGGCGAAATCGAGCCTTTATTTCCGCGATTGGATAAAAAGAAAATTATGGAAGAAATACAAAAAGACAGCGGGCAATCGGCGTCGAGCAGCGAGCAGAAACCTGAAACTCAAACAGCGAACAACGAACCGCAAGCTACTGAAGAGGAGGGATTTA
>DASVTY010000074.1:0-61729 GCA_036387315.1 Pyrinomonadaceae bacterium
GTTGGTTGCCCGTTGCAACTAGGGTCTTCTTGGTAATCAGTTAAACCATCACAATCATCGTCGTGTGTGTTCTCACAAATACGTCCGGGAGTTTCCTGTAGAAACATTCCTGTCGAATGGTCTCTCAGTGGAATGAAAGCAACCTCGTCGTTGCAATCATTGCCGCCGCAACTCTGTGCGGTATATCCATCTGCGTCCTCGTCGCATACGGACGGCGAAGGCGAAGGTGTTGGCGAAGGCGAAGGTGTTGGAGTCGGTGTCGGCGTCGGTGTCGGCGGTGGAGCGCCACACGGAGCGAATCTGGCTGCCCATACAAAGCTACCATCAAGGCACAGCCGCTGTTCGTGCATATGATTGACAGGTATATCGCGGGTCAGGATCGCAGTCTGATGTTGGCGTGAACCAATCAACCTTAAGATTAGGTTCCGTTTGATTTGGGTCTTGCGGCAAGGGACAGCCACCTGTTTGATACTTTTCTAATCTGCGACATCCGGTATTAAGACTTTCGCAGCGCGGGCAGTCTGGAAACTCTTGATTTTCAGCCTGAAAATGCAAAGGATCAAGGTGTTTGGAATCTGGAATTAACCAATCAAAAAAAGAAAAAGCCTTTTCCGTTGGAATAGGAAAAGGCTTTTTAGAACATTCTTTAGCTTGAGATGGTTTGGAGTGTTGCTCCGGTTTAGTTTTCTTTTTGTAAGGTTCTCCTTTTAGTATAAAACCGGTTCCGTCTTCGAATGTTAAATCTATAAATACAAGCTCAAATACTTTTGGAAATGGAAGTCCTGTTAATTCAAGATTTTTTTTAAGTCCTTTGACAGTAGATTTATGTAGTTTAAAGGTATATGACTCATTCGGTATAATGGGAACATCCTCATTATTAGGTTTGTCGTCATAAGCGCTGCTCAATTCCTGCCTTCCAAAATCCAAAGGGAAACTTATTCGACCATCAAGGGAGCGTCTTTCACTTACAATTTCAAATTCAAATCTCAAAGAGTATATTGCTTTGTCGCTGGTATTTGTAACCTTAATCTCTAACTCATTAAGAAAATCCTCTTTGTCCAGGTTAATAAATTCAATCTTTAACGGCAGCTTTTCGGGAACACTGTTAATGATCCTCGGCTTTTCCGCATCCTGCGCGATTGCTTGAATACTGAACAAAGAAATCAGGCAAAGAAACGATATTGTAGAAATCAAATATAAATTGAATGGTGAAAATCTGCGGTAACAAAACGTTTTCATATCTCCTCCCACAAAGACATTTAAAAAGAGCGATGTGAAATTATCATCTTCGCAATACAATTATCAACTATTTTTATTGTTAAAGCACTCATTTAAATATGAATTTTGTAACTCACAAATCAACTCAAAAGTTTTTTGCGTTATATTTTCCGGTTGGTTTAATAAACAGCTAATCACGGCAACCGAATCTGCGCCCGCTTCCAAACACAAGCGGGCGTTTTCGTGTGTAATTCCGCCAATGGCGACAAGGGGAAATGCGCCGATTGATTTTCTGACTTGCCGCAAACCTTCGATTCCCACAACAGCATCGGGATTTTCTTTGGTCGAAGTTTCAAAAATCGGTCCGATTGCGATGTAATCAACCGGAAATTTGACGGCGGCAATTGCCTGTTCGACCGAGTGAGTCGAAAAACCGATGATTGCCGATTCGCCCAGGATTTTTCGCGCTTCATCGGGAGGCAAATCGTCTTGTCCGAGATGAATGCCGTCCGTCTTTAAAGCCAAAGCCAGATCAACCCGGTCGTTGATTATAATTTTCACGTTTCGCTGGCGCGCAAACGCTAAAGCTTTTTCGGCTTCGGAGTAAAAATCTTTTGGAGCGAGATGTTTTTCGCGCAGTTGAATAAAGCGCGCGCCGCCTGCAATCAGTTTTTCGACCTGTTCAACGTGCGGCAAATGTGAGATTCGTCGGTCTGTAATCGGGTAAATTTTCGGCAGATCAAATTTTCGCATCTAACTTTGTCGAATCGGCGTATAATCTCTCGCCAAGCGCGCATCAAATTTTAGCAAAATACTCGAATGAATCGTTTCAATCTGAAAAATCTTTTGTTTTCCGTCGCCGTTTTGTTGTTTTTTTCCGCGTTTTCGCTGGCGCAAGAAGGCGACGAAGTTATTAAAATCGACACCGATCTGACGACGTTTGATGTCGTCGTAACGGACGCGGGCGGAAAGCCTGTGCGCGGTTTGACGGCGAAAGATTTTCGGATTTTTGAAGACGGCGAAGAGCGCGACGTGGAATTTTTTGAACAGACGCAGCGCGCAAACGGGGCGCGCCCGATTGCCATCGTGTTTGCGCTCGATGTTTCGGGCAGCGTGACGACGGAAGAAATCGAAAAACTACGCCGGGCGACAAACGTTTTTATTGATCGCCTGGCGGATAAAACGGCGACGTTTTCGCTGATTACTTTCGGGATGAACGTCAAACGCTTGCAGGAATTTACGAGCGATAAAAGAAAAATCGAGCGCGCTTTTGAAAAACTTCTGCGCGATGAAAACGGGCTTTCGACGCACGCCTACGATGCCGTTGACGATGCCGTTCGTCTGCTCAGCCGCAAAGCGCCGCGCACAAAAGGGCAGCTTCCGGTGAAAAAATCGGTGATTGTCGTAACGGACGGTTTTCCGGTCGGCGATGTCGTTTCTCCGGCGACCGTTATCGAGCGCGCGCAAGCCGCCGAAGTCAGTATTTTTACGGTCACTTTGCCTTCGTTCACCAAAATTTCGCTGTCGAAAAACCGCGCGCCGCTCCCGACGCCTTTGGATGTTTCAGGTTTGGCGGAAAAAACCGGCGGCAAAAGCGTCTATGCGACCGACAAAGATTTCGAGCCGCTTTTTCGCACGCTCGCCGAAGATGTAACAGCGTCGTATTTGCTCGCTTTTTACCCCGATGAAGAAAAACGCCGCGACGGGCGTTTTCACACAGTCAAAATCGAAGCCCGCAATCCGGGCTACAGCGTCCGACAAAACCGAAACGGCTATCAGTCAATTACGAAATAACAATTACGAATTACGAATTATTGACTCGAATTTCTATTTTCTAAAAAACAAATTCCTTCATTCGTAATTCGTAATGTTCAATTCGTAATTGCTAGTATTTGTCGTCTTCGTCCTCGTCGTCAAAACCTAAATCATCGTCGTCATCGTCATCATCGTCATCATCGTCGTCATCTAAATCGTCTTCGTCTTCATATTCGTCGTCTAAATCTTCGGTTTCGTTATAAAGCCGGACTTCGGGCGGATCAGTCATAATAACTTCCAAATCCGTTCCGCATTCCTCGCACGTGACTAAATCGCCGCGCACCATATCTTCGTCAACAAAAACATCCGATTCGCATTCCGGGCACATTGCTTCTGGCACTTCTCTTTACTCCTCCGATTAATCAATTTATAAAGTTTTAAAAGGCGTCGCCGATAAAAAGGCGCGCCGCAAGATTATTTCATCTGTTCGGAACTCTAACGAATCGGCGCGGCATATTGCAACAGTTTTTCGGATTTTTTTTCTCTGCTATTATTTGAAAACCAAAGGCGCTTTTTCGATGCAATTTCCTTTCCAGCTTTCTTCCGACAAATTTTTCGACGCTGCCGGATTCGGCACAAACGCGGTTGATTTTCTAATCGTCGTCCCGGAACATCCGCAGCCGGATGCTAAAATTCAACTGACAGAATACATCCAAGCCGCCGGTGGAATGACTGCTTCGGCGATGGTCGGATTGCAGCGTTTGGGAATGAGAACCGTTTACGCCGGGCGCTACGGCGCTGATGCAATGGGCGAATTCGGTTTAAAAACTTTGCGCGACGAAAATGTTAATACCGATTTTTGCGAAATTATCGAAAACGCCGCGACCCAAATCGCTTTTATTTTGATTGATGAACGCACCGGCGAACGAACCGTGATTTGGGACAGAAGCGCGAAATTGAGCTATAAAGCCGCCGAAGCGCCGCTCGAAGCCGCGCGCCTAGCCAAAGTTCTCCACACCGACGCGCACGACCCTGAGGCTTGCGCGCTGATGGCGCGAGCGGCAAAAGATGCGGGCGTAATTGTATCGGTTGATGTTGACAATGTTTATAAAGGAATCGAAGAGCTGCTGCCGTTTGTTGACGTTTTGATTTCTTCGAGCGAGTTTCCGCACAGATTAACCGGAATCGCCGACGAAAAAACGGCTTTGACGGAAATTCAAAACCGCTACGGCTGCCGAATCGTCGGCAAAACCAAAGGCATCGAAGGCTGTTTGATTCGCTGCGAAGGCATTTTTTTAACCGCTCCGGCATACACAGTTCCGGGCGGATGCAAAGATACGACGGGCGCGGGCGACGCTTTTCACGCGGGATTTATCTACGGCTTGCTCGCGGGCGAAGAAATTGAAACGAGCCTTAAAATCGCCAATGCCGTTGCCGCGCTTAAATGCCGCGCTCTCGGCGCGCGCACCGCTCTTCCAAACAAACAGGAATTAGCAGATTTACTGCAAAAATAAAAAAGTTAATGTTCGTTTAGCGGCGGGCTTGCCCGCCTTCGGCGTTAAAAGGCGGGCAAGCCCGCCGCTAAACGGAAGTAACTGCTTAGTTTGTATAAAGCATCAGATATTTTTTAGAGATTCTTGCGGAAAAGCTCCAACACGCGCCGCCAAGCGTCTTTCGAGGCTCCGGCGTCGTAAACTTCCGGGCGTGTGTTATTAAAAAAAGCGTGATCGGCGTCGTAAGAAATCGTTTCAACCGGCAAATTGTATTGCAAAGCGATTCGCTTCAATTCGGCAACTTTTTGCGGATTAATCCAGGCGTCTTTTTCTCCGGCGATAAAAAGAGTCGGAGTTTTCAGATTTTTCAAAACGTCTTCGGGCGGAATATCGCCGTAAAACGGAGCCGCCGCCCCGAAATCTTCCAGTTCGCAAGCCGCGCGCAGAGCAAAAGTTCCGCCCATACAATAACCTGAAATTCCGAGTTTATTTAAATTGTAAGTTTCGCGCGCTTTGGCAACGGCGTTTTTAATCGTGTCAATTCCGTCTTCGGTCGAAAGAGCCTTCATCATTTCGCCCGCCTCAGAAGGATTTTTAGCGAGCTTTCCGCGATATAAATCCGGTGCAACGGCGATAAATCCTTCCGCCGCATAACGCGACGCGATGTCTTTAATGTGTTCGTTCAACCCCCACCATTCCTGAATCAACACAACGCCGCGCGTGTTTTCGTTCGTTTCGCCCGGTACCGCGACAAACGCCGTCGTCGCCCCGTTTGCCGTCTCAAACTGCAAAGTTTCGGTTTTCATTTTCGATTCTTCCTTGATTGCAAAATATTTTGACGAAGATTATAAAACAAGCTGCGTTAATTTTATGAAAAAACTCCTGACTTTAAATTTGTTGTTTTCGATTCTGCTTTCGAGCGTTTTCGTCGCGTCGGCGCAAACTAAACGCCGCGTTTCGCTTTTGCTGTTCAACGGCAAAGTTTTTACCGCCGATGAAAATTATTCGGTCGCCGAAGCTGTTGCGGTTGACGGCGAAAGAATCGTCGCCGTCGGCACAACGCGCGATTTGAGAAATCAATTTCAAGCCGCGCGCGAGATTGATTTGCAGGGAAGGCTCGTCACGCCTAGTTTTAACGACGCGCACGTTCACTTTTTTCGCGGCGCTCTCGCACTTTTAAATGTAAATTTGCTCGACACAAAATCTTTATCGGAAGCTCAAAACCGCGTCGCCGAAAAGGTGAAAACCGTTAAACCCGGCGAATGGATCACAGGGCGCGGCTGGGATCACACGATTTGGAAACAGAGCTTTCCGACCAAAAAAGATTTAGACCAAATCGCGCCGAACAATCCGGTTTATCTGGTTCGCGTTGACGGTCACGTCGCCTGGGTGAATTCGGCGGCTCTGCGAGCGGCTGGCGTTACGCGCGACACGAAAAATCCCGAAGGCGGCGAGATCGAAAAAGACGCAGCGGGCGAGCCGACCGGAATTTTAAAGGAAACCGCGCAAGGTCTGGTCTCCCGCCTTTTTCCGCAGCCGACCGCCGCGCAAAATCAAACGGCGATGGAAATGGCGCTCGATATGGCGCGCCGCTTCGGAATCACTTCGATTCAGGACAACTCCGGTTATGAAACTACCAAACTTTATCGCCAATTTTTGCAGCAGAATAAACTAACCGTTCGTGTTTCGGAATGGCAGAATTTTGAAGATTCGATTGAACAATTAAAAGCGCAGCGCGCAGAATTCGCCTCGTTCAAAGACGATCCGAACCGTTTGAAACTAACCGCGCTCAAAGGCTATGTTGACGGCACGCTCGGCTCAAAAACCGCCGCAATGCTCGCCCCATTCTCCGACGATCCGCACAACAGCGGTATTCCGCGCCGTTCACCGGAAGAATTGACAAAAATGATTGTCGAACGCGATGCGCAAGGCTGGCAAATCGCGCTTCACGCCATCGGCGACCGCGCAAACCGAATGGCTTTGGAAGGTTTTGCGCAAACAAATCCAGCAAAGGTAAATCCAAATTACAATACTTCATCTCATCGCTTAGACGTTTCCGTTTCAGGAAAACGCCACCGCGTTGAACACGCGCAAGTAATTAATCCGAGCGATTTCAAGCGTTTTGCCGAGTTGGGAATTATCGCTTCGATGCAGCCTTCGCACGCGATTTCGGATAAGCGCTGGGCGGAATCAAGACTTGGTGAATATCGCGTTTTGGGCGCGTATTCGTGGCATTTGATGCAAAGTTACGGCGTTCACGTTCCGTTCGGGACTGATTTTCCGGTCGAGCCGATCAATCCGTATCGCACGCTTTACGCCGCCGTTTCAAGGCAGGACGAAGCGGGCGAACCGGCGGGCGGTTGGCAGCCGCAGGAACGACTTTCAATGGCTGAAGCAATTCGAAGCCACACTTACGAAGCCGCCTTTGCGGAATTTTCCGAAAAAGAAAAAGGAACAATCGCTGTTGGAATGCTCGCCGATTTGATTGTTCACGCCAAAGATTTGCTGACGATTCCGGCAAAAGAAATTCTGACGACCGAACCCGTTTACACAATTTTCAACGGGCGTGTAATTTACGAAAAGAAATAGTTTTTAGCCACGAACAAACACGAAATTTCACGAAATAATTTCAATAAAATTTTCGTGAAATTTCGTGTTTGTTCGTGGCTGATTTTTACGAATACAAATTCATCGGGCGCGTTAAAAGCGCGAGCGGGTCTTCGACGTTTAAAGCCTCGCGCACGTAAAACGGCTCGCCCGCGTCAACGCCAATAAGCGAGCCGTAATAAACCATTCTGGCACGGATTTGGTCTAAGAAATTTTCCGATGTCAGTCTGGTTTCGGGTTCTTTTGATTCGGGATTGTAAAACTGCGAGGCGTGAGCGGCGATTGACTGCATCTTTGCGTCGGCAAACTCGGAAACGTCAACGATGAACGACGGCACGACAAGCCGCGAAAAAACCGAATGCGCGACGACCGGAGCCGGGCGTAAGGCTTGTTCGCCGGTTTCCTGATCGTAATTTCTCAGGCTCGAAAGACGCGACGCTTCGCGCACCAGAAAGGCGATGTGATCGTGATCCGGGTGCGGGTCGTTGATTTGCTGCGTGAAAATCACTTTCGGTCTCAGGCGGCGCAAAACGCGGACGAGCCTTGTGCGCGACGCTTCGTCGTTCCAAACGTGACCGTCCGGCAGCCCGAGATTTTCGCGCACGTCGAGCCGCATAATTTCGGCGGCTTTTCGGGCTTCTTCGGCGCGCCCTTCGACGGTTCCGCGAGTTCCCATTTCGCCGCGCGTCACATCGAGCGCGCCGGTTTTGTAACCCAAAGATTTTAATTTCAAAAGCGTTCCCGCCACCGACAATTCCAAATCGTCCGGGTGCGCGAAAATCGCCAAAACATCAACATTTGTCATTTATCATTTACCAATTATCAGTAATTTTTCTTGATGATAAATGATAAATGATAAATGATAAATGACAAATGAAATTGACTGTTTTAGGTTCCGGCACGACTACGCCGCATAAATCGCGCGCTTCTTCCGGTTATTGGCTGGAAACCGTCGCAGGTTCGCTGATGCTCGATATGTCGGCGACGGCTTTTCACAACGCCGCGCGTGAAGGTTTTGATTGGGCTAATCTGGACGCAATCTGGATTTCTCATTTCCATCTCGATCACATCGGTGGACTAGCGCCGTTTCTGTTCGGGACAAAATACGCCGTCGAAACGCAGAATCGCACAAAACCGCTCAAGATTTTCTCGCCTGCGGGTTTAAAAGATTTGCTCAAAAAATTTGACGAGGCTTACGATTACGGCATTTTCGAACAGCCGTTTCCGCTCGAAATCATTGAAATTGCGCCCGAACGCGAATTTGAGATTTTGCCGAATTTTGCTGCTCAAACTTTGTCAACGCCGCATACGGATGAAAGCCTGGCAATTCGGATTGAAGGCGAAAACGTGCGTTTTGTTTTTACATCCGATACCGGTTTTGAAGAAAGATTGGGCGAATTCGCCCGCAATGCGGATATGTTTTTAACCGAGGCTTCATTTGTTGAAAAAAGTCCGGTCGCATTGCACATCGCCGCACCTGAAGCCGTCGAATTGTTCAAAAAAGCAGAGCCTAAGCGGGCAATGCTGACGCATTTTTACGGCGAATGGGACGCGGTTGATTTTCAAGCGGAAATTAGCAAATATTCGCCGCCGTGCGAAGTTTTGGAAGCCAGCGACGGTCTGCGTCTTGCGATTACTTAATTCTTAGAAATTGAATGAAATCCGTATAAGGCGGCGCATTTCCGTCAAGCCGGATTGCCTGCGCCGCTTGTCCGCGATGATACGCGGAATGAAGGAAAACGTGCGTTAAAGCCTCGCGATAAGTGTTTTGGAAAGATAAGCCTTTGCTGTTTTTGTAGCTGAACTCTCGTTCCAAATCAGATTCCGTCAAATTTGCAAACAAATCTGCAAAAGCCCTTCGGCTTTCCTCAAAAAGTTTTTCGCAATCTTCAACTGTCTCGCCCGACCAAAAATCGAAATTGCTTGTGTCCAGATTTTCGCGCATTCGCTTCAGCCATGTTATTTCCGCCAGCAGCAAATGCGCGAAAACTCGCGCGGCTTTGACTTCCGGCGCGTCTTTCAGAAACTCCAAAAATTCGCCATTTGCCCAAAGGTTGTAATCGTTTTGCTGCCGCAAATATTCAAGCGTCTGCATCGTTTTTATTTTAATCTCGCCACAATGTTGTTCGCGCGCAAGCTGTTTCCGGTGGCGCGTTGCAATTCGGCGGCGGCTTTGTTGAGTTCGGTTTGAGCGCGAAGCTCTGCGCCGCGCGCGTTGGCAAGCTGGGTTTGGCGTTCGAGAACGAGATAAACCGTTGATTGCCCGTTGTCTAATTTGCGCTGTTCTGATTCGTATTGCTTTTCGGTGTTTTCGCGCGCGATTGCCGCCGAGCGCAGACGCGCTTCAGCCGTTCTGACAAGCTGCAAAGAATTTCGCACGTCAACTTGAATAGCTTGTGCGAGCTGCTCGCGTTGCGTGTTGAGTCGTTCGCCTTCGACCAGACTTCTGCCGAGCTGCGCTTTAGCGGTTTTGCTTTCAAACGGCAAATTGATTGTCACGCCGACGCGCAAAGTCGGATAGCGAAACGCCGCAATATCAGAAACGGAATTAAAATAATTGCCTGTTAATTCGGGCGAAACCTGCGCCGTTTGTCCGGTATTAAACGGCAGCCGCAAATCCGGGTTTTGCGATCCCGCAATTCCCGCCGCAGTATAGCTCGCAACTAAATCAACCTGCGGCTTTGTCTGTTCACGGTAAAAACGCCGGTCAAGTTCATTGATTTCGCGCGCGACCGTGTTCGTTTCAAGTTCCGGGCGATTTGCCATTGCCGCCGCCAGCGCGTCGGGCAGCGAGACAATCGGAAGATCGGTATTTACCGTGTCGGTCGGGACGAGTGATTTCGCCCAAAGCTCGTCGGTTTGATTTTCGGCAATCAGATTTTTGAGATTGTTTTCGGCGATTGCGACCTGATTGAGCGCCTCGTAAACCGTCTGCTCGAAATTCGCGACCTGAGTTTCGACCTGAAGAACATCAACCGGCGCGATCAAACCTTCCTGCACGAGTCGGCGATTGTGTTCAAGCTGATTTTTCGCATCGCGCACGGCGTCGCGCTGGACTTGCAGATTTTTGAGCGCAAACGTCAAATCCCAATAAGCGCGTTGAACGGAAGCGATAATTTCAATCGTCCGCTGACGAAACTGCGCGTCGGTTAAAGATAAATTTTTCTTTGCAATTTCGATTTGTCTGCGCGGCTGGTCAAACGAGCGACCGCGAAACAGCGGCTGCACGTAAGAGAATGTCAAATTCGATTGATATTGCGGGCTGAGCGGCGAAATCACGTTGTTGGTCGTCAAACGATTGCTGTTATATTCGACGCGATAATTCCCGCCGTATTTAGGCGTTGAGCCTTCAAAACGCAGATTTCCGGTAATTCCTTGCTGCGTCGTCGAAGTTTGCTGACCGCTGAAAATGCTGACGTTCGGAACGGTCGCGCGCTCGTAATTCGTCGTTCCCGAAAAACGCGGCTCGTAAAATCCCTGCGCCGCAGTCAAATCAAACTCGGCGATGCGGACGTTCTGGCGCGTCAACTCGATGTCTTTGTTGTTCGACAAAGCGCGTTCGAGCGCGTCGCGCAGACTTAAAGTTTGCGGCTGAAGCATGTCAACACCGACGCGCCCTAATTCCGGCAGTTCACGGTCATTCGATTCAAAACCCGGCGCAATCGCGGGGACGCCCTGCAAATTTTCCGGTCCCACATTTTGCGCGTCTTTGACCGGGGGCGTAGCGACCGGAACAGGCGTCGGCGCGGGCGCGACGGTCGGATCAATCGTCGGTGTTGGAATCGGCGTCGGTGTCGGCTGAACAGTTTGCGCGCGGACGGCAAACGATAAATAAACAACCGCCACAGCGATTAAGCCTATTCTTAAAATGAATAAAAATAATTTACGAAGACAAAAAATTCGCTCAAGCATAATGGCATTCTGCAAAGTAAGCACTTACTTACTTTCTCTTTTTTGAGAACCTTTGTCAAGAATATATTGAGTTTTTGAGTATGAATTTCCTGTTAATTTAAATTTTTTCTGAGCTTATAACCAGCGTCTGATTCGCTGTTTATAATCGAGGTATTCATTACCGAATTTGGCGGTCAGATATTTTTCTTCGCGCAGGATGACGCCGAAATTAATTAAAAACCAAACCGGAATTATCAGCAGCAAAACCCAGAGCGAATCGAGCAGCAACCCGACGCCGACATAAAGCAGAGTCATTGCCAGATAAATCGGGTTACGCGAAAATCGGTAAATGCCGCTCGAAACAATCGCCGTCGTCGGTTTCCAAGGCTCAACGTTCGTTTTCGCCGCCGAAAAAGCGCGAAATGCCGTCAGAATAACGAAACCGGCGATTGCCACAAAAATGATTCCGGCGATTATTCCAATTGTTCGCGGCAGAAAAACAATCGCCGCCGGAAAAAAATAGTTAAAAATCAAACCCGCGACCAGCCCTGCAAAATAAATTGCCGGGGGCGGCGCGACGACGCCCGGATTGTCTCGTTTTTCATCAGACATTTTGCTTCCTCAATAAATATTCAAGCAAAATTTAAGGCGATCTGTCATTTGATTTTTCCATTTTGATTTGTTGAGTGTGAAATAAAGATTTTCTCTGACTGCGAGCAAAATTTAGCCGTGCAGCGCAGTTGCGTTTGCAATCGAGAAAATAGTTTCCGCGTTCTTTTTTTCCACTAGAACAATTCAGGTTTGGATGTCCGTGTCAGTACCGCGAACGGTAGTGAGCGGGTTTGTTAACAAACCCGCTCACTACCGTTCGCCCTACTGTTGATTTCGTTGCTGCCCGTACACTGACTCCATAACCGCTCTAAATTGTCAATTGTTGTTTAACATTTTCGGTTTGGAAATCGTCCACAGAATCCACCAGATCAAAACGAATTGCAGCGGCAGCCTGAGCCATTGATAAAACGAATAACTCATAAAACCGCCAAGCTGAACATTGTTTAGCGCGACATAAACGTTTGCCGGAAAAACCGCCAGAAGAAGCGCCGTTAATCCAAACGCCGCAATTCGTTTTGTGCTTGGCAAAATCAATCCCGCCCCGCCCAGAATTTCAAAAAAGCCGCTCAGGTAAACCATCAAAAGCGGCGCGGGAATAAACGGTGGCATCATTTCCAGATATTTGGCGGGAATCAGAAAATGCGTCGCGCCGGTGAGAATAAAGGTTAATCCGGTGGCAATTCGCGCGTTGTCTTTCAAATTTTTAACCGGATTCAAGCCGATTTTTGAAGCTCCGAATAATAAAGCAAAAAACAAAAGAATCAAGAAAAAAACGGTCATCGTTTTATCTCCTCGAATTGGGTTTACCTATGATTGGATTTAATTTGCGGCGACAGTCGGTTAAATCACCGTTATCAATTACGCCTAACGGTGCGTAATGGTGTTCGATGCCGTTCGGCGGTTGCGCCTTCGGATTGCCGTTCTCTTCTTGCTCCCATATGATGCCGCCGGTTGCCGTGCGCGCCGGAATCAGCCAGTAATCGCCTGTGTGATAACTCGACCTCGCGCTTGAACCCTCTTCAGTTTTGACAAACTGAATACGGATGCCGTCCTCAAGCGTCAGCCAGTTGTTATTGCCGGTGCCTTCGATGATGTTCGCCGCATTATCTGCGCCTAAAACTAAATCGCGGTCGTCCGAATTTCCGGGTTTTTGATCCCAACGCCGCAGCAGGGCGTGATTTTTAGAGCCGGCATCGGCGAGAATCTCTGTCGTTCCATCCACAGTGACCGACATTTCATCGCGGTCAATTACCGTAACTTTCAGTAGTTTCCCGGCACTATTATTCAGTGTGTAGTTATCGTCAACAATTTCTACCCAGTCTCCTTCGCGCAGCGTAAATTTGTTATCGCGTCCCGGATGCGCAAGTCTGATTTCGGTTGTCGCACCGCTGCGAGTGATACTAATTATTGGAAAAACAACCGAGCCGTTTTCGCGCGACCATTTGAAAGTCGGTTCTATATCTAATTCTTCCCCAAACTCATTGACGTTTCCCGTGTGAATCTCGACACGATAAAGCTGATTTTCCGCGCCGCGATAGCGCGAACCGGGCGCGATGTTACAAGGATCGCCGTCGAATTCACCCGACTGAACATCTGCGATCAAAAGCGCGTTGCTCGTCGCTCCGCCGGGCATTTGTAAGTTTGCGCATTTATCTCGAACATCAGGCGATAATGGTTCCAATTCGCGCAATTTCACCTGCCAGATAACTTGTGCGCGCGTCGTCGTGTCTATTCCGCCGAGCGCGACTTCGCATAAGCTTTCGTCTTCAAGACAGGTAACATGCCTTTCCCAAACATCCAGATAAAACAAAAAGCGACCTTCCTGCGGAATATTTTTATCGGCGATACGAAAGTTTGGCTGTTCGAAGTAGCTGACATCTGCGTCGTTCTCGCAGAGGATTCCGTCTACGTAATAGCGTCCCGCCTTGATGATCAAGTTTTTGGAAATAGTCCCTTCTTTGACAAGTTCGAGCGCAAAACCCTCTCCCGGACCGCCGTGATCGCCGATCAAATCCTTTGCCAGCGTTTGCAGGTAATGGAGCAGAATCGCCGATTGCTCGTTCCAGTCGGCATCGAGCTGGACGCGCCCTTGCTGCATCAAGACGCGGCGGAAATTCTTTTTCAGATTAAATGTGTCACGGGAAAAATCACCTTTCATTTCGTCCTCCTTAAAATTCTAACTGGCATAAATAATTCCGACTTCCGCACCCGCAGGCGTGTATTCGTCGAACCGCGCGCGCAAGTTCGCTGCGCGCTGCGGCTGGTATAAATCGTGAAACGCGCCCATCTCGGATTCGTCATCCGCGCCGCGCGTGATTTCTTCGGCGCACGTCTGCGCCAACTGGCAATAAGTCGGCGTGCCGTAACGCTCGCTGTTAAATTGCGGCTCGACGCGCGTTCGCTCGCTTTCTCTCGCCGCGTCAATCTCGGCTTGAATCAACGGCGGCGCGCCCTGCTTTTTCGCCTCTTCGCGCAGTTTCGCTTCGACCGCCTGCTCGACCAAATCCGGCTGGCAATTGTAACGACGCGGCGTCCGAGAGCCGGGCGCGGCATAGCAAAAGCGAACGCATCCCTGCTGGCGGCGACCAACCGTGACGACGCCTTTGAAAATGCTGTTTTCGGCGAGCGAAATCGCGTGTGTTTTAATTTTTCCGATGACCGTCGTGCGCGCAACCGTTAATTTGACATACGCCAAACCGCCGCCGTTACCGGCGAGCGCGACGCGGTTTTCGCTCGTCGCATCCCAGATGCTGTCTGTAATGCGAATGACCTGCGGCTCGTGGGCGCGCTCGTTTGCTTCAGCCACAATTGCTCCGATGATGCTGTGCTCGATGTTGATTGTCGCGTTCGAGTAATCGAGTTCGAGGCTCGCATCGTTCGGTCTCTGCGGCTCGCAGTCGCAGTGCAGGCTCCAGCCCGGAACGAGAGTGCAGTGTCGAATCGCTACGAGGCACAAATCTTCCGTTTCAACCGTTTCGTGCGAAACCTTATCATCCGGCAAATAGTCTTTATATTTGTCCTCGTATTCGTCGTACTGTTCGTGGCTGCCGCCGTCCGGCGCGCTGTCGGGACCAATAATCTGCACGGAGCGCCCGGCGATAAGCAAGCCGTCGAGCGTGAAACGGCTTCCTTTCGCGCCTTTTACGGTGAGCGCGTCGGGAAGACTCGACTGATAATCGAGCAGGCGAATAATCGGACGCTTTCGGTTGGCGGCGCGAATCTGAAGCGACTCGTCACGTTTTAATTCAATCTTGAGCGGCTCGGTGTAAACGCCGCTGTCCTGAATCTCAATGACCGCCGAGCGCGGTTTGTTTTCCGCCTGTTCCCAAGCCGAGAGCGCGCCGTTAATCGTAGTATATTGCTCGCCGTTACCGACGCGATACACATCGGCGTCTTCCGGCTGTGATAACGTGCGATTGTACTCGCCGCCGCCGATGTCTGCGCCGAACGCATAGTGATAGGAAACGGCGACGCCGTAGCGCGGCTTCTGGTCGGGCGGGAAAATGATGCGTCCGAGCTTCGGGTCAACGGCGACAAATCCGCGCGGCGGGCGATATTTCTCCCAATCGCTTAAATTCGCCGGAATAATCGTTTCTCGCGGAACGAGCTTTAGCTTGCCCTTCTTGTCGGGCAGGTAAATCGCCAAACTGCGGTCGTAATATTTTTCCGACGCTTCCGCCCGCTTGAGCGCGCCATTTTCGATAATGCGTTTTTCAAAAGCGCGGCGGCGAATCGGCGTCGGCAAATTTAGTTCGTCGGCAATCTGAGTCGGCTCGGTTTCAGGCTGCGGGTCATTATAGAGCGGTGTATCGTTCCCCAGCACGCTGAAGCTGTAACATTCGGGCGCGATTTCTTCGACACAGTAAGCGGGCGTTTTCGTCACCGAATACGATTTGAGCCGCCAGATAAAGACGCCGATGCCCGGAATGTTGTAACGACCTTGCTCGCGGTTCGAGACGGCGCGGCGCAAATCAACGGTTCGCGCTGCTTTATCAAACGGGCTGCCGAGCAAATCGAGCGCGCCGCCGTCGCGCAGGTTGACGGTGCGCCCGCGCGTCGGACGCTGAAAGTTAAGCGACTGCGTCCACGCGAGCAGTTTGTAAAATTCAACCGCCCGCGCAGCCGGGTAACCAGCCGCGTCGCGCGCCAGAAGCTCAAGCAGGGCGAGCGCGCCTTTTCGCCGCCGATAGCGAATGACGTTTGCCACGTCGCGGCGGGGAATCAAAATTCGAGAGCGTTCGCGCGCGGCTTGCGAAACAACTTCCGTCGGCTCGCCCGAAGTGCGCAGAAGCTCATATCCGATCAAATCGGCAATGTACGGCACGACCCATTCTTCGCAGGTTTCGATAAACCAGTTGTCGTACATCTGCGCGATGTCGGCTTCGACTAGATTGACCTGCTCTGCAATAACGTTTAGGAAAGCCCGGAGCGGCTCGCCATTCTCGGCGTCGCGCAGGCGATAAACAGCGGGCAGCAACTCATACAAACGGTCGGCTGAACGATTCATTTTTTCACCTCCCCGATTTTGTTGAGAATTAAAGTGTCGCGAACGTCCGGCGACAGATATGCTAGCTGCGCGGGCAGTATTTTTTTCTCATTCGTTTCGCTAACCGTCTCGACACGCGCTAAGTTAGCGCGAATGTATTGTTTCGTTCCGCCGCTTGGACTTCTGAGTTTCCCAAATTTATCATTCAAAAGCTGCGTGTCGGCAAGCTCGGTTTCCGTAATTCCATCGAGCATATCAACATCAACATACGAAACGCCTTTGACAGCCTGTATCACTTTGATGACTTCGCTCAGAAAGACGCTTTGACCAAGCTCGCGCCGCTCGAAGCTGAACGTATCGCCCAGCGCCGTGCGGATTTTCGGCTCGACCGATTCCCAGAGATAATCAGGACGAATATGCACGTTGGCGACGATGACGAGCGCGAGCAATTCGCGCTGAACGATCCGAACCGGCACGAACGAGTCGCCGTATTTCGCGAGCGCGCGGCGCAGGTTGTTGAAAAGATCGGAATTTACGTCAATCGGAATATCGTCCGCGCCGGCAATCGTTAAATGAATAATTTGGCGGCGTCCGTCCGATAGCCTGACCGCGCTCGCTTTGCCGATACCTGCGAAGGTGCGCGCAAAATCGGCGTAATCTCTGGTCGAAACGAGGCGGTCTAAAGCCATCAGCGCAATCGGCACATTTCGCCGCGCCTGATCGCCCGTCTCTTTGTCCGCGCCGCCTGAAGCGCGCAATGGATTGATAACTTCGCGCACGCCCAGCGGCTTGGTCATCAGCAGACTGATTTGCCCGGCTTTGACGTTGCCGGGTTTGCCGATGCCGTTGCGATAAACCGCTTTGACGTTTTCGATGCCGGTCGGCAGGCGCGCGCCCTGCTCGCCGTTGCCGAAAATAACTGTTGTTTTCGCCTCGTCGTCGGTTTTTGTGACAAAATTGCGGTCTTGCGGTTTAAGCTGCGAGAGACTGTCGGTTTTGTGCCACTCAATATCGTTGACGCGAACTTCCAAAGTGCTTTCGATACCGCTCGTCGTTGGTGCGGAAACGTATGTCAGCGGCGGCTGTTTGAGCGTAAAAGCCTGCATCGCCTGCGCCGCGTCCCCGCTTCCGAGAACTTCGCTGCGCGTTTCGCCGTGCGTGGCTTTCACGACGTTGCCATAAATCTTCACGGTTTTGCGCCTGTATTTGTACTGCAAACCGGGTCTGCCGTCCGCGTTTTGACCGGCGAGCCGGAGCGTCGTGTGATATTTGTCGCCCGGTTTAAAGCCCTGCTCGACACCGGTGAGCATCGCCAACTCGCTTACGACGACGCCTTCGACGCCAGTAATATCGGCGCGCTCGCCGGAAACGATAATCCAGCGTCCCGATTCCAAACCGTCATAAAGCTCGCCCAGCTCGATTGTATCGCCGCCGATATCGTCCTCAATCGGATCATCAATAAGCGTCAATTCTTCGCTTTGCGTGTAAACGTTTGTCCGGCGAATCGTCGTAAAGCCTTCGGGGCTTTTGGTAGCTTCATTGGGAACAGGCGGTATCCACCAGTCACCATCTAGAATCAGCGCGGTCGTATTATTGCTCACCAAGTAAGCTGTGCGCGGCGCGGTTTTCGCTTCTATGATCTGAAACGCCCTCACCGAGTTTTCGTCCCTGCCCTGGTGATTTATGATGACATAGCTCGGCTTATTTTTATTGCTCGATTGAATTTCCTCATAGGCTTTGTCGAGAAAAAGCTGGTTGCTCAATTCATCGTCTTGCAGCGTCGGTTCTTCCGGCGGCACTTGCGGCTCAATCTTATTGCCTTTAAGCACGAAGGTTATCGGAGGCGCGTTATAGCCGAAAAGAGGGGCGGTTACGCGCAGAGCATAGACGGCTTTGAGTTCCGGCTCGGCAATGCTGACCGTCGCTTTCGCCAGCGCCGGATAAAGCGTTTTCGCCAGGAGCGGCTGAGAGCTGACCAGCAATTGCGTGCGAATATTCGAATCGGGCTTGAATATTTCCTGCGGCTTTCGCTGCAACTGGAAACGATTAGCGGGCTGATGCGACGGCTTGACGAGCAGGGAATTAAACAGGTTGTCTAAATTTGTCTGCTGAACGCTCACTTTAGGCGCTGTCTGATCAAGATTAAACAACAGGTCTAATTCATCCAAAAACGGCTGTAGTTGAGGCAAGCTGTTTCCGTTTCCATGAATCAAACCTCTTAAACTTACACGAAACGCCGCTACATCTTTCGCCGCGGCGTTAAGCGGATATACGCCGAGTAGTATATTTTGCTCGATTGTTGCGGCTTCCCGTAAAAGAGCTTTTACATTTAAGTCTAGAATTTCCCCCGGAGGTCCCGTATCAATTCCTTCCAGCAAGTCGCGCAGTTTGACTATCAAAGCCCTCGCCGCTAACGACGCTGCCGGAAGCGATTGCAGGATGATTTGCGTGCGCAGGTTTTCAAAATCCGGCTTAACCACCTGCACTCGTCGGAGCGCTTCTGTTTGCACTTCTGTTTGTCTGTCTTCAAAAACAAAAAGGATCGGGTCGTTCGGTTTTAACCTGGTGTCAGTGCCGTCCAAATAAATAAACTCAAGTTCCAACACGTTATCGAGCTTGATTTGCGGCAGCTTCGAGAGACGCGGCTGAAGATCGTTCCATTCTTTGCGCGCTTCGATTTTTTCCGAAGTTTCAAACGACTGCGGCAATTCGACAGGCGGAGCGCTCTGCGCGGCTGGATCAGCCGAAGACTTGAGCGGCGCGGGAACGCTCTGCGCCCGCGCTCCGACCGGAATTTCGACCGGCTCGCTGTTATCGTCCAGCGTGTACGCGAGAAAGACGCTTGCCGCGACGCCCGGACGCAAAGTGTAGCCGACGAGCCGCGCCAGCTCGAGAATCGAACGCCGCTCGGTCGCCGTTTTCAAATAACCTTCGTTAACGATTCGCTCTTGATAAAAAGTCAATACGTCGAGCATCATCGCGGAAGCATCGAGCAGCGCGATTGAAGGATCGTCCGCAGCGCGCGTATTCAGATTTTTAAGCGGATAGGTTTTACTTCCCGTCGGATTGCCAGCCGCGTCAATCTCGGCGGTTTCAAGATAGGAATTCGACAGGCGAGCGAGCATCGTTTCAAAAAACGTCGAGTGCGTGCCGACGCGATAGCGAAGCGCGCTCAAGCCGGGACGATTCGCCGTTGCCTGCGGCGTCAAAATCTCAATGCCTTCGCAGCAGCCGCACGAAAATTTTTCACTGCATCCACATTTTTTCATCATCGTCCTCCTTGCAGCGTCAGTGTCAGCTTGCCGCGTTCGGGAAAATTCGGATTGTTGTCGAGACGCGCGATTTCATTTGGCTGCAAAGGCAGAACGCCGTTGGCGATTTCGTCGTTCGCCCGCTCGAAAAATCTCTGCAGCTTCGTGACGCTGACGCTCGCGACGCCTTCGACCGCCTGCGCTGCTGCGACCAGCGCGCTTAAATAAATTCCTTCGCCGAACGACAAATTATCGGGATGAAAAAATCCGCGCCGTCCATTTGTGAGAGCGCGATTGCTGAAAGCGTCGCGCAACGCGGCTTCGACGTGCCCGCGCAAATAATGCGGTGCGACGCACACGGCTAAACCGATGTCGAGCGGAACATAACGCGCATTCACTACCGCCAAATCGTGACCGATGCGGCGATACGGGTATAAATGTTTTTTGCTTTCCCGCCGCAAATCGCCGCTCAATTCGTCCGCGCCGAGCGGGTCAATATCAACGCGCGCTTCGAGCCAGCTTCCCGTCCAGCGCATTTGCGCGGCGGCGCGCTGAACTTTCGCGTTTCGCCCGGCAAGCTGCGCGTAATCGTCAGCCGTAATCGCGCGCTCCGGATTTTTGCGAAACGCGCCGGGCGCAAACATCTTCACTTCGGCAATCGGCTCTGCCTGCTTTCCGCCCTGCGCGGGCATCGGATTGCGCGGGACGATCGCCAAGATGCTTCCGCCCGTGCGCGTAACCAGATATTTGATCGTCTCCGCGCTGACGTTTCCCGCCGCGCCGTTGCCAATCCGGTAAGTCGCCGTGAATGTCATCCGGGCTTCGGGCATCCGACCGCTTTCGCCGTCGCCGAAACGAACGTGCGAGCGTCCATCGTTATCGTTTTCAACGACAAAGCTCTGCTCGTCCGCGTTGCTGCTCAGAAGATCGAATTTAGGCTTCCATTGCCATTTTTCGTCCTCCGGGTTGAAAATCTCGGTCAGGCGCGCGGGCTTGCCGAAAAGCGTGATGCTCGGAAGCGCGGAGCGCGGATTTTGCGAAAGGCTGAGCGACGCGGGCAGATTATGTGAAATCGTTTGGCTGAACGTAAGCGGCGCATTTTTCAAAGTGAATCGAAATTTGCCTGCCGCGTAAGTAAATTCCGGCGAGCCGTCTTCGCAAACGCATTCGCCGATTGTTTCGGCGGTCGGGACTTCGCCGTCAATAACTTCCAGCACGGTCTTGCCGTGATCAACCAGAATCACGTTGCCGCGAGCGACGCTGATGTTTTCAACCAAATCACAATCGCGCTCGCTGACGTTTGCGGGCAAACGCGCCGAAAGACAAAGCGGAAACGGCAGAGCGTCTTCCTTCGCCCATTCAATCTCGACAACCGGCGTTTTTGTCAGCGGGTCTTCGCCCGGTTCAACTTTCGTCAAACGCAGCGCGCAGCGATGCGCGGGATTGGCGTCAGCGTCGTCGCCGGTTTTCGGTCCGAAAACTTCTTCAAAAATCAAAACGTCGCCGATTTTCAATTGCAGCTCGCGGTGTCGCGGCTCGGATTCTCCGCTCGTTTCCACATACGCTTCGCGCGGTTGCGGCGCGTATTGTTTCTGTTCCGTTTCGTATTTTTGCTCGGTTGTCGGCGGCGAAGTTTCCATCCATTTGTCGAGCAAAGTCGCGGCGGTCGCGCCGCGCGGCAAACAGCATTCGGCATTGCCCCAGGTGTAAAAATTAATCTCGTTGTGCTCAGCGTAAAGCTGAACCTCTACGGTTTTGTCTTCCAACACCGGCTCGAAAACATCAAAACAGCCGGACGTAATATTTTTTTTGCGGAGATTTTCCTCGCTGATGACATTTCCTTCAGTGTTTGCCAGTTCCGCGCAGTTGGTGATGAAGTAAAAATCATCTGGCTTGAGCTTTGTGTCGGTTTCCGTTTCGAGACACACCCAGGCGCGCGAGTTACAGCCTTCGTGCATAAAATAATCAACGAGGCGCGCGTGACGGCGAACCGAAATTCTCTGCCGCGCCGTGTCGAGATAGGCTTCGGTGGCAACGGAGTCCTGATAATAGCTCAGATAATCGCCCGCGTAAGCCAGCACTTCGACTAAAGCAATTCCGATGTCGGGAATATGACGCTCGCGCCAGTCGGGAATGAGCAGGGCGAGGCGGTCGAGAAGCAACTGCCGAAAGCTCGCATAATCCTTTGCCAGATAGTTAATCTCCGGTTCGACGCGCGGTTCGGGCGGGCAGGCGTTATCAGCCTTGCAGTCGAGAACGCTCGGACATTCATCCTTGAAGCTAAACGTCGCGCAAACGTAGCGCGGGTCGAAGCCTTTGAGCGGTTTATCGGATGTGTCGCCGTCTTCTTCCAGCTCGTAGAGGCACAATTTGTAACACGAGAAATCGCCCGCTTTATCAACAGTGACGCGCAGGCAGTCTTCGTGCTGCGGGTCGTAGGAGCGATGCGGCTCGACGCTCTGAACCTTGATGTCGCGGATACGCTCGCCGCATTCGATTCGGACGTTATTCTCGACAAGTTCGGGAACATCGCCGAAAAAATGAACGCACAACTGGCGCTGCCCTGTGTTTTGAATTACTTCGATGTAATCAATACCGTTCAGACCGCCCTTGTCGTTCGCCTGGTCGCGCACCGTCTGACGCCTCTTTTCGTCGCCGCATATCAGGATTGTTTCGTTCATCACGCCGTTCCTCCAAGCACGAAAACTTCCGCGCGCTGTTCCGCCGTGCGCAGAACGACGTAGCTTAGCTCGACGCGCAGAGTCGAATCCTCGCTCGTTACTTCGAGCGACTGCACCTGAATCACGTCGCCGAGCCACTGCTGAAGCGACGCCTGCACGGTAAATTGCAGCGCCGCCGCGATTTCAGGACTATTCGGCGCAAAGACCATCTGGAGCAATCCGCTGCCGAAATCGGGACGATTGACACGCTCTCCGGGATTGGTGAAAAGCAGTTGCTCGATCATATCGCGGATATGATCGTCGTCTCCTGCCGAAGCGGTTCGCCCGCGCGCGTCGAAATGAAATGGAAAATCAATGTTCATCGCAGCCTCACAAGTGGAAGATTGTTTTCAAAGGCTTTAAATTCCGCTCGCGCGCGTTTGCGTGGCGAGAATAATAAGCGGCGTTCCGTTCGGAGCGCAGACGGCTTGGCTGTCTATCAGCACGAGCGGCTGCCCGTTTGAAGTGACGCGCGTCGCGGCGGTCGTCCATTGCGCCGTCACGCACGGCGAAGGCGCGCCGCTGACATTAAACGGACATCCAGCCACCGCGTAAGGCGCGGTCATCGTCACCGTCGGCTGACCGCTCACCGTCACGCGCGGATTCGGCGCTGTCGGCTGAGCTTGTCCGGCGTGCGCGCATTGCACCTGCGCGCCGACATGCAGCAGAAATCCCGGCATATTTTTTTTCTCCCTTCAAACAATTTTCAAACGACATTTATCGCGCCGTTATTGATATTCACGGCGGGTCCGATCATTGTCAGGCTCGCGCCCTTGCCGTTTTGAATGTAGATTCCGGTGTCGTTAACAATAATGCTCGCGCCGGTCGGACTCTTAAGCATAATTCCGCCGGTTGGTCCGGGCAGGTCGCTGATGATAATCGAATTCTGTAAACCTGTTTGCAAGACAATGCTCGGGCTTGCCGGATTGCCCGCCAGGGCTAACGCCGGAACTTCTGCCGCGATACCCCAAAAACAGCCCGTCCAAATCGGATAATCGGGATCGCCCTGCTCAAATTCCATCCAAACGCCCGAACCTATTTGCGGCAAGACATAAACACCCGATTGTTTTCCGGCGATAGGCACGCAGGGCATCGCCCAACTGGTCGGTACCAACCCCGAAACGTCGGGAACGATGGCTTGTATTCGCCCGCGCTGTTCGGGGTCAATGTTATTAAATACCGTCGCGCGGTATTTACCGTAATATCTATGCGACTCGTTCATGCAATCACCCTCGGTACTGTCGAAATAAGCCCGTTGCGACTAAGCTTGAAACTCTGTCTGTATTCGCCGGGCTTGATGGTATGCGTCACGCTCTTGACGTAATGTAAGCCGTCGAAAGCCAATCCCGCGCCGCGCACGCCGACGAGCTGGCGCGCCTTCAAAATGCGACCGTAACGCACCACGTCAAGGCTTCCTTCGCCGGTTACCGCCTCAGCCCACTGCGAGGCTTTCGCCAAGCCGATCATAATTGCCTGCGTCGGGCGTTTCGACAAATCATTGCTGACGGGTTGAAGACGAGTCGGAATCGGCGGAAGCAATCCGAGCGGCGGATTCAATGGAGTTATCGGCGGAATCGGAATCGGCAGCACCGCCTTGGTAATTTCGTTGTAAATAAACACGGTCGGAATTGCGTTCAGATTGTTATCGAAACTAAACGAGAGCGATTCGACGTTCGTGTGGACATCCATATTGATATTTAATGCCGGCTGCGGCACGCCGACTTTAATTTGCGGTCCCCAATAAGCCGTATTTGTACCCGGCACAGGACCCGGCTCGATATAAAAAACATAACCGACGCGCTCCGCCAGTTCGTTAATGTATTCGAGGTCGGTTCCTTTTTGTCTGGCAAACGCCGCCGTCGGCAGAACCACATCGAGCAGCACGCTCGGAATAATCAGCGGAATAATCCCCAAAAAAGCATATTTTAATAATAAAAGCGCTACTCTGCCTTCCGCCGGAACCGCCGGATAAGGAAAGCCGCTAAAATCCGTTTTGTCCATCAGGACGCTGACATCTTCACCCGTTAACGTCAGCGTCGAATGTCCGGCGTCAGCGCCCGGCGCAATCTGGTGATTCGTCACCATTCCGTCCATTATTACGTTCGGCGTTCCGTTAATCGTGACGACCAGAATTACCCGAAGAAGCGGGATCGGACTTCCGCCGCTCAACAGAAATAACGTGTGCAGCGGCGACCGCGTGCTAATCGTAAAGGTCAATTGAAAACCGCTTTTGCCGACATCGTTGGTTGTCACCGTGACTTGCGTCAGAGCGTCCAGCACCGATTTCGGCACCGGCACCGGCACAATCGGTCCCATCATCAATGTCAGATTAATACCTTTAAGCATTTGGGATTCCGGGGATGCCTTCCGGCAAAGTAATTCGCAGCCGTCGCCCGATGGTTTCGGTCAATTCTTCGGGGCGCATCGCGCCGTTTCCGTCGCACACGCGCCAGAATTGTTCGGGGTCGCCCAGATATTGGGCGGTAATGTTGTCGAGACGCTCGTCCTGCTTGACGACGTGTTCCTGCAATAAAGCAAAGCGTTCGGGCGACGGCACAAAACGGCGGCGCAGATAAATAACGATTTTGCCTTCCGGCGTTTCGAGCGTCGTCGTTTCAATGCCGTAGTAACGGCTCGTCGGCGAAAAGTTAGTAGCCATAATTTCTCACGTTTTACGGAATTCCGGTGATGCCGAGCGCACTTAAAATGCCGCTGTTTATCTGAACGAAATTCTCTTTTTGCTGTAAATAATTCATAAACAAACCGCCGCCTTTATGGTCGAAACCGAGGTCGTTGACGCTCAGGACACGCAATCCGAGACTCACTTTCGCGCGAATCGGATTCAAATTCGGGTCAAAGGCTTCTTCCGTCACGCTCAGTTCGGTCACCCGCACGGGCAAAATGCGCGTCTTGCTCCAAACAAAAAGCGCGAGCGGCGTTTCCATCGGAACAATTTCAAGTGTGCCCGCCTGAGCGAGACGATTGTTGTTGTTAAGCTGCGCGCTCGTCGGATAGATAAGCGTTTCGAGCGCGGCAAGCTGCGGAAAAATTCCAAACTGCGTCGCCGTACGGTTCTGGTCGGGAAACTCAAGCTGATCGGTCGCGTCAATCTCGGCTTCTAATTTGATAGTTTCAACCGGCGCACCTTTCAAGCGCAGCGCTTCCGAACGGTCGCCGCTCTCGCCAACGCCCTGCACCTGCAACGTCCGGCTAATCGTATCCGGGCTGTATTGCAAAACGATGACGCGCCGCACCGCCGACGTGCCGGAATCAATCAGCACAATCCCGCCCTTTATTAATCTCGGTGAACCTGGAAATGTGGTCATAATATCGTCTAAAAAATATTAAAAACATTACGAACTTTAAAAATTCGCATTATAACTACCTGGCTCTTTGCAGGTCTGTACAAATAGTAATGGGCGCGCCCACTACTTGCAGGTGTTGCGCGCCGATGGGAGTTCCCGGGCAATCCGACCTTTGCAGGCTGAATATTTGCATCCGGTTTTGGTAAGCGGCAACAGCTTCTCTATAAGCGGTCATTGCTGCGGTAAATTGTTCCAAGGTCATACCCACAGCACCCGTAAATTGCGGAGGAGGATTATTTCTCAGGAACTCAAGACCGTCTAGCCCATGACGGCTTTCGTGAAATCTGAGACTTGTATTTCCACTCTCTCTATCCTCCTCAGTTGTTCCCCGTCCATAACCTGCTCTGCCCGTTTCAGCCTGCTCTCTGCTAATCTGGTATCTTGTCTGTATTTCTACTCTGATTGGGGGCGGCGGGTTGAAAGAAACCACTTGATTGCTCTGAGTGGTATGCATAACATTTTGTGCGTTGTTCGCTATCAATTGAATACTAGTAAATGCCATGTCCTGTGCCACCGGCGCATTATACTCGTCGGGCAAAACGGTAACTTCAAATCCGTTTATGGTAAGCGTCGCCGCGCCGGCGGCGGTGAAATTCGTGTTAATGCCGAGAGGCGTGGTGATGTTTTGCATCGCCAGAATTCTGTCTATATTCGTTCTGACATCCGGGTCTACTGCTTGATCTCTGTATTCAGTCAATTCGTCGCGCGGCATAGATTTCAGACGTTCGACAACATCGTTGCGAGAAAAATCCGCCGCCGTAAGCGTGATAGCTTCGATGGCGCGCCGATTCGCGCCGCTGAAATCTTCCCAGATGCGCTCGCGTCCAATGTTGCTCACAATGCTGGCTCTCTCTACTGCTGTCGTTGTTCGCAATAATTCGAGAATCGCTGCCTCATCAGCACCGAGAGTTGCTCCTGAGAGCATCTCTCGGATAAGCAGAGTCTTTATCCCGGTCGTCAGAGCGGGAAACTCATTCCGGCGGTGAACTACCGCCCTCGCCTTATTGTCGCTGTCGTAGTTATTCTCGATTTGATTTGTTGTTCTTAATGTCTGTAGATAGGCTTCAAGTTCTTGTTTGGTATAATTTTCCGAACCGAAAAGACGCGCGATAGCCCTTCCAATGCCTGAGAAAAAACCTCCGATAGCGCTTAAAATGCCTCGCTGAATGTGCGGCGTCGGCAATGCCGAATCTGCCTTCACCGCTTGAGGTTTTGCCTCTACCGATTGCGACATGGCATGCGCTTCCTGTTCAAATCGGTCGTGGACGGGTCCAATTTTTAAATTATGCGGAATGAAGCCGCCGAAGTTTCTTTGTTGTGTCACATGCGTTAGTTCGTGCGCCATTAATTGTTGTCCATAAACGGTATTTGGCGCGTAATGTCCCCGCCCGAAAACGATGTCGCGTCCCACCGTGTAAGCTGCGGCGTTAACGGCTCCGGCTGATTCTCCTGCTAATGTGTCGGTGTGCACTCGCACTTTGCTGAAATCGTGACCGAAACGAGGCTCGAAAAATGCTCTGGTTGTTTGATCGAGCGGTTGACCTGAAGAACGCAAAACATCATGCACAATCGGCGGAGCTTCCATGTGCTCGGAATTATCCGATGATTTTCGCCGCAAAGCGCCTTGCTTGTTCTTGCATTCATCACACTTGTCGCCCGCGGCGGTGTGCATGCCGCAAGCGCATTTGCGCTGTAAGATACTGCTTGAAACTGACGTGGATGCAAGAGTGTTCCGTTTTAACTGATTTTGCGCTCTCTCGCTCATAACTTAAAAATCTCCTATATTGGGCGACCTCAGCCCGAAAGGCATATCAGTCAAAGACTTCGTAAGCGAAGGGTTGCCGAGTGGCGGACAGACAGAATTCAATTCAATTTCTACCCTTCTATTCTTTGGCGAATATTTCTCTCCGGCGTCTTTATCAACAGGATTACTTTCCCCTTCCGAGCGTGCAAAAATCATAGGAGGCATTCCCCTTGGATTGATTTTTATTAAGTCGAGTTGAAGCAGAAACTTGACGTGTTCGGCTCTTCGCTGCCCAAGATCAAGATTGTGTTCTTCTGTTCCTGGTTTATCCGCAAATCCCGCAATGGTAATCAAGCCGGGTGGACAGGCTTCTATCATCCTATAAATTTGTTTTTTCACTTCCTCGAAACGAGGCTTTTGCTTGCTGTTGAGAATGAATTCATTGATGTTGTAATCATCAATCACACCAACAGTAAATTTTAGGCTCAACGGCTGAGGCGGCGGCGTTGTTTTCACTCCGGGACTACACAATCCGTTAATCACCTCGAAAGGCGGCTTACAGCATTTGCCGAATATGTCTTTTTTGCCGGGCGTCTCGCAGGGAGTCTCAGGAATAGTTGAAGATTGTTTTTCGCATTTGCCCGCGCCATTTACAAACTCATCATCTTTGCAGCAATTTGAACCCATGTTGTTGGGAGCAAATTTATCTTTTGTGCAACAAGCCGTTTCGCTTTCAATAGCTCCGGAGCAGCACATACCTTTATATTTAGAAGATGTGCCTTCATGATAACCGGGTACGACATCGCATTTACTTGTGGATGGAGCTTTTCTGCCTGTAATTGTTTCAATGATCGCTTCACTGGCTTTTTTCAATCCTTCTTTATACTGCGGATCAATCGGCGCAAGATCGATAATTTTATCAAGCGCGACTTTGGTGAGCGTTTCCGGCGCGTTGTCAATTTCCTTCAGTATTTTATCGCGTGCAAATTTTGGCAATTTTTTAAAAACACTATTTTTGCTAATCGCTTTACCTATATCACTAGAAGGTGTTTCTTCTTTATCATTATCCGGCTGCCTTTGAATTTTGGGTGATATATTTCCCGATTGCTGCACGACGTGCGTCAATTCATGGGCAATCAAGTGTTGTCCGCGCTGCGTTCCCGGCGCGAATTGACCTGCGCCAAAAACGATGTTATTCCCTATCGTATAAGCCAGTGCGTTTACCGCGCGAGCCGATTCGGCGGCTCGCGCATCCGTATGAATGCGCACATTACTTAAATCAAATTTCTCGTCTTGCTGCTTATTCGTTGATGAAGTTTTGTTTTCGCGGTTCTCTTTTAGCATTACGGAATTAGCTAGGCGGTCTGCCTCTTGCTCATAAACGTCGGTCGGCTCGCCAACCGTCAAGGTGCTTTGCGAAAGTTGTTGTGAAACTGAACTTACAGGCACTTGGCTGAAATTGTGGGCGAAGTGCGGCTCGAAGAATCTTCGCGTTGTCGCGTCCAAAGGCTGTCCCGACGAACGCAGAACTTCATGCACAATTGGCGCAACTTCAGAATGTTGGGAGTTATTCGATGATTTTCGCTGCAAAGCGCCTTGTTTGTTTTTGCAATCTTCACATTTGCCGCCCGCGAGGGTGTGCGTACCGCAGGCACACTTGCGCTGTAAAATGCGACTCGGTGCAGCCGTAAAAGTTGACGACGGCGTTTTCAGTTTTTGAAATGATTCGAGATTATTCATACAGCTTTATCAATGCCTCTGTAAATGCTTCCGGCGATTTGCCGACCGATTTGCGCCGGACTGCTCTGCGTCGTCAGTTCAATGGCGTTGGAGCGCACGTTCGGCACAGCTCCTCCGGTTTGCCAATTTGCCGCGACATTGTTTTCCGTTAAAAGCCGCGCGAGTTCGACTTCAACAGCCGCGCGCAATATTGCGCCGTCTCTCGCTTCCAACGGCAACCCGTCCAGAATCAAACGCTCGATGTGGAGGTTGATGTTCATTTGTTTTTCTTCAAAAAAGCGGAACGAGACAGGCGAAATCAAAGCATTCGTTTCTCGTTTCTGCGTTTAAATCATCTTCTCGGAAGCGCAAACTTCGTTTCGCTGACCTGTCGGTTGAGCTTATGAAGCTCCGTCTTTACCGCTTCAAAAATTAACTGCATTGTCACGCGCGGCGGCTTTCGGTTCGCCGCCAGAAACGCCGCGTTTAAAGCGATGTTGGTAATGCTTCCGCCGCTCAAATCGAAACGCTCGGCGAGCCGTTGGTAATCAAGCTCGTCGGTCGGCGTTTCGGGCGGAAAAACGTTTCGCCAGATTCGCTCCCGCTCGGCGACGCCGGGAAACGAAAAGTTGACGACAAAACGAAAGCGGCGCATAAACGCCGTGTCGAGCGCCTTTTTCATATTTGTCGTCAATATCGCCAGCCCACCGTAGCTTTCCAGCCGCTGCAATAAATAACCGATTTCAATATTGGCGAAACGGTCGTTGCCGGTTTCAGCCTTGGTGCGATTGCCGAAAAGCGCGTCGGCTTCGTCAAAAAAGAGAATCGCGCCGCCTTCTTCCGCCGCGTCGAAGACCTGCCGCAGATTCTTCTCCGTTTCGCCGATGTATTTGCTCACGACCGCTGATAAATCTATGCGATAAAGGTTTAATCGCAATTCGTTGGCGATAACCTCCGCCGCCATCGTTTTGCCCGTGCCGCTCTCGCCCGCAAAAAGCACGCTGATGCCCAAGCCGCGATTCATCCTTTCGCGAAATCCCCAATCGTCATAGACCGTTGCGCGCCCTCTGACCTGCTCGACAATCTGTTTTAAAAGCGCCGACGCTTCATCCGGCAAAACAATGTCGCTGATTGTCGCCTTCGGCTCGATCCGCTGCGCGAGCCGGTCCAGACGCGGGCGCGTAATTGACAGGCATCTTTCCCAAACCGCATCTCGCAACTGAGCTTTGTCCGACGAAAGTGCCGCGGCTTCGCGCCCGACGCGATGAATAACGGGCAGGCTCAGATTGAATTGACCGGCAAGCATTGCCGCGAAAAAATCTATCTCGCCCGTTTCATTCGGAGCGCCGCCGATGTCATTTGTTTCCACGGTTTCCGATTCGCTTTCGACGTTTTCCGTGTCCGCCGCATCGTTTAAAGCCCGGCTTAATTCTGCCAGCCACGCCTTCTTTTGTTCGACGGGTGCCGGGCTGGCGACATCGAAGATAACGACTGCATCGTCTGCGCTGCTCAACGCCGAGCGCGTGTCGAGAAAGGTCAAGCCCGTGCATTGCGCGCTAAAACGCTGCACCGAGGCGATGGAATTCGTCTCAGCGTTTAGCTCGCGGGCGTCGAGATAGAGCGCAACGGGCTTGAGCAATAATTCGCGCTGCCACAACCGCGCGAGCGTTTCCTGCTCGGCGGCGTTTGCGGGCAAAATCTCGGCTGACAAACGATAAAGCTGTAACCCGAGCGCGCCCGCGATTTTGGCGGCAACAAACTGCTTGCTGAGGCTGTCAATTCCGGTCAATTCAATCAAGGGCAAACGCCTTGCGGAAATGCTCGCCGCGGAGTATTGAATTTCGCGCAAAATCGCCTCGGCAATCGTTTGCTGCGACGGCGGCAAATCCATGTCGGGTACGTCAACCTCTGTCAGAAGCGGCGCAAGCCGGTCGTCAAACTCGTTCAATCCCTTGATAAAATTGAGGACGCGCTCGTCAATTCGCAGCGCGCTTGCCGTCAAAGGCTGCGCGGCGGGCTGATTGACTTCAATCAGGTGCAAATAACGAAGCGGTCGCTGCGGGGAGAGAGCATCCCACGCCGGGTCGTCAAACATCGCCATCGCAAGCGCGAAAGTCGGATTAGTTTTCTGCGCATCGTCGTGTGCCCGGGCGCAAAGCGCGGCAACGCGCGTATCCAGTTCCAGCGCAGCGCAGAGCAGCAGGATATCACGCTCAAAGCTTGAGAGTTTGAGCCGCTCGCTCAGGATAACGAGCGCGGGCGGCGGATCGGCTTTCGCCGCTTCGTCCAATGCGGCGGCGGCTTCCTCGATTTGTGCGTGAAGTATCTCGCTTTCGCTGAGGGACGTGCCGATCTGAGCGATTGGCGTCGGCATTTCGACTGCCGTTTGCGACTGTCGGAAAAATCCCCAACGTCTCTCTTCGACAAGTGGACTGACGATTTGCTGCGGCGCGTTCTGAATAATGACCGACGGCGGGGGCGCGAGCATCTCCAAACGCAGGCGCAGCCAGTTAAAGGCTGCCGCCAGATACGCTTCGTTATTTCTTTGCCATTCAGCCGCGTCAATCATGCGATTTTTACCTTCTGGTTTTCGTCAAACGCGGGCGGCGCTGCCGTGTAATCCGCGACGAGCAGACTGTCAACACCGTCAATCCGCAGGCGGATATAAAAACCTTCTGTCGCGCTGACGGGCGCGTCTCTTATGATAAACGTCAGCGTATCGGTCTGCGCCGGGTGCGGTTCAGCCGTAATTTGCCGCGCGTCTTTGTCGCCCAAAAGCAATAGCGCGCGTTGTTCGGGCAGAACGTTCGGGGCGCAGGTTATTTCAACTTCCGCGTCGCCGCTGCCGTCGCGCATCACGCTCAGAGGCAACGGCGTCGAGGTAATAAACGGCGCGAGCGCAAACGGCAATTCGTTCGTCGTGCGGTCTTGCTCTCCCGCTTTCTCAATCAAAAGCGAAACCGTATAAACGCCGCTAGCCCAATCCTGCGGCGCGTTGTCCGGTATCGTCACGCTCGCTTTCGTCGAAGTTCCGCCCGCGGCGGTCGGAAAGGAAATAACATTGTCCAGGCGCGGATGCTTAAACTGCGCCGTCACAGTATCGCCGTCGAGATGAAAGCCTTCGAGCGTGATTGTGTCGCCGAGTCGGGCGCTCGGCTGTTTGTCGGGCATCGTAATAACGACAAGCGTCGGAAACGGCGTCGTCAAATCGGGCTGTGTCGCGATGCCTCTGTCGTCCTGTCCGCGCTTTAAAACAGGCAGCGGAGTTTTCACCGCGCGCGCGCTCTCGATCAGGACGACCGAAACCTGATACGCCGTCGAAATGCGATAATTTGTCTGGAAGGTCGTCCATAATTTCGACATCTCATCAACCGTGAGCGGCTGCGGCGTGATTCGCACGCGCTCGATCTGCTCGCCCAAATCGTTGCCGTTGAGCGCGGCTTTGATTTCATCCGCGCCCAGCAGCGGATGGTCGTGCAGAACGCGCATTGCTATACCGAGCAGCGTGTGACTTACGGGGTCGAGCGCGTCGTCATCGCCGTATGCGCTAATCAAGTAGTGCAGAACGAGCGGCAAGGGCGGGAAACCCGTCTCGTTCGGCTTGATTTGATTCGGCATATTCATATTGAGCCACGCCGCGTCGTATGTGATGTGATAGAGAAAGAGGTTGACCTGATTCGCCGTATCGTTTGCGCCGCGCGCCGCGTCGGGCGATTTTGTCGTAACCGAGACGCCCGATATTTCATTTGTTAACCCGGCAGTCAGCAAATCACGCAAGGTAGCCGTGACAGCCGCGATAGCGAGCGCGTTACTCATCGTCCACCTCCGTTGCTGCGCTGCCGCAGATATTCTTCCAGGCTCAAAGCGGGCGATTTCGTGCGCGTTTCCCTGACCGGCGCGGAAGAATTAACGGCTCGAATTTCGACGCGCCCGATAGTCACGTTGATAACCGGAACCTCCGCCGTTTTCGCGTTTTCCGAGATTTGTTTCGGCATCTTCTCGCGCGGCGGTAAGATTTTATTTTGATTATTTCCGGCTTCTCCAAATCGTTCCTCCGACTTCAAAACAAGAGGCTTAACAATGACTTGAGCTTGCGTTTCAGGACTTTGTTTGGAGATAACCTGCGGGACGGAGATTTTGGTTTCCGGTATTTTTAACTCGACTGCTTTCGACCGCGAGAAATGCGGCTCAACGGATGCTTGTTCGAGAGTAATGTTAGTTTTTTCCTCCGCTTCGCCGGATAAGGGAAGCGGTTTTTTTGGCGTGACGATTGCCGGAGAAGGCGGGCGCGGCTGAGATAAAATCTCGTTCTCCGTTTCCCGGATTTCTTCAATAATATTTGATGAGATAGAAACGTTTTCGGCGGTTCGCTTTGTGATTGGCGGATGAGATTTTGGCGGTGAAAGAAGCGGAGAGCGCTCGTCGGCATCATCCTCGCCTGATCTGAATTCATCTTTCCTGCTCGGTTTCATCGGACGACGCGGACGTGCGCCGGGTTCTATCTCTCCGCCACGCTCTTCATTCACTGCCTGCACAATGTCAAAATTTTCCGCCGGAAGCGATAACGATTCGGTATGCGAATCATGTGCGCGCGGCGACTGTACCTGTTCGAAACGTGACGCGCGGCGCGGCTGAATAACGTTTGCCGTCCCGATGTTTTTTGTCACGAGTTCGCTCAAGTAATCGCCCATTTCGATTAACCGCCCTTTTGTGTCAAATGCGCTCTACGCTCCGCCGATCATTTCGAGATAAAAGCCGCGCCGCTCGGCGCTCATTTCCAGAATGTCCGACTCGCTCCAGCCGTAAGCGGATGCGATAACGTGAATTTCGCGCAAAATCCGTTCCGCCCAATCGTTGATTTCGCTCCATAGAAACGACGCTATGTCAAAAGCCGCCGACCAAACGTGTTCGCATCCGGGACACGTCAAACTCAGTTGCACGTTAGCTTGCGGGTCAGCTTCCGCCATCTTTTCGGCGAGCGCGGCGATTACTTTCGACGGCAGTCGCGCCGCGCTTTTTATCGCTTTCTTTTCCCCGCGCTTTATTTCGAGCGTGCACCGCGCCAGCAATTGTTCGCGTGCCGCTTCAACGTTTTGACAGGCGGCAATCGCTTCGACATCGTTGCTGTTCGGCGGGCGAAAGCGAATTTCGTAACCGCCAGATTCGAGCAAATGCGACTCGCCCGACGTAAGCTCCATCTCGCCGGTCGAAGTGCGAATTTCCGAGACATCAAACATCAATTCCAAACGCTCCCCGCATTGCGGGCAGGCTGCGATGCCTTGAATCCGTGAGCCGAACATCAATTCGCGCAGCGTCAGAAGCCGCGCATCGCGCTGACCGATGGAAAACTGCGTGATCTCGCCGAGCGGCATTTGCGGAGACTCCGCCGCCAGCAAAAGCAAAGCGCGCCGCACCGGAGTTTGTCGCCTGCCGCGTTCCCAAACACGCAGTTTTTCCGAAGCAGTTAGAGCACGCATCGTTTATGCAGGATTGGTAAAGGTTGGTTCGGTCGGTTCGGGAACCTCCACATCGCGTTCCCAACCTTCGTTTTCCAACTTGATGGATTGAATCGCGACGGCGTTTGCGTTGGCGTCGAGATCGGGCATCGCCTGAAATTCTGAAACCCAGCAGCGATAAACTTTATAGGCAATCGCCAGTTGTCCGGCTTCGTTATAGACCTCGATGATGATGTCTTTGCGAAAATCCCTGAGCGAAACCTCCGAGCCGAGTCCCGCGCCGAAATTCCAGATTTTATTCGCCCACTGTTCAAACTCTTTATCGTGGGTGACGCCGCGTTCGAGCGAAATTGCTTCGTATTCGGTGCGTCCCGGCGATTTACGAGTGCTCGAAGGGTCGCCGCCCTCACGATGTTTGACGACTTCCGTCGTGCGTTTGAGCGCACCGACTTTGCTCACTCCGGCGACATATTTGCCATCCCATCTGATACGAAATTTAAAATTCTTATACGGATCAAACCTCTGCGCGTTTACACTGAATTGAGCCATAACATTCTCCCTTAATGACAAGTCTCTATTTCCGGTTAAATCTTTCGACCGGAATGTTTATTTAGACTTCAATCTGTCCCGCCATCTGTTGAATCTTGATGATGACAAACTCGGCGGGCTTGAGCGGCGCAAACCCGACGACGACGTTGACGATGCCGAGATTAACGTCGTTCTGCGTCGTCGTTTCCTTATCGCACTTAACGAAATAGGCGTCTTTCGGCGTCGTGCCTTGTAACGCGCCCTGGCGAAACAAATTGTGCATAAAAGCGCCTGCGTTCAGACGAATCTGCGCCCATAAAGGCTCGTCGTTAGGCTCGAAGACAACCCATTTCAGACCGCGAAACAAGCTCTCTTCGATGTACAGAGCCGTGCGGCGAACCGGGATGTATTTGTATTCGTCCGCAAGCTGGTCGGCGCCGCGCAGCGTGCGCGCGCCCCAGACGACACGACCGAAAACAGGAAATGAGCGTAAACAATTGATGCCCAGCGGATTGAGCATCCCGTTTTCCGGGTCGCTCAGATTTACCGAAAGACCTTGAACGCCGTTCATCGCCGCATCAATTCCGGCGGGCGCTTTCCAAACACCGCGAGTCGCATCGGTGCGCGCCATCACGCCCGCGATTATGCCGCACGGAACGAAAGTGTCAATTTGCCCTTCGCGATTCGGGTCGGACTGCAACACGCGCGGAAAAAAGATTGCCGCATTGCGAGATTCGGGACCTTTCAAATTCAATCCGTCAAGTCCGTCACGCGCTTTCGCCGCCGTTCTCCACTCAGCCGGCGGGTCAACGATAAGCATCGCGCGACGTTTAGCGCAATATGTCATAGCGTTTTGATAAACAGTTTCGGATGTGTTTCCTTCGCGCGTGTCGGGCGGTATGCAAAGCAGGTTGAACAAATCGACATCCTCTAAAGCAAATATGCCTGTTTTATCAGCCTGTGAGCCTGTATAGTCCCCATCCCCGAGATTTTTGTCGTTTTTTGATTCAACCGCTTCACTAACCTTTACGGAGCGTTTATTATCCTTATCATCTTCGAAAGGTTGAAATTCAAGCTCTTCGGCATTAAGACCGTCGTCATTCGGCTTAGGTACGTTTGTCGGCAAGATGCCGACGACTCTGACCAGATTCGAATCGTTCGCCAGAACTTTATCCACCTGACGCACGCTGGGCTTGACTGAAACGTTCATAAAGCTTTCAGTAACGCCGGTAGATGAATCATGAATAAGCAGGTTGAACATTTCACCTTCTGCCAAGCCATAACGGTCGGTTACTTCTTTGGGGACTTTACCTTCGACGCGCGCGCGCAATTTATTTCCCCAAGTGCCGCCGCTCACCGCTTCAAGTCCGATTTCACTTTCGCCGCTCTTGCCGATTTTTAACAATGCTTTAGTGCGCGGAGATGCCTGTGAAACGGCGTTCGAGACTGCTGCATCGGCAGCATCATTCACGCTGGCGGGAGTCGCGCCGCTGTCTACCGCTGCCGCTTCTGCCGCTTTTGCAACAATATCGGCGGCTTTCTTTTCCGGGTCGTTGGTAAAGGTGTTTGCTTTAGCACGCGCCGATGCCGCCGCCGCCGCCGGGTCTGCCGCTGCTGTATCAACGGCATCAGCCGTCGCCTGCGCCGCGGCTTCTGCTTTTTTCATATCGTCCTCGTTATAGAGCCGCACGATAATTGCCTGACTGCCGCCATTTAAATAAAAATCTTTGACCGCGTAGCTCATCGGATATTTTTCACCGAGTCCGCCAAACTCGCGCTCAAAATCGCCGAAGCTGTTGATTGTTATTGGGTCATTGGTCGCTCCGCGCCGGGCGCGCCCGATAAAAGCGGTAATCGAAGTGGCAACGCCCGTGATTGTCCGCACGCCGCTCGGAATTTCTTCAACGTAAACTCCCGGATAACTTACTGCTACTGGCATATTTACCTCCTCTGTTAATTCATTTACTCGTTAGCTTTGAAATGCTGCAACGCAGATGGTGCGGTTAGCATTTTTGAACTACGGTATAGGGCTATTGAAGGGCGAATTGCAGCCGCGCAATACTAAATTTGTGCCGTATTCTCCGCACTTGATATGCTTTTCAGATTCTTTATTTCACCGAGTTCATTAACTAACGCACCAAAACGGACAAAAAACTATCATCACTCAGATATTTTTTTTCAGGATTTTTTTTCACGCCACTGCAAAATAAATCAAGATAGAAGTTACGCAGTTGGCGGCGGAAACACTTTCTGTCAGGGAGCGCGCTTTATTTTTACACACTCCCTGACAGAAAGTGTTTCCGCCGTTTGCATTTCAATTGCGTAACTCATATCAAGAAATCACAAGACAAAGATAAGATTATTTATCTGATTATACATTTGGAATCCTAAACTGATTCAACGCCGTAAGTATAGGAAATAAACAGATTGTCGAGTAGCGCACAGCTTTACTTTTCGCTAAATAAGGATTCGAGAAATCGAATCTTTTTTATTTTCATTGATAGGTTTTGTTTCTGTTTGGGGCATTAAGGGATAAAGGGGAATTTTCGTAAGGGAATGTGAATAAAACAGATTGTGAGACATTGATTTAATCATTCTCAGCAAATTATTTAATATTCGCCCGAATTGATGTCTGTTTTTAGTTAAACGGCTGCTGGAAAGGTTGAGTGATTTTTGTTCTAACTCGCTTTAGGGATTGCCCCATTCGGTACTTCGGATTCATGTGGTTGGCTCCGCTTAGAAACCGGGGCGGAAAGCTGGAGTTTTTGTTATGAACAATGTTCTTCGATTCGTGATATTGGCTGCGTTCTTTTTTTCACTTTATCTGTGGAGTCCTCCGGCACGCTCGCAAAGCGGACCCTCCTGGACTGACGGTTTGACGGTCAGCTTTGAAAACTTAACACCTACCGAAACCATAGACCCAACAACCGGAAAGGTCCGTTATCCTCAGTGCGGCGATGCGATCTCCGGCACTGTGGTTCTGACAAATTGGTCGCCCCGCGAGATTTCCTATTCCCGCGTTGAAGTCAGTTTAGCAATAGCCCTGGACATCGAACCGTACACGCAGGTATTTCCCAAGCCGTATCGCACAATAGCATCGGGAGAAACACACCGCTTCCCATTCTCGTTGAAAACCACCAAGAAGACCTCTGGAAACTACAAGCTTCTCGGAACGGTCAGCTTTCCCGAATGGGCAATGGATAGTCATGACTGGATAGACTACGCTTATAAAAAATTTGCAAACCAGAATTACCGCTTCGAATGCGGCACCGCATCTGTCGCCGGCAACAAGCGCAACAGCCTCATTGACGAGTGGAACAAGCTGTCAGGCTGGGCAAAAGCGATCTGGATTGCCGTGGGTGGTTTTCTGGTATGGTGGCTGTGGAGGATCGCGCAGATAGCTAAGATGGACAACGCCGTATCCGAGCTGATGAAGACCGGCAAAAACGTTGACGCCAGCGGTTTAACCGGCGGCAGAAAACAGCAGCCAAAGATCGTTACATTGCCCGGCGGAGAACTTTGTTTCCAGGTGCCGTTGGATGTCTGCACCGACGGCACAGGACCTGCCGCCCATGAGGAAGGATCGCACCGCAAGAAGACAGCAATGGGCTACATCAATGCCGATAACAACAACTATATTGTTCTGACCGGCGACAACTGGTTCACGAAGTTCGGCATTCAAAAGGGGGACGTGGCGCTGGTGATGTATCGGGGAAAAATGACAGGCGCAGTCTTCGCCGAAGTCGGTCAGGACGACAAACTCGGCGAGGCATCGGTGAGCACGCTGGAAAGCGTCGGCGGACTGTCGCGCGAACCCAATGGCTTGGTTTCCAATAGTGCCACAACACACGCCGCTACAGTCATTGTTATTCCGAACTCCGGTGCTCAGCTCCCGCGTGGACGACCCAGGTACGTGCCGGAAGGCACGCCTGTTGAAAAAACGAACTTCCCAACGAACGCCGAGATCAATGCCGTGGCGTTTGCTCATGCCAGAAGATTAGGGTTGTTGCCCGCCGAACCGAAGTAGAGGTGAGCGAGTAAGCGCTCAATCTCATTCAGCTTTAGTTGACACGCATTGCTGCCGTCAGAGCGTCCAACCCATTCGCCTGGAGCACCCCTTGCGCGACCGGCGATGTGGGATCAATCTCCCAATCGGTAATCGTGCTGTCTCCGCTGCCCCAATTGCGCACAAACTCCTGATTAAAAGCCTGGTCGTTGCTTTTGTTCCAGAGGGAATCAAATTGATTCTCCGCATCGCGGCTGTTCCAAACAGCCTGCGCCGTCGCCGCAATGCGAGAGGAAAACATGTTACCCAGCGCTTGCTGAACAGTCTTTTCAGACACATACCGCAGCAACACCCCCCTGCCGCCTACATAGTCAGTGCCATATTCACTCCCAAAACTGCACCGGAAGGGAGCTTCCCGGAGGACTTTGTCCATGTTGCCGAACAGATAAATGCTGACGCCTACTGAGAGCATGACGAGAAGATCGCGGACGCTGCTCTCAAATGCGGCTGGGTCAAAACCGGGCATCTGATTCGTCTGCTGCAATGCCGACAGGTCATCCCTAACCAGAAGCAACTCGGACAGTGCCGCCAGCATAAGCCCCTGGTCGCCGGTCCAGACCCATCCCTTTTTCCACGTCGGGTATGTCTGGTTGTCATAGTCGGGTTTAGCCATCGGGCGTTCATGAATTAGCCCGTAAGGTCCGGGAAGAATCCGCAGGTAGTAACCATCGTCTTCACTTTGATAGTTGTTCAGGAACCATGTGCTGAACCACTTGTACTGCGCATACGCCATTGAGAGATAATTCGCCGCGGCTCCCGGGTTCGTGCCCTTGACAGCGTTATAAAGCCGCAGCGAGAGCACCATCAGATTGGTATTTGTGACTGTATTCTTGGTGCCGTAACCTTGCGTCTTCTTTCGTTCGGGCGAAACATTGCCGCAGCCGTGAGGAACCGGTCGGGCGGAATCGGTCGCGTCGTAGCCCGTCTGTCGCATCTGTTCCCAGCAGCGTTCAGCCCGCGCGAGATAATCGTTCGCACGGGTCCGGTCGCCGACTCGAAGCAGGTAGTCACGCGCCTCCAGGCAAGAGATGCCGCACCACCCGTAATCATCGCTCCAAACGCCTTCGCCGCCGATAACTCCATCGAAGAACGTGGAATTTGTGTTAATCATCTCATTCCTCAATAACGACATTTTTTCAACCTCCGGGTCTCCGGGGAAGCGCTGCTCTGCCGCGTTCACAAAGCAGAGAAAAGCGTGGAAGGTGTTTGACCGCTTCCAAAAATCGTCGAAATTCCACACGCTCTTAAATCTCTCGAAACCACCTATGACCCATGTCTTCTCCATTTTTGTTTCCTCCTAAGTTAAATTGTTGTTTCAGCGGAGATAAAACTTCAGCTTTTTAGAATGTTATGGCTTTGAAGCCGGATTTTTGTTCAATAAAAACGATGGTCTCCGCTTATCTCTTAACGCCCCGAATCGAACGAAAACCTATCATCGAAAAAGAATAAGGGAGAATTCGATCTCCCTTAATCAATTTTTAATGATTTAATGAAGTTTAAACCATTAAAGACTTCTCCGGCGGAATTGGAATTACTAAGCACATAATCCGTTAGTGCAGATATATGAAGGACACTGCCGTCCTGCATAGCACTCCCGGCTTCCTAAATAACATTGCCCGTTTTCGCAACGCCATCCGGGGAACAGTGAGCGTCAATACTGCATAAGCCGCCGCGTCCGCCGCCTCTCTAGTAGTCACAAAAAAGCATGCAATGGTTAAACATATCATTGCAATCTTGAAGACAGGACTGATCTGAGTCGCATCCGAGCCTGCAAGCTACTCGTTCGTCAACACATTCAGTGCAATCATATGCCTGATGAGCAGCGTTTGTTCGGTCAGAAACCAACCAGCCCAAACAAAACAAAAGCACAGCCAATGTTAGAAACTTTCGCAAAAGTCTTCCGTTATTTTTCATATTTCGACCTCTCAACTGTTTTCAAAGAAAATGTTTTTCTGCCGTGACTGAAGATACCGGCGAGCATAAAGTTGATCGCCTTATAGCCTTGTCCATACTTCAGCCTCCTTTTCAGGTGAAAGCATTCCCACCCATGAATCCGTAATGATTCCGTCATTATTAACCAGTATTAAAGTATGCGTTCCTCTCGCACTAAGGGAGGAAAGTGCCGCTTGCCTAACATCTGAAATCCCCACTCTGCAAAATCGCAGGGTGAAAATCAAGATAAAGACTGCGTTTGCCGTCTTTTATCTTCTTTTCGCGGAGGGTAACTTTCATGTGTGCCTTAATTAATTTAAAATTATGCGAAATGCACGAATAAGGTACAAGAAGATACAAAATAAATCAAAAAGCTACAAAACGAAAATAAAAGAGAGGTCGAGATAATCAAGGAAACATAAGGACGATTTTATTTTTACTGGTGATTTCCATCGTGTTGTTTTGTTAATTATACATTGGGAATCCAAAAGTCGCCGTCGCCGGTTTTGACTTTTTTCAAACCGAGCGAAGGCAAATCGTCTTCTTTGACGCCTAAGAAAGTGAAATGCGGCGCGTCGCCTTTGACGGTGCGAAACCAGCCGTGCTCTGCCATAATCTTTCTTACTTGCTTATCGCCGAACTCGTTGGCGTCGAAGGCGAGCATCGAGAGATGCTGCGACGCGCCGGGCGCGGCGACCGAGTAAAGAATAGAGTTGTTGAAAAAGGTGTTGAAGAAAATTCCGTCTTTTTCGAGTTCGAGAACGGCGGTGACTTGCTCTCTAATCGGCAAAGCCTTTAACTCCCAGATTTGGTCGACTGTTATTCTGCCGCGATTTTGCCAGTAATCGAGCGCCGGATAAAATCTGGAATTCCAGAGCCGAATCGTATCTTCATACAAACGGCGTCCGGCTTCCGCCCCGTCGCGCGGCGTGATGTCGAGATTTTCGGCGAGCGCGGCTTCGCGTGCGGCGATCAGCGCGTGCATCGCCGCCGGCTGCAGCTCGATTTTCGCGCCCGCAATTTCGGCAGTCGCCGAAGTCGCTTTGGTTTGAAACTGCAAAACCTGTTTGGCATCGGTAAAAATGCAAACCGGCGGCGGCAGAACTTTGTCGTGGCGCGCCAGAAAAACCGCGCCGTAATCTTCTAGAATGCGTCGTTCGAGCGCGTCTTCGCGGTTACAAAGCGTTTCGGTTTTAATGCCGCGCTTAGCGAGAATTTCTTTTAAAACGTCGTAAAATTTATTTTCTGATGATGTGTCAAAAGTTTCGATGTTCATCGCCGCTGTATTTATGAAGTTGTTTTTATCTGTTTTGATCGTCTGGCTGATAACGATTTGCCCGCAAGCGGCGACAATCAGATTTGCCACCAAAACCGTAAACGATTTTTTTGAGACAAGAGATAATAAGTTGAGCTTTCGCATCGGGCAATACGTTTTGACTGGTTTTTAATCGAATAAAATCAGCTTTCCTTCAAGATTCGGGGACGAGGAGTTTTGAATAAACATAACCGCCGACGCTCGGACAATAATGCCAGTCGTTTGTGTTGCCGAGTTGCTCGCCTTTAACTACGCTTTCGCAGGAAATTCGAGTTCCGGGAAAAAGGCGTCCTTTTTCCGCGCTTTTTGTTGTAGCGGCGGCGCGAACCGAAGTAAAACCGTCTGATGTTTGAGCGACTCTAAAATACCGCGCTTTTTCCTCGATTGTAAACGGCATTGTCGGCACGGTTTTTGGCGTAACGCGCGATTCGGTATTGGTTAAAGGCGTGGATTTTAAATTCGGCGTCGGCGAAACGGGGATTGATACGCTCCGTCTCGGTTCGGGCGTGCCTTTTGTTTGTTCGTTTGCGTTCGGCTTTTCTTTTATCCGTTGATAAACAACAAAAACCGCAACGCTTCCGACAAGCATCAGCGACAGTAAAATCACCAATCCGACAAGAAGCGGATTAATGCCGCTCCGAGCTGCGGGCTGCTGCGCGTAATACTGCGCTATGCTGTTGTTTGGGATTTGCGGCGACGCGGCGAGCCTTGTCGCTTCAGGGTCTGGGACGGACGCCAAAGATGCTCCGTCGGAAAGACAAAAAAATAAACTTTCGTCTTCATACGTTTGTCTGCATTGCGGGCATTTTTTCATCGCCTTTTCTCCGAAATGCTTTCAGCAGTTGATATTAAAACAAGGCGGCGTTTTCCGAAAAGCGAAAATGCACAAAAACTTGCCTTTAAGCTAATTAAAATTATAAACTCGCGCTGATTATGGCGCGAACGGTCAAGCTCAATTTTGTTTTAGCGGCATTAATTCTGACGGCGGCGGTGGGCGGCGGCATCGGTTATCTGTTCGGATTGCGGCATCAAACGCCGCAGCCAACCGCAAACATCAATTCAAACGTCGCCGAGCCGACTCCGATTTTAACACCGGCAGTTACCGAAACCGTTTCGCCGACGCCCGAACCTCAACCGAGCGCGGAACAAGCGCCTTCTCCATCGCCTTCAATTTCCCCAACAAACGCAAACCCGCCGAACGAAACAACTGCACCGTCATCCGGCAATGCGCTGATGATTCCGGTCGCAGGCATCAGGAAAACCGATTTGCAGGACACTTTTACCGCAGCGCGTTCGGGCGGGCGCGCTCACGACGCGATTGATATTATTGCGCCGCGCGGAACGCCGGTGGTTGCCGCAACCGACGGCGAAATCGTTCGCTTTTTCGACAGCGAACGAGGCGGAATCACTATTTACCAGCACAGCGCAGACAAGCGTTTGATGTATTACTACGCGCATCTCGAACGACGCGCCGACAACATCCAGCCCAAACAATTTGTCAAACAGGGAACTGTTATCGGTTATGTCGGCGATACGGGAAATTCCGGTGCGGGAAATTTTCACCTGCATTTCGCCATCTGGACGATTGACGACCCGAAACGCGATTGGGACGGCACGAATATCAATCCTTACCCGTTACTCAAAGACGGCATTGAAAACAGCGGCGGAAAATAAAAGCGGCAAATTGGAAATGGGCATAAAGATTGCTCTCATTGCTGTGGGGCGAAAAAACGTCTCGATTTAATTCAGCAGTTTTTGGAGCAATAAGAATGATCTTTAAAGTCAAGCAAGGTTTTATAGCAAGCGGGCTTCTTACAGTCGTCGGTCTTTTAGCCGCCTGCGAACAGCCAGCCAACCTCAACACAACCGTTAATTCAAATGCCAACAACGCGACGCCGATAGCTGCGGCATCGCCGGTCACAACGCCGCAAGCCGCAAATCCGCGCGCCGAAGCTAATTTGCCCGTCACGCTGCCGGTTCTGGACGCGATGTTTGCGGATGAGAGCTTCGCAGGCGAATTAAAATCGAAGCTCAGTTTAACCGACGAACAAATCGGGCGTTTGCGAACAATTTCGCGCGAATCGGTAGGAAATTTGAGCGAATCGGAAACCGACGAAGCGGCAGGCTCTACGACCGAAGCGCTGAAACGCGCGCAGGAACAGATTCGTTCCGTCATAGGCGAAGACAAAGCCGCGCAGCTTGCCGGTCTGGTGCGCGAACGCTGGCAGCAAGGCGGTTTTGAAGAAACGGCTGCCGGTGGAGAGCAAAAACCGAGCGGCATTCCGAGCGATACACGAATTGTCGTCAACGCTCCGGCTTATCGAATGGATTTATTCAAAGACGGACAGCTCGTCCGCAGCTATAAAATCGGAATCGGTTACCCGGAATTTCCGCTTCCCGTCGGAATGCGAAAAGCGGAAACGCTGATTTTTAATCCGACGTGGACGCCGCCGGACGAGCCTTGGGTGAAAGGCAAGATTGAGCCAGGCAAAAAAGTCGAAGCCGGAAGCGCGCTTAATCCGCTGGGACCGATCAAAATTCCAATCGGTTCGCCGTCTTTGATTCACGGCGGGAAAAATCCTGCGCGCCTCGGCGGTTTCGCTTCGCACGGCTGCGTCGGTTTGACCAACGACCAAGTGCAGCAGGTCGCGCTCGATCTCGCGCAGTTGACCGGAACTCAGGTAACTGCGGAAGACGTTAAAAATCACCTGAAAAACAAAACCGAAACGAAAAACGTCAAGCTCTCGCAACCGATTCCGGTCGAGCTGCGTTACGAAACGATTGTCGCCGAAGACGGAAAGTTAAAGATTTTCCGCGACGTTTACGAGCGCGGCACGAACACCGAAGAAAATTTGCGCGCCGTCTTGCAGGCTCAAGGAGTTGCGTATGACAGTTTGAGCGAGCAGGAACGGGCGAAAATCTCCGAAGCGCTCAAACAAATGGCGCGCGACCCGGCGGGAAATCCGGTCGAGGCAATGCCTGCCGGAAGCGTGAATAACAACTCGAACAAAAACGTCAAGGAAACGAAAACAATCAAAGGCGCGAAAGAAGCGACGATTGAAATCGCGGCTTTGAAAGGAAAAGGCTATCCGGCTCCGGTTGATTTAAACACAGGTGGAAAATCGGCGAAACCGCTGGGCGCGACCGCCGGAAAAAACGCGAACACCGGAAATACAAACACTTCAGGTCAAAACAAGCGCTTTTAAAGTTATCGAAAGAAGCGTCAAACGCGGCTGACAAATTTGTCAGCCGCGTTTGACGTTAAAATCTCCGTTTCAGACCGGCGCGCGATTTGAGATTTGCGCGGCGTTGTCTATAATCCGTTTAAATTATCTTAATTTTGAAGAAACGGAATAAAAATGCGAATCAATAAAAACCTTTTGCCAATCTTGTTTGTGATCATCGGATTTGTGGTTTTATCCGCTTGCCAGAGCAGTGCGAGCAAAACCGGGGCGCTGACTGAGGCATATAAAAATTTATATGATGCGGTCAAAAGCAAAAACACCGAAAACATCAAAGCGAATATGTCAAAAGCGACTGTGGACTTTGCTTTGACAGTTGCCGGAATGCAAAAGAAAACGCCGGAGGAAATGTTTAGAAACGGGTTGATTCAATCAACCACTTCCGAAAAACTGCCACCGACTCGTAATGAGCGCATAAAAGACAATATGGGCGCGCTTGAGGTACAGGAAGCAAACGGCACTTGGCAAGACGTGCCGTTTATTTTAGAAGACGGGCGGTGGAAATTAGCTGTCGGCGACCTTTTTAACGGAAGCTACAAAAAACCTGCGCCGTCTCAAGCCGAAACCGAAGCCAACAATAACGTGCCGCAGATTATTCCCGCTCCTGACATTACTAATACGAATGCGACGATGCCGAATATGAACTCGGCACCGAAAATTCCTACTGATAAAAAACAGCCGCCAGCAAATAAGCCTGAGAAAAAATGAACGAAACCGATTTAATTCGGGAAATCGCGGTGACTTATCGAAAACACGGCTGGATTTTGCGGCGCGTTTTGCTCAAGAAAGAATTGCTCGAAAAATCGGGCGATTCTTTCGAGGCGGGCGCGCCGACAGTCGTTGCGGAGGTGAACGCGCTTCTGTTTTCACGCGCTTCGGGGAAAACAGGCGAAGCCTGGGAATTGCGCCTCGTTAGTCCGACGCCTTTTGCTCTTTTTGAGATTTTCAGCGCGGATATTTCCGAAGATGAGCGCAATCGTCGCTTGTTTGAAATGGAAAAACGTTTAAAAGAACGAGGCGAAAAGCGATTGAAAGAGGGTATTCTTAAACAGTAGAGAGCTTGTCGAAACTGTCAACTATCAATTATAAACTGTGAACTGTCTTGCAAAGAAGCTAAGGTTTTATGCAAAGACAGTTTACAGTTTAGAGTTTACAGTTTAGAGTTTGCCTGTTTGGTTATGTGAAAATCTTGAGAAAGATTCTTTTTACAGTTCGGACGGCTAATGGTAAAATTCGATTTGGGCAAATTTAGGTTCGGCAGATTTTTGAACCTTTTTTTGTCAGTTGAAAAGAATGACGATTAAAGATTTTGGCACGCGAGTCGCAGATGTATGGGAAGGCTTGCGACCGGGAACCCGGCGAATGGTAGTCGGCGCGATGTTGCAGCAAACGCCGTCGACGGCTAGCCCAAGTGCCGGTCAAAAATTTTACTACGACGCTCAATCCGATTGGGAATTGAGTCGTCTTTTAACCGCCCTCGACGACCGCGCGACGGATGCCGAAGCCAGAAAAAACCTGACAAATTTACGCGAACTGCGCCGCATCGCAGATGCGACCGCGCGCGTTTTGGAAACCCAAACCGAATCAGCCGAAATTTTTATTCAGCTCGTCGAGCGCGCCCTCTTGCGCTACGATTACGCGCGCGTTGATATGCTCGCCGACGCCTTGACGGCGCGTTTTTCCGCCGCCGAAGTTTGTGAAATCGTTCGCCAAGCCGAACACGCGCCGGTTCGCGCGCTGGCTTTTGAAGCTCTCGCGCAAATTCCGGTTTCGCGGCTTTACCCGCTTATTGACGACCCGCTTTACGCCGATATTGTTCGCATCGCGCTCGAACAGCAAGCCTTTGAGTTCGAATCGGAAGAAGCTCGAATGCTGCTCGAACAACTGATGGCGGAAGAGCTTTTCGGCGACTAAAGCCGACACTCCTCAAAAAAGTTTCGCCGCGCCCGTATTTTTCGTTATAATCTCAACACAACCAAAATCTTCGTTTTGAAATCAAAGAACGAGCTTTCGGTCATTTAATTTAATAATTTGTTTTAATCGCCGGAAAAATAAGGAGCCGAAAAGAAAAACGAGATGGAAAAAGAACTTTTTCGCCGCCTGCGCGGTTACATTTTGGGACTCGGCGCGGTTTGCGTTTTAAGCGGCGCCGGAATTGGCTTTCTCGTCGGTGTAGAGCGGACGACTGCCGAAAAAACGGCAAATTTCGCCGCCGCCCCCGAAACTTTGTCGGCTTCTTTCGCAGTAGTTGCGAAACAGGTCGAACCGGCGGTAGTCAACATTGACACGAAAACCAACGCGCCGGAAATTGACGTTAAAACCACGCCTAAAAACGACAAAGATAAATCGGACGACAATCCGATTCTCGAATATTTCCGCCGCCAGCTTCCGCAGCAGCGACCGAGTTATGCGGTTGGAAGCGGTTTTATTGTTGATAAATCCGGTTATATTCTGACTAATCTGCACGTCATCGAGGACGCCAATCGAATCACGGTTCGATTGGAAACGGGCGAAGAATTGATCGCGTCGGTCGTCGGCTCGGACGTTGAAACGGATTTGGCGGTTTTGAAAGTTAATGCCGGAAAAGAATTGCCGTTTATTCGATTGGGCGATTCAAACGCGGCGGCGGTCGGCGATTGGGTTTTGGCAATCGGTTCGCCGTTCGGTCTCGACCAATCGGTGACGGCGGGCATTATCTCGCAAGTCGGTCGGTCAACGCCTCAAGGTTCGAGCTTTCAGAAATTTATTCAAACCGACGCGGCGATTAATCGCGGAAATTCGGGTGGTCCGCTCGTCAATATGCGCGGCGAAGTGGTCGGCGTCAACTCGCAAATCGCCACGCTGACGGGCGATTACAACGGCGTCGGATTTGCTCTGCCGTCGAACGAAGCGGCTTATGTTTACAATCAGATTTTGCAAAACGGCAAAGTCCGGCGCGGTTATCTGGGCGTTCAACTCGATTCGGTCAAACCGGAATTCGCCAAAGTGTACGAATTGCCCGAACCCAAAGGCGCGATTATTACTGATGTTCGAGACGCGCAGGGTGGAGCGGCTAAAGCCGGTTTGCAGGACAACGACGTAGTTGTCGGAGTTAACGGGCAGCCGATTGCGAGCGCCCAGGATTTAATCGGCAAAGTAGCTTCGACCGCACCGGGACAAACAATAGAAGTTGCGTATTTGCGCGAAGTCGGCAACCGGCTCGAACGCCGCACCGCTTCCGTCACGCTCGGCGAACGCCCTCCCACGCTGGAAGAGCGGCGCAGCTTGCAGCCGAGAAACGAGAAAACGATTGATAGAACAGCGCCGCAGCTCGGTCTGGTTTTAACCGAGCTGACACCGCAGCTTGCCGCGCAAAACCGTCTGACAAACGTTAAAGGCTTGCTGGTTAAAGACGTAAACCCGAACGGAATTGTCGCTGATGTGAAGTATCTAAACCGCGAATCGGCAATCACGCCCGGCGATTTGGTGACTCGCGTTAATCGCATTCCGGTCTCGACACAAGCCGAATTTGCCGCCGTCGTCAATAAATTGAAAACCGGCGACGCTGTTGTCATTCACGTCGGCAGATACGACGCGCAGAGTCGAAAAATCGTAACCAGAATCGTTCAATTTACTTTCCAATAAGATTTCGCGTAAAACTAAAAATGAAAGCGGTCGGGTTCTAACACCGACCGCTTTCATTTTTTACTCGTCTGTGACAATTTGCCCGTATTTTGTTATATTTTCAGCTTGCTCTTCTACCTTTAAACAAAACAACTTATGCAAAAATATTTGAATTATATCGGCGGCGAATGGGCGGAAAGCGCCAGCCGCGAGTTTTTTGAAAACCGCAATCCTGCCGACACGCGCGACGTTGTCGGTTTATTTCCGAAATCAAACGCCGAAGACGTTAATCGAGCCGTTGACGCCGCGCGCGAAGCCGCAGACAAATGGCGTCGGACGCCCGCGCCAAAACGTGCCGAAATGCTCTTTCGTCTCGGCGAGATTTTAATGCGAAACAAAGACCGTTTTTCGCAAGAGATGACGCGGGAAATGGGCAAGGTTTTGAAAGAAACCGGCGGCGACGTGCAGGAAGCGATTGACTGCACTTATTACACGGCTGGCGAAGGACGCCGACTTCACGGTTACACGACTCCGGCGGAAATGCCGAGCAAATTTGCGATGTGCGTCCGGCAGCCGGTCGGAATTTGCGGACTTATCACGCCGTTTAATTTCCCGATGGCGATTCCGTCTTGGAAATTGATTCCGGCTTTGGTCTGCGGCAACACGGTCGTTATTAAACCGGGCGAAGACGTGCCGCTTTCGACTTATAATCTTGTTAAATCCTGTGAAGAAGCCGGAATTCCCGCAGGCGTCGTCAACATCGTCAATGGACACGGCGAAGATGTCGGCGCGCCGCTCGTCAATCACCGCCACGTTCGCTTGATTTCTTTTACCGGCTCGACTTCCACCGGCAGAATCATCGCCGGGGACTGCGCTAAACGAAACGCGATTGTCTCTCTCGAAATGGGCGGCAAAAACGTGATTATTATTATGGACGACGCCGATGTTGATCTCGCGGTCGAAGGCTCGGTCTGGGGCGCTTTCGGAACTTCAGGACAACGCTGCACGGCTTCGTCACGACTCGTCGTTCATAAAGCGGTTTACAACGAATTTGTCGAAAAACTGGCTGCGCGCGTCAAACAACTGCGTATCGGCAACGGTTTGGAAAGCTCGACCGAAGTCGGTCCTGTTATCAATGAAGCAGCGGTTGAAAAAATTATGTCGTACATCGAGATCGGCAAAAACGAAGATAAAGCCCGGATGATGTGCGGCGGAAATCGTCTGACGAATGGCGATTTTGCCAACGGCTATTTTATCGAGCCGACAGTTTTCGCCGACGCTTCGCCGGATATGCGAATTTCGCAGGAAGAAATTTTCGGTCCCGTCACAACGGTTATTCCGTTTGACACGCTCGAAGAAGCGATTCGGATTGCCAATAATGTCGAATACGGTTTGTCCTCTGCGATTTACACGCAGGACGTGAACCGCGCGTTTTACGCGATGCAGGAAATGTACACCGGAATTTTTTACGTCAACTCGGCGACCATCGGCGCGGAAGTTCACCTGCCGTTCGGCGGCACGAAAGGAACCGGCAACGGACACCGCGAAGCCGGAACGCAGGTTTTGGATATTTTCAGCGAATGGAAATCAATCTACGTTGATTATTCAGGCAAATTGCAGCGCGCACAGATTGATCTGGTTGAGATTTAGCTTTTAGCCACGAACAAACACGAAAAGACACGAAAGATATAAAAGATAAACGGTTTATAGCTTTTACTTTTTTGCTTTTATTTTCGTGAAATTTCGTGTTTGTTCGTGGCTCATCTTGGATTTGAAAATGAACATCGCACGCGCCAGAGAAATTCTCAAAAACCAGTTCGGTTACGATTCGTTTCGGCTCAATCAGGAGCAGGCGATTGAAACCGTTCTGGCGGGAAAAGACTGCGTGGTGCTGATGCCGACGGGCGGTGGGAAATCTTTGTGTTATCAAATTCCGGCGTTGATGCTCGACGGTTTGACGCTCGTCGTATCGCCGCTTATCGCGTTGATGAAAGATCAGGTTGACGCGCTCAAAAACAACGGGATTGAAGCAGCGTTTTTAAATTCGACGCAGACCGCGCAGGAACAGATCAGGGTTTTTCAAGCCGCGCGCAACGGAAAATTAAAACTGCTATATGTTGCGCCCGAACGGCTTTTTCAAAGCGGCGACCAGTTCGTTGATTTTCTCGAACAAATCAACATTTCACTGTTTGCGATTGACGAAGCGCACTGCATTTCAAGCTGGGGACACGATTTTCGACCGGAATATTTGCAGCTTGGGAAACTGAAAACTTATTTTCCCGAAATCCCAATTATCGCGCTGACCGCGACCGCCGACAAACTTGTTCGCAAAGACATCATCGAGCGTTTGAATCTCAAAAACGCCGAGCTTTTTGTTTCGAGCTTTAATCGCCCGAATATTTTTTATCGCGTCGAGCCGAAACGAAATTCTTATTCTCAGCTTCTTGATTATCTCAAAGAGCGGCGCGATCAGAGCGGGATTATTTATTGTTTGAGCCGCAATTCGGTCGAAAGTCTGGCGGAGGATTTGCGCGGTGAAGGTTTTGAGGCGCTGCCCTATCACGCCGGACTCGAAAAGGAAAAACGCGACCGGCATCAGGAATTATTTTTAAAAGACGAAGCGAAAATCATTGTGGCGACAATCGCTTTCGGAATGGGAATTGACAAATCTAACGTGCGTTTTGTCGTGCATTTGGATTTGCCCAAAAACGTAGAAAGTTATTATCAGGAAACCGGCAGAGCCGGGCGCGACGGTTTGCAATCGGAAGCGTTACTGTTTTTTAGCTGGGCTGATGTCAAAAAACTAAAAGACTTTGCCGCCGTTGAAGGCAACCGCGAGCAGTCGGAAATAATGCTCAAAAAGCTGAATATGATGGGCAAATTCGGCGATTTAAAAGCCTGTCGGCGTAAATTTCTGCTCAGTTATTTTTCCGAAGATTTAACCGAAAATTGCGGGCATTGCGACAACTGCGGGAAAGAATTTGAGACGTTTGACGGAACGATTATCGCGCAAAAGGCTCTGAGCGCGGTTTATCGAACGGGGCAGCGCGTCGGAATCAATTATCTGATTGATTTTTTGCGCGGCTCGAAATCGCAAAAAATCTGGGAGCAGCATAAACAACTCAAAACTTACGGCGTCGGCGCAGACGTTTCAAAACAAAACTGGTTCGATTATTTTCACGATTTAATCAATCAGGGATATTTGGCGCAAAAGGAAAAAGACAATTATTCAATCATCGTTTTAACCGACAAAAGCTGGGACGTTTTGCGCGGAAACGAAAAGGTCGAATTAATCAAAGTCACGGTCAGGGAAGATAAAGAAGATAAAAAATCATCGCTCGTGGCGGAAACTTCCCACGAATATTTCAAAGATTTATTCGACGAATTACGACGGATTCGGGCGGATTTCGCGCGCAGCGAAAACGTCCCGCCGTATGTCGTTTTTTCGGACGCAACGCTGGTCGAAATGGCGACCTTTCTGCCCCAAACTCTGGCAGAAATGCGAAAAATTTCGGGCGTCGGCGATTTGAAATTGGAGAAATACGGGGCTGATTTTCTCGAAGTTGCCAGAGAATATTGCGTCGTCAACGGTCATTCATCGCGGATTGATTTAAAAACGCCGAAGCACGAGCGAAAGAAGCGCACGAAACGCGACGAAAACGGCGACGACACTTACAATATTTCGCTAAAAATGTTTCGCGGCGGAATTCCGATTGATAAAATTGCGGCTCTGCGCGGGATGTCGAAAAGCACTGTTGAAATGCATCTTTTGCGATTTATCCCGACCGGCGAAATCAGGCTCGAACAAATTGTTTCGGCAGGTAAAATCGCCCAAATCAAAAACGCTCTTCTGCGATTTAACGAAAGCGGCGCTTTGTCGCCCGTCAAAGAATTTTTAGGCGATGATTACAGCTACGGTGAAATCCGCGCAGTTTTAGCGGCGATGTACGCGGGCGAGCAAATTTAATCGAATCAGAACTAAACGCAGTCAAACGCTTTCGCGTCACTTGTCAATTTAGGCAAACGACGTGAAAATGTGCATAATGGATTTTCTTACCACATTATAAATTCTGGAGATTTTTTCAATGAAAATCGGATTACCGAAAGAAATTAAAGACAATGAATACCGCGTCGGGTTGACGCCCGCCGGAGTGCGAGCGCTGACGGACGCCGGACACACGGTTTACGTGGAAAACAAAGCGGGCGAAGGCTCCGGCTTTGAAAACGCGCTTTATGAAAAAGCGGGCGCGACGATTTTGGGAACAGCCGACGAAGTTTGGCAAACAGGCGATATGATCGTTAAGGTCAAAGAGCCGATTGCGCCCGAATATCCGCGAATGCGCGAAAATCAACTGCTTTTTACTTATTTGCATCTTGCGCCCGAATTTGAATTGACCAAACAAATGATGGAGCGCAAAGTGACGGGCGTCGCTTACGAAACCATTACGGACAAACACAATCGTTTGCCGCTTTTGACTCCGATGTCCGAAGTTGCGGGCAGAATGTCGGTTCAGGTCGGCGCGACTTATCTCGAAAGAATGAACGGCGGGCGCGGCATTCTGCTCGGCGGCGTTCCCGGCGTTCCGGCGGCAAACGTAGTCATTATCGGCGGCGGCATTGTCGGCACGGAAGCGGCGAAAATGGCTGTCGGTCTGGGCGCAAAAGTTATCATTATTGATAAAAATCTCGACCGCCTGCGCGAATTGGACGACATCTTTTTGTCGAAAGTTCAAACTTTGGCTTCATCGCGCTACGCGATTGAAGAAGCGATTTCGCACGCCGATTTGGTTATCGGCGCGGTTTTGATTCCGGGCGCGGCGGCTCCAAAATTAGTCACGCGCGATATGTTGAAGCTGATTCCGAACGGCGCGGTTTTGGTTGACGTGGCGGTTGACCAGGGCGGCTGTTTTGAGACGACCAGACCGACGACTCACTCAAATCCGACCTTCTACGAAGAAGGCGTGCTGCATTATTGCGTGGCGAATATGCCGGGCGCGGTGCCGCGCACTTCTACTTTTGCGCTCACGAACGCGACTTTGCCTTATGCTGTGGATTTGGCGAACAAAGGCTTTGAGCGCGCGATTGCCGGAGATTCGGGTTTAAAAGAAGGCGTCAACACTTACGCCGGAAAATGCACTTACGAAGCCGTCGCGGTTTCGCAAAACATCGAATACACGCCGCTCGACAGCCTGATTGACGGCGCGTCAACGGCAGCGACAAGTTAAGATTTAGCCGCGAAAGAACACAAAAAGACACGAAAAGGATATAAAATATTTTCGTGTTTTTTTGTGTTTTTTTCGCGGCTATTAAATGAGATTTGAAATTTAATGCGAAGCGTTGAGCAAGCTTGAAATGGTTTCGAGCAATTCTTCCTGCAAGCGCGACGATTTGAGCAAATGAGCGTCGGCTTCGCAATCGGATTCCGATTCCATACCGCTCATCATCACGAGCCGCATATTTTGCCACATCGGATTCGCGCGAAAAATTCGACACAATTCGAGACCGGACAGATTCGGCATAATCGCGTCAATCACGGCGAGATCGAATTGTTGAGTTCCGGCGGCTTGCATCGCCTGTAAACCGTCTTCCGCCGCGACGACTTCGTAGCCCGCGCGTTTTAAAACGACTTCGAGCAAGCGGCGCATTGCCGCGTCGTCTTCCGCCAGCAAAATGCGCCCTTTCGTCGCCGTTTCATCGTTTTGAGCATCGGTTTTTACCGGATTCGATTCTTCGTCTCGCACAGTGTTATTCATAAAGCCGCTTCAATTGCAGGCAAAGTGGGGGAAAGCTCTAAACCTTTGAAGGTTAAAAACGTTTTCAACGTTTGTCAATGTCGCGGCAAACATTTGACTCAAAATTTAGCAGCCGCCTCTCACATTTTCGCATCTACTCCGTTTCGGTTAAAATCAAACAGGTAAAAAAATGTACGAATTTGCAGTCACGCCAGCCGTTACGCAGTTACGGCGTCCCGGAGTTTTGATTACGGACGTTGCCGCGGGAAGTCTCGCGGAAGAATTGGAACTCCAATCAAACGACCGGATTGTTCGCGTCAACGGTCGAACCGTGCGCGATTATCTCGATTTTCGCTTTCAAACCGCAGGCGAAACCGAGCTTACTCTGCAAGTCAAAAAGCCGAACGGCGAAACATGGGAGATTGAAATCGAGCGCGATGAAGGCGAAGATTTCGGTCTGGAATTTGAGCAAATCGCGCCGCGCCAATGCGCAAACGAATGTTTGTTCTGTTTCTGCAAAGGCAATCCGGCGGACGCGCGCCCGTCGCTGTTCATCCGCGACGAAGACATTCGCCTGTCGTTTCTCTACGGCAATTACACGACTCTTTCTTCGATTACGCCCGACGAAATGAACCGCATTATCGAACAGCGTCTCTCGCCGCAATACGTTTCGGTTCACGCGACCGATTTAAAAGTTCGCGCGTATTTGCTTGGCGTTGACGAAAAACGCGCTGATATTTCCGGCAAACTAAAAAGATTGTTAGACAACGAGATCGAAATTCACGCGCAAGTCGTTTTGTGTCCCGAAATCAACGACGGCGCGATTTTGCAGAAAACCGTCGAGGATTTGGCGGCGCATTTCCCCAAAATTTCGAGCGTGGCGATTGTGCCTTTGGGCTTGACGCGATATAACACCGACAATCGTTTAACCGCCGTCACGCCGGATTTCTGCCACCGGACGATCCGAGAAATTGAGCCTTTGCAAGCCGAATTTCAAACGAAGTTCGGCGAAACATTCGCTTTTCTGGGCGACGAAATTTACCTCAAAGCTGGTTTGCCGATTCCATCGCGCAAACATTACGGCAATTATCCGCAAATCGAAGACGGAATCGGAATGGTGCGAGCTTTTCTGAATAAATTTGAAAATCTCTGGCGCAAATTAAAGAAAAAACCGCTTGCGCCCGAACAAGCGCGAAAATTAAACGGCACGATTTTTACGGGCGAGATGTTTGCGCCAGTAATGGCGCGCATCGTTGAAAAAACAAACCGGGAAACCGGAACGCGCCTTTCGGTTAAAGCAGTCAAAAACGAATATTTCGGCGGCGACGTAGCCGTTGCCGGATTGCTGACAGGCGCAGATTTTTTGCGCGTCAAAGATGAAGTCGCCGGAGATTTCGCCATTCTTCCGTCGCACGTTTTAAAGTCGGACGAATCAATTTTTCTGGATGGAATGACGTTTGCGGAATTTCAAAAAGAATTTCAAACGCCGGTTCATCTGCTCGACGCCGCCGGTTTGATAAATATGATTGAAACCGCCGACGTGGAAACCGCGCACGACGCAAATTTCGACGTTTTTAACCCGCGCCACCGTTTCATCGGGCATCCGCAAAATGCTTGACCGGCAAAATCATTAAAACCTTTAATTCTGTTTTGATTCTTCGAGCAGAATGTTTGAAAGCTCTTGTTCGCTGCTGAAACCATTAATTTTTTCTCTGAACTGTTTTTGAGCTTGCGGATTTTCTATCTCGATTTTCCGCCGTTTGCCGAGCCGCAAATATTCTTCTTCGGTCTCGATTCCCACAAATCTTCTGTTCAGCAGATTAGCCGCAATGCCCGTCGTCGCGCTGCCCGCAAACGGGTCTAAAATCCAAGCGCGCGGTTTTGTCGAAGCTAAAATTATTCGGGCTAAAACCGACGACGGTTTTTGCGTCGGATGAGTGTCGTTGCTTTTGTCTAAAATATTGAAAATGATCAGCTTAATGTGTTGATCTTATAGAAGAATGATCGTATTTTTACTTTTGGTTTTGAGTTATGAATACTTCATTTGAGAGAGCCGAACTCACAAAAGTCGAATGGTTGACGCCGCCTTGTCTGGTTAAAAAATTAGGCAAATTCGATTTAGACCCTTGCAGTCCGATTAATGCGCCTTTTCTTCACGCGGAAACAAATTTTACGATTGAAGACGACGGTTTAGAAAAAGAGTGGTTCGGCAGAGTTTATTGCAATCCGCCTTACGGCAAACAAATGCATTTATGGCTCGAAAAACTCAGAAAACACGGAAACGGAATCGCATTGATTTTTGCCCGAACCGAAACCAAATGCTTTTTCGACCACGTTTGGGATTCAGCCGACGCTTTGCTTTTTGTCAGAGGCAGAATCAGGTTTTACCACGTTTCCGGCAAACAAGGCGGAACGCCCGGCGCGCCGAGCGTTTTTGTAGCTTACGGCAAAGAAAATGCTCTTGCACTAAAAAACAGCGGAATCGAAGGCAGATATTTGGAATTGTGATTAAACAATTTCGTAGGCGATAAATTCAGCAACATTAAATTCTGCGTCAAAAATCCAAGCGTTTTCCTGCAAAAGTTTTTTCAACGCCTCATCTTCGCTTTCGACATCTTCGACAAATCCAACAACCTGCATATTTTCGACTTTGTTTCCATTTGGTGAAATCGTTTCGCCTTCAGGCGTGATAAAAATGAATTTTTTCATCTCGAAACTTTTTTATATTTTCCTCTTGAAACAAATTCAATAATATTCATATCGCGCAGAGTTTGTAACTGTTGGCGGATTTTGTCTTTGATAAAGTTGTTGTCGGGATGTTTTGATTTAAGTTCTTCCTCAAATTTATAAACGTCGCTCAAAGAAAATTCCGCCGAGCCGATTCGGTCAAGACATTTCAAAACGTCTAAAGTCCAGCCTTTTGCTTCGACGGATTTTCCGCGTAAGAAAACCGTTTTATGCCACATTTCAAGGACGGCTTTTCTATCGGCGATAATTGAGTTTTTGACCAGAAAAATACGCCCCAATTGGGGAATTCGTTGCAAATCAATATTGCAGCCCGTCCAACCTGCGCGTTTGGCAGTTTCCGCTAATGGTTTTCGTCTTTCGATAATTTCCGATTGAAAAAAATGTTTTGGAATGATGAGAAAATCGTTCACCGTCCAATTTGATTTGCGGTAAGTCAGAAAGAAAAAGTTTGGATTGTTTTCGGCATTTATTCGCGCAATCATTGTCGAATAAGCTCCGTCATTTATCTTTTTTCCGAGCGCTCCGTTTTTGCTTTTCAGTTCAAAATCTTCGTTGCAAAAAAGACAGAAAAAATCGGCTACGGGCTGATTATTCGGATATTCGCTGATATTTCCCCTTCCGCAATTCGGGCAATACGAATTTTCTTTAACCCAATTTTCGGTCAGAACTCTTGCAATTTGTGAACGGCTGGAATATGAATCTGCAAGTTTTATATTGAAATTTAGATTCATAGGACGTTTTTAAGTCAGACGATTCTAGCTTAAATTGTTCGCCAGAGCGATAATCGCTCGTCAAAAATTGGAGTCGTTTTGCCAAAAGCCGTTTGTCTTATTTATTCTTAAACGCAAGTTTATGAATAAATCTCAGTGTCGGCGGCGCAAACAAATATTCGGGCATAATCGGGTTGGACAACAATCTGCGCAATGTCGCCAATGCGATTCACATTGAAGCCGTCAAAAACAATTATCCGGCGACAACTGCCGACCGTTGAACGGCATCTTTAAAACGTCGGATTACACGCCGTTTATTGAGTAAATTTTGGAGTTTGAAATGAATAAATTAACAGCTTTTATCGCCGCTTTTGCTTTGATTGCGGCAAATTTTGCAGCCGTTTTTGCCCAAAACGCGACAACCAAAAACGCCGCGCCAGCCAATGATTTAGTCGCTTTGCTGCCCGCGTCGGACATTGTGGCGGTTGCAGATATGCGCCGTTTAACGACGGACGCGCTACCGCAGATTTTGGCTTCCAAACCGGCGATGCTCGCCAAGATAAATCAGGACCTTGACGCTTTTAAAGCCAAAACCGGAATTGACGTACGCCAGTTTGAGCGCGTCGCGGTCGGCGTCAAATACGACCGCGCCGTCGCCGGAAAAATTGATTTTGCGCCCGTCGCCGTTACGCGCGGAAATTTTAACGCCGCCGGATTGCTCGGCGCGGCGAAAATTGCTTTGAGCGGAAAATACCGCGAAGAAAAAATCGGCAGCCGGAATCTGCTCGTCGTTTCATTGAAAGATGTCGCCGCGCAGATGCCGCAGTCGAAAGACCCGGCGAAAGGCGATAAAATGTCGCAAATCATCGCCAAATTGACGACCGGCGAAGTCGCTTTTCACGCCGTTGACCGAAACACGCTCGCTTTCGGCGATTTGAAGCAGGTTCGCGCGATGATTGAAACAAACGCGAAAACAGGGGCGAATGCGGAATTGATTTCGCTTGCAAATAGAAATCCGAACGCGGTTTTGAGTTTCGCCGGAAACATTCCGCCGGATTTGCAATCGCTTATGCGTTTCGACAACGATGAAATCGGCAACATTTTAGCTTCGCTGCGGCAAGGCTTCGGCTCGCTCGATGTTTCGGGCGGAAACGCCAACATTTTGTTTGCGGCGCGAACCGAAACCGCCGAGCAAGCCAAAAATTTGAAAGAAACGCTGCTCGGTCTGCAATCGCTGAGCGGTTTGCTGCGAGCGCGAAAAAGCGCCAGAAACGAAGTTCTGGCAGACATCGCCGAAAGTTTGAAAATTTCGCAAACCGCAAACGAGATCGAACTGCGCGCCTTTGTTCCGCAAACGGCGCTCGATAGATTGCTCGCCGGAAAATAATGAAAATTTAAAATGAAAAGCCGAAAAGGGGAGACGCCGCGAGCTTTTCCCCTTTTTTATTTTCTGTAAAATGATTAAACAAAATCAAATACAAACGGAAAACGATTGAAACTGTAAACTGTAAACTATGAATTATGAACTGTTTTGTATTGCATAACAGTTTACAGTTTACAGTTTATAGTTAATAGTTTTTCCTGTTTTTATATTTGTCAGGTGTTTGAATTTGCTTCAAAGAGTTGTTTGCAACTTTCGTAAAATCTGCGAAAATCACGGTAATTTGCTTGCGGTCTCCCTTGTTTTGCTATGAAATTTTTATTCAAAGAAAAATCGGTTTTTTGCCTCGCTCTCCTCTTTCTCGCTTTCAATTTTGTGCCGCTGACGAGCGCGCAGGAGACTACAGCGCCGCCCTTGCGCGAGCGAATCGCGCCCGCGCAAACTCCGACGCCGAAACCATCGCCGACAATTACGCCAACCCCAGCCGCCTCGCCGACTGCGACGCCAACTCCGCAGCGCGTTCAATCTTTGCCGGAGCTGCAATCGCAGATTCGCTCGGTATTATTGAGACCGCAGCTTTTGCGCGCGCAGGTCGGCGTTAAAGTTTTATCGCTCGATTCGGGCAAAACGGTTTTTGAACAAAACGCGGAAAAATATTTTATGCCCGCCTCGAATATGAAAAACTTTACAGTGGCGGCGGCTTTGGACAGACTTTCACCAAATTTTCGATTTACGACAAGCATTTACGCAGCCGCGCAGCCGGATTCAAACGGCACGATTCGCGGCGATTTGATAATTTACGGGCGCGGCAATCCGCTGATTTCGACCATTCCGCAAGACGGTTCGACGGTTAGCACTTTGGATGAATTGGCGGCGAAAATCGCGGCAAGCGGCGTGCGGCGAATCGAAGGCAATCTCATCGGCGACGAAAGTTATTTTTCCGGTGATCCCGTTCAGGTTACATGGGAATGGGACGATTTGCAGTGGGAATCGGGCGCGGAAGTTTCCGCACTGTCAATTAATGACAATCTCGTAAAACTGCAAATCGCGCCCGGCGCTAATGCAGGCGCGCCCTGCATTGTCACAATCACGCCGCCGAATCAGCTTTTTACCGTTATTAACTTAACTCAAACCACCGCTGCCGGAACAAAACAGGAGCTTGAAGTTCACAAACGTCTCGGCACAAACGTGCTGGAAATCCGAGGAACAATGCCGCTCGGTGGCAGAGTTTGGTCAAACGAGATTACGATTGCTAAACCGGCGGAAATGTTTGTCGCACTACTCAAAAATGCGCTCGCACAAAAAGGCGTCATCGTAACGGGACAAACTCGCGCAATTGACGCGAAGGCGCGCAAGCTCGCTCCGCTCGATGTTCCGAAAATGGTCGAAATCGCGCGCCACGATTCGCCGGTTTTAGGAATTATCGCCGCCAAAACGATGAAACCGAGCCAGAATACCTATACGGAAATAATTCTGCGCACTTTGGGCGAAGTTGTCGGAGATAAATCCGATCCGAAACAAACCAGTTCGCAGCGCGGCGCAACGGTGGTTCAAAAGTTTTTGGCGGAAGCCGGAATCGCGCCCGAAAGTCTGGTCATCTGGGACGGTTCCGGTTTGTCGCGTCATAATTTGATTACGCCGAACGCGGCGGCGCAGCTTTACGCATTTATGAACCGGCATCGTTATGCTTCGAGCTGGCGCGAAAGTTTGACTATTGCGGGCGTTGACGGAACTTTGCAGAATCGTTTTAAAAACACCTCCGCCGCCGGAAATGTTCGCGGCAAAACCGGCACGATTGACCAGGTTTCCGCGCTATCCGGTTATTTGACGACCGCTGCGGGCGAGCAGCTTGCGTTTTCCGTTATCGTAAACGCGCTTCCTGCCGGAAGCGCCGCGTCGCGCGCCGTGATTGACGAAATCGTTCTGGCTCTGGCAAATTTCAACGGGAAAACGAATTAAAAATGCAATTCTGTAAATTTCACGGCTTCGGCAACGATTATCTGGTTCTCGAAGGCGAAAACCTCAAAAGCGTAAAATCTCTCAGCGATTTCGCGCGCCAGATTTGCGACCGGCATTACGGCGTCGGCGCGGACGGAATTGCGATTATCGGCAAACTGAAATCAAACGCGGCTGATTTTTCGGCGCGCATTTTTAA
>DASVTY010000075.1:0-24040 GCA_036387315.1 Pyrinomonadaceae bacterium
GTTGCCGCAGAATCAGCCCCTGCGCCGCCTGCGCTGCCGACGGTCGAATCGCAAGCTGTTGAAAAAACTCCCGCCAAAGCAACCAGAATTGTTGATAAAACTAAATATGATTTCTGCACTGTAGATTTTCTACTCCTTCAAAAATAACTGTGTAAAACTCTTGTGCGCGACGGAGCGCGCTTGACCAAAGCAAATTTTATTTGCTATAAATTGTGTTTTTGAGTTTGTCGGCTGTCGTCCCGTGTGATGCCACCCCGTCAATAATAATTCTGGAGGTAATAATAATTATGGCAAAACGTTGTGAAGTATGCGGCAAAGGACCGCAGTTCGGTAATAATGTCTCGCACGCCAACAACCGCACTCGTCGTCGCTTTAACCCGAATCTGCAATCCATTCGCGTCCGTTTGAACGATGGTAATAACGGACGAATGAAGGTTTGCACTCGGTGCATTAAAGCCGGAAAAATTGTCAAAGCCGTTTAGCAATTTAAATTCTTAGATTTGCAAATCGGTCAATTGGTTTGTCGGATGCCGGATTTTATTTTGGCATCCGACTTTTCATTTGTTACTCGCCGACTCGCCCGCCGCTCAGAAGCGCGATTGCTTCAATCTCGACGCGCGCGTCTTTCGGCAGCCGCGCCGCTTGAACCGTCGCCCGCGCCGGATAATTTTCCGTAAAATAACGAGCGTAAACTTCGTTCATTCTGGCGAAATCGTTCATATCGGCGAGAAAAACCGTCGTTTTCACCACATTTTTCAAGCTGCTTCCCGCTGCTTCCAAAACCGCGCTCAGATTTTTAAAAACCTGTTCGGTTTGCTCGGCAACATCTTCGGAAACAAAATTGCCGGTTTTCGGATCAATCGGAATCTGCCCGGAAACGAAAACAAAGTCGCCCGCTTTAACGGCTTGCGAATAAGGTCCGATTGCACCCGGAGCATTTTCCGTAGCCACTATTTCTTTTTGAACCGATTTTTCAAAATTGACTGCGCCGACAGTCAGATTTGTTTTATTTTCCGCTTGATTTTCCACAATGACACCTACAAACAAGAATCTTGCTCAATGAACAAAAGATAAATTGTAACAAATGAAAGTCTAACGAGTCTAGCAAGTCCGGTGAGTCCAGCGAGTCAAAAGAAAATTTAATTCAAATTGACTTGCCGGACTCGCGGGACTTGCCGGACTTTTTAAGCATTGTTAAGGCGTTCGACATCAATCACGCCGGGAACGGTTTTGACGGCACTGATAACTTTATCGAGATGTTTCACATCGAAAACTTCGACCGTAATTTCGATATGTCCGCGGTCGTCCTGAGAAACAACTGCGGATGCATTGCGAATTCCGGTTTTAATATCCGCGATTGCCCCAGTAATTCCGGCAATCATTCCGGTGCGATTTTCAGTAATCGCCAGCAGTTTAACGGCAAACGCTTCTTTTTTATCGCCGTTGCTGTTTGCCCATTCGACTTCGACGATTCGCTCTTTGTTCACCATTAGCGACTGCACGTTTTTACAGCGTTTCGTATGAACGACTATTCCTTTGCCGAGCGAGATGTAGCCGATAATCTGCTCGCCGCGCAAAGGGTTGCAGCAGCGCGCGCGGTTGACGAGCAAATCGTCAACGCCCTTGACGATGATTGCATCGTCCGCCAGCCCGATCATTCGTTTGACCGAGCGAACGCCGTTTCTGAGAGCCGTGGCGGTCGTGTTTTTATCCGGGTCGAGCTGGTCGAATTTTTCCGCGCCGAGATATTTTGCAATAACGTTGCGCGAGATAAGTTTTCCGTAACCGATTTGAGCCAACAAATCTTCCGAACGGCTCAAACCGTATTCGTTCGCCACGCGCTTTAGCTCGCCGTTTTCGTCGAAAAGTTTTTTCGGCGCGATTTGATAACGCGCGGCTTCTTTTTCGAGCAGCTTGCGCCCGGCTTCGATTGATTCGACTCGCTGCTGTTCGGCAATCCAATGCCTGATGCGGTTGCGGGCGCGCGAAGTGACGACGTAATTCAGCCAATCGCGCGATGGATGCGAATTCGGATTTCGCAAAATCTCGATGACATCGCCGTTTTGAATCTGAGTCCGAAGCGGCACAATTCGCCCGTTGATTTTGGCTCCCGTACAGGTTTCCCCGACTTCCGAGTGAATCGCATAAGCGAAATCAATCGGCGTCGCGCCGCGCGGAAGCTGAATCACTTTGCCCATCGGCGTAAAAGCGTAAACGTCTTTCGGATACAAATCGAGCTTTAAAGACTCGATAAACTCTTCCGAGTCGTCAGCTTCCTGCGTTGATTCGACGAGCGGCAGCAACAGTTTTTCAATCATCGCGCGCAGACTGCTCCAGCTTTCGTCGTCCGTCCGTTTACCGAGCTTTCCGCCTTTGTATTTCCAGTGCGCGGCGACGCCTTCTTCGGCAATCTGGTGCATTTCTTCGGTTCGGATTTGCACTTCAAAGGGCTGCCCGATGTCGCTGACGACCGAAGTGTGCAGCGATTGATACAGATTGTCGCGCGGCATCGCAATCCAATCTTTGATGCGTCCCGGAACCGGATGCCAGGTGTTATGAATCACGCCGAGCGCCGCATAGCAATAATGAATCTCGCTCGGCGTTACCACGCGAACGGCGATTAAATCGTAAACCTGTTCGAGCGTCACTTTGCGCTTTTTCATTTTGCGCCAGAGCGAAAATAGACGTTTGATGCGACCTTCGATACGGTCGAACTTGACGCCGGCGGCGGTTAATTCTTTTTCGATGCGGTCGCTGATTTTTTCGAGCAGATTTTCCAGCTCAACCCGCCGGGCTTCGATTTGCAAAGAAAGCGAATGATAATCTTCGGGGTAAAGATAGCGAAACGCCAAATCTTCAAGCTCGGAGCGGATTTTTCCCATTCCGAGACGGTGCGCAATCGGCGCGTAAATGTCCAGAGTTTCCTGCGAAACGCGCTGGCGTTTTTCCGGTTTGACGTAATGCAGCGTCCGCATATTGTGCAGGCGGTCTGCGAGCTTAATCAGAACGACGCGAGCGTCGGTCGTCATCGCCAGAACCATTTTCCGCACGTTTTCCGCTTGCTGTTTTTCTTTGGAAAGGTTTGAAATATGCGCAATTTTCGTCAATCCGTCAACCAGAGTCGTGACTTCGTTGCCGAAATATTGACGCAAAGTTTCCAGATCAACCAACGTATCTTCGACCACATCGTGCAGCAAACCGGTCGCCACCGAAACTTCATCGAGCCGCATATCAGCCAGAATATTGGCAACTTCCAAAGGATGTACAAGATAAGGCTCGCCCGAAGCGCGCACTTGCCCCTTATGGTGCAGCGCTGAGAAAAAGTACGCCCGGCGCAGCAAATCCAAATCAGCTTTTGGATGCTGCTGCTGCACTTTTTCCATTATTTGCTCGATGCGAATCATCTTTTTTAAGTCTAGCAAGTCTATTGAGTCTGGCAAGTCCGGCGAGTCAATTTGAATTTAATTCTGATGACTCGCTAGACTTACCAGACTCGCCCGACTCTTTTTAGTTGCCAAAGTGTAATAAAGGTGATGCTTGCTCTTGAAGCGCAAGCATCACCTTTAAATTTTAACAAATTAGCCGCCGATTATTTATTTTTTTCGGCTTCAGCTTTTTTGCGTTCCTCTTCTTCGGCTTTCTTTCTGGCTTTTTCTTCGCTCAAAGCGAGGAATCTGGCTTTGGCTTCATCAGATTGTTTCATAAACTGTTCTCTTTCGGGCATCTTGTTTTCCATTTCGGCAAGACGCGCTTGCTGAACGAGAAGGCTGGCTTTGTAAGACCAGGTGGAATCGTTGTTTTGATTTAAAGCCAACGCCTGATCAATCAACCGCGTTCCTTCCTCCGTACATTGTCTCGCCTTATCAAAATCCGCCGTGTTCTCCGGCTTTTTGAATGCAAATGAAGCCTTTCCTTCTTTAATAACCGTCTGCTTCGTCAGCTCGGTGATGTCGTTTGCGCAATTATATTGCTTGCTGGCGAGCGAAGTGAAAGCATCGGCACGATTTTCCGGTGAAACCTGTGTGTTACCGGAACGCTTTGTCATCCATTGGACAAGCGCATCCTGACCTCTGATAAGCTCAATCAGATTTGAAACTGCTCGATTCGTATCTTCGTCGTTTGGATTTTGCTCCAACATTCGCTGGTAAATCTCAATTGCCTGCTCGCCTTTTTGAGCGTTCTGCGTGCGATTTGCCAGAAATTGTTGATGCAGAGTGCGCGCCAAAAATTTTTCGGCAATTAAATCATTAGGATTTAATTCCAGCGAACGGCGAAAATGTTGTTCGGCAACTTCGAATTTGCGCTCTTTGTATGCCTTAGCGCCGTCGTTTAATTGGTTTCTGGCAAAAACGCGGTTGACCATCGAGCAGCCGGTGTTTGAAATGACTGCCGTGATTATTAAAAGTAATATCCCTACGCGAGAGATTTTCATTTTTCTGACTCCGTGATTTTATTTTTTTAAGCGGCGGCATTCAAGATGCACGCCGCTTTAACTTACTGGGTTAAATCATCAACCTGCAATCCAATAGGAGTTGCCCCCGCGCCTTTGATTGTGTCAATAACTCTGACCATATCACCATAGCGAAGAGTTTTCGGCGCTTTTACAAAAACGGTTTTTTCAATTTCAGAAGTGCTGCCTGTACGATAAATACCCTGAGTTGTCCGCCTTTTAAAAATTTCAGAGAGAGTTGTGCCAAGCTGGCTGGGATCTGTAAACGATCCCATTTCTTCCCTGTTTAAAAGAACTTTTTGATCTTTGGTTACTTCAACCAACAACGTATTAGGATTTGGTTTTGCAACCGTTTGATCATTTGGATCCGGCTCAGCCGGAACTTTCGCTTCAAACCGTGTCGGTTTGAGCGGTGAGATAACCATAAAGATAATCAACAGCACCAGCAAAATATCAATCAACGGTGTAATGTTGATATATGGTGCTGCATCATCGCTTGTTGATGTTGACATTGCCATAATTTTTATCCTTTTCAAACGGCGAGCGCAAAACTTAAATTGATTTTACGCCCGCTGCTGATTTGTCCTCAAAAAATTGATTTTAAGAAGCTCCTGCCGGACCTTTCTTTTTATCCGCAACCAGACCGACTCTTTCAATTCCCTCTTTGCGGATGGTGTTTAGAACGTCAACGACTTCACCGTAATCAACGGCGACACCGCTTTTGATATAAACAATTTTTTCCTCTTCGGCTTTGCGCTCCATCAATTTCTTGAGTTTCTCCCCGATCTGGTCTTTCGGATACTGCTCTTTTCCGATGTAATATTGACCGTTGGTCGGAATCGAAATGACGACTGAAGTTTCTTTAATAATCGCCTGGTCTTCTTCCGGGTTGTTCATATCGCGCGGCAGCGAAACCGTAACACCTTTTTGCAAAAGCGGAGTGATGACCATGAAGATGATTAAAAGCACCAACATAATGTCAACCATCGGTGTTACGTTAATTTCGGCGTTAAAATCACCTTGGTCGCCTGCACTCATTCCCATAATTCAAATCTCCTTCCGCAGCGTTTGTGACGCCGACACTTGCCGCCGTCTAACGCCGCTAAAAAAACCCTAGCTTTGCGGCGGCAAATGCTTGGTGCGCTGTTTAATGAAATAGTCAATCAGCTCGGAAGCCGAGTTGTCCATTTCCACGACGAAACCCTGCACTTTATTGGTGAAGTAGTTGTAAAGCCAAACCGCCGGAACAGCCACGCCGATACCGAGCGCGGTTGTAAACAATGCTTCGGAAATACCGCCCGCGACGGCTGCGATACCGGCGGATTCGGCGTCTTTCATTCCCTGGAACGCACCGATAATTCCGAACACGGTTCCGAACAAACCGGTAAACGGTGCTGTCGAACCGATAGTCGCCAGAGCCGACAAACCGCGTTTGAGTTCGGCGGTTTTTACTGCGATGGCGCGCTGCAAAGCGCGTTTCGAGGCGTCAATTTCGTCGCCCGAAATATCATTGTTATCTTCGTGCGCTCTAAATTCTTGCAGCCCCGAATTAACGACCATCGCTAAATGCGATTTTTTGTGTTTGTCGCTGATGGTGATTGCTTCGTCAATCCGATTATTTTTCAAAGCCTGAGCCACTCGCGGAGCGAATTGACGCGATTGTTCGCGCGCCGCGCGGTATGTTAAAAATCTTTCGACGCCGATAGCGATAGCGTAAACCGACTGCAGGAAAAGAATGATCAAAACGCCCCAGCCTACCGGAGTCAAAGATTTAATCATTTCTCCAATTGTAAAGTGCGTTCCGCCGCTTTCTTGAATCAACATCAAGGCAACAAAATTAATCAGCAGTGTCATTTGTATATCTGTCCTCCAAATTTATTTTTATTTACTGTCCTTCTGGCTTTTTAAATCCCTTGTAAAAGGCGGAAGCGAGAGCCTTTTACCGGCAGCTTCCGCCAAATCAACGCGCTTTATCTACGGCGTAAAGTTATAGACGATAACCCCGGTTACCTTTACCGCCTGACCGGATAGAAGCGTCGGCGAAAACTTCGACGAACGAGCGGCGCGAACGGCTGCGTCACGCAAAAGCGGGTGACCGCCGGTTGCCGCTGCGGAAATCACGTTTCCGCTTTCGTCAATCGTCACCTGCACATTGACCGCGCCCGAAGCGTTGACGGCGCGGGCAGCAGGCGGATATGGCGGTTTGACGAGATTTGTCGCCTTACTGTTGACGACGCCGCCCGAAATGGTTTTCGGAACCGGTTTCGGAGTTGGTTTCGGAGTCGGCGGCGGCGGCGGCGGTTCATCCGCATCCGGCGGCGGCGGCTTCGGAGTCGCTATCGGCGGCGGGACGGCATTTCCACCTCCGGGTCTTTCAGGACCAGCCCCACCTGCAGCAGCATTGGTATCCTTTTCGCCCTGCACCGTAATCACACCTTTGCGGCGCGCTTCAAAATCGGCGCGTTCAGTATTAAGTTTCGGCGGTTCTCTCGGTGATTCGTCAATGGCAGCGATAATTTCTCGGCGGACATCAACGTTTTCTTCTTTAACTTCGGTTGTTTTCGGTTTTTCCTGCGGCTTTTCATCCGGCGGCGGCGGCGGTTCGGGTTCGGGAACCGGAACGGGCGCGACCAGCGTATCAAGCACGAGATCGTCGCCGCCTGTCCCGCCGAGGTCAAAGCTGTATAAGCTCCATATAAAAAGCGCGAGAAACAATCCTCCATATAAAACGGCGGTAACGCCGAGATATGAAGCCTGTTTTCCGGCTTCTTTAACGTTTGTTTGCGATTCGACCAGATTATCGAACATATTTTTTATCTCCCTTTTTGCCGGTGCCGACGGGTCAAGGTCACGAAACGTATTATTCTTATAATGCCTTTATAGATGTAATTCTTTCATAACAAGATGCGGCAAAATTTCAGAAACTTGAAATTCGTTTTTTGACGCTTCCCGGACGAAAATTTACACATTTATACCGCCCCTTTCTTAGAAACAGGGAAAATGCGGCTTGTAATTATTTACAGCTATTTTTTTGACCAGCAACACGCCAAGAATAATTCGCAAAGGCAGCGAAAGTCAAGAGGCTTTTCATTATTTTAGGCTTAAAATCTTAATTTTCTTCCTAAAATAAAACGAAACCGCAGAATTGCCTCGCCCATGCTTGTATCAAACTACTAACAAGTAGCGATACGGCGGACGAAACAATTCTGCGGTTTTTATTTTTTTACAAATTACGGACGAGCCGCTTTTGTCAAATTTTCGGCTTTCGGCTGCCGCGTGACGCCGCCTCGCTTTGCGCTCGAAGCAAAAGTCGCCGCCGGCTCGACCGGACGCGGTCTGCCGAGGTTGAGCAGCTTTTCCCACCACAACGCAATCGGGCTGGCGATTGCGATGGTTGAATAAGTTCCGGTAATCACGCCGACAAAAAGCGCGAGCGAAAATCCGCGCAAAACCTCGCCGCCGAACAAAACCAGAGCCAGAACCGAGAGGAAAACCAGACCGCCCGTAATGACCGTCCGAGACATCGTTTGATTGATGGCGGCGTTGGTCAATGTGTAAAGCGATTCTTTACGGTTCAGACTTAAATTTTCACGAATGCGGTCGAAAATAACAATTGTATCGTTAACGGAAAAACCGACCAGCGTGAGCAGCGCCGCAATCACGGTCAAATCAATTTCCCATTGAAAAATCGAGAAGAAAGCGAGCGTGACTAGAACGTCGTGCAAAACGGCGATGATCGCGCCCATTCCGTAAGTCCAATCGTAGCGAAAACCGATATAAAGCAAAATCCCCAAAAGTCCGAGCAGAGTTACGGCGACCGCCTGGTTTCTCAATTGGCTTCCCGCAATCGCTCCTACGGCGTCGGTTCCGACAATTTTATAAGCGGCGTCCGGCTCGGAACCCAGATCAATGGCGGCTTCTTTGCCAAAGGTGTCAAGCGCCTGTTTGACTCGTGCGCGACCGGCGTCAACCTGTGCGCGCTGTTCCTCGGCGCTCGCATCTTCCGTAGCTCCGATAAGCGGCACTTTAATTAAAACTTCATCCTGTTTATCGAGCGAATTTTGAATAACCGCGTCAGAAACACTGGCATTTTGCAGAGCCGTGCGAATCTGTTCGTCCGCCGGTTTTTCTCTAAATTTAGCCGTTACGACGGTTCCGCCCTGGAAATCAACGCCGAGATTAAAAGCGTCGCTTCCGCCCCGAACGGCTTCTCGACCGATTGCGGATGCTAATCCCGCCAACAAGATCAAAACTGAGATGGCGATAAAAATCTGCCGTTTACCCATCCAGTCAACATTAATTTTGTGAAAAATCTCTATCATTATAATGGTTCGTGGTTCGTGGTTCGTGGTTCGTTGTAGATTGCTTTTTGCAACGAACCACGAACCACGAACAAATTTAAATACTGAGCGACTCGACGCGCTGTTTGCGGCTCAAAAGCCAGATGAAAATCGTGCGCGACACATAAACCGCCGAGAAAAGGTTAATCAGCAATCCCAGAATCAGTGTTATGGCGAAACCGCGAATCGGTCCGGTTCCGAAAATAAATAACAGCAGCGCTGCAATAATCGTCGTCACGTGCGTATCAATAATGGTAACGAACGCGCGGTCGAAACCTAAATCAACGGATTGCGGAATCAGTTTGCCGGCTCTTAATTCATCGCGGATGCGCTCGAAAATCAAAACGTTAGAGTCAACCGCCATTCCGATTCCCAAAATCAAACCGGCGATTCCGGGCAGCGTCAGCGTCGCGCCGAACCAGACGAGCGCAGCCAGCGTCAGCAGCATATTCAGAATCAGCGCGATCACCGCATTTACGCCCGCGCCGCGATAATAAAAGAGCATAAACGCCATTACGAACAGCAGCCCGGCGACTGAAGCCGTTACTCCTGAGCGAATCGAATCCGCTCCGAGGCTCGGTCCGACCGTACGTTCTTCCTGATACTCGATTTGAGCGGGAAGCGCGCCGGATTTGAGCGTGACGGCTAAATCTTCCGCCGATTGCTGCGTAAAACGACCTTCGATTTGCCCTGTGTCATAGATTTGTCCTCTGATTACAGGCGCGCTCTTTACTTCGCCGTTTAAAACAATGGCGAGATATTCGCCGATATTTGCGCCCGTCCAGGCGCCGAATTTCTGCGCTCCCGAAGGTTTCAAATTGAAGTTGATGTTATAGCTGTTTCCGCCTGTCGTGAACGGCGTCGCATCGCGCAGCTCGCTGCCGTCAATAATCGGCGGATTTTCGACAACTACAAAAGTCGTCGGTTTAGCTTTCGGTTCATTTTGATTCGCGGGCGTGTCTTCACGCTCTACATACGGCAAAACGCGGCGATTTGACGGAACATTACCGCCGAGCGACGCTTTGGCGGCGTCTTCGGTCGGAAACGTCTGAAACTGACCTTTCGGCGTGACGACCTTCATCAGCTCAAGACGCGATTCGACCGTCAGAGTTTTCTTGATTCGCTCCGGGTCTTGCACGCCCGGCATTTGCAAAAGAAGCTGGTGCGAATCCGAAGCGCCATGATTTTGCAGCGTCGGTTCGGCGACTCCGAGCCGGTTGATGCGGCTGTCAATAATCGCTTTTGCCTGATCTACAGCCTGACGGCTGAGCGTCGCCTGGGCTTGAATAGGAAGCGACCAGACAATCGAATCACCCGTTGTTGACTGCGTCCAGAGACTAAAATCAACTTCTTTTTTCACCGCGTCGGCGATTTCCTGCTGTCTTGCCGCATCTGTCGTATTTAAAACAACCTGAAAATTCCGGTTATTTGGTTCGGCAATGGCTCTGGCTTCGCCGACGGGCAAATTCGCTTTGGTTGCCGCAGTTCTGGCGGCTTCGGCATTATTCTCCGCCAGTTTCGACAAATATTGCTCGGTTTGCACGCGCATTACAAGGTGCGTGCCTCCTTTTAAATCGAGTCCGAGGTGAATATTCTGGGCAATATTGTTTTTAATGCCGTTCCAGGTAAAATCTTCCGCCGCCGGGACACGCCGAGGTCCGAAAACGGCGTAAATCGCCAGTAAGGTGACGGCGACGATAATGATAAATCGAACTAAAATATTACGTTTCTTCATTTTTAGTGAATCGTAAATCGTAAATCGCAAGATAAACATCTACTTGCGATTTACGATTTACGATTTACGGTCCAACTTCTTTTCCGACAACCGCCGAGCGAGCGATTTCGATAAACGATTTGTCGGCGCTTTGGATAATAAAACTTTTGTCTTTGATTTCTTTGATCTTACCGATCACGCCGCCGTTGGTGACAACCGTGTCATTGATTTTCAACTCGGCGATCATATTCTGCATTTCCTGCGCCCGGCGGCGCTGCGGCGCGATAACGAGAAAATAAAAGACGATAAAAATCAGGAAAAACGGCGCGAGCTGAAAAAGCAGCGCTGCCGCACCTCCGCCTTCCTGTAAAATAATTGCTAACGTTTCCATCGTTTAAAATCTTACGCTTTTTAACCGAGCATTTCGAGTCTGGTCAATTTCAGCGGTTCGGCTAAAATTTCCGGCGCGAGTTCCAAAGCGCGTTTGAGATGCGGCGTTTGAAAATGCAAATCCAAATCTTCCTGAGAGCGCCAATTCTCGTAAAAATAATAAACCGCAGGGTCTTCCAAATCGCGGTGCAAAACGTAATTGATGCATCCCTGTTCGGCGCGCGTCGGTTCAATCAAGCCTTTTGCCAACTCTTCGAGCCTGCTTTCAAATCCGGGTTTGGATTTAAGACGAGCAATGACCGTAATTTGTTTGCCCATAACAATTTTATGACGGAAACCGGCGCGCCTGTCTTTGCGCCGGTTTTATTCGCTTTCTTTAATTTGCCGGAGAAAGTCTTGACGGAATTCGCCGAAAATGCCAAGTCGGATAGAATGACGCACTCTTTTCATCGTGTCAAGGAAGAACGCCAGATTGTGATGCGTGATCAAAATCGCCGCCAGCATTTCTCCGGTCTGATATAAATGCCGCAAAAACGCCCGTGAATGCCGCCGACAAACCGCGCAATCGCAGCTTTCATCGAGCGGCGCTGAATCCGTCGCGTGCTTTGCGTTGCGGATGTTGATTTTGCCGCGCGAGGTAAACGCCGTTCCGGTTCGCCCGTTTCTCGTCGGAATCACGCAATCGAACATATCAACGCCGCGAAAAACGGCTTCAACCAAATCTTCCGGCGTCCCGACTCCCATCAAATAACGCGGCGTATTTTCGGGCATTTGCGGCGCGAGAAATTCGATTGTGTCATACATTACAGATTTTTCTTCGCCGACGCTCAACCCCCCGATGGCATAACCGTCAAAACCGATTTCCACAGTCTTTTCCAGACTTTCGCGGCGCAAAGGCAAATGCGAAGCGCCCTGTATGATTCCAAACAAAGCCTGGCGTCCGCTTAAATCTTCCGCCGAGGCGACAAATCCCGTGTCCATTCCGGCTTCTTGCAGTTCATTAAATTTTTGTTTTGAGCGCACCGCCCACCGCGCGGTCATTTCCAGACTTTTGCGGGCAAAATCGAAATCCGCTTGTCCCGGCGGACATTCGTCCAAAACCATCACGATTTCAGAGCCGAGCGCGGCTTGAATTTCCATCGAGATTTCCGGCGATAAAAACCTGAGGCTGCCGTCAATGTGCGAGCGAAACTCGACGCCTTCTTCTTTTAATTTTCTTAAATCCGTGAGGGAAAAAACCTGAAATCCGCCGGAATCGGTCAAAATCGAGCGATTCCACGAATTAAATTTATGCAAACCGCCGACCGCGCGCAAAATTTCGGTTCCGGGACGCAGCCAGAGATGATAAGTGTTTCCTAAAATTATTCGCGCATCAAGTTCATTTTCGAGCGTTTCAAAACGAATTCCCTTAACCGTCCCTTGCGTCCCGACCGGCATAAAAACCGGCGTTTCGATAATCGAACGACGAGTTCTTAAAATTCCGGCTCGCGCATTTCCCTCCTGCGCGACGACTTGCCAATCAATAGATTTCATAAAAGCAACCGTCCCGCTTCGCGGGACGGTTTAATTTTTTCTATACTCTCCGACCAGAGCGAAAACTTCATCGGCACCGACAGCTATGTCCGAAGCGATTTTTCCGTCTTCATCAATTATTACTCCTGTCGGCGTTCCGTTTGCGCCGAACAGATTTTGGATTTCGGTGGCTTGTTCGAGCAAAATCGGCGATTTCAGATTTTGTTTCCGATTTGTTTCAATTTCGCCGCGCGAGACCACGACTAATTCTGCGGCTCGGTTAGCTTGACGTTCCCATTTTTGCAAATCCGGCAGCATCATCTGACAAAAACCGCAGGCTGTTCCCCAAAACAAAAGCAGAGTTTTCTTGCCGCGAAAATCTTCTGATTTTACCTGTTTCCCGTCCAGATTTTGCAGGGAAAATTCCGGCGCCTGCTCTCCGATTTTCGAGCCGTTTTGTGGGATTAAAAAGCTCTTCGGAACGTGACCGTTCGATAAATTCGGTTGAATGGATTGCACAAGAGCGCGAATCGCCCCGTCGCCGGTCGCCAAACGACTGCCGATAGTGCCGTCGGCGTTGATCAATATTGCGGTCGGAGTCCATTTTGCGCGGAAAAGCGTCATCGTTTCGTTGTCTTTTTGAAGCAGCACGGTTTTATCCGAGCCGAATTTTTCGACGTTTTCCTTTGCCGCGCCCGAACTAAAAAAGACGAAATTTATTTTTTCGCCGAACTGTCGCCGCCAATCTTCGATTTCCGGCAACAGCCCCGCACAGGGCTTACAGCTCGGGCTGACGAAAAACAAGAGCGAAGGTTTGTTTGTTTGAACTAAATCTGCGCTCAAAAATTGTTTGCCGTTTGCGTCCGGCAAAGAAAAAGCCGGGAGCAGCGCGCCGAGCGGAAGACCTTCGGCTGGCGGCGCGGCGTGTTCGTGTTCTACTGCCGCAGAGCCTTCACCTAATTGAAGCAGCTCGATGTGTCTTTGCAAAACGATCTGCTGCGCCTGAATGTTTTTGAGCTTAAAAGCGACAAACGCGAGCAAGCCGATTGTTAACACGCCGAAAATTAAATTCATTTTTTCCGCCGCGTTTAAATCATCGAGCCACGCAAATGCGCTCGCGCCCGCCGTTTCTCTTCCAACAAAAACCAGAAAACCGGCGATTGCGGCTAAAATCGAATTTCTAATTAAAGTTGACCAGCCGACCGGCTCCGAATGAATTTGCCCAAAACAATGACAATCCGGCGTGTTTCCGCGCGCGAAATTGTAAGCGATGCCGCCGACAAAAACGAGCAGCAGCGCGAGCGCTGAAACCGCCCCGAACCAAGCCGTTGCAAGCGGCAGCAGCAAAATCGCGGTCGCAATTTCCGCCAACGGCAGCAGCACGCTCAAAGGCTTGGCAATTGATTCGGGAACTCCAAAATCAACAATCGCTTTTTCGCTGCCCGCGCGGTCAAACAGCTTGGCAATTCCGGCAACTGCGAAAACAGCGGCGAGAATCAATCTTGCAACCAACAAAACTATTTCCACAATTTTTAACCGCCGAGACGCAGAGACGCCGAGAAAACAAAATTAAACTCTTTATTTTTTTCTCTTTAACTTCTCTCTGCGTCTCTGCGTCTCGGCGGTGAAAACTTACTTTTTATTCCGCATTTTGTGACGCTCAACTAATTTAATCGGAGTTCCGAAAAATTCAAACTCCTCGCGCAGACGGTTTTCCAGATAGCGCGTGTAAGAAAAATGCAGTCCGGCTTTGCCGCCCGAAGTAAATAAAAGAAAAGTTGGCGGACGTACTCCGACTTGCGTTAAATATTGAATATGCAGACGCGAAAAGCCGCCTTTAACGGGCGCGGGCGTTCCGCCGCCGCGCGGCTGCGAGATTGTTTCTTCAAAAAATTTGTTGAGCTTTGAAGTCGGCACGCGGAGATGTCTCGCTTCGTTGATTTGCACGGCGAGCGGCAGAATTTTTGAAACGCGCTGTCCCTGCAATGCGGAAATCGTGACAACGGGCGCGAAATCCAGGAATTTCATCTGGTCGCGCAACTGCCGTTCAAATTCGAGCGCGGTGTTGGTTTCTTTGTCGGCAATTAAATCCCATTTGTTTATCGCCAAAATCACGCCGCAGCCTTCGTCAATCGCGTAACCGGCAATGTTTGCGTCGAGATTCGTCGCGCCTTCGGTCGCGTCAATGACAACGACGGCAATGTCTGCGCGCTCGAGAGATTTGCGCGCCATAATCACAGACATTTTTTCCGCCGCTTCCGTAGTTTTGCCTTTGCGGCGAATTCCGGCGGTGTCAATCAATCGAAACTTCTGATTTTCAAATTCGAATGTCGTGTCAATCGCGTCGCGCGTCGTTCCGGCAATCGGCGAGACAATCACGCGCTCTTCGCCCAACAATTTATTTAAAAGCGAAGATTTCCCGACGTTCGGACGACCGATTATGGCGAGATTGATTTCGTCCGGCTTTTTTTCTTCCGATACGGTGGCGAAATCCAGAGTTTCGTAAAGCAGATCGAGAAGGTCGCCGATTCCGTCGCCGTGTTCGGCTGAAACCGGCATAATCGCGTCGAAACCGAACTGCGCGAATTCCTGCGCTTCGTGGTCAACGCGGTTTGTTTCGGCTTTATTGGCGGCGACGATGATCGGTTTTCCGGTCATCCGCAGCAATTTCACCAGTTCCTGGTCGAGCGATGTAATCCCGGCGCGGGCGTCAACAACCCAGATTATCGCTTGCGCTTCGGCGATGGCGAATTCGGCTTGTTTGAAGATATTGCTGGGAATTACGGCTTCGTCATCCGGCACGATTCCGCCCGTATCAACAAGCGAAAAGCGCCCGCTGCGCCATTCGACTTCGCCGTAAATCCGGTCGCGCGTGATTCCCGGCTGGTCGCCGACAATCGCATTGCGCGTTTTCGTCAAACGATTAAACAACGTAGATTTGCCGACGTTTGGGCGACCGATAATTGCAACAAGAGGCAAATTCATAACTTGAAGTTTAGACAAGAAACGCTATTGGTTTCAAATACGGCGTTTTTTTAAATTGAAACTAAAGATAGATTTTGTTTTGAAAATTTAAAATTCTGTGTGCGCTTTTCGCTTTCTCGTTTATAATCACGAACTATGACACCGGCACGCGGCAAAACGATTTGTTTTATTGACGACCAGAATGTTTTTCACGGACAGCGCGACAACGGTTGGCGCATTGATTGGCAAAGATTCATTAAATTTTTGTCGCAAGACGGCGAAGAAGTTTGGCAGGTTTATTATTTCGGCGGCGAAAAAGAAAATCAATCCGATGGCGAAGCCAATTATTTTCAGTTTTTAAAAGAAGAAATGCGCTGGGAAGTCGCAACTTACCCGCTCGGCAAACGAACCGTCAGATGCCTCAACTGCGGCGAATCACACACTTATCTGGCGGAAAAAGGCGTTGATGTCGGCTTGGCGACGAAAATGCTGACGCTCGGAATCAACAAAGCCTACGACACCGCGATTTTGATTTCAGGCGACCGCGATTATCTCGAAACCGTCCAATTTATCAAAGGCTTAGGCTTGCGAGTCGAAATAATTTCGTGGAGCGACGGGCTTTCCGACGCTCTCGCCGCCGAATCGAGCACGCCGGTCGTTTATCTCGATGATTTAAAAAAGCAAATTGGTAAAAAGTAAAAATTGGGCAGTTGAAAAAAGAGCGGATTTCAAATATTTGAAATCCGCTCTTTTTTCACGCTTTTTCGACTTTGAGAGCTTGATTCGCATTTCTTTCAAACGCCGCTTAACACCTGCTTTGCGCCGCTCACAGATTTTTTCTCGCCGCAAAGAATCGAACCGATTTAATCTGGTTTTGCTTTTTCACGGAGAATTCTGTTTATGTCAATTCATTCTTTTAATCGCCGCGAGATGCTGAAAATCGGAGCTTTTGCCGGAGCTTCGGCTTTTCTGAATCTTGGAACGGGCAGCAGTACAATCGCCGCGCAATCACAATCGCAATCAATAATTCGGCTTTCGAGTAACGAAAATCCATACGGTCCTTCGCCGAAAGCAAGACAAGCAATTATCGAATCCGTTTCAATCGGAAATCGCTATTCGCAAACCGAAGCCGCGCAGCTTGAAAAGCTGATTGCCGAGCGTGAGAACGTCGCGCCGGAATCGGTTGTTTTGGGAACGGGTTCGGGCGAAGTGCTGGCGATGGCGGCAGTAGCTTATGGGCTTAATCAAGGCGAAATCGTGACGGCTTCGCCGACGTTTTTCGGTCTGCTTCAATATGCCGAGAGAATCGGCGCGCGGATCAACCGAGTGCCGCTTGACGCAGACCACGTTCACGATTTGGATGCGATGAGCCGCCGCGTTTCCGCCGCGACGAAGCTCGTTTACGTCTGCAACCCGAACAACCCGACCGGAACAATTGTTTCCACCGAGAAATTAAAACAATTCTGCGAAGTTGTTTCAAAACAAGCGCCGATTCTGGTTGACGAGGCTTATCTGGAATATGTTGATGATTTTCCCGCGTCTTCGATGATTGATTTTGTTCGCAAAGGCGCAAACGTCATCGTCCTGCGCACCTTCTCTAAAATTTACGGTTTAGCCGGAATGCGCGTCGGCTACGGCTTGGCAAAACCTGAAATTGCCGCCCGTTTAAAGCAATTTCGGATGACTTGGTTTAATCCGGTCAGTTTGCGCGCGGCGATTGCCAGCTTGCAGGATTCGGAATTTGTCCGCGAGAGCCGCCGTCGAAATACGGCGACGCGCGAGTTTATGAAGCGCGAATTTGAAAAGATGAATTTCCCGCAAGTTCCGTCGCAGGCAAATTCGATTTGGGTAAATGTCGGCGCGGGAAACAGGGATTTGCCCGCCCGACTCGCCAAATACAACATTCAAATTCGCGGTGCGAGCAATGCTCCGCTCGATTCCGATTGGGCGCGAATCACTGTCGGAACACAGGAAGAAATGCAAATTTTCTTCAAAGCCCTGCGAGCGTCGTTAAACGCCAAAGTTTAATTTTTGAATTAGAAAGAAGAAAGGTTATTTATGAAAACAAAAACATTTTTTTCACTCGGAGCTTTTGTCTTATTGATGTCCGTAAACGTTTTTGCTCAATCAGCTTCCGTGTGGGCGGTTGATTTCGTCAAAACCAGAGGCGGGCGGCAAGCCGATTACTTGCAATTTATCGAACGGAATTGGGCACAGGCGCGAGCTTTTATGAAAGAAAAAGGGATTGTTTCGAACTATCAGGTTTTGTCTTTGTCCCAAAATCAAGCCGCCGAATGGGACGTTTTGCTGATGACCGAATATAAAGATTCTGCGGCTTACGAAAAGCGCGAAGCCGTTTTCAACGAATTTGCGGAATATCGCAAAACGAGCCGGAGCGCACAAAAAGGCGACAAAATAAATCCGAGAGAAATTTCCGAGATTAAATTTAACCGGACGTTTGCAGAGCCGATTTCTCCGGAAACCGCCCGAATGATGCTCACCGCGCAAACAACCGATGCGGAAAAAGCCGCCGCGCGCATTCCGCTCGAAAATTATTTGCAGGGACACGCGACGGGAAATCCCGAATTTATGCGCAAAGCGTTTCACACCGAAGGAAATCTGATTTTCATTCGCGAGGGCAAATATTCGACGCGCTCATTCGCCGAATACATCAACGGAATGAGCGGAAAACCCGCGCCAGACGAAGACAAGCGCAAACGCTGGATCGAAAGCGTTGACGTTGCGGGAAACGCTGCGGTCGGTAAAATCATTCTCGATTATCCGACGGGCAAATTCGTTGATTATATGACTCTGCTCAAAATCAACGGCGAGTGGAAAATCATCAACAAGAGTTTTCATTTTGAGCCGAAAACAAGCGGCGGAAAATGAAACGCTTTGGGGACGGTTAGCCTCTCAGAGCGCGTTTGGAAATTCAAAATTGTAATTTGGCGATAGTGAACATCACGCTCACAATCGCCAAATAAATTCACATTCAGAAGCAAACAAAAAAATGACTAAACTGTTTCACTTAACACTTTTACTTTTTCTATTCGTTACCAGCCAGACATCCGCTCAAACTACAAATTCATTACGACAGGAAATACAACGAATCGTTTCGACAAAGAACGCTGTCGTCGGCGTTTCAATCGTTGGAAACGACCGGAAAAACACTTTGGACATAAATGGCGACAGCCGTTTCCCGATGCAAAGCGTATTTAAGTTTCATATCGCTTTAGCATTGCTGTCTGAAATTGACAAAGGAAAATTTTCTCTTGATCGAAAAATAAAAATTGAGAAGAAAGACCTTTTACCAAATCTTTATAGTCCTCTGCGAGATAAATATCCTGACGGAGCAAGCCTGGCGATTGCAGAAATTTTAGAATACACGGTTTCTGCAAGCGACAACGTAGGCTGTGATGTTTTGTTAAGGCTGATCGGCGGACCTCAGGCGGTTGAAGAATACTTCGTAAAAAATAAATTTAAAGACGTATCAATAAAATTTAATGAAGAGCAGCAACAGAGCGATTGGGATTTACAATTTCAAAACTGGACGACTCCGAAAGCGGCAAACGAAATTTTATCAGCGTTTTATGACAACAAGAAAAAGCTGCTTTCCAAGAATAGTTATGATTTTATTTGGAAAGCGATGAAAGAAACGGAAACCGGCAGAAACAGGTTAAAAGGACATTTACCAACGGGAACCGTTGTTGCTCACAAAACGGGTTCTTCGGGAACTAACAGAACGACAGGTATAACAGCGGCGGTTAACGATGTTGGAATTGTGTTTTTACCGAATGGACAACATTTTTTTATTAGTGTTTTTGTAACCGATTCAAAAGAAGATGCCGCAACAAATGAAAAAATAATTGCGGACATTTCTAAAGCAGCCTGGGATTATTTCACGACTAAAACAAAATAAAACTGTTACTAACATTGAGTTTGGCGTTAATTCTAAACGCTCTCAAAGAAAATCATGAAAATCAAATCGCTATTTTTCATTGCAATCGTATTATCAACCGTCGCCGTTCAGGCATTTGCCCAAACCGATAATGCCGAGCAAGCGGCGATTCGCATTCCGCTTGAAAATTACATTAAAGCTCACGCAACGGGCGACGGCAGCAATCTCGGTAAATCTTTTTACCCGGAAGCCAAAATTCAGGGCATAAAACCGGACGACGGCAAATTGATAAGTTTTAAATTTGAAGATTACGTGAAATCATTTCCGGGTAAGCCTGCCTCTGATGAAGCCAAACGAAAACGAAAAATTGAGACTGTGGAGATCACAAAAAACGCGGCAATCGCCAAGCTCGTCTTTGATTATCCGAGCGTAAAAATTACCGATTATCTGCTGCTTTTGAAAATTGACGGCGATTGGAAAATCGTTAATAAGATTGCCCAAGCCGAACCTAAACAGCCGGTTAAGAAAAACTAACAAGCTAAGAGGTTAAAGAGTCCAACATTTAAGGAGAAAGTATATGTGTCTGGAAGATTGCGGAAACATAACTCTGGTTTACAAAGCTTCTGGCTGCGCTTTTTAACCGAAAAGGCATTAATCGAGTTACAATGCGCCCGCTTAAAGCAATAATCATCCTTGTCAAGGAAATTGGAGCTAGAATTCAAAAAGGTTGAGGGATAAGCTATGGACTTTTTAGGTTTTATCGCTTTAACGGTTACCGGATTTGCCGCTTGTGCCGAGTTCGGCTCATACGCTTTTGTTCATCCCGTTATTCGCAATCTGCCGCGTGAACATCACGTCTTCGTCGAGAAAGGGCTTCTGAAAACCTTCGGGCGGGTGATGCCGATTTTGATGACCTTGTGCGTGATCTTATCAGTCTCCTACGCGGTCAGTTTTAATGCTGTAGAGGGAACGGCACGCTTGGTTTGCTGGGCGTCGGCAATCTCTTTCACCGTAGCTTTAGTTTCGACTATCATCTTTAATGTTCCGATAAATGCGGCAACCGGAAAATGGGACGCGGAAAATCCGCCGGAGAATTGGAAGGAAATCAGAAACCGCTGGGAGTTTTTTCAAGCCTTACGCTCCTGGCTGCTTCTCATCGGATTTGTACTTTTGTGCTTAGCCATGACGCTGCATTCGTGAAAATGTCGCTTTCGAGCCGTAACTAAAAATTTCGCAGGTTTAAAATTAGTGACTAATCCCTTTGATCGTTTTCTATCCTTCTGGCGGCTGCAAATTGTCGGCTGGCTGATTTATCTGGTGATGATGTATGTTACGTTTCTGACTGTTGCGGCTGAAGGAACTTTGCTTCGTTTGTTTGAAATCAAAGTCATTCGGACGATTATCGGATTTTGTCTGACCTGCGTGATGCGCTCGATTTATCGGCGTTTCGGCACGAACCTTTCGATTCAAAAAGTCGTTTTGCTGGTTTTAGGCTGCTCGATAATTTTCGGCGGCGTCTGGACTGTTTCCGAGATGGCGGCTAATTTTCTGAGAAACACCAATTTTGTCGTCAATCCGGCTCGCATTCCGCGCGGCGCGCTCGATTACGGGTTGACTCTGACGGCATGGAGCGCGCTTTATTTCGGCATCAAATACTGGCGCCAGTGGCAGCAAGAGCGCGAAAACGCGCTTGCCGCCTCCGCGCTCGCCAATCAAGCCCAGCTCGAAGTCCTGCGCTATCAACTCAACCCGCATTTTCTTTTCAATTCATTAAATTCGATTCGGGCTTCGATTGACGAAGATTCCAAAAGAGCAAAACAAATGGTCACGCAGCTTGCCGAATTTTTGCGCTACTCGCTGCTCAATAACGGTGCGGAAATGATTCCTCTGCGCGACGAAATCGAGGCGGCGCGAAATTATCTGGCGATTGAAAAAACCAGGTTTGAAGAAAAATTAGAAGTTAATTTCGACGTTGCCAAAACGGTCGAAGATTTGCTGGTTCCGCCTTTTCTGCTTAATCCTTTAATCGAAAATGCGGTCAAACACGGTTTGAACGGGCGCGCCAAACCGCTCAAAATTTTGGTTTCGGCGCGGCTTTCGGACAACGCTTTGATAATGGAAGTCGCCAACACCGGCACGTTATCTCGCGGGATGAATGGCACAAATGTTGGCTTAAAAAACGTCACTCAGCGGCTTGAGAAAATTTTTCACGAGCGCGGAAGTCTTATATTGAGCGAAGAAAAAGGCTGGGTGCGAGCGCGAATTGCGATAAAAAATGACGAAACTAAAAGCATTAATCGTTGATGACGAACGGCTCGCTCGCAGAGAGCTGCGTTCCTTACTCGCCGATTTTTCAGAAGTCGAAATCGTCGGCGAGGCAGATTCCGTGAGTCAAGCGCTGGATTTGATTGAGAACAAACAACCGACAATCGTTTTTCTCGATATTCAACTGACCAATGAAACAGGATTTGATTTGCTCGAACAAGTCGAATCGGCTGACTTCAAAACGGTTTTCATCACGGCGTTTGACGCTTACGCGATTCGCGCTTTTGAAGTTAACGCTCTTGATTACCTGCTCAAACCCGTAAATCCCGAAAGGCTAAAAAAAGCGATTGAAAAAATCGTAAAAAATGAAAAATCGGCGGCGAATAATCTTCGACCACTGGCGTTTGACGACCGCTTGCTTTTAGAGATGAGCGGGCGCTCGGTTTTTCTAAAAATCAATCGCATCTCGCACATTTTGGCGGCGGGCGATTATTCCGAAGTTTTTACAATTGAAGGAAAGAAATTGCTGGTAGAAAAATCTCTCCGCGAATGGGAAACGAGATTGCCGGAAAAGCATTTTATTCGTATTCACCGCACTTGCATCATCAATCTCGAATGCGTCGAGCGGCTGGAAAGCTGGTTTAATCGCTCGTACCAGATTTATCTGCAAAACAACCGCGAGCCGCTCACAGTCAGCCGCCGCTACGCCGCGCAATTGAAGCAAAAATTCGGATAACTTTTTTTGATGCAAAGGCGAGTCCGACGATTTTAGGATTACGGTTTTGCACAGAATGAAAATAGCTTGTTATCAATGAAATTTCTCGCTTGACTCTGGAACCGATTCCAACCTTTATACTTCTCGGAGTACAGCAATGAATGATAAAAATTTGATGTTTATTGGCGAGTTGGCGACGGCGGCGGGCGTTAGCTGCGATACCGTGCGGCATTATGAACGCAAAGGCGTGATTGCTCGCGCAAAGCGGGCTGTTAACGGTTATCGTTTGTATCCCGCCGAAACGCTCGAACGTGTTCAAACAGTGCGCCGCGCGCTCGCCGTCGGATTTACGCTTGAGGAATTGGCTCGTCTCTTTCGAGAACGCGACAAGGGCAATCCGCCGTGCCAAGCAGCGCGTGATTTAGCTGCCGCAAAGCTTGCCGAATTAGAACGACATATCAAGGAAATGCTCGTTTTGCGGCAAACGCTTCAGGCAATTACCAAAGATTGGGACGCAAAATTAGCCGAAACTGCAAACGATGGTTCCGCTCTTTTGCTCGAAACTATTTCCGGCGTGCAAACAGCCAAAAACTCCAAATTTCGTTATCGTTCTCTGCAAAAAAAAACAAAGTAATAAGGAGTAATATGAAATTTAGCATTCGTTCAAGAATAAGCCTTTTGATTTTGTCAGTCATTTTTTCCGGCACGGCTTGTTTTTCGCAACAAGCGAAGCAGCATGACAAAAAAAATCACGACCGGCACCACGCCGAAGTTAACGAACGCGGAGACCGCGCGATGGGGTTTTCGCACACGAAAACGACTCATCGTTTTCGCCTCTTAACAAATGGCGGCGCAATCGAAGTCAGAGCTAACAACGCGGATGACAAAGAAAGTTTGGAACAAATCAGGAAACATTTGGAGCATATTTCAAAAGAGTTTCCTGCTGGAAATTTTGAAGCTCCGTTTCTGACGCACGGCAAAGTGCCGCCGGGAGTCTTGGTTATGAAGCGGCTCGCGAAAGAAATAAATTTCGAATACGAGGAAGTAGAAAGCGGCGCGCGAGTCCGCCTTTCCACCAAAAACGCCGAGGCATTGGCAGCAATTCATGATTTTATGAAATTTCAAATTGAAGACCACAAAACCGGCGATTCGCTGGAAATTGAAAAACCTTAAAACGAAGAGCGAATTGCGATAAATATGGGCTTTGTGTCAAAAGTCGGTTTTGAGACGGACTTTTGAGACAAGACGATAAAACTTTAAGCAGTTTTGAGACAAAGGTCACTTTGATCTCTAGTCTCTCTCAGCAGAAATGCAACCTTTGATATAGTTCTACGTTTAAATTTAATGAAAGTACTATAAGGGGAATATTGACGCTGTGATTCGTCAGCCTGTATAGTAAAATAACGCGCCCGGAGGGCAGCGTGAGGCTTGATTTACCTTTAAATTAAGTTTTATGTGAATTTATGGCGGACGATAATAAAGAAGAAAATAAAACACAGGAAGCACAACCGGACGCTAGCCGAAAGCAAGAGGTTAGGATAAGTTTTCGCATTCCGACTCGCTTACCTAGTGTGATCGCCCATCATCTAACTGTTCAGCCAAGTGAAGACGGAGTGCTTTTATCTTTTTATGAAGTAATCCCGCCGCTTATTAGAAACAATACTAGTGACGACGAAATAAAAAAAATAAGAGATATTGGGGTTACGGCAGAATGTGTCTCAAAGGTATTCGTGCCGGGTTCAAGGTACGAAGGCTTTGTAGAAGCAATGGAGAGCATTTTGCTGCCAAAAGA
>DASVTY010000076.1:0-35295 GCA_036387315.1 Pyrinomonadaceae bacterium
CGACCGGAAAGCTGCAAACCAGAATTGATCGCGGCGCGGAAAGTTTGACCAGGTTTGTGCAAAGAATTTTTATTGATTTGCTGCCGCTTTTCGCCAATGCGGGTTTAGCCCTCGTCGTAATGTTTTACGCCAATTTTTACGTCGGACTGGTCGCTTCAATTGTGATGCCGATTTACTTTTTGCTGAGCTGGCGACAGGCTGGTTTGCTCAAAGGCGTCAGGCGCGGTTTGCGCAGTTTGCGAGAAACAAAAACCAACGGTTTATTTAATATTATCGAATCAATCATTGTCATTAAATCGTTCGTCCGTGAAGAATACGAACGTGAAAAGCAGTATCAATTACAGCAAAATCTGATTGACGCGCAAATGAAACAGCGCAAAACAAACTATGCTTTCGACGCGCTCAAAACTTTTGCCGAACAAGTCGGCGTCACCTTGATTATTATTCTGACTGCTTATCTCGTTCTCGACGGGCAAATGACAATCGGCGCGATTATGTTTCATATTTTGTTGTTCAACAACGTCTCCGCGCCGATTCGCCAGCTTCATCGTATTTACGACGAAATCAACGAGGCTATGACTTACGCCGAAGGATTTTTCGAAGTTCTCGACGCCGATTTTGCAGTTGAAGAAAGCGGCTCGATTACAACGGAAAATCTCAAAGGCGAATTTGAATTAAAGAACGTTAATTTCACTTATCCAAACGGAACGCAGGCGCTTTTTGATGTAAATATGAAAATTCCGGCGGGCAAAACCGTCGCTTTCGTTGGGCTTTCAGGTGCGGGAAAATCAACTTTGATAAATCTTTTGTGCAAATTTTACGCGCCGACCGACGGCGAAATTTGTCTGGACGGCGAGAATTTGCAGGATTTCGATACTCATCTTTTGCGTCGCAAAATCGGGCTGGTTTTGCAGAAAAACCACATTTTCAGAGGCTCGATTGAAGAAAACATTCGTTACGGAAATATGAAAGCGAGCCTGGAAGAAATCCAGGAAGCCGCCAAAAAAGCGTATCTTCACGATCAAATAGAACAGCTTCCCGACAAATACGAAACCGACGCACAACAGCTTTCCGGCGGTCAACAGCAGCGCATCGCCATTGCGCGCCTGTTTTTGAAAAACCCGCCGATTATTTTTCTCGACGAACCGACGGCGAGCCTCGATGCGATTGCGAGCGAGCAAATCAAAAACAGTCTCGACGCAATCAAAGAAAACCGCACGGTCGTCGTCATCTCGCACAGCATCTCGCAGATTATTGATTCGGACGTAATTTTCGTTCTAAAAGAAGGTCGCCTCGTCGAAAGCGGAACGCACGAAGAGCTTTACGAAAAAGGCAAAACCTACCGCGAGATTTTTAACGCCTCGGCGCGGAGCTTGAATCTGAACAGAATCTCAAAGACTCTGGAAATGGAAGATGCTTTTGAAGCAGAATTGAAACAACTCGAAACTTTCTAATCTTTTAGCCACGGATTTAAGGTAAAAAAATGAAAGCCGTCGAAATCCCAAATAACAACTGATAGAAAGAAACTGGGTTAGGCGCTATCGAGAGTTCTAGGTCATTCCACTCAAAGGTTGAGTTTGCCAAGTCACTAAACCATAACAATTTTTCAATTGTCGAATCTCTCCACCCAAAGCTCGCCGGACTCTAGCAATACGCCGAATTCAATCATATAAGGGCGACTGGTATCCTCTGAATAAAGAGGACGGTTAAAGCAAAATGTATTCGGATGTTGAGCGCAATATTTTTCCATTGATCTAAACACTTTTCCCCGCACAGACCAGCCTCGATTAATGTCTCTACGTTGAGCGAATATATTGACTTCCAGCCCTCCGCCAATTGTGTGAGCCATAAAATGTCCTTTGTCGGTATTTTCTCCGAAATATTTTTCTGTTCCGCCGACCCAACCTTGCAGCCTTGATGCATCCCGCTTCTCGGCGGTCGGTTGAGAACGCCCCAAAACACCTACTACGCGGCTCTCTATTGTCGGGCTGTAAGGAACAACTCCAGTAGCTTCAAGAGATGAATAATCATCGTAAATATACTCGAACTTCTTAAAAAAATACCGGCATAAATTAGTTATACGGGGCGTCATTAATAAGTATTGCTCGTGGAAATCATGCGGCAATTCCTCCGATAAAAATGCAATTTTAGTTTCTATATCAGCGCCTGATAGCTGTGAAAGCAATGCGGCATAATCTATCTCATAATCTTGCATAGGATTTCCTTTGTATCGAGCAACATATATTCTTAGGCAAACGCCTTATGTAAAAGAAACGAGATTACAGGCATAAAACCAAGTTTTATGGAGTTTAGCCTATAAAATCAACATCTGCCTATAACGTTAGCAGATTGGAGAACCTTATAGGCTAAACTACTTCAAGTAAATTCTAAGGCTGTCCACTCCATAGATTCTTTGTTATTCTTTTGCGCAATATCTTGTGAAAAAGTTTTCAAATGCAAAAATATTTGACAAGCAGAAATGTTTCGGTTTATATTTTCTAGCGTCGCAGCACGGAGTGGTATTTAAATTGATGAATGTATCAATAAAATAGAAGGAAATCGCTGAGTACCATCAAATATTGGGTAATATATTAAGGTAATGCAATATGCAAAAACCTATTAAAAGTTTTGGTGAAATGTTCAAGGAAGAACGCGTTAAAAAAGGCGTAATTCTGCGTGAGATCGGTAAAGTTGTTAATAAGTCCGTTGCCTATCTCAGCGATGTTGAACATGGACGCAGAGGCGCACCAGATTTAGAAACAGTTGCCAAAATCGAAAAAATCTTGCGTATTACCGACGGGAGATTCGTAACCGCAGCTGCAAGAGAGCGCGCCGGATTACCCTCTCAATTGATTAAGAAAGTTACTCGAAGACAGCCTGTTGCAAATTTACTATTACGCGCTGACCATATTCCTGACGCCGTAATACGCAAAGCCGCGACTCCGCGTAGTGGTGCTGCAATTGATGCCGATGCAGAGCATATTATTGAAATCTTCCAATCCGATATGCTCACAAAACCAGAGCCATTCAAAGTCGAACATTTTTTTGAATGCCAATTTTATCAGTATTTCAAAGTTTGGTCTGACTATCGAGACCTACAGCCAAATGTGCATGGATATTTGAACATTGAAGAGCTTCATGTTGTTATTAATGCACAGCTTGCAGAAAACCAGAACGATACTGTTCAGAGGAGATTTTTACGCTCTACTATTGCTCATGAGCTGGGACATTATTTTCTACACGAACCTGAATTTCGGGTACGAATGCAACTTGAAGAGTTTGCTGATAGCGATGATGCCAGCCAAAACAAACACATTCCGGTTTACGCCGATCCAGAATGGCAAGCATGGAGATTTGCAGGCGCATTATTAATGCCTAAGCCCAGCTTAGAAGCAGCTTTGAAATTAGGCTGTAACACGACAGAAGAATTGTGTGATGTTTTCGCTGTTAATCCAGCATTTATGAATTCTCGATTACGAGCGTTGAAAATGTCGCTATAAAAGTTTTGAGCCAGAAGGATTGCCCCCCTTCTGACCCAATTAGTTTCCCGCACGAAGGCGCGGGGACGTTGGCTTAACGAATTTGTAACACCATTAAACCGTCACCATCCTAGACGGAACCACTCGTTAAGTCAATACAAATCAGCCTTCGAGTTTGGAGGTTTTAGTCAATGACTCAATGTATTGATGTCTCAAATGACGAAAATAATATTATTTTCGTTTCTTACTCCACACACGGGAGAATCAGAAAGCCTTATTATGGCGAGAATTATCGTCTGACGGTTTTCCGATCAGCAGGAAAAAAAATAGCTAATTAATCGCAAAATAGGGCGAGAAGGCTATTTGGGGATTTTTCTGCGGATCGGAAAAACCAAATGAATTCACTTGTAATTAATCGATTTTGCCTAATTCGATATTATTACAGAATCGCCAAAACTCAAGCTAGATCTGCTTCTTTTTTAAGGAGAAGTATGACTATTAATTTTGCACACGTAAGAGAACGTTCAACAAATGGCGGATGGATCGACTTTGCGGTTTTTAAAGCCGATGCAAACAACAGAACAAATTCTGCACGTGCAGATGTGCTTCAACAACTAACAATGAAAGCACGGCGGAAAGGGTTGAAAGTGGATCAATCGGCTTTGGTGTTTAGTGAACACGGACAAACCAAATTTTACGGTTCGCCAAATCTTGTTCAGTATTTGTCAAATAACGGCGTGCCCCGCTGGACGCATTCTATGGACATTTAAGGTTGGAGATTAAAAATATGGGGAAAAACCAACATGTCGTCCCACATGGGGATAATTGGGCGGTTAGAGGTGCTAGGAACCAAAGAGTTACTAGCACCCATGACACGCAGGCGGAAGCAATTGAAGCGGCAAGAGAGATTGCTATAAACCAGCAATCAGAAGTTGTCATTCACAGACCGGATGGTCGTATCCGTGACTCAAACAGCTACGGAAACGATGATTATCCACCGAAAGGATAAAAATTCGGGAGGATATATTCCTCCCGAATTTCAATGAAAAAATATGAGTTATGGTGTTTTCTGCACGTTTGATTTAAAAAATGCAAGTTCTCAAGACTATCAAAATGCCTATGCTGATTTAGAAAAGATTGGGCTAAAGAAAGTAGTTGTGGGAAGTAACAGGAACGTAGTTATTCCAACCACAGCGGTGCTTGGTAATTTTAATGGCGTTAGTACCACTTCCGTTCGGGATTATGTGCTTCAAAAGATTGCGGAAGTTTTTAAGGTACGAAAATTGAAGTCTGAGGTATTCGTTTTTATAGGAAGCGAAACAACTTGGATTTCGCAAACTACTTAAAAACACAGTTGCGTTTACAAAGAAAATGCGCCGCTAAATCAAGGGGCGCATTTTCTTTAATGTCGTGTCTGCTTTTTCGGACAAGTGTAATTTTGACAGATATTGACCTTTCCGAATCAAGCCGGATTATTCGTGCAAAGCCACCCTTAATTTATTTCACGCGCTCAAGATAACGCGATTCGGTCGGGTTGACGCGGATTTTCTCGCCTGATTCGACGAACGGCGGGACTTGAATCGTGACGCCGTTTTCTAGTGTTGCGGGTTTGTTGGTGTTGGTGACGGTCGCGCCTTTTAAACCGGGTTCGGTGTATTCGACTGTAAGCTCCATTGTGTCGGGCAGTTTAACGCCGATTGGCGCGCCGTTGTAAAACTCGACTTCGATTTTTAGACCGGGCAAAAGCCACGAGGCGGCATCGCCCAAATCTTCTGCGCTCATCGAGGTTTGCTCGTAAGATTCGGTGTTCATAAAATGGTGCATATCGCCATCGGAATAGAGATATTCCATTTCGTGCTGTTCGAGCGACGCTCTTTCCAGCGTGTCGTTGGAGCGGAAACGGTGTTCAAAACTGGAACCCGTAATTAAATTTCTGAGTCTCGTCTGAACCATCGCGCGTAAGTTTCCCGGCGTGTGATGGCGAAATTCCATCACTTTGCACGGCGCGCCTTCAAATAAAATAACCATTCCTTTGCGGATGTCGTTTGCCGAAAGTGCCATTGTTTTAGTAATCAGTAATCAGTAATCAGTAATCAGTAATCAGCTTTTTAACTTATTACTTATTACTTATTACTTGTTACTTATATAATCTCCGTATTTAAATGAATTTGTTTGTAATAGCAAAGTTATAAGTTTAATTTTTGGGGCTTGTGTTTGTCTAGTCATCAGTAATTGTGGTCGTGTCATAATCTTGTGCTGCTGTAAACTTAAGATTCTCAAAAAGGAAGTTTCTTTACTTTGAACACACACTAATTTATTATAAGCTATTGGAAAGTGATGCAATTAAACCATAATGTGGATTGAGTTTAAACGGCTCTTTTTTATGGCTATTTGTGGGCTTGTGATTGAAGCTGTAGATTATTGCGGGAATTTCAATGAAATGGACAGTACAAAAAACGGCTGAACAGCCTTTTGTCAAGGTTGTTATTGAAGGCGACTTCAATTTGACAGACCATTGGAAAATGATTGAAGACATTGTTTCCCGCGATTTTTGGAAACCTGGAATGTATGCCTTCTTTGATGACAGAAATCTCACCTTAAGCTCTGCCGGCTTTGCTACGATTCAAGCGGCAGCACGAAATCATGAGGAAAATGACAAGCGCATCGGTGAAGGAAAATCAGCCATTTTAATGGGGTCAATGGCTGATTTCGTAAAAGCTCGACAATTTGAGCTACTGTTAGAGGAGAAAGCGAATGCTAGAGTTCGCATATTCCTTAAGGAAGAAGAAGCCATAAAATGGTTAGTCTCTTAATCAAGCATTAGAATTAATAATCATTTGATTATTACCGTCAACAAAGTCGTAAAGTTTTCAAAGTAACAAAAGCCCTGCCTTTAATTGAGTTTTGAGAAACAATTACAACACCACGGAAATAGGACACTGCCGTAATTGTCAATGAAATTGTCAATCGTCATTCCGGCTTTTAACGAGGAAAAGTGTTTGCCCGCAACTTTGAAAAAAGTGTCTGAGGCGTTGGCTGAGGCAAACTGCGTTTCCGAAGTTATTGTCGTGGATAACCAAAGCGTTGATAAAACCGGAGAAATTGCGAAAAACTCCGGCGCGACTGTTGTTTTTGAAACCGAACACAACATCGGAAAGGTGAGAAATACGGGCGCGAAAAACGCCGAAGGCGATTTGCTTGTTTTTGTTGACGCCGACACGCAAGTTCCCCAAAAACTGTTTCAAAAAATCGTCGAAGCGATGGCTGATGAAAAATGCTTCGGCGGCGCTGTAGCGGTTGAGTATGAAAATTTCGAGCGAAAATGGATGAGATTTTATTTGCTCGGATGGCAATTTTGGAGCGCGTTTTTCAATATGAAACAAGGCGCGGCGCAGTTTTGCCGCAAAGACGCTTTTTTTAAACTCGGCGGTTACGACGAAAGTTTTTACATGGGCGAAGATGTCGAATTTTACTGGCGTTTGTCAAAGCTCGCCAAACAAAACGGCGGGTATCTCAATTTTATCGAGAATCCGAAAGTTATCACTTCGAGCCGCCGGTTCGATAAAATGAGCGTTTGGAAAACGCTTGTGCTGACCAACCCGCTGTTTTTTCTTTTTACTACAAAGAAAAAACGGTTCTGGCGAGATTGGTATGATAAACCGATTCGGTAAAAAAGCTAATGCTTGACGCGATACAAAACATAAACGCAGCCGGTTTTTAACTGTCTCGACTCGATTAATTCCAAATTAATCTGCCGTTTCATTTCCAGAAAAAGCGGAATGCCCGAACCCAGCAAAACCGGATGAATATTAAATCCGATTTCGTCAATCAATTCGGCTTCAAAAAGCGATTTGGCAAATTCGCCGCCGCCCATTACGCAGATTTCTTTGCCCTCTTCGCTTTTTAATTTTCGGACAAACTCGACGGCGTTTTCGGAAACAATTTCAACGTCGGCGTTTTCTTCGGCTTTTAAAGTTCGTGAAAAAACATAGGTTTTTATATTAGGATAAGGATTTTTCTTGCCCTTGCTGAGTTCAAGCCCAACCGTATAAGTTTTCCGTCCCATCAAAACCGTATCAATCTTTTTCCAGAAATCAGACATAATTTCCATTACTTCATCCGACCACATCAACCAATCAACCGCTCCGTTTTCCCGAGCAATGAAATTGTCGAGACTGTTTGCAACGCCAAATGTGATTTTTCGCATTTTAGTTCTCCTTTTCGATCCACAGTTTAAGAAAAATCTTAAACTGTGTCTTGGCGTTTTTTGATATTACTTTTCGGGCGTTTTTCAAACGCTATTAGGCTTCATCATTGTCTGGCAAACGCCCGGCGATGTTTTCGTGTTTTTATGAAATTGCTTGTAAAAACGGCTTAAATCGTTATAGCCGACATCCTGCGAGACATTGATAATTTCTTCGCCGTTTGCCAATTTAAGCGGCGCATCGGCAAGACGCAGTTGATGCAGATAAGCGCTCGGACTCAAATCGTAATCGCGTTTGAATTGTCTGGAGAGATGTTCGTGTGTGACGCCGATTTTGTCGGCGATGCGCGCGATTGAAGGATAAACGAGATAATTTTCGTCAATCAAGCGTTTCGCTCTAAGCGATGGCAAAGACGGTTTCGGATTTATCTCAACCGATTGCGGACTTTTGGCGGAATCCAGAATTTCCGCTACCTGCTTAACGCTTTCAGGCGATTTCGTCAAAGCCGTTTCAAACATTATCGGAGCGGAAAGAAATTTTTCAGGCAATGATTCAATAGCGGCAATTCCCCGCAAACGCCCTTCGGGATTTTTGAAACCGGCTTGCGAGATGGTAAAAGGCGGATAAAAAACACCGAAATGTTTTGTGTCAGGGCGAATCCGTTTTTCGCCCTGAAGAAAATAAATTTCTCCCGCGTCCAAATCATAAAACTCTATCAGCCAAGCCGTGCATGTAATGACTTTGGCAGTAAAAACGCCTTCAATTTTCAACTCGTCTTCAAAAAAATAAGCGCCGTCCGGCAAGAAATTCGTTTTACGGCGCGTTACCGTTCCGTTTTCAAATTCAATTTGAAAATCGGATTCGTTCGAGTTGAGCCTTTTGTTTTTCATCAAGCAATTAACTTTGCTTCTTAAACGGGAGCGGCGCGGGTTCTTCGCCTTCTTTCGGCGGCTCTCTGTTGAGAGATTTAAAAATGTCCACGATTTGATCGTGCATTGATTTGGCTTCCTTGTTCGCCGGATTTAATTTCAACGACTTGCGAAAATCACCAAGGGCTGCGCGATACTGCGCGGCTTCGGTTAAAGCGAAAGCGCGTTTGGCGTAAGCCTCTGCCAGAGCCGTTTTCGCCGCTTCATCTTTTGGTTTGGCTTTAAAATCCTTTTCGGCTTTGGCAATTTCTGCGTCGTATTCGGTCGTATCAATCGCGGCTGCATTGCCTGTCATCATCGGTGCAGTTGGACTGCCGGAATTTGAACTGCTTGTATTTGCCGGAGGCGTCGAATTTTGCTTCGCGCCATGACTCGAAGCAATTAACGGCGAATTTTCGTTCGCTTTGGTGACGACCGCTCCGGTATTTGCGTTTGAAATCTGCGCCTGTTGCGGCGCATTTGAACACGAAATCAGAAAACTTACGGAAAAAACCAATAATAAACAAAAGATAATTTTCATAAAACCGATTTTAATACAAAAGTGTTGACAAAGAGCAGAACTTGAGTCTGAGGAATCAAATTCTTTGCGCTCTTTGCGGTTTCATTCTAAAGAAAACTTAACCGCAAAGAGCGCAAAGTGAAAACGCAAAGGACGCAAAGAATTTCTAATCTTGATTCGTATAAACTGAACGTGAAAATAACTCGCTTTAATTTTGCACGAACGGGCGCGACTGAAAAATGAAGATTTGATTTTTCGCATAGCCCCATTCGATGTCCTGTTCGCGCGTGTTGCCGAAAACTCTTTTAATCCGGGCGGCTGTGCGCGCCAGATCGCGGACGACTTTATCGGTTAAAACCGCGCGTTCGCCGGAAATCGGAATTTCCTTGATGCCGCCGTTTTCATCGAAAACCAGCAGGCTGTCTTCGTCCGAACGCGTTAAAACCTGCACGGAATTTGATTTCGGCGCGAACAGAATTTGCTCGGCGACACGCTTGCCTTCGACGACTTTGATTCCGAGTCCGCGTTTGGCGCTAATGTAAATCGAGTTTTTATCATCCGGGTTAAACGGATCGCTCGTAATCATCACGCCGCTCGCTTCGGAGTTGACGCCTTCCTGCACGAGAACGCCCATAAATGTCTGCGTGTGGTCAACAAAATGGCGCTCTCTGGCTTCGTAGGCTTCAAATTTCCAAATCGACGCCCAAACCGTTTTCACCGCTTCAATCAATTTGTCTGCTTCTTTGACGTTCGGCACGGTGTCATAAAGCCCTGCGCCGGAAAAATTCGGCAAATCTTCGGCGTTTGAGCTGCTGCGAACGAAAACGCCTTTGCCGCCCAAATCTTTTTGCCATTTTTCGATGATTTCGGCGCGCAATTTTTCGTCGAATTTTCCGTTTTGAATCGCGGCGCGAAATTCTTCGAGCTTTTTCCGGCGAACCGGCGGATTGTGAACAAAATCGTTGTCGTCCATCAATTCAACCGCTTTATCGAAAAATCCGTTCGATTCCATAAAATTTTTATACGCGATAAACGGAATCCCGAAACCTTGCGGGACGACTATGTTCGGCAGTTTGGCGTTAAAGATTTCGCCCAGATTTGCGGATTTTGCTCCATAAATTATGCTGTCTTTTCGGCGTTGTTCGGCGAGCAGGGCGAGTTTGGTGACATTCAGATTTGCGGGCGGCGCTTTGGTGATTTTGCCGCGCGCTTCTTCGGCTTTCTGCCATTCGTCCAGCGTTTTTTTGTCGGCGCGTTTGATCGTGTATCGGTCGAGCTTGGTTTCAAATTCAACCCAAAAACCGTTCAAATCTTTAAAAAGGTCATCGGCGTTTTTGATATAAGCATTCGGAACTCCCCAGCCGCGCGCCAGCAAATTGATATGCGAGAGCGGCGTCGAAGATTGGGAAACGATAATTCCGGCGACCGGCGGCAAGCTGATCGGCACTTCTTTTAAAACCAGAATTTCGTTATAGCCGATTTCGACCGAATCGTCCAATTTGTCAATGACGTGAATCCGACCGACGCCGCGCGCCGTGTTCATCGCAATATATTCCTGATTTTTGTTGATGTCGGCGGGCAGGATTCGTTTGATTTCGGTTTGTTTCGCCGAAAATTCGTCTTGCCGAATCGAATTCGGTTTGAAAGCGACCGGCTGGAAAAACGTTTTGTTGATTCGGTCGTAAGTGAGCTTTATCAAATCGGCGGGAATCAAATCGCCTTCCCAATACTCGAAAGTCCACGCTTTGACGGGCGTTTGCCAGGCGAGCGTGCCGACGACGAAACGGCGATTATCGTTGACGTAAATGTCTTTGAAAAACTCTTCGCCGCGTTTTAAAGAAAGATAATTGCCGTTGATAAAATCTTTGTGAAAACGATATTTCTTTGAATTAACGTAATAAATTTTGTTTTTATCTTTGCGGTCAATAACGAACATCAAATGCGGCAATGAATAGGGCGTCCCTTGATGATAAACGCGCGCCAGCTTGTCGAATTCGGCTTGCGTTTTGATTTGCGGCAAAGCATTCGCAGCGGTCGTAGATTTCTGCCGCAAATCCGCGCGAGAAGCCCGCGTCGGCGAAGGTTTTCGTCCGGGCTGCGCAAACGCTGAAGCCAAACTGCAAATTAAAGTGAGCAAAAGCAGAATGTTTTTCATTTTCATTGTTAACTTGTCGTAATTAAGTGTTTTGATGCAAAGCGAGCATATCTTCTTTGTTTTTGATGGCAATTCCAAGCTCGCGCACCATTCCGTCGTTCAAACCGTAAATCCAGCCATGAACGGTTAAATGCTGACCGCGCTCCCAGGCATCCTGTACAATCGTCGTTTCGCAAACGTTGAGAAGCTGCCCGACGACGTTTAGTTCGCACAAACGATTCCAGCGTTCGTCTTCGTCTTCAATTGCCGCCAGAGCCGCAGAATGCTTTCTCGCCACATCCTGAATATGCCGCAGCCAGTTGTCAATCAATCCTAATCGGCTTTCGTCCAAAGCGGCTTTGACGCCGCCGCAGCCGTAATGTCCGCAAACAATGATATGTTCGACCTTTAACACCTCCACAGCGAATTGAATCACCGAAAGACAATTCAAATCTGTGTGAACGACGACGTTCGCCACATTGCGATGAACGAAAATCTCGCCGGGCTGCAAGCCGAGCAAAAGATTTGCCGAAATCCGGCTGTCCGAACAGCCGATCCAGAGATATTTCGGCGTTTGGAGCGTGGAAAGTCTTCCAAAAAAATCGGGATTTTCGCGCCTGACCTGCTCCGACCAACGCCGGTTGTTTTCCAATAAGTGTTCTAAAGATTCCAAAAAAAGCTCCTCAATTTAAAACGTTTTCAATGGCATCACACGCCGATTTTACACCGTTTTCCGCGTCAACGACACTTTTGATTTCCGAAGCGCGGTTTTTATAATTTAAATCCGTCAGCAGCTCGTTCAATTCTCCGGCGGCAGCCGTCGCGCTGTAAGATGCGCGCGCAATTGTTCGAGCGACTCCGAGTCGGACGCACCGCGCGGCATTGTCGAATTGGTCGTGCGAAAAAGGCATAAACAGATGCGGTGCGCCCGCGCGCAAAACCTGCGATGTCGTGCCGATTCCGCCTTGATGCACGATAGCCGCGGCAAACGGAAAAACTTCGGAAAACGGCGCGTAATCATAAGCCGCGATTGTTTCGTCCAGATTTTTTGGCGGCGCATTTTGACCGATCAGCAAAACAGCTCGGCGGTTGAGAATTTTCGCGGCTCGCGCCGATTCTTCGTAAAAATTTCCGGCTGCCCAAACCGCCGCCGAACCGAGCGTGAAAATAATCGGCGGTTCACCCGCCGCCAAAAATTCTTTTAAACCAACGGGCATTTTTCCCGTGTCACGTTTGCCGTCGTAAAACGGAAATCCTGGTTGGACGGTCGGCTGGTGCCAATCGGGCTGCGGCGCGCCCAAAGCGGGCGAAAAGAGCGCGAGATGCAAAAACGGCGAAAATTTGTCTTTAAAAACCGGGTCAACCGAAGGTTTTAAATTTTCCCGGCGGCGCAATTCTCGAACAGGCTCCCACCAGGAATGGAGCGAGCGTTTTAAACCGGAGTAAAGAATTTTGTGAAACGTCGGACCTAAGAAACGCAATTTGCCGAGCCATTGCGCGGTCGGCGGAACCATCGGGTCATAAGCCGAGAGAAACGATGCCGGTGCCAAGCTGGTCGAAACCCAGCGTTTGTTGAGCTTTTCGGCGACCAGCGGAGCGGCAAAAACAACTTCTCCAGCCACAATCAAATCGGCGTTTTCAGCCGCCGCCAGCAAATCCGCATAGCTTTCAGGCAAAGTCGGCAGCAAAAATTCGCGCAAAAGCATCTCGGTTCCTTTTTTCGCGTCCATTAAATCCGCCGCCAATTCTGCGTCGTCGGGCGAAACGTTTGGGCGCGTCGGGTGAAATTCAAACCCCAGCGTTTCGAGCTTTTCGCGGTAATATTCGAGCGTGGCAAAAGAAACTTGGTGACCGCGCTCTCTGAGTTCGAGCGCGAGCGCGATAAACGGATGCAAATCGCCGAGCGAGCCAAAAGCCGCCATTACAATTCGACTCATACAACAATTGTTTTATCACAGCCCGGCGGCAAACGATATTGACAAAAAAGCGCGAGCCTAAATTAAACTCGCGCTTTTAAATTCTAAAGTGTTTCGGCGGCGGAAAAGCCGCTTTAACTTTAACTGGCAGCTTTATTCTTTTTAGATTTATTGTTTTCGCGTTTTAGATGAACCGAAAAGCCGTGAACATCGCTGCGGTAAAGCGTGTGCCCGAACTCGACGGGCTTGCCGTCGTCGGCGAAAACCGTGCGCTCGATTGACAGCAGCGGCGAGCCGACGCGCACATTGAGTTGTCCGGCGGCGTACGGATCGGCAAGCTCGGCTTTGATTTGCTGTTTGGCTTCGTTCAAATGAACGCCGAATTTGGTTTCAATCATTTTCAAAATCGCGCCCGACGACAGCTCTTCCTGAGTTAGCTGCGACCCGATTTCCGCGGGTAAATAATTGACGATCAAGCTGTACGGCTTGTCTTCGTAAAGCCGCAGACGCTTTAAGCGATAAACCGGCGTCCCGACTTTGACTTGAAAAATTTCGGCTTCGTTTTTGTCGGCTTCGACCAGATTAAATTCAAGAACTTTGATGTGAACGTCGCTCCCCATTTCGATCAGTTCGTCGAGCGAGCCGGTCAGATGAGTTATGCCGTTGAATTTACGCTTGCGCGTTCGGCGCTGCGCGATAAAAGTACCGCGTCCCTGCTGGCGTTCGATTAAGCCTTCTTCGGCAAGCGTGCCGAGAGCTTGTCGAACCGTGATGCGGCTGACGCCGTATTGTTTGATCAATTCGCTTTCAGTCGGCAGACGGTCGCCCGGCGCGAACGCGCCCGACGCGATTTTTTCGCGTAAAACGTTTTCCAATTGGTAATAAAGCGGTATTCCAGTGCTCGCAAATCCATTTTGTTTTTTTTGCATAACTAATAACAGTTGAAAAATAAGCGGTTTGGGTTTGCCCGCAGATTATGACAATCGAATAAATTTAATCTCTTTTCCAAAAATAATTCAAATTATTTGCGTTCGGGAACCGAACCGGAGATTTTCTTGCGCGTCGTTTCGCCGGTTTTGACGACCGGAATTCCGGTTTCGACTTCCTGGTGCGGGCGCGGAATGATGTGCGTGGCGACGACTTTGCCGACTCGATTTGCCGCCGCCGCGCCCGCGTCAACCGCTGCTTTGACCGCGCCGACTTCGCCGCGCACGATTGCCGTTACGAGTCCGGCGTCAATTTTTTCGTAACCGACCAGCTCGACGTTGGCGGTTTTGACCATTGTGTCCGCCGCTTCGATCATTGCGACCAGTCCCATACATTCGACCATTCCGAGTGCTTCCATAAATTATAAAATTACAACGTTTGCCCTTCGTTTCGCAATCGAAGCGGTAGTGATTGAATTCCTGAAAAGGCAAAATTTCGGTTTCGGCTCGTAAAATTTTGCAGGAAGCCTGCCGGGCGACGGTTCCGGTTTTGTTGAAAATTTGCGGCGAATGCGATTGTTGAAAGAGAAAGGTTTTTGCGCGAAAATGCTTCGCAGGCTTGCTTGAGCATTTTAGAGCGGTTAAAATTTATTTCGCGCGACCTCCCTTTTGATTTAAATTAAAGACGCGGTTTGATTTGAAACAGCACGTCGGCGGCGTATTGAATTTCGGAGCGGAGATTACCGCCGAATGAAAATTCTTTCCGACGAGATAAGACGCGAGATAAAACGATGAAAGAATGTCCCGCCTGTAAACTTTGCTTTCCCGACGACGTTTTGCGCTGCCCGAACGACGGCGACCCGACGAATCATACCATCACGGGCGAACCGATTATCGATGGTCGTTATCAACTGATTAAACGGCTCGGACAAGGCGGAATGGGCGTCGTTTACAAAGCGCGTCATACCTATCTTAAAACCGCTCACGCGATTAAAATTATTTTGCCCGATCTGGTCGGCAACGATCCGAATCTCGTCACGCGCTTTCGACAGGAAGCTCTCGCGGCGGCGGCAATCCGGCATCGCAATATCGTCAGCGTCACGGATTTCGGCGTGGTTGCCGGAAAAATGCCGTTTCTCGTGATGGAACACGTCGAAGGCGAAGCGCTCCACGATTTGCTCGTCCGTGAGAAACGCTTAACTCCGCAATACGCGCTCGAAATTCTGTCGGCAATTTGCTCCGGTCTGTCGGCGGCGCACAAACAGGACATCGTTCACCGCGATTTGAAACCGCTCAACATTATGATTGTGCGCGATATCCCGATTGAAGACGCCGTAAAAATCCTCGATTTCGGGCTGGCGAAAATCAAATCGGGCGAGCTGCTCGGCTCGTTTATTCAAGCGCAGACGACCGGCTTGATGGGTTCGCCGTATTATATGGCGCCCGAACAATGGTCGGACGACGAACCGGACGCGCGCGCAGACGTTTATTCTCTGGGCGTGATTCTGTATCAAATGCTGGCGGGCGACGTGCCGTTTAAAGGCTCTTCGATTCCTTCAATTATGCGAAAGCATCTGTCGGAGCCGCCGCCGCCGCTGGCTGATTTCGGGTTGAATCTGCCGCCGAGCATCGAAAAAGTAGTGCGCCACGCGCTCGAAAAAGACCCGGCTGCACGGACGCCTTCGGTCGAGGAATTAACGCAGGAGTTCCGCGAAGCTCTGGCAAATCCGCTTGCGGCTGTTCCGGCGCAGCCGAAAACGCCGCAGCAGCCAATCAAAGAAACAAAAATCGAACCGCCAAAAGCCGCCGCTCCAGCTTCGAAAACCTTCGCCGCTGCGGGCGAGCCGTCGGCGACTTTGCGCGTTTTGACAAATCCGCCCGAATCGCTGGTTTTCTTAGACGGCGAAAAGCTCGGCGCGTCGGAAGCAAACGGCTGGCTCGTCGCGGAAAACATCCGGCGCGGCAAACACAAATTGCGGGTCGTTAAAAATAATCACACCGCTTTTGAAGCGGAAATCTCCTGCGACGGTGAAGTCTGCCAGACGGTCGCGCAACTGCAAAATCTGGCGGCGACAAGTCTGCCATCACAGCTCAAGCCCGATTCGTTTCCGAAAAACGCGATTCCGCAGGAAACCTTTATTCCGCCCGCACAGACAAAAACGGAAAAACCCGTCGGAAAAACAAACGTTCCGGCAGCGGCGCCGGAGCTTGATTTATCAATGCCGCTTTCCCCGCCCGAAACAGTTCAAAAACCCGAACAGCGGGCGGCTCAGCCGTTTGCGATTAAAAGTTACCCGGACGCGCGCGAGCCGGAAGCGAAGCCTGAAACGAAACGCGAAGCGGTTAAAACCGACCCGGAAGTCGCTCCGCTCAACACTTTAAAATCGCTCAACAATTCGTCGAAAATCAACGTCCCGATTCCGGCAACGGAAATCGAACCGGAACCGAGTTCGGGGATCAATATTCCGGTTTTGGCGGCGGCGTTTATCATCGGGCTGCTTCTGGTCGCGGGCGGCGGTTTTGCCGTTTATCGCTTGATGTTTCCGGCAGTAGTGCCGCAAAAAACCGAAATTCCGCAGCCATCGAGTTCTCCGGTTCAAAATCCGCCGGAGAATCCGCCGCCGACGGCGAATTTATCCAAAATTGAAATGGTTTCGATTCCGGGCGGTGCTTTTATGATGGGCGTTGACCAGGGTCAAGACGCAGCCGAACCTGCGCACAAAGTAACAGTGGCAGATTTCCAAATGAGCAAGTATGAAATAACCAACACCCAATACGAACAATTTATTAAAGAAACCGGGCATCAGCCGCCGGGCAATTGGGAAAACGGAAGATATTTAAACGGCGAAGAAAACTTCCCGGTAACTACGGTAACTTTTGATGATGCTTTAGCGTTTGCCAAATGGCTTTCGCAAAAGGACGGGGTTGAATATTCTTTGCCGAGTGAGAGCCAATGGGAATATGCAGCGAGAAACGGCGCTGCCGGAAATTTGTTTCCGTGGGGCGACAAATGGGAAGACGGGCGCGCAGTGATGAACGGTTTCAGAGCAAAATCGGTTGGCTCGGCGTCTAATGGAGCCAACAAATGGGGCGTTCAAGATTTAATCGGAAATGTTTGGGAATGGACTAATACAACTATTGAGGCTTATCCGGGCAGGGAGATGGAAACAGGCGGCAAAGACCCCGGAAAAGTGATTCGCGGCGGAAGCTATTTTGAAAAAAGCGACCGGAAACCTGATCCGGTTAATTCCGTCTTCCGAAACATGTCCGCACCCTCGGCTCGCTCAAATTTGATCGGCATTAGACTCGTGATTAATTAAGTTCGTGAAAAGAAACGGGAATTATGAGTTTAGAATAGAGAGAGTATTCAATTCTCCTTTTACGATTCTAAATTCGAGAAAATGTTCGAGAAAAACAGCAAATTTGTTTTATTTTTGGCGACCGGATTTTTATTGACTAATTTTGTCGCCTCCAGCGCCCAGGAAGTCGGCGGAAATTTAGGCAGCAGCTCCGGCGTTTTCCGTTCGCAGAAACCTGCGCGGGAAACAAAGAAACCCGTTCGCAAACAGTCTCCGCCGCCAAAACCAAAAACGTCTTCGGCAAACGCCGCAAAAAACAAACCGGCTCCGGCTAAATCAATCAAAATCGAAAAATCAACGACCGCGAAACGCGATTTGACCAAATCAGGCGGCAAAAATTCAGCGCCGCCCGAAAAAGCGGCGGCTACAGCCGATGAATTGTTTGAAGCCGCGATAGACGAAGGAAACTCTGCGCGCGATGAGCGCAAATTTGCCGACGCGCAGCGAGCCTACGAGCGCGCGCTGCGTCTGAAGCCGCGCGACATTCGAGGCGCATACGGTTTGGCAAACGTTTATGCCGACCAGCAGCGTTGGGATGAAGCCGAGAAATATTATCGGCAAGCCGTAATGATCGAACCGATCAACGTCGAAGCCAATATTGCCTTGAGCTATGTTCTCGTCCAGCCGAATCGCGGCGGAAACGTCGCCAGCCGGTTTGTTGACGCCGAGGCGACAGCGCGTCGCGCCATTGCGCTCGACAACGACAACCCGACGGCGTTTGACCAGCTCGGCGTCGCGCTCGAAGCGCGCGGAATCGTCAACGATGAGACGGAAAAAGCTTATCGCCGCGCAATCGAACTGAAACCGGATTATCCCGTCGCTTACGCGCATCTAGCCCGTCTGCTCAGAAAAAGAGGACATAACAAAGACGCCAACAAGGCTTACAAAAAAGCGGTCGAGCTGGCAAACGATGTCACGAATTTGACGCTTGTTGCCGAGGTGCTGCAAAGCGAGCAGCGTTATGAAGAATCGGAAAATTTGTTGCGGCGAATTTTGACGGTTGACGAATCAAATCCGGGGGCGCTTTATCTGCTCGGACGCGCCCTGCTCGTCAAACAAAATTACGCCGAAGCCGAAGATTTTCTCAACAGGAGCGTCGCCGTCAGCCCGAAAACGTTTTCGGCTTACACGGCTCTGGCTTCGCTTTATCTTCGCACCGTACGATACGAAAACGCTGAAAATATGCTCTTAAAAGCTCTGCCGCTCGCCAATGAAAGCGAGCGCAAACAGCTTGCCGGAGCTTTGGGATTGGTCGGAGACGGTTATCTGCGCGAGAAAAAAACGATTAACGCGGTTCGGGCGTTCAAAAAAGCGTTTGAGCTTGACATCGCCAACCCGCAGTTGCAGGCAAAATTAACCGCCGCTCAATCAGCGAATCAGCAATAACGATTTTTTATTTTTGGAGTTAAATAATGCTGCGTTGTCCCAAATGTAGCCGCATTTATCAAAGCGGCGCGAACAGATTTTGCACCCACGACGGCGGTCGTTTGGCTTCAGTCGCCGAAGCCGGTCTGACCGAAGATAATGCCTTTTTGACGGCGGATTTCGGCGTTTCGCAAAATGATGCGAACACCGAATGGCAGCCGCGCAGGCAAACCGGGCGACTCGTACTTCCGCCTCAAATCGAACTCGCGCCTAACGGTTTCGGCGCTTCTCGATTAGCAGCAAACGAGCCTTTGCCGTTAAAAACGGAAACTGGCAACGGTTTTCAGCCAGCCGCTCAATCTGCGATTCCGATTTCGGAGCGGCGACCGACCGGCAGACTGGTTTTGCCTGCGGAAATACCGGATTCTTTCGCACCCGTCGGCGACCGAAGCATTAATCCGACGGGGCGACTTGCGGTCAGAGCGGAAAACACTGCGTCGCTCATCGGGCAAAACGTAAAAGGACGCTACACGGTTGACAAAGTTTTGCAGCAGGATGCTTTGACGGTCACTTATATCGCTCATGACCGTTTGGGCGAGCACCGGCAGGTTTTAATCAAAATCCGGCTCGACGAATTTCCGCCTGAGGCGGAAGAAACCAGACGTTTTTACGAAGAACGCGGCGCGCTTTCGCATCTCAATCATCCGAACATCGCCCGAATTCTGGACGCCGGTGATTTGACCGAAGGCAAACCGTTTATCATCACCGAATTTCCCGAAGGCTTGACACTGCGCGAAGCGATGCAGATTTCCGGGCAGTTTTCCGCCGGTCGAACCGCTCGCGTCGTTCGCCAAATCGCGCAGGCTTTGACCGAAGCTCACAACAATCGCCTGACGCATCGTAATTTAAAACCGGAAAACATCGTGCTGAAAAACGACGGCACGATTGAACAAGTCAAAGTTATCAACTTCGGCGTCGCGGGCGAAGAAGCGGACAAGAACGGTTCGCTCGCTTACACTGCGCCGGAATGCCTGATCGGTCAACTTTGGCATGCCGAAGGCGATATTTTCGCGCTCGGCGTCATCGCTTACGAAATGTTGACCGGGCGAAAACCGTTTGCGGGCGCGACGGAAGACGATTTGCTCGACGCCGAAGAACTAGGTTTGGCTCTCAAACCGACCAATCTGCGGCTCGATTTAAGCCCGACGGTTGACGCCGTTTTAGAGCGCTCTCTGGCTTTCAGCCGCGCCGAACGCTTTCACCACGCCCGCGAATTCGGCGAATCGCTTTTTAACGCTCTAACCGAAAGCGCCGTTTATAAACCAACCGGTAAATTGCCCGCCCAAACGGAAATTCCGACTAAAACTAATGACGAACCTGCCGCTCCGAATAAATTTATTCCCGAAACGCCGATAGCTGCTCAGGAAACAAAACCGGAAACAGCGACAATTAAAAAAGTAGAATTCGAGCAAATCGCTCCGGCGGCAAAAACAACCTACGGCGCGGAAAAAAGATTGTCCAACAAAGCGAAATGGTTGATTGCGGCAGCTTGCGTCATCGCGGCAATCGCGCTGGCGACAGCGTTTTTGTACAACAGAAATTTGCCCGAACAAGCCGTAAGCGAACAGCCCTACGTATTTCAACCTTCCGCGCCGAAAACCGAATCGCCGAACGCTCCGGCTGAACAGCCCGCGCCGGTTGTCAGCGAAACTACAAACGCTGAGCCGCTTCAAACAGCGACGATTCCGCCGAATTTCGTTCGTTTTGAAAACTCGAAAACCGAATTGAATGGAAAACTGGCTGAAAACTTCATACCGTTTTCGCTCGGCTACCCGGAGAATTGGGAGCTAAACGAGAACGCCGGAAAACCGGGTGCCGCGAATTTTCTGGACGTTTCAAACCGAATCGCAAACGGTTTGCCGATTGAACAGCTTCTCGTCAGTTGGTACGAAAGCAAAGGAAGTTTTGAAGCAGACCGCGCGGCTTTTCCAAATCTGGTCAAAAAATTAACCGCAGCCTATGCCAAAGAAATTCCGGCTTTCCGCAAAATCTCCGAAGACGAAACAACCTTGAACGGACGCGCGGCTTACGAAGTCAAATTTACCGGCGAAAGCAAAGACGCGGATGGCAAAAAAATCAAAATCTTCGGACGGACGGTTTTCGTGCCGACCGGAAAACAAGATGCCCAAAGCGGTTTGCTTTTAACGATGCTCGCGACCAATCTTTCGCAGGCAATCTCAAGCCCGAAAGATGTCGGCGAAAAGGGCGAATTAAAAGAGATTTTAAATACTTTTGAAATCGCTTCTTCGGCGTCGGACGCGAAACAATAATAGAAAACGAAAACTCGATTGATAATTCGGCAAGGGCGGTCTTTTGACCGCCTTTCGCGTTAGTGGTAATTTTAGCGGCGGAAAATACATTTCGTTTTTTTATCCGAATTGCAAAAATGAAAATCGTCTTAAGCGAAGAACGCGGCGGCAGCCAGTTAAATGAAAAGACTTTCTCGCAGGAAACAATCCGAGTCGGGCGAGATCCGTCAACGTGCGAAATCGTTTTCGAGCAGACCGCCTATCCGATGGTTTCCCGCAAACACGCCGAGCTGCGGTTTAAAGACGGACGCTGTTTGCTGATTGATTCAAATTCGAGTTACGGAACATTTTTAAACGGGCAGCGAGTCAGCGGACCGGCGGAAGTTGCGACGGGAGCGACGATTCAATTCGGCTTAAACGGTCCGGTTCTGCGCGTTAAAAATTTAGAAATGCCCGCGCTCGACGATTCGATTGATTTCGCAGCCACATTTCACGACGCGCCCCCAAGCATTCAGCCGCCAAAATCGCCCCAAAAACCTGCGCCGCAAATTTTGTCAGCCGTTTTGCAGCCGCTCGAAAACGCGGGCGCGACGCCGCTCGAAATCAAAAAAGAAATCATCACGCTCGGGCGCTCGCCGGAAAACGATTTTTCCGTTGATGCCGCGTCGGCTGTCGTTTCGCGCCGCCACGCCGAGATTCGCCGTCAAAACGGGCAATTCGTGATTGTTGATAACGGCAGTTTTAACGGAACTTTCGTCAACGAACGCCGCGTTGTCGCCAATGAACCGACGCCGCTGGCGAGCGGCGATGAAATTCGTCTCGGTTTGGGCGGTCCGGTTTTGCGTTTTCTCGCCACGCAAGCGACTGCGCCACAAGCCGTTTCTGCCGTTTCTCAAACCGCCGGAAATGAAGAAGTGCCGCGCACGCTGGTCGGCTCGCAAATTTCTCTCAGAGATTTACAGCAAGCGCAAAACGCCCCGCCGCAACAACATGCGCAACTGCTTTTGCGGCTCGATTTCAGCCGCAAATCCGAATTAATTGTCGGGCGAGCCGAAACTTCTGACATTCGGCTCGACGGTCTGCAAATCTCAAATCGTCACGCGCGACTGCTCAAAACTGCCAACGGAATCGTAATCGAAGACGCCGGTTCGACAAACGGCGTTTACATTGCCGGCAAAAGGATTTCCGGGCGAGCGGCTTTAACTTCCGCAGATACGGCGCAAATCGGACCGTTTCAGCTTCGCGTTGACCAAAACGGGAACGTTTTTGTTTTCGACACGCGGTCAAAAACGCGGATTGACGCGCTGCACATCACGAAAACCGTCAAAAACCGCGCCGGCGGCGGGCTTTTAAAATTGCTGGACGACGTTTCGCTCGCAATTCAGCCGAACGAGTTTGTCGGGCTTCTCGGACCTTCGGGCGCGGGAAAATCAACTCTGATGGACGCGCTCAACGGAATGCGACCGCCGACTGCGGGCAGCGTTTTAATCAACAATCTCGATTTTTATTCAAATCTCGATTCGCTCAAACAAGGCATCGGTTACGTTCCGCAGGACGACATCATTCACCGTCAATTAACGGTTTACAGCACGCTTTATTACGTCGCCAAATTGCGGCTTTCCGGCGACGTTTCGGGCGCGGAAATTGACCAGATTATCAACGAAGTTCTGGACGTGACAGGGCTTGCCGAACGCCGCGACGTTCTCGTTTCCGAGCTTTCCGGCGGTCAGCGCAAGCGCGTTTCGATTGCGGTCGAATTGATTACCAAGCCTTCGGTGATTTTTCTGGACGAGCCGACTTCCGGGCTTGATCCGGCGACCGAAGACAAAATTATGAAGCTCTTCCGTCGGATCGCCGAATCGGGGAGAACTGTGATTTTAACGACTCACGCGATGGAAAACATCCGGCTGTTCGACAAAATCGTGATTTTGATGCGCGGCAAGCTCGTCTTTTACGGCGCGCCGAACGAAGCTCTGAAATATCTGGGCGCGAGCAGTTTTAAAGAGCTTTACGACAAGCTCGAAGAACCAATCGAAAAACGCCTGCACCAGGCGACCGAAACCAATCAAGCGGAATTCAAACGCCGCCGCGAACAAATCACCGAAGAAATAGCCGAAACCTGGAAACAAAATTTCTTAAAAACCCCCGAATTTCGCCGCAACGTTTCCGAACCGCTCAGCCAAATCGCCCAAACCGGCGATGCGCCGCGACCTCCGAAACGCCGGAGGCTCGGAATTTTCGGGTCTATGCGTCAAACGTTGACTTTGACGAAACGTTATTTTCAAGTTCTCTTCCGCGACAAATTGAATCTCCTGATTTTGCTCCTCCAAGCGCCGATTATCGCCGCGATGCTCGCGTTCGTGGTGCCGGCGGACGCGCCGCGCGATTTTATTTATTTCGTTTTAACTCTGGTGGCAATTTGGTTCGGCACATCGGTTGCGGCTCGTGAGATCGTCCGCGAAAAGCCCGTTTACCGGCGCGAGCGAATGGTTAATTTGAGTTTGCTGCCTTATTTGCTTTCAAAATTGTTCGTCTTGAGCTTCGTCGTCGGATTACAGATTTTGCTGCTGTTTCTGCCACTCAAATTCTTTGATTTGATCAATCTGACGCAAATGCCCGGAGTTCTGTCGGGTTTGCCGCAGCTTGTTGTTTTGTTTTTAACCGCTGCAACCGGAATCGCGCTCGGACTTTTTATTTCCGCTCTGGTGAAAACTTCCGAGATGGCGACGAGTCTCGTGCCGCTGATTTTGATTCCGCAGATTTTATTTTCCGGTCTGGTCGGCGTTCCGTCAGGCGCGTCGCGCGTCGCCGGTCTGGCAATGCCCGCTTCGTGGTCTTTCGACGCGATGAAGCGTTTTTCCGGTCTCGACACGCTCGAACCTGAAGGCTCGAATTTGCGCGGCGCAAACGAAGGAAAAGGTTTGTATAAATGGATTGAAGACCGCAATGCCGAAATCGAAAGCGAGACACGCGAAGAATTAGAAGATTACAAACGGCGGATGAAAAATTATCTGGGTGATTTAAAAAACGGAATCCAAGCCACCGAACCGCCCGCGCCCGACATCAAATCAGCCGAGAAACTGCCCGCGAGCCTTCACGATTACGTCACATTTTTGCATCCGTGGATGAATGTCGCGTTGAATCAGGCAGTTTTGTTAACGATGTTTTTCGCTCTCGTTTTAGCAACGCTCATCGCCTTACGGCGGCAAGACATTCGTTGAAGTTGTTGCTAAAATCACATTTGGAGTTTTGATTTATGATTGTATCCTTTCGCCAAGCTAATCGCGCGTTACTTTTTTTAGCGGCTTTCACACTGCTCATTTTGCCAGCCTGCAACAATTCGACGGCAACGGGCAAAAAAGAAGCAGGCGGGAGTGCCGTAACATCCGGGAACAAAACGACCGCCGGAAAATACGACCCGACGGCAGTTCCGGCGGAAATGGCTGACGCCGAGCTGACCGCGCTCGACGGCAAAACTTTTAAGATTTCGGATTACAAAGGCAAAGTCGTGCTGATCAATTTATGGACGACCTGGTGCGGGTTCTGCAAAAAACAGATGCCCGATTTGGTCGCGCTCAGTCAGGAATTCAAAGACCGCGACGTTGAGTTTCTAGGTTTAAACGCCGAGAACGAAAAGCTGCCGATGGTTGAAGAGTATATCAGCCAATATAAAATTCCGTACCGCGTCGGCTGGACGAACGACGACGTTTTTTCGGCTTTAAGCCCGAGCGGTTTTCCGTCAACCTACATAGTCACTCGCGACGGACATTTTCACTGGGCGGTCAACGGCGCAGTCCCGCCGGAACGCATCCGCACAAAAATCGAAGAAGCTATCGCTTTAAACTGAGAATGGAGAACGGAGAACTGAGAACCGAAAGCCAATGATTATTTTCGGTTCTCAGTTCCCCGTTCTCAGTTCTTAATTCTCTCTCCGCTTTCTTTCGGCTCGACTAAAATCGTCCGAAAGCTCGATAAACGAACTAATCCGGGCGCGGCATTTTTCGGTTTTGAAACGAATTTGCGCTGCGTGTAATTGACGGCGACTTTTGTGTCTTCGCGGGCTTGGCTAAATTTGGCGGTTAATTCGGCGGCTTCGATTAAAGTTTTCTGCGGCAGCTCGCCTTTGCCCGGATTTCTGACGACGACGTGCGAGCCGGGATAATCAGCCGCGTGCATCCACCAATCGAGCGATTTTGCGATGCGAAACGTCAAACGATCATTGTCTTTCGCCGCGCGTCCGACCAGAATTTCCAATCCGTCCGAAGAACGATAACGCCGCACGCCCGTACCGATTTCCGGTTCTTTTTTCGATTTCGGTTTTTCGCTTTTCGGAATCTGCTTAAAGCCTGAGAGCTTATTCTTTTCGACAAATTCGTTCAGCGCCGTTTCATCGCGCCGCTCAATGATTTTCTCTAAATCTGAGATTACAGATTTCAAATTCGAGATTTCAGATTCGAGATTTAAAATTCGAGCTGTTAACTCCTGCGCCGCATTGCGCGCCTTTGAATAACGCGCGAAATATTTTTCGGCAACTTCCTGCAAAGTCAAATTTTCATCGGCTTCAATCTCGATTTCCGGCGCGTTTTCGTCGAAATAATCAATCACAAAAACCCGATTTCCTTCGCGCCGAGCCGCGTATAAATTTGCCAGCAGCAAATCGCCGCGCCGTTTCATCGCTTCCGGCTCGCCGTGCGCCCGCAAATCCTGTCCGAGCCGCTGCAATAATTTTTCTTTTTTCGTGAGTTCCTGCCGCAAACGACTGCTCGCCGCACGCGCCGCAGAGTCGAATTCGCGCGTCGCTTCGATGTTTGAAAAATAAGAATCGAGCCGTTCGGAAAGCGGCGAAGCCGGAGACAAAGGAAAATCCGACGGTTTTAATTCGATTTCCGAGATAGTTTCGAGTAGGGAAGTTTTTTTCGGCGGTTGAAACTGAATTTCAAATTGCGGCGGTTGATAAATTTGCCCGATTTCCTGCCCTTCTCCGTGCGTTTCGCGCAGGCTTTCGAGAATTCGATTTTCCGCGTCGAGCAGAAACAAATTTGCGGCTTTTCCGGTTAATTGCGCGACTAATTTAAACTTTTGGACTGCTTGCGCGCTTTCATCCTCAACCAGAAATTCAAAACGCACAACGCGGTCTTCAGCATCTTTTGCAATGCGCGTAAGCTGTCCGTCGGAAAGCCGTTTGCGGGCGAAAAGCAGAAAATTACCCGATAGATCCGATTGTTTTTCAAGCTCGCGCACGCGCCGCCGTATCAAATAAAGGCGCGGGACGAGCGACGGCTCAAAGTTCAAAAAAAGATAACGCCCGTCGCCCGGACGAAAATCAATCGCCAATTGATTCGAGCCGAGCTGAAAAATTTTGCCGATTCTTTTCCCAGCAAGAATCGGCAAAATCTCGTCAACAATAACTTGTAAAGTATCGTTATCCAAAGTTCGAAGTTTAAGGCTCAAAGTTCAAGGTTAGATTATAAACTTTGAACCTTAAACTTAAATTTCCCGAATCACGACCGTGCCGGAAAGCCAGTCGTGGACGGCGCGGCGTTCGGTGCTTAATAAAATCGCAATTAACCCGATGCCGGCAAGAGCGAGCGTCAGCAAATATGCAAGCGTGTTAAGCATTGCTTCCAGGATGGTCGCCGCAGAACCGTCTTCGGCGTGAACCGTGCGAAGCGAGAAAAGGCGACCGGCAAAGGTTGTTTCCGCCAGCACAATTCCGCCCGTTAAATAAATAAATTTGATTGCCGCAAAAACGCCCAGACAAGTGAACGCGCTCTCCAAGCCGAATTTTTCTGCGGTGAAAAATCCGGCGGGCGCAAACAGCGTAACCAGCCCGAACGCCGCTCCCGCGCAAAGAACGATGTCGAGCAATGCGGCAATAAATCTGAAACTGAGCGGCGCGTAATCTTCGGCGATTTCCGGCTGATCGGATTCAGCGTCGCGCACGCGCGGCGCGATTTCCTGTTCGACCGCAACCCCGCTGCGCGGAGATGGCTTTTTCTGCGGCACGGCAGCCGAAATGCGCATTTGCGATTCAATGAATTTATCCGCATCGGCTTCCGAAATCATCGGCAATTTGCGCGGCTCTTTTTTCGGCGCGGCTGTAACCAACGGCACGGCAACGCCAGCCGCAGCTTCGGCTGTTTCGAGCGGCTTGACCGTCGTTTCAACTTTTAAAGCCGGAGCGTTTTCAGTTTTCGAGAAAGAATCGAACTTCGCATTTTCGATGGCGGCGGCTTCAAATTTAAGCGGCGCTGGTGATTTCGGTTTCGCTTCGATTTCAGCAGGCTGCGGTACAACGGCGAGCGGAGCGGCGAAAGGTTTCGGCGCCTGCTGCAATCTCGTCGCAGGCGCCGGTTGCGGCTCAAAAACCGGCGCGAGCGCGACAGCCGTCGCCGCCGATTGATGAACCTGACGCGACCGTTCTACGCGCTCAAGCGCGCGGGCAATAATATTATTAGCCGCACGATTTTCGACGTTCGGTTTTAGATTGATCACCGTCCCGGAGGATGCGACTGCCGCTTCGGTTTTTTGTTTTGCAGCTTCGACTCTAGTTTCGCGCAGTTCTTCTATTTCATCTCCTCCTTCACGACGCTCGCGCGCCGCCCGCACGCGCTCGCGCAAAGCGTCGCGCCATTCGGATTCGTCGTTTTTGCGCTTTGGAAACTCAATCAGAGTCGAAGTAAACTCGCGCTTTGTGGCAACAGGCGCTTCTTCGGCGACGGCTGTCGGCGGTTCGAGCCGACCTGTATCCAGGCTCGGTTCAGCCGCCTCAGCGACTAAATCAGCGGTCGTTATCTTCTCCGTTCTCTTTTCCGCTGGCGGGTAATAATGCCGTGTCGGCATTTCCGAGCAATTTGGACAAACTGATAACGGTGCGGCGAAGGTCTTCGAGCAGGAAGCACATTGCATATTTTTTAAAACTCAATTGATTTGTTCCGGCGCGCGACTGCTTAAAACTATTTGCGCCAATTTACTTTTTGGAGTTGAAGTTTGCTTAAAACACGCAACATATTGCGCATTTCTAACCTATTTGAGCGGATGCTATCAAACTTTAAGCGCTTAAGTCAACGTAAAATTTCAACTTTTTTTTCAATTTTCAATATTTTGTCAAATTTTGTTAATTTTGATGTGATATTTAATGCCATTTTTCTTAACAATTTTTCTTGAGGAGAAGAAATGCCAGCAATTTCTATTATCATCGGCGTAATGCTGATTTTGATCGGCGTCGGCGGCTACGGTGCTTCAACCGGACACGCCAGCCCGACCGCGCTGATTCCATCGGCAATCGGTTTAATTATCGCCATTCTCGGCGGCGTTGCGACTAAAGAGAATTTGCGTAAACACGCAATGCACGCGGTGATGCTCATCGCTCTGCTCGGTTTTCTGGGTACTGTGATGGGAATTCCGAAAGCGATTTCCCTGCTGCAAGGCGCGCAAATCGAACGCCCGGCGGCAGCCGTCGCGCAAACTTTAACCGCGATTTTGTGCTTAATCCTGGTCGTTTTCGGAATCAAATCATTCGTTGACGCGCGCCGAAACAGAACGGAAACGGTTTAATTTTTAATGCAATCGAGTTTTTGCTCCCTTTTTGACTTACTTTTGATTTTTCGCCGATGTTAAATGAATTTACAGTTGCAGAGCTGGCGGAAAAAATCGGCGCGCAAGTTCGCGGCGACGGCGAAACAAAAATCACGGGCATAAATTCGCTCGAAGCCGCTCAAACAGGAGAAATCGCTTTCGTCGAAGACGCCAGGTTTTTTGCCGGAGCCGCAAACAGCGCCGCGTCTTGTTTAATCATCGCGGAAACTGCCGAAATTAAATTTAACGGCGTTTTAATTCAGACAAAAAACCCTAAATTGGCTTTCGCCCGCATCGCCGCTCTGCTTCATCCGCCGAAAAAACGCGAAGCTGAAATTCACCCATCAGCCGTTATCGCAGAATCCGCCGCGATTGGCGAAAACGTATTTGTCGGCGCGTTTTGCTGCGTCGGCGAAAACTCTTCGCTCGGCGCGGGTACGCAGCTTCGCGCCGGAGCGAAAATCGGCGACCGCGTAAGAGTGGGCGAAAATTGCGTTTTTCATCCGAATGTTTTTGTTGACGACAACGTGACAATTGGAAATAACGTGATTTTACACGCCGGAGTCATCATCGGCGCGGACGGTTTCGGTTACGTGCGCGACACGGACGAATACGTTAAATTTCCGCAGCTCGGAACAGTCGTGATTGAAGACGATGTGGAAATCGGCGCAAATAGCTGCGTTGACCGTGCAGCTTTGCGCGGTGAAACCAGAATCGGGCGCGGAACGAAAATTGACAATCTCGTGCAAGTCGCGCACAACGTTTCAATCGGCGAGCGAGTTGTCATCGCTTCGCAAACCGGAATTTCCGGCTCGACCGTAATCGAATCCGACTGTGTTATCGGCGGACAAGTCGGTTTCGGCGACCACGCGCGCGTGCTTTCGGGTGCTGTGATCGGTTCAAAAGCGGGAGTCTTGCCGGGAAAAATCGTCCGCGCGGGCGTTTGGTGGGGCGTTCCCGTTCAGCCGCTCGATGAATACAAACGCCAAAACGCGATGGTCAAAGGTTTGCCGCGTCTTCGGGAAGAAGTCAAAGAGATGCGCCGCGAGCTTGAGGATTTAAAATCCAATCGAGGAAACGGTTAAAATAACCTGCTTAAAGCGGTTTTCAGATTTGTGCGGACTAACGCGCCCCGATTTTCCTTTGCACCTTTTGCAATAACCTGATTTTTGGCGTCCGACTTGATTAAATAATTTGTGATTTTGTGATTTTTTACCTGCGAGACCGCGTTTTTCGCCTGCGATGCCTCGTTATTCATCTGCGAGACCGCATTATTTTGCTGCGAGACCCTGTTAATTTGCTGCGAGACCCCGTTGTTCGCCTCGCACAAACTATGTTTAGCTGTGAGACACGATTATTCGCCTGCAATGGCTCGTTTTTCATCTGCGAGAGGGCATTTTACAGCCATTTTCAGTTGTGTGCAGACTGACGCGCCAGCAAAAGGTTTGCGGATGCACAAATTTTAATACCGCTATAGTTTTTTAACAATTTTTCTAATGGCGCTTTTTTCTATTTCGGCTTGGAAGGCTATGTATTTTGGCGTGTTTTTCAAAAAACCATCTGTTAGGATTATTTTGCGGAACAAAACTCAGAAACTCACGCGCCAGCCTAATAGCTTTTTCAATCCCACCTGTTTCTGATAAGACTGAAATTAAATTGCAGCAAGTTAATATTGTATGATGATGTCTTTCTCCCAACAATACTCGACGCATTTCCAAAGCGGAATTTAAATGTTTCAAGGCTTCGGTTTTATTGCCTAATTTGCCATTAGTTGAACCAAGATTGTTTAAAGTGCGAGCAACATTAGGATGTTTTTCACCAAATAATTCTTGAAACATTTCCAGAGCTTGTTTGTGAAGCTTTAATGCTTCTTGATGATTTCCTAAATCGCTATAAGTTAAACCAAGATTATTTAAAGAAGCTGCAACATCAAGATGCTTCTCTCCAAACAAGTTTCGATAAATTTCCAGAGCTTGTTTGTGAAGCTTTAATGCTTCTTGATGATTTCTTAAATCGCTGTAAATTGAACCAAGAAAATTTAATGAACGGGCGACATCAGGGTGTTTTTCACCAAACAAGTTTCGATAAATTTCCATAGCTTGTTTGTAAAGGTTCAATGCTTCTTGATGATTTCCTAAATGGCTATAAGCTAAACCAAGATTATTTAAAGAAGTTGCAGTATCAGGATGTTTCTCACCAAATAATTCCTGACGCAATTCTAAAGCTTGTTTGTTAAGGTGTAATGCTTCCTGATTATTTCCTAAGTAACTGTAATTAACTCCCAAAAAGTTATTAAGGTCAGCCAAAAGTTTTTGATTGTCAAGATTTTCCTGTTTGTAATTTTGATAAGCAGTTATTAACCAATTATTCGCCTTTTGATAATCGCCGCGATGATGCAGAGGATTCGCTCTCAAAGCAGTTAATAAAACGGATTCAGCCGGAAGCATTCTGAAAGTTTGTTCCTGCCATTCGTTTAAATGAGCGATTTCGGCTTCAAATTCTGCTAAATCACTAAAGTCAATTATTTTTGGCTCAAACCATCTTTCAATGCCTTGCACAATTTTTCTATGCCATCCTTGGTTTTGTTTAAGCGGCTTTTCGTGGCGACGAACTCTGGCTAATAAACGGTGAATTGCATAGCGTTCCGTATTTTCTTCCTGCTTGATAAAATGTAGCTCCAAAGCAACGCCAAGAGCATCTCTTAATGCAAAATTATCATTTGTTCCAACCAATTCGCGCAAAAGCGAATAACCCATTGAAGATTTTCCGCTCCACGCGAGAATGTCTAAAATATCTTCCAAAAAACGAGTTTCGTTAAGAAGTTTTTCGCTGATTTGCAAAGTGCGAATGATGCTTTTGTTATGCTCGGTAAAAGTTCTGTCTGAAAATCTTTTCTCGATGCGTTCTAAAGGTTCATTTTGAAGAAATTGATAATAATCCTGAAAAGAAATGCTTTTACGTCGCAAGAGATAACCGCCGACAAGCTCAACGGCTAAAGGCAAGCCGTCAAGCTCTTTCAGAATATTTTCAAGCGCCTCTTTTTCGGCTTCAGTTTCCGGCTGTCTCTCCGCGATTTGAATTAGAAGTGCGCGGGCTTCATCAATGCTTAAAACATTTAAATTTATCGGATAGAAACCATCCTGCACTTCGCGTGAAGTTATCAAAATATGTGGTCGGGCATCTCTTTCGGGCAAATAATCTTTGATGGCGTTTTGGTCGTCAACATTATCAAAGACAACCAAACAATCTGAAAGTTTGCGAAAACGATTTCGTACCAATTCGGCTTGGTCAAAACCTTTATCAAACGCACTAATCCAATTTAAATCTTCGCCGATTTTAATTAATTGGCTATCGAGATTTTCGTCAGCCGTCAGCCAGTAAACGCCATTTTCGTATTTGTCGCGGAAATGATGAGAATATTCAACGGCAAGCTGTGTCTTTCCCAAACCGCCAAAACCTTCGATACTGACGGCTTGCCCGATTGCTGCGCGTCCATCACGACTGAGCGAATCCCAAATTCTTTCAATCATTCCAACGCGCCCAACAAATGCATCGCCCTTTGAAGGAAACGGCACGTTAAAATGACTTTTCAAAAGGTCTTCAGTATTTTTCGGAGGCGGTTTTGAATTTCCAGAATTATTTTCACCTTCAACAAGTTCGCGCATTTCACGCATGATTTCTAACAAAGGCTCTCCGTAATCCTTGAATGGGATTACACGAACATATTTTGGAATGCGCGGATTATCTTTCTCCCGTTCAGGCAACAAAACATAGAAAGAATCTGCACCGCCTTTGTAAATTTCGTGAATGAATTCAAGTTGTTTGAGAAAATAAGGATCGTCAAGGCTGAAACCAATAAAAAGAAAAGTGCGGTTTGTTAGAAAATTAAGCAGCGTTTGCAATTCGGCTTGGTGATTATTCTTATCGTAAAAACCTTCGTATTGCTCGAGGGTAAAAATGATTCTTTCTTTATGGTCTATATGCCCATGCAAATGCCAAACTGTCGGTCGCAAAATCGGAAATTCTTTTTGTAATTGAGCGTACTCAACATTTTGAGTATCCAGGATTCGGAGTTTGTCTTGATCTGGACAAGTCCATTTCAGAACTCGGTCAACATTGCTGGTAATAATTAAATTACTGCCTAACTGCCAAACGAGTTGCGCCAACTCCAAAGAGCTTTCATCGGCTTTATCTTTGTGAACTCCAAGGTATTCATCAAATATTTTGTACCAAGCACTTCCGCTCAATTGCTCGAAAGCGTGCTGCATGGCGTCAAGATATTTCGGGGGATTTACATTGACATAAGCCTTAACTAATTCGGCTTCGCTGAATTTGCCTTCATCTTTTAAAGCTACCGCTAGAATCTCTATTAATTCTTTCCAGCTAGGAAATAAAGGATCAAAAGTTTTATCAGGGTCTTTATCTTTTTTCTCAACAGCGCGAGAAACACCTGCGCCAGCAAATGGAATTACCTGTCTGCTCTTCAATGCGTCTTGAAGCGATTTTGGAATTGTCGAAGAATTATTTGACATGAGAATTAACAAGCGCCTTGCTATCAAACAATTTAAAGCTCAATGAACTGCCGCTATTATTAGATAAATCCGTAAAATTATCTAGTTTGGAGAATCTCTTTCGGTTACTCATGCGGTCAAAGGCGAGGTTGGCGCGTTGCGTGGACAATCTGCCTCCCGCGAGCGCGACATTAGCGAGCTGCAAAAAAATTGCCGACAATGGCTTAAACAAAAGCCGCGCAGAAAAGTGCGGCAGAGTTTCAAAGAAAAAAGCTCGGAACTGTGAAAACTTCCGAGCTTTTTTCTTCAAAGATTATTCCTGAACGGCGGCTGCGATAACAGGTTCGCCCGCAGATTTTTGTTTTGCCAGAGCGCGTTTTCGCCAGATGAAATAAACCGGAATTCCGGTGAGCGCGAGCAAATATCCGATTCCGGCTGTTCCGGGCGCGAGGTAAACGAGTGTCAAAGTAACGAACATCGAAAGCGAGAGAAAAACAATCGGTGTCAACGGATAGCCCCAGGTGCGATACGGTCTTTCCATTGCGGGTTGGCGGCGGCGCAAAACAATCACGGCTAAGACCGAAAGCGCGGCTGAAATCAAATCAACCGAAACGATGTATTCGAGAAGCTGCGTGTAAACGTTGCCGAAAACCGCCGCCCCGCCGCCCGCCGGATAAGTGACCGTGCGCGGCAAAATCAAAAGCGAAGCCCAGACGCATTGCGCCAAAAGCGCCATTGCCGGAACGTGCTTGTTGTTGGTGCGCGCGAGCGGCGCGAACAAGTAACCGTCTTTCGCCATCGCGTAAGAAACGCGCGAGCCGGATAAAATCAAGCCGTTGTTGCAGCCGAAGGTCGAAATCATTAATGCGACTGCAATCAGGATGACGCCGGGCGCGCCTAGAATTTGTTCCATTACGGCTGCCGCGACGCGACCGTTCGGCGCGTTTTGAATCGCCGGAAGCGAAAGCGTGACAACGTAGGCGACGTTTGCCAGAAGATACAGACCGACAACTGTTCCGCAGCCGATGAGCAGAGCGCGCGGCAAGTTTTTGCCCGGATTTTCGACTTCTCCGGCGGTAAATGTGACGTTATCCCAAGCCGATTGCGAAAAGAGAGGTCCGGTCATCGCTTTGCCCAAAACGACGACGAAAGCGAGCGTTCCCAAAGCCGCTGCTGCCGGTTGCGCTTTGTCGAGCGTCCAGCCGTTTGCAGCGCTGTTCCACCAATCGGCGGTGAAAAGCGCCGCGCCCGAATTCCAGCCGAAAAAAATTCCGATAATCACCAAGCCGAGCAGCGCCGCCGTTTTCGTAAACGTAAAGGTGTTTTGAATCAATTTACCGACGCTCAAACCTCGCGTATTGACGAACGTCAGCAATGCAATGCTGACGATTGCCAAAAGCTGCTGGACGGAAAGACTGACGGCGTAAGAGCCGAAAACGATTGGCTCGACGATGTAATTTGTGCCGGAAATTTGCGGGAATAAAATGCCCGTAAAATTTGCGAAAGCGACGGCGACGGCGGCAATCGTGCCGCTCTGAACAATCAAAAACTGCGACCAGCCGTAGAGAAAACCGATTGGCTTGCCGTAAGCCTCGCTCATAAAAACGTAAGGACCTCCGGCGCGCGGCATCATCGCGGCAAGCTCTGCGACGCAAAGCGCGCCCGTGATCGTCATCACGCCCGCCAGAAGCCACGCGACCAGCAGCCAACCGGGCGCGCCGAGCAGCCGGGCGGATTCCGACGACACAATAAAAATGCCGCTTCCGATCATCGAGCCGACGACAATCATCGTCGCATCCAGCAAGCTCAGTTCCCGCACGAGCTTTTTATTCGTTTCGTTTGTTTCGTTGTTCATACTCTTCTCCCGTCGGTTAATCCTCGGAAATTTAACGCAGAAAAATCGAGCGAAAAGGCTCACAAAAAGCAGAGGCGGCAAGTTTAGCAAAAAATTTCCAAAAGCGTGAGCCGTTTTTGATAAATTTCCGGCGTTTGATGCTGGCGAAAATTGCCAACAAAAAAGAAGACCTAAAAACAAAGAACCCGTTCGATTCGTTTGACCGAAACGAATAAATGCCTGTATAAAAT
>DASVTY010000077.1:0-17023 GCA_036387315.1 Pyrinomonadaceae bacterium
TGTTTGCTCCATGTCAAACCGCCATCGGAAGTTTGATAAATCGCGCCGTAGCTTCCGACTGCCCAGCCCTTTTGAAAGTTTTTTGGCGCAAATGCGACGGCGTAAAAATGATCTCTCCCGTCGAGCTTGATTTCTCGCCAAGTTTCGCCTGCGTCATCGGTCAGTAAAATCGTCCCGCGCCCGCCCGCAATAATCGCTGTTTTCTTGTCTTTGATAAAAATGCCGGAAAGCGTGTTGCTGACAGGTGAGCTTTGCCGCCGCCAATTAAAACCGCCGTCTCTGGTGTAAAGAATCGTCCCGTCCGCTCCGACCGCCCAGCCGGTTAATTTATCCCCGGCAAACCGAATCGCAAAAATCGAATTTCCCTGCGGCAAAGGATTTTGCCACTCCCATTTAGGTCGAAAATCCTGCGCCGAAACAACATTCAACCACAGAGACGCAGAGACACAGAGAAACAAAATAAAGATTATTTTATCTCTGCGTCTCTGCGTCTCTGTGGTTGAATATTTCATTAAATCTTTGCGGTTTTAGCGATTTCGGCGGCGTCCGCCAATAGTTTTTCGTCAACAGCGCCGACCGTTGCGATTTTGCGAGCCGTTTTATCAACAGTTTCCTGCAATAAATCTCCTGCGTGACCTTTCATCCATTGCCATGTAATTTTATGACCGCGCGAGGCGTCGTCCAATTTTTGCCACCAATCGAGATTCGTTTTTTTACGAAATCTTCCGCACATTGTTTCGACGACGTAGCGCGAATCGCTGAACACTTTAACTGTACAAGGCTCGCGCAAAGCGTTTAAACCGAGCGTCGCGGCTGCAATTTCGGCTTGTTGATTGGTCGCCTCGCCCAAAAATTGACCGACGGCTTTCCAATTTCCCTTAAAACCGAGCAGCGCAACGGCAGCCGCGCGCGGATTTTCCCGCCCGTTGCCGATACTCGAACCGTCGCAAACTATTAAAACTTCTTTCACTCAATTTTCACGCAAACGCACAAAACAAAGCGGAAACTATAAACTATTAACTATCAATTATATGTTATTGCAAAACAGTTGATAGTTAATAGTTTATAGTTGATAGTTCAAAGCCGTTTTGACCATTTTCATTTTGCCTCGTTGCTTATCTTTCTGCGAGGTTTAATTTTCTGCCGAAACCGCGCTTTGTTTTCCGTTAACTTGGATGTTGTAATCCACGTTTTCCTCAAAAGTGTCGTCGTGAGAGATGACAAAAAGCTGATCGAAATTGCGAATTTGCCCGATTTGCTGCGCCAATCTTTCGCGCCGCTCTCTGTCCAGATTTGTCGTCGGCTCATCGAAAAACGCGACGCGCACATCCGACAATTGTTTTAAAAGCGCCAAACGAACGCTCAAAGCCGCCGCCATTTGCTCGCCGCCCGACAGATTGATAAACGGGCGTTCGTGTCCCAATTCTTCGAGAACGATTTCGTAATCTTCCGTCCAGCGAAGCGAGCTTTCGGCGCTGCCGGAAATTTCGCGGAAAATTTCGTTTGCCTCGCGCGAAATTGAAAACAAATAACTTCTCGCCACTTCGGGCGCCGCCTTTTTGAGCGTGTCGCGGATGAAATCGGTTGCCTCGAAAACGCGGTCGAGCTTTTCTTTTTCGGCAAATTCGGCTTGCATTTGTTTTCTGACCGCCGCCAGCCGCTCGATTTCCCGCCGCAAATCAGCCTCGCGCCGCCGCTCCTGCGCGAATTCATTTGTCGTCGCCGCCTCGCGCCGCTGCGCGTCGAGCAAAGCCGATTTTTCGTTTAAATGCTGCTCATGATTGTAATTCTCAATCGCCGTTTTGTATTCGCCGGAAACTGCTTGAAACTCTTTTTCGAGTCTTTCGGTTTCTTCAACAGCTTTTGCCAACTCATTTTCACGCGCGGGCAAAGTCGCGGCAATCGCCTGATTTGCCAGAAATGTTTGATACGCCGACAAAGTTCGGTCGCGTTCGCGGCGAACCCGCGCCAAATCGGCATCGAGCGCGGCAAACGGCGTCAGTTTTTCCGATAAAACTTGAACGGCACGCTCTTTTTCAGTCAAATCCTTTTCCGCCGCCGCGATTCGCTCGCGCCATGCGATTTCCTGTTCGGCGTCGCGTTTTAAACTGGCAGCGCGCTCGCGCGGATTGCCAAGCTCTTTTAATTTATTTTCTATCTCCGCCCAGCGATTTTCGATTTCAGGCAGCTTAGAAGCAGAAAATTGGAGTTTTTCCTGTTCGGCTTTTAAAGCGATGCCTTGCTGTTTCGTATCTTCCAAGCCTTTTTTCATACCTTGCAGCTCGGAATATCTTCGCGCCTCGTCGTTCGCAGTCGCAATTTCGTTTTCGATTTTTTCGCGCCGTTTTTTTAATTCTTCCAGCGTTTTCGGCTTAAAACCGTTAAAAGCGGCAATTTCGCGCTCGATTTTTTCGAGCGTCGCCGCGCGTTGTTTCAAATCGCTGCGCCCGGTTTCAACCTGATTTTGTAAACTTTCAAATCTGGCGAGCTGTCGTTCGGCATCGCGCGCCGCCGAAAGGTTTCGGCTCACCGATTTTTGTTCCTGTTCGAGCGTTTCCAGCCTGACGTAACTCGTTGAAAGCTCTGTTTGGAAGTAACTTTCGAGCGTTTCGCCTTCGCGGATGTTCAAACATTTTTGGGAAAGAATCGGACACAAGCCGTTTCTGACTTCCCCTCGAAACTTTTCGTCGTGCTGAATTTTCGCCTGCATTTTAGCGATTTCGGCGACCAAATCGCTTTCCTTCGCATTTAAAACGACCGTATCGCGAGCGAGATGCGAAATTGCGTCAAAATCTTTGAACTGCCGTTCGTTTTCGGCGAGCGCGATCTGTAATTTTTCGATTTCTTTTTTCAGTCCGGCGCGCTGCGGAACGAGCAGCCGCAAGCTGGTTTCGGCTTCGAGCGCGTCTTTTAACCTGGTTTCGATTGCGCGTTTTTCCGATTCAAGCTGCGCGACGCGCTTCTCGGCATCCGCGCCGCGTTCGGCGTCTTTGATTTTTTCCAGACTTTCCTTGTAGTTTGCGCGCCGCCCTTCGATTTCAGCTTCAAGACGGGCGGCTTGACGCGCCGCTTGTTCGGCTTCTGCGCGTGCAGTTCGCAACGTCTCGCGCTCGGTTTCAAGATGAGCTTGTTCTTCGATTTTCGGCTGCAAATCTTGAGCTTGCCGCGCCGCATCAATGGCTTTTGCAAGATTTTCTTCGAGCCGTTTTAACTCCGATTTTGCTTCGCTCAAAAACGATTCGGCGCGGTTTGCTTCGGTTTGAATTCGATTACGTTCAATCTGCTTGGCGTCTAAAACATTCAGCTCATCCAGCGCCGCTAAATGCGAACGATAATCACTTTCGACCGCGATTTGCGCGGCGAGCGCGGCGGCGGCTTGATCGCGTTCGGCTTGAAATCGAATTTGCGCCGTTCGCGCCGACTGAAGCTGAACTTCCAAGCGGTCGCGCGTGGAGCGAGTTTCATTGACTCTCGTTTCCATCCGGTCAAATTCGGCGACCGTGCCGGTTTTTTGAGCAATTTCGGCGCGTAAATCTTTTAAAATTGTTTCGAGTTCGGCGATTTTCTTTTCGGTTTCACGGTGCGCGTTCTCGATTTCTTCAAGACGCGACAATTCGTTTTCGGCAACCGCGATTTTTGTTCGCACATCCTGAAGGCGCCATTCGACGTAACGCACCGTCGCGAGCAGCTTTTCTGCGCCCTCGCGGTATTCTTCGACTTTTAAGAGTCGGTCAAAAGACGCCTTTCTAATCGCTGGCGGTTCGAGAAAAATCGCCGTCAGCGTTCCTTGCGGAACTCCGATTGCCGAACGAAACAGCGTTTCCAAATCCGTGCCGGGTTCGACGCCCAAATGCTGCTGCAAAAACCGAGAAACCTCGCCTTTCTTTTCGGCGATGCGCGTTTTCAATTCCAAATCGTAAACGTAATAACCTGTTCCCGTGTCGCGGTAAACGGTGTAATGACGCCCGTCCAGATGGCTTTCAAACGAAACGCGAGCGATACCCTTTTTCGCGCCTCGACGCAAAAAATCGTCTTTTTTATAATCGAGCAGATCAAACAGCGTCCACGCAATCGCTTCGATAATCGTAGTTTTGCCCGCGCCGTTCGAGCCGGTGATGGCGGTCGTTCCGCGATGAAACTCATAATTGGCGGCGGCGTGAGATTTAATGTTTTCGAGTTCGACTCGGGTGATATGCATAGCCGATTGTGAAAACAAAATTTTCGCAAGAATTCAGCCTTTAAGCAAATTTGCCGGATAAAATTTTACTTTTGTACGGTAGTGGACGGTACATTTGAACAGAGAATTTAAAATAGAATAAATTTCAATATTGTGAAGGGGGATTTTTATGGCAACAGCAACTGGAACACAACAAGGTATGAGTTCGAGCGAATTTTATCAAGGCGGACAAGACCCGGTTTCGCACACCGAAGGCACGGTGGCAACTGCGATTGAATCGCAAACCGCTAAATTGCCGTCTGATTTGTTTCTCTGGGCGGCGGTTGGCTCAATCGGCGCGTCGTTGATTCTCGAATTTTCGGGCAACACCGAAAAAGCGCACTGGGTCGGTCAATGGGTAGCTCCGTTCCTGCTCCTCGGCGTTTATAACAAGATTGTTAAAGTCGCAGGTACAGACCGTTTGCGTCAATAACATTTTTACGGAAATTTAAAAAGCCTTGATGTGCGATTGAAAATCGCTCACCAAGGCTTTTTTCATTCAATAGCTTTTACAGGCTTATTTCAAGTGCCATTTGATTCGGGTGTAAGCGATGCGAAAGCCTTGTCTTTCGGCATTTCGCTGCGACTGACTGCCGGGCAACGCGCCCATCATCGCAATCTTACAGCCCTGCGCGGCGGCATAACGCAAACGCGCATCGAGCAGAGCCAACTGCGCGCCTTGCCGCCGACCTTCGGGAATCGTGCTCGCGCCTGCGAGCAGCGCACAATCGTCTTTAATAAACAATCCGCCGGCAGCAATTGGTTTGCCATCGAGTTCCGCTAAAAACGACAAAAAGCTTCTGGCGCTGATTTGCCCGAAATCAAGCATAAAATCGGAAAGTCCCGGCGCTTCCGTGCTCCAACCGCTCGCCGAAGTTTGCGCCCAGAGCATTTCTTCTCCCGCTTGGATAATTCGCGTTTTGATATTTGGATTGAGTGAAACGCTAAAATCACTTTCAATCGGGCGATACAAAACGCTCGACAACTCAATCGGCTGATAACCGCGTTCACTCAGCAAAGACAACAGCGACAAATCAGCCATCGGACTGACTTCGTGAAAAACCGGTGCGCCGCGCTCTTTAAAAAACGCTTCGATTTTATCCAAAACTTCGTGCGTCGCATCCTCGAAAACGCCAAGCCCGAAAGTCTGCGTCAAAGGCGATTCCACGCCGTCGAACATCGCATACGCGCCCGCCGCTTCAACCCAAGCCGCGCCGCTTTCCGGCTGCACTTTCGCCCGCGTTTCGACAAACGCCGCATTGGCGCTGCCTTCTGTTCTTTCCAATTTTTGCGCTAAACTTTTGTCCGAATAAATCATTTGTTTTTATCTCTGTGGCGAAGAAAACAATCTCACCGTTAGAAAAACTCGTCAAGTAATTTATAAAATTCAATCCTTTCCCAATCCGGTTCAATCTTCAGCGCTTCAAATACAAACGGCGTCCATTTTTCGCCGAAATTATAGCAAACACTGCGCGCCAGCAGCGCAATATCCTGATAACGGTCGGCAACGCCCGCGCGACCCCAATCTACAAAACCGCTGATTTGCCAATCTTTGAAAAGAACGTTCGGCAAACAATAATCGCCGTGCGTAAAAACCAAATCTTCGCTCGTCGGTCTTGTCGCAATCAATTCCCGAAACAACTCTTCCGCCGTCCTGCCCTGCCGCTCGTCATCAAAATCGCTTTCGTCAACCAACCCAAGCTCCATTCTCCACCGCGCCCGTTCGATTTTCGCCTCCAAAGTCTCGTCAAACGGGCAATCCGCCACCGGCAAACTGTGAATCATCCGCACTCCATTCGCCAGCAATTCAATCGTTCGCCGAACATCCTCTTTCCACAAATCTTCGTGCGCTCCCTCGCCTTCAATTTCGGTAATCAACAGATAATCGCGCTCGTCCATTTGGACAAAAAAGCGCACTTCCGGCACTGGTAGCTTTCCCTTGAGCCATTCCAACCGCAGTTTTTCATCTGCTAATTCTGAACCACCATGTGAATCAATCTTGAGATAAAGATTTTCGCCGCCCGCTTTTGTCAAACGAAAAACCTGCGAACTCGAAAAACCTGTCAAATTCTGCTGCCAATCGTAATCTGAAAGTGCTTCAAAAAGCGCTTGCGGTAAATGTTTTGGTAAGTTTTCCACTTCAATCAGCTTGTTGCCCGCTTTCCGAACAAATTTTTGTATATTATAAACGGAGTGTAGGTAAAACAATGGAAAACGATTTATTAAAAAGAATCACACTCAATCCAAACATCTGTTTCGGCAAACCGACCATTCGCAATATGCGTTATCCGGTCGAAATGATTCTGGATTTGCTCGGTGCGGGAATGACGTTTGAAGAAATCTTGGCGGATTACCCGGATTTGGAACGTGAAGATTTACAAGCCTGTCTTGTGTTTGCCGGAAAATTAATTAAAGTTAATTCTATTAATAAAGCTATCGCTGCTTTTTGAAAGAAGGCATAACCGTTTGTGCGAATTCTCTCAGGTCAATTTTCAGGATACATTGTTTCTCTTGTGCAAATTTTTGAAGCGAATTAAATTCAATCAAGCAGTGCTATCTTCTTCAAGGAATTAGAGCATTCTGATAGACTTCATTCAGTAGATTACTCATGTTGAAGGTAAAAATGCTCTACCAAATCAATAATTAAGTCAGATGGGTCCTCACCGCGCTCCTTTATATATAACATTTCTTTTAAATGTTCTTTATTCAAAAATAGAATTACTTTTCCGTGTCTGCTGTACATTGTATTTCTCTGAATATGGGCTCCATTGTCAGGGGCTTTGCTGCAAACCATTATTGCTAATTTTCCCATTGGTTCTGTTAAGTAATTATCAGTTTGAATAACTTCTTCATGTCCAATATCAGTTGCATCATAATTTTTAAACTCAAAAAGAATCATTCGAGCATTTAATTCTCTAAGTAAAAGCCCCCAGTTATTACTTTGATCGAAATTTCTATTAGGTAGAACTACGTCCCTTCTATTTGTTCCTGAATAGGTTCGAGGCTGAGGAATCGGACGATTAAGAGGAGGTACAAATAAAAACTCAAGAATTTCTGTACATAGAACTTCAAACGTTCTCCAATGAGCAGTGCCAGCACAGCAAGCGTCTAACCTGTCAACGAAATCTGAAACTTGGCTCATGATTCGATTTCCTCATCAGCCGAAAAATATTTTTTGATTAAATCATTGTATTTTAATAACAAACTTTTTAGTTCTGTACTATCTATAATACGAACGTCTTTTTTTAAGACCGAATTTAAGTGCTCCAAATGGCTTTGTGCTGCGGAAGTAAGCTGACTATTTGTAATCAGTAACCCACAATTCTTGTGTTCAAGCTTAGCCAAAGTGAATAAAAACGCCTCAATTGTTTTTACGTCGGCTCTAGATTGTTTGTAGAACTTACATTCAGTAAACCAAGTTTCTTTTATGGGCATACCGAAAGGATCAGTGCGTAAATAATAAGCTTTAATGTCAAATTCAAAATCATTTTCTCTAACGTGCCTTTCAATGTTTTTGAATTTTAATTTGCTTAGTAAATCTATGACTAAATTCTCAAACTTAAAGTAATCTAATCGCGAGAAATCTATTTCGGGGGCAGCGTCTATTTGCTTGGCTAATTTTTTAATCGATTTTTCAAAGTTTTTACTACAATCAAGATACTGATACTTTCTGATTGATTTTGGAATTTCAGTTTCTGCAATGAGAACTGGTATTAATGTTATATCTCTGGAATTCAACTCTTTAAGTAGTTTCATTACGTCTAATTCATATTGAAGCCAACTTGATTCAATAAAATTAGGTGACAGTAATATTACGAGATAATCACTCGCAGAAATAACTTCTCGTATGCGGTTAGGAACAGAATCCTCTGGTCTAAAAACCAAGTCGGTGCTTTCGACAGTTATATTATTAGCAATGAGTGCATTATTAATCTTCATTGCTATTTCTGAATCTTTCAGAGAATAACTAAGAAAAACTGTAGGCTGTTTGTTTTTTGTATCCATTCTTTCACTAGCAATTTGTTTGTTGATTTCAATAAATAATCTTCGGTGTCAACCCTACTGTTCACACTAACGTTTAGCTGTACTTCGTCGAATAATTCGGTCGGCAAATTGAGCAAATTCTCTTTCGGTTGAAAAAATCATAAACAGTCCTTGTTCGATGTCCTCAACGTCGCGCATAATTTCTCGCCGCTTCCGTTCTTTTTTTCCTGCTCTTTCAAAAGATTCAGGCTGGCAGCAATAACTTCGTCAGCGGATTTATACGCGCCGCTATTGATTTGTTCGCTGATAATCGCTTCCTGCTCGTCTGTTAAAGTAATCGTCGTCATTGCTGTTTCGTCTCCAAAACGATTTTAAGCGTTTTCGTTCGGCTGCGCCAAACTTCTCTGCTTTTCAAAATGCCGGAAAATGTCTTGCGCCGCTTTGCGTCCGACAAACGGCGAAAGCTCTTCGACCGACGCTTTGGCGATTCTGGTGATTGAGCCGAAGTTTCGCAAAAGTTGGGTTTTGCGTTTTTCGCCGACGCCGGGAATTGCCGTGAGTTCGGATGTGAAATCGCGTTTTTCGCGGCGTTTGCGGTGAAACTCGATGGCGGTTTTGTGCGTTTCGTCGCGGATTTGCTGGACGAGGCGGAATGCGGGCGTGTTTAGATTAAACATTACGGGATGTTCTTCGCGCCCGAAGATTAAGAGATGCGAGATTTGGTTGTGATGTTTCGGCGGTTTGACCAAGCCGATGAGCGTGATTGCTTCCAAATCGTTGTCGCGCATCGCGGCGGCGGCGGCGTTTAATTGACCTTTGCCGCCGTCAATGAAAACTAATTGCGGGAGGGCTTTTTGTTCTTCGAGCAGGCGGCGATAGCGGCGGAAAACGGCTTCGTACATCGAGGCGAAATCGTTTGCACCTTCGACCGATTTGATGATGTAGCGGCGATATTCCGCGCGGTTCGGTTTGCCGTTTTCATAGACGACGATTCCGGCGACGTTTTCCGCGCCCTGAATGTTTGAGATGTCGAACGATTCGATGCGTTCGGGAAAATGCGGGAGTTCGAGAGTTTCCTGCAATTCTTCCAAAAGCTGGCGCGTGTTGGGCATCAATACGCGGAAACGCTGTTCAAATGAAATTTGGGCGTTTTTTTCGACCAATTCGATGAATTCGTGTTTCATTCCGCGCTGCGGAGTTATAATTCGCACCTTGCGTTTGCGGCGTTCGCTCAAGACTTTTTCCAACACCTGACGGTCTTCAAAATCAACCGAAACGTGGATTTCGAGCGGCACATAATCGGTCGTATAATACTGCGCCAGAACTTCGCTCAAAAATTCTCCGGCGTTCCAATCTTCTTCGGTTTCGGGCAAATCTTCCCAGAAAAATTCGCGTCTGCCGATGACTTTGCCTTCGCGAATCGTGAAAAGCTGAAGCGCGAGGCGCGCGCCTTCGCGATAAAAACCGAAAACGTCAACGTCGCGGTCGGGCGAAGTCATCATTTTTTGCTGCTCGCCGAGCGCGATCACGGTCTGGCGTAAATCGCGGTATTTCGCCGCCAATTCGTATTTATCTTCCTGCGAGAATTTCCACATTCGCTGTTCCAATTCGTCCGCCAATTCTTTGTTTTTGCCTTCCAAAAGCAGGCGAACGTCGCGGACGGATTCCATATATTCGTCCTGCGTGCAAAGCTCTTTGACGCACGGACCGAGACAGCGTTTGATGTGATATTCGAGACACGGGCGCGGCAGTTTGCCGTCAATTTCAATCTCGCAGGTTCGCAGTTGAAATGTCCGGTTGATTAAATCCAGAGTGCGGCGCGCCAGATTTGCGGGCAGAAAAGGTCCGAAATATTTTGCTCCGTCTTTGTTGATGCGGCGCGTAATGACGACTTTCGGAAACGGCTCGTTGGTGATTTTTAGATGCGGATATTGCTTATCGTCTTTTAATAGAACGTTGTAGCGCGGTTTATGCTTTTTGATTAAATTCGATTCCAAAACCAGCGCTTCGACTTCGTTGTCAACGACGATAAATTCAAAATCGGCGATGCGTTTGACCAATTCGCGCGTTTTCCTGTCCTGATTGCGCGATGATTGAAAATATTGGCGCACGCGATTTTTGAGAGATTTCGCTTTGCCGACGTAAATGATCTTGCCTTCCGCGTTTTTATGCAGATAAACGCCCGGCTGTGCGGGCAGATTCTTCAATTTTTCCTCAAGCGTCATTTCTTAAAATTTAACCTGTTGAGATGTGAAAGCAAAACTTTTTGTTGACTTTCGATTGTTTTTTAAATAAGAAGAATGAAATTTTGCTGTTCACATCAAAAAATCATGGAGGAAATATGGCAGATAAAAAATCAAATGCGGCGCTGGAACACACCAGAATTTTATTGCAAACAATGATCACGCTCGCTTCGGCGGCTTTCGGCTTGATTGTCGCACTTGCCTGGAACGAGGCGATTAAAACACTAATGGAAAAAGTTCTCGGTAAAGAGGACGATTTGACCGGACTGTTTATTTACGCAATTATTGCGACAATTGTAGCGGTCGTTGTAGTAATGCTTTTGGGGCGCGCGGCGGCAAAAGTCGGCGGCGAAGCGGCAATCACGCGCGAAGCCGATTTATAATCGCTTTCGGATGAAAACAGTTTTGACAACAAACCCGACGGAAGCCGCCCGATTTATCAAACGAGGCGGCTTAGTCGCTTTTCCGACCGAAACCGTTTACGGACTCGGCGCGGATATATTTAGTGAAAAAGCGATTGAAAAAATATTTATTGCCAAAGGTCGCCCTTCGGACAACCCTTTAATCGCGCACGTTGAGGCGCGCGAACAAATCAATTCGCTTGTTTCCGAAATTACGGATTCGGCGGAAAAATTTATCGAGGCGTTTTTTCCCGCGCCATTGACTTTGGTTTTGCCAAAGTCAACGCGAGTTCCTTTGATTGCAACGGCAAATCTACAAACAATCGGCGTGCGAATGCCGCGACACGATTTAGCAAGAGAGTTTTTAAAAGAATGCGGCGTGCCGCTCGTCGCACCTTCGGCGAATATTTCGGGCAAACCTAGTCCCACAACCTGGCAAGCCGTTTTTGAGGATTTAAACAATCGAATTGACTGTATTTTGCAGGGCGAGCAAACAGAGGTCGGGCTTGAATCGACTGTGGTTGATTGTACAAAAGATTTTCCGCTGGTGCTCCGAGTAGGCGCGGTTTCATTGGAAGAATTGCAGAGAGTTGTGCCGGAGACAAAGATTTATAAATCCGAAAACACAGAAAACCTGCCGAGTCCGGGTTTGAAGTATCGCCATTATTCACCGCGGGCTAAGGTTGTTTTAATGAATCCGAAATCCGAAATCCGAAATCCGAAATCGGGAGCTTTTATCGGTTTGGATGAGCCGGTTCAAGAGTTTGCTTTGAAAAAAGTTTGCTCGTCTGTTGAGGAATACGCGCACGAGGTTTTCGCTTTTTTTCGCGAGTGCGATTCTACCGGGATAGAAATAATTTTTTGTCAGACTGTTGAAGAAAGCGGAATCGGGCGGGCGTTGATGGACAGATTGAAGCGCGCAGCAAACGCTTAAAAGGAAATGGCAGAAAAGAATTCTGCCATTTCCTTAATAATTTTCTATGGAACGAATGCGGAAGGAATCGGTTTATCTGTTGCAACGCCGAATTGAATTCCCGTAAAACCATTCGTGCTTTGCTGCATATACCAAATTCCATTTCTGAAAACCGCTAAATCGGTTTTACCGTCGCCGTCGTAATCTGCTGGTGTCGGAATGTCCGAGGCAATGCCGAACTGGATGCCGGTGAATCCCAGCGAAGAACGCAGCAAATACCAGATTCCTTCGCGAAAAACAGCCTGATCCGCCTTTCCGTCTCCGTCGTAATCTCCGACAACAGGTTTATCCGTAGCAATTCCGAATTGTACGGCAGTAAAACCCGCTTGCGAGCCGAGCATATACCAAAAGCCGTCTCGAAAAACCGCTAAATCGGTTTTCCCGTCTCCGTCATAATCCGCAGGAACAGGTTTATCGCTGGAAATACCGAAATGTTGGGCGCGAAATTGGTTGTTTGAAGATTGAAGAATATACCAAAATCCGTTTCGGAAAACCGCCGTATCGGCTTTCCCGTCTCCATCGTAATCCGCAGGAACCGGAACATCTCCGCTTATTCCGAATTGAATGCCGGAGAATTGATTCGTAGAGCTATTTATCCGATACCAGATTCCGTCTCTGAAAACGCTAACGTCAGTTTTACCGTCTCCGTCGTAATCGGCTGGCGTTAATTTATCCTGCGCGAGACCGAAGTTTGACGCAGAAAAACCCGAAGTTGAAGCGTTTAGATACCACGTTCCGTTTGAAGGACGGAAAACAGAGACATCGGCTTTGCCGTCCCCATCGAAGTCAAACAGCGTGGGACGACGGCGAGTCTCATTATTGAGCAAACGGGCAACACTTGTGCGCCGAGTGTTATTTACCAAATCAAAGAGACCGCCAATAACAACTTTTCCGTTCGCCAGCAGCTCGACGCTTAAAACTCTCTCGTTGGTTGTAACGGTAAAACCTGGATCGCGGGTTCCGTTGGAATTAAGTCGAGCCACACCGAATGCCGGTTGACCTGTAGATGTGAATATTACTGCAACAATAATTTTTCCGTTCTGTTGAATTGCAATATCGAACACGGTGGCGATGCCTGCGCTTCTCGAATCGAAAGTCTCGTCCAAAGCGCCATTGGAGTTCAACCTGACGATATTGCCGCGCGATGTTCCATTAACCGCAAAAGTCCCGCCGAGCAGGATTTTTCCGTCCGGCTGAACGGCAACAGCGGCAAGCGTGCCTGAACTAACAACTGAATTAAAAGTGTTATCCAGCGAACCGTCGGCATTTAAGCGAGCGATTCCATATCGGGCAATGCCGTTCACCGAACTGAATGTTCCGACGATTAAGATTTTATTGTCCGGCTGTAAAAGAACTTTATTAATCTGACCGTTTGTTCCGGCGTTAACGTCAAAAGTCGCGTCGCGCGTGCCGTCGGGATTTAAGCGGACGATGTTGTTGGCAGGCGCGCCTCTGTATTGAGTGAAGTTGCCGGCAGCCAGAATTTTTCCATCCGCTTGGACGGTGAGCGAAAAGAGTATTCCCGTAAAACCTGTGCCGACGTTAAAGCTCGAATCTGCCCTGCCATCTGGAAAAAGCCGAGCAATTCTGTTGTAAACAACACCGTCCTGGACAAACGCGAACCCGCCGCCGATCAAAATTCTTCCGTCCGGGTGCAGCGCGATTGTTTGAATTGCGCCCGATAAAGCGGTTCCAAAGATAAATGAACCGTCAAGCGTTCCGTCCTGATTGAGGCGAACTATGCTCGGAAGCTGCGCGCCGTTTACAAAATCGAAAAGTCCGGCGATTAAGGTTTTGCCGTCCGGCAGCGTGACGGTATCGGAAACGGTTCCGGTGAGGAAGCCTTCAAAGCCTCTTCCGACATTAAATGACGAATCGAGAGAGCCGTTGGCTTGAAGCCGCGCAATCTTGCGGGGAGAAGTAAAGTTTCCGCCCACAATAATTCTACCGTTCGTCTGCAAAGCAACGTCGTTGGCGGTAGTGCTCAAAAACGGATTGGTAAAATTTGGGTCAACCGTTCCGTCCGCATTCAACCGAGCAATGTTAGAACGCGAAACTCCGTTTACCGAAAAGAAATTTCCCCCGATGAGAATTAATCCGTCCGGTTGAACGACAATATCGGTAACCGTCGTGACGCTGAAATCAACGCTGGCGAAAGCCGCGTCTAAGCTGCCGTCCTGATTTAAGCGAACCACGCTTTCGCGCGGCGAGCCGTTAAAATCGGTAAATAAGCCTCCGACCAGAATTTTCCCATTGGAGAGAACTGCAAAAGCGCGCACCGAATTATTCGCGCCCGTGCCCGGATTGAAGCTCGTATCAACGCTGCCGTCCGGGTTCAAACGCGCGAGACGATTGCGCGCAATACCATTAAAATTTGTAAAATCTCCGCCGACGAGAATCTTGCCGTCCGGCTGGAGCGAGATTGTCTGTATCGTCAGATTTGCGCCCGAACCGGGATTAAACGATGCGTCGAGAGTCCCGTCCGCGTTCAGGCGGGCAATCCGATTACGCGAAGTCTCGCCGACGGTTGTAAAAATGCCGCCGATGAGGATTTTGCCGTCCGGCTGGATCACAATCTCGTTAATGGAAGAATTCGGACCACTTGCGATATTAAATGTCGTATCCAGACTCCCGTTTGAATTCAATCGGATTATGCGAAACGCCGGTTGTTCATTGACAGTTGAAAACGTGCCGCCGATAACGATTTTGCCGTCAGGCTGCAAAGCGATTGCCGAAACCGAGCCGTTTAGCGAAGGCGGGTTAAAAGTCGCATCGAGCATACCGTCGGGGTTCAAGCGAACAATCCTACTCGTCGGCAATGCGTTATAGTTCGTAAACAAACCGCCAACCAGAATTTTCTCGTCCGGTTGGACGACGACTGCTGAAACCTGCGCGTTCTCATCAATAACTTCCACACTCGCGAACGAGGGATCAAGGTCTCCATCAGCGAGGTTTTCATTTGGGGATGTTGTTTTTGAAGAGACCGGCAAGGGAATTTGGCTAATCCCGCTTGCTTCGACTAATTGATTGTGTTGTGAAGAACCGATCAATTCCGAGACTCCTGCATTTTGCACCTCAGATAGGTCTTGTCCGTATCCGTTTGAGGGAAAAGAGAGAGCGATTATGAAAATGAAAAAAGCTGCTAAACGAAGGACTCCCGTTTTTTGACTTTTATTGACAAAAAGTTTGTTGTTCATTCGATTGTTTTCTTTCTGCGGGTGGAGGTTTGAAAAAATTGTTTCAATCAGTGCATAAACGAGCAGAGTCAAGCATCAGCCAGCCTGATCGCCTAAAAAATGAAGGTAAATCAATGTTTATTTCCAAGTCAAGCGGAAAGCCTTAATCTTCTGCAAGTTTTTGTTTAAGGTTAATTTGCAGCGTTATTGAATCCAAAGCGTCGGCGTATCGGCGTGCGGGACGAAGCATTGGCGGCAGCGCGCTTCGTATTTATCGCTGGCACCGACTTCGACCTGAGCTTCGGATTGAAAAGTGCGCTGCGAATAATTCGCCGTGCGCCCGCATTTGACGCAGATGGCGTGAGTTTTCGTGATAAATTCTGCGATTGAAAGAAGCTGCGGCATCGGTTCAAACGGTCTCCCGGTGAAATCCTGATCGAGTCCGGCGATAATTACGCGCTTGCCGAGATTCGCCAATTCGTTAGCAATCGGGATGAGATCGTTGTCCAAAAACTGAGCTTCGTCAATCCCGACGACTTCGGTTTCCGGCTGGATATGTTCTAAAATCTCGCGCGCTTTTTCAATCGAAATCGAATCGTGGCGCATTTCCGAATGCGACACGATTTCATTTTTTGAATAGCGCGCGTCAATTTTCGGTTTAAAAACCTGCACTTTGAGACGCGCGATTTTGGCGCGTCTCAAACGGCGAATCAATTCTTCGCTTTTGCCCGAAAACATCGAGCCGACAATGACCTCAATCCAGCCGCCCGCGTTTTGACGGTGGAGAACCCGATCTTCATTATTGCGTGATAAAAACTCTTGCATCGTTACTTAAAATTTTAAATTTGAGATTTTCTTTTACGCTTTGCGACGTAGATTTTTAGACTAAAACAACGGAGAAAGCAAGTCGGCATCTAAATAATAATGGAACTGAAAACCTGCCCGAATTGTCAAAAGCCGTATCTTGCGAGCGCCGAACGCTGTCCGCACTGCCCGCCCGAATACGAATGGAATCAGGAGTCTTGGGCAAATGTCGGCTGTTTTGTGCTGATGATTTTATTTGTCTTTTTGATGGTGCTGGTCTCTCTGCTTTCGCTTGCGGGAATGTTCATCCGTTTTTAAAAGAGCTTCTGTTTTCAGTAACTTTTCAGACCAATTTAAAATTGAATAAACGGTAATGTGAATTGAAACGCCGAGACGCGGAGACGCCGAGTTTTAAAACAAGCAGTAAAAGAAATGTTTTCTTTTATTTTGCTTTCTCCGCGTCTCGGCGTTTCAATTCGTCTTATCATTTTAGTGTAAAAACGATTTATTTTCACATTCAGCCGTAAAGACGGCATACCATTTACCGCATTCGCGTTTAACGAAACCGGCTTTTATTTTTCTATTTTCCTACCAGATTTTGCTTTTTTAAGAAATAAAAATCTTACAAATAATTTCAGGCGATGATAGGTTTCACACCTTTTCGGTGCGTTTATTAATGAACGGGAATTTTGCTAATCCAAAACAGGAGATGTTTTATGCCAAGAATATTAGTAAATTGTCATGGCTGTCGTGTTATAGGTCCACCTGCTCATCCCGCAACATTTGTAGTGCCTGCTGGCGTATCAATACATTTTTACATAGCGGACGCATTAATATTGTCAAATGTTGCCGGATGGAACATATTGAATCACAGAATACGACTCTTACCTGGAAATCCGGCTGGAACTATTACCATTGGTCCCGGTGCTTTTTGTCGTGATTATTATGGAGTTCCATACACAGGTCTTGGGGTTGCCAACGGAATTCATCTTCAAATGCCGGGAAGGAGAGCTGCTCCATATTTCGATACAATCCTTGCAGCAGGCTCAGGACAAAACTGGGGACCACCGGCTGCCAATACAATACAAACACAAAGAGTTGTTTTACCTACTCTTTTAGGAGGGGCTGCGTATGCGCGTTCGGTAGTTACGTTAAGTAATATAGCGAATTGCCCCGGCGTAACAGATGTCGATTGGATATCTTGTCGGGTACATTGGTAGCCGGGT
>DASVTY010000078.1:0-32389 GCA_036387315.1 Pyrinomonadaceae bacterium
TAATCGTTCTTGCATTTACCGGATTTTTTGAATCTCGCTACAACAAAAGGAATATTACAAAAGTCGAAAACACCGATTCAGTTATTTGAGCATAGAATAAAAAAAACTTGACTATTTTATTTTGTCTGTAATATTTTACGATAAACAATATGTCGCCGAAGTCATTTTTGAAGTGACACGGGAGAACCAACGTTTTGCAAGGAGTTTGCAAAACAGGGGCTAAGCAAATTGATTTGCGGAAGACTTCTTCGCTTCCAGCCCGGCAGCTAATCTCGTAGGCATTAACGAAGGAGGACACGAGCTGATTCCGTGAGAGGGTGTGAGGCGCGCGTGCTTCACACCCTCTTTCTGTCTTTGATGGAAATCAGTGGATGGTTTCGGGCGGCAAACAAAGAAAAGGAGAGTAAAAATGAGGTCAAAAACAATAAAAATCTTCTGTTCCTATTGTCAGGATTGGTTTGCGTCACCATTGGATTTAGCCGACGAATTTGCTTCCGATACTTCAATACTCGAAGGCAGCAAGGTTACTTGCCGAGTCTGCTCCCAGGCAGTTGTCTGTAATCGGGAAAATATAAGTCTTTCCGTTCAGGATACTCTCTGCTAAGGAATAACTAAAGCCGGATTTCAGAGAGGATGTTAAGCCAGCACACTTTACATCCTCTTTTTTAAAGGTAAGAAAGGAGATAGCCAATGAAATTAGCGAAATATTTATATTTCATCATCGTTCTTTGCTCGCTTTTCTTAACTGTCAGTTGTCTGCCGACAGGGGTTCAGAATAAAGGCAAGCGCACAATCACGGTTTATGGCTTTTCGATTATGAAAGAGTCGCTGGAGAAAGAGATTTATCCGGCTTTTGCTGACAAATGGAAACGTGAAACCGGCGAAGAGGTTACTTTTGCTTCTTCTTTCGCCGGTTCGGAAACCATTATGAATCAAATCTTACAAGGCGCTCCGGCGGATATTGCCATTCTTTCGATTGAACGCGAGGTTGACGCTTTAATCCAAGCCGGACACGTTCCCAGAGATTGGTGGGTGACGCCGCAAAAAGGAATTGTCAACAAAACTCCTTTTATCATTCTGGTTCGCAAAGGAAATCCGCTCGGTATCCGTGATTTTCCCGATTTAGCAAAACCGGGCGTCAAAGTCATTCATCCCGACCCGGTCAGCTCCGGCGGCGCGCGTTGGTCAATTCTGGCAATTTACGGTTCCGAGCTAAAAAAATCCGAAGCCGAAAACAGAGGCACAGACACAAACCGCGCGACGCAGACTTTGCAGGCGATTTGGAAAAACGTTATTTCGACTCCCGGTTCGGCGCGCGAAGCTCGAACGCAGTTTGAAACCGGTTTCGGCGATGCTTTGATTACATACGAACTTGAAGGCTTATTGATGAAACAGGCAAACGCCCCGTTTGAAATCGTCGTGCCGAAATCAACGATTTTCAGCGAGCATCCGGCTGTGATTGTTGACCGCAATGTAACGGCGGACGAGCGTCCGGTGATGGAAGCCTTTCGCAATTATTTATGGAGCGAAGAAGCGCAGCGGGCGTTTGTCAAACATCATTTTCGCTCTACCACCGACGAAAAACTAAATGAAGCTAATGCAGAATTTGCTCGAATCGAGATACCTTTTGATGTTCAGTTATTCGGCGGCTGGCAGCGCGCTTTGCCGGAGATAATTGAGGGCGTTTTCCGCGAAAAGGTGCAAAACCAAAAGCGACAATAAGGTGATATATGAGTGCAAATCTTTCGACCATGCGCCACGTTCGAGGCTTTGATGTCGCCCGACCTTTAGGTATTGCAACGCTGTTGTTTATCATGCTGCCGCTTGTCTTGCTGCCGCTGGCTTCAATTTTTATTTTTGGAACGAGCAAAGGATTAGCGAGCTTCTGGTCGGCTTTGATTGCGCCCGACGCCATTTTCGCGCTTCAGCTTTCACTTGTCACCAGCTTTTGGGCGACGACTTTCAACATAGTTTTCGGGCTTTACGCGGCGTACGTTCTTTCCAAATACAGCTTTTGGGGGCGCAATGCGGTCATTGTCACAATTTCGCTTCCGACGGCGATTCCAACTGCCGTAGCGGGCTTCGCTTTGCTTCTTCTCTGGGGACCTTATGGCTTGCTTGGGCAATACCTCTCGCCCGACACGCAAATTATGTTTACGCCGTACGCGATTATTCTCGCCAATATATTCGTGACTTTTCCGCTCGCATTCGGAGTTATCAAACCGGTTTTCGACACGATGAGCCGCTCGCTCGAAGAAGCGTCCGCGACAATCGGCGCTACTCGTATGCAAACTTTCTGGTATGTCACGCTGCCGAGTTTACGCGGCGCAATCGTTACCGGCGCGCTCTTAACGTTTGCGCGTTCGGTAGGTGAATTTGGCTCGACTATTTTGGTTTCCGGTAATCTTGCGGGCAGAACGCAAACCGCACCGCTTTATATTTTTGCAAAATTTAATGAAGGACAAGTCGAAGCTGCCAACGCCGTAGCAATTGTCTTGACGATTTTTTCGTTTGTCATTTTCAGTGTTCTTTTCTTCGCTCACGAATGGCTTGAAACCGATTAAAGATTTTGTTTGAAGATTTATGATGCGCGCAGAAAGAGAATTTAAAGAGATGTCGAAAAACGATTCGCGGGAAATTACCGAAACCTCGGCGGCAGCGGCGGCAAGCGTGCGCGGTTTGAGCAAAAGCTTTGGTAAAACCGCAGTTTTGCAGGACATCAATTTTGAAGTAAATGAAGGCGAATCGCTCGTTCTGCTCGGCGCATCGGGCAGCGGAAAAACTACAATTTTACGAATTATCGCCGGTCTCGAAGAACCCGATACGGGAAGCGTCATCTTGCACGGGCGAGATGTCACGAGCGTTCCGGCGCGCGAGCGCGGCGTAGGCGTAATTTTTCAGGATTACGCATTGTTTCCTCGGATGACGGTAGAAAAAAACATCAGCTATGGTTTACGGATTCGCAAACGTCCGAAAAAAGAAATCAAAGAAACAGTTGACCGTTTGATCGAGCTGGTTCGTCTTGATGAACATCGCAAAAAATATCCTTCACAGCTTTCCGGCGGACAGCAGCAACGTGTTGCCATTGCCCGCACACTGGCTTATAACCCGCAGGTTTTGCTGTTTGACGAACCGTTCGGCGCTTTGGACGCCCAAATTCGCACAAGACTCAGGCGCGAGATTCGCAGCTTGCTCAAAGAAATCAACGTTCCTGCAATTTTCATTACACATGACCAGGAAGAAGCCCTTGAATTAGGAGATCGCATTGCCGTTCTGAATGCCGGACGGCTTGAACAAATCGGCACACCCGACGAAGTTTATAACAAACCCGAAACCGAATACGTAGCGACTTTTCTGGGCGCTGCTAATCTTCTTCTCGGTGTAATTCACGAAGGCTCGATTTTGATTGAATCCATTTCGGTTCCGGCTGCCGAACAACTCGAACGATTTCGGGAAGGACAATCATTTAAGCTCGTTTTTCGTCCTGAAGACGTTAAGCTCAGCCGCACCGGAAACCTGCCGGAAGGCACTCATCGCCTGGCAAACGCTCAAGTTGAAGAAGTTTATTTTGTCGGCGCTTATGAACGGCTTACCGTCAGAATGGACACAATGACCAGACAACCAGCCGAAGGCGAACCACCGCTTTACGAAGCTTCGTCATTTGATAAAAAAACGGGTAAGCCGATTATTGTCACTCGTCAAAAAGCCGAAGCCGCAGCGGAGCCTTTAAAACCCCGCGATTATGTTGCCGTCGGACTGACAAGTTTTCGCATTCTACCTAATTTTACACTTGCATCGGAACGAAGCAGCAAAACCGTTGACGCAGGAGAATAATCAACTTATGAAAAATTTTCACATTTTATTTATCGCTGCATTTTTCATCTTGTTTGCTCAAATTGTTCGAGGGCAAACCGCAGCGCCGCAGGAAGACACGCAGAGCTGGAACGAAGTGCAGATTGCAATTCCAGTCTACAAAAAACTTGATTTAAACGTTTCCGGGCAATTGCGATTCGGTCGTAATATCAGTGATTTTGTTGACGAGAGAGTTGGAATCGGCTTTACCTACAAACCAAATAAATATTTGCAATTTCAACCCAGCTACACCTATATCGTCACGCAGCCTGTACGCAATCGAACGGCTTATGAGAATCGTCTGAATCTGCCGGCGACAATAATTTCTCCAAAGTTTAGCGGTTTTACCGTTTCCAACCGGAATTTATTTGAGCGCCGCTGGCGAAAACCGGTAAATTCGTGGCGCTATCGTAATCGCTTACAAATCGAGCGCACTTTTAAGCCCAGGAAATTTGAATTTCGTCTGTTTGCCTCCGATGAAATCTTTTATGATTTTAGCGTCAAAGACTGGGTACGCAACCGTTTTACGGTTGGCGCAGGTAAACCGATTTCCCGGCAGCTTTCATTTGATGTCTATTATCTGAGACAAAATGACGGAAGAAGTCGTCCCGGAGATTTGCACGTAATCGGAACGGGTCTGAGAGTTAGATTCTAATTTGAAGAGTGTTTCAAAAATGCTCGTTTTTGAAACACTCTCCGAATATTTATGGAAAAGCCGCAATATTGCTCACTTTTTTCTCTCAAAAGGCGTTTCAAAACCTAAACCTCAATAACCAAGCAAATCTGTTAAAAAGAACTGCTTGCGGTAACGTAAGTGGTTGATTTACGATGTAACAAATTGAAAAACTCTCCAAAGTCTTTAAAAGTTTGTTATACGTTCGGCAGATTTTGCGTTTGCTGAAAAACAAGCTGATAAAAACCTTAGACTCTAACGAGACGCAGAGCGTCTTAGAATAGAAAAACAGATAGCGTATAGAATCGAAGTTTACGGAGGAAAACATGATATATAAATCGAACGCAAAAGCCGTTTTCATCGGACTTTTGCTGCTCACATTGAGCTTCACAATCAACCTTTCGAGCCTCAAGGCGCAGCAGTATCAAACGCAGCAAATCGTCGGCGGTTTGGCTTTTCCGAATTTTGTGACGAGCGCAAGGGATGGTTCCGGTCGGCTGTTTATCGTTTTAAAAGGCGGCGTGATTAAAGTTCATAATCCGGCGACCGGCGCGACGACGGATTTTCTCGATATTACGTCGAGAGTTTTGAGCGTCAACAATATCAATAGCGAACGCGGATTGCTCGGTCTCGCTTTTCATCCGCAATACGGGCAAAATCGCCGCTTTTTCGTTTATTACACCCGAGTACCGGACGGGGCGATTCAAATCGCTGAATACAAAGTTTCTGCCTCCAATCCGAACGTCGCGGAAACGACCGAAAAACCGATTATCACAATTCCGCACGCCGAAAACAGCAATCACAACGGCGGAACGGTCGCATTCGGACCGGACGGCTATTTGTATTTCGCGCCGGGCGACGGCGGTTCGCAAAACGATCCGCCGAACAACGCGCAAAATATCAATGTTTTGCTCGGCAAAATGCTCAGAATTGACGTAAACGTGCCTGAAGGCTCTAATCAACCGTATTTGATTCCGCCCGATAATCCGTTTGCCGGAGCGACGCCGGGCGCGGATGAAATTTACGCTTACGGGCTGAGAAATCCGTATCGTTTTTCTTTTGATCGAGGCGGCTCGCAACGATTGTTTATCGCCGATGTCGGGCAAAATCAAATCGAGGAAATTAACATCGGTGAGCGCGGCGCGAATTACGGCTGGCGAGCTTACGAAGGAAATAATTGCACCGGTTTAAATCCCGAACAATGCACGGGCGGCGCAAATCCGATTAATTACACGGTGCCGGTTTACACTTATGCGCACACCGCGCCGGCTAACAATCCGACGCGCTGCTCGATCACCGGCGGTTATGCTTATCGCGGCACGCGTCGTACATTTCCGCTAGGCGCGTATATTTTCGCAGATTACTGTACGGGAGAAATCGGATGGATACAGCATAGCGGAATGATCGTTATCCCCAGTTTCCCACTGATTGATACTTCATTTTTGATTACCTCGTTCGGCGAAGACGATCAGGGAGAAATTTATTTTACGACCAACAGCGCAACCGGGGGAACTGTTCAGAAAATTGTTAATACAAATTCGACTGGTCCGCAAGCGAAAGTCGCCGATTTCGACGGAGACGGGCGCACCGATTTATCGGTTACTCGCAATACGTCCGGCAGCAAATTTTGGTACACGCAGGGAAGCAGCGGTTTTCGCGGAACTCAATGGGGCGTTGCCTCAGACATTCCCGTACCTGCGGATTATGACGGCGACGGCAAAACTGACATCGCGGTTTTCCGCGACGGGTTTTGGTATTGGCTGGAAAGCTCGACCAACACTTTTCGCTATTTTCAATTCGGCTCGTCCGGTGCCGTTCCTCTCCCGGCAGATTACGACGGAGACGGCAAAGCCGATTTCGCTGTAGGGGGTGGCGGCTTGTGGCGCATTTATAACAGCGCGACAAATACAACTCGCGCGGATTATTTCGGAAATGGCGGCGATATTTTTGTTCCTGCCGATTACGACGGCGATGGAAGAGCCGATTTAGCTGTCGTTCGTGGATCGTCCTGGCACTTTTTGCGCAGCCGCGATGGAGCTGCAAGCATCGAATGGGGTGCGGTTGGTGATATTCCTGTTCCGGGCGATTACGACGGCGACGGCAAAGTTGACGCAGCCGTTTTTCGTCCGGGCGCGAGCGCCGGAAGCCCTGCGTTCTGGTATATTCTGCAATCTTCAAACAATCAGTCCTTCGGCAGACAATGGGGAACAAACGGTGATGAACCTGTTCCCGGTGATTATGACGGTGACGGACGAACCGACATCGCCGTCACGCGCACCGTTTCGGGCAGCAAGGTTTGGTACATTTTAAACAGCAACTCCGGCACTTTTCGCGGCGAGTTTTTCGGTGTCTCAACCGATACGCCGATTCCACCCGCGGACAAACCGTAATCCAAAGGTGAAAGGCTAAAATATAAGGAATTTAAAAAACATTTTATTCCCTGGTTTTTAGCCTTTAATTTTTTATCTGGCGCGAGCGATGGTTAATACAAAAACATCGCTCGCGCCTTTTTCTTTGAGAATTTTGGCGCAGGCTGAGGCGGTTGAACCGGACGTGAAAACGTCGTCAACGAGCAGGATTTTTTCGTTTTCGATGAGCCGCGCGTTTTTGACTTCAAACGATTTTTCCACGGATTCGCGCCGTCCGCGCTCGTCCATTCCAGCGCGGTGCATCGGCGTGTGAACGCTGCGAATCAGGCAGTTTTCCAAAACTTCCAAATTGCTCTTTTTCGATAAACATTCGGCTAAAACTGCGGCTTGATTAAAGGTGCGTTCGCGAAAACGCTTTTCGTGCAGCGGAACGGCGATGATTTTTGTCGCTTGATTGATCGGCGTTTGGTTGAAAGCCGCGAAAAGCAAATCTTTTAATTTTTCCGAAACCAAAGGCTCGCGTTTGAGTTTTAAAACCGTTGCGCGCAACGCACCGTCATAAATTCCAATCGCTCGCGCCGCCGCAAAAGAAAGCTCGTCGCAAGTGCGGCAATAAACTTCTCTTTCGATTCCAACATTCGGAGAATTTGCCAAAACCAAACCGCAGCGAAAACAGATTGTTTCCGAACCGTCGAAAATTTCGCTCTTTTCCCAACACTGCTGGCAAACGTCGCCAAGCTCAATCGCCTCGACCGATTTTCCGCACAAAGAGCATTCGTGCGGATAAAAAACCGCGAGCAGCGGATCTGAAATTTGCCGCCAGAAAGCCATCGAAAGCAAAAATAAAAGCGAAAGAAACGTCGTGTCAAACGCTTCTTTCGCTTTTATTCTTTATCCCTTAGCTTTTAGCCTTTATTTCGCCGCAGTTGTAGTGTTTCGCGGGTCGTAAGGCGTGTCGAGATATTTTTTGACCTGGTTTTGGGCGTTGTCGTAATTGATTCCCGTTTTTTGCGCTCGCTGGTAAGCAGAAACGGCGCGGTCGCGGTCGCCTTTGGCGTCATAAGCGTTGCCCATTTTGATGTTTGCCCAAGCTTCGAGCCAATTCGGTCTGAGGTTTCCGCTGAGCGTGGCTTTAAAATTCTCAATCGCCAGATCGTAGTTGCGCTGTTCTAAAAAGAGCAAGCCGAGATGGTAATAAATCCACGAATTCGAGCGGTCGAGCTTTAAAGCCGCTTCAAACTGCTGCTGCGCTTCGGCGTAGTTGCCTTCTTTGAATTGCTCGATGCCGCGCCGCGCAATCGAAGAAACCCGCAAATCCTGATCAATTCTGAGCAGTTTAAATTGCGGATCAATCACGACTTCGACCGGCGCACCGTTCGATTCGATGCTGAAATCTTCGCTCTGCTCGTCAATCTTGACGGTTTGAGTTTTACTGTCGCCGCCTTCGGCGCGAAGCTGAACGTCAACCGGCAGACGCAGATTTTCGTAATTCTGTTTTACCGTTCCGCGCGCGATAAACTTGCCGGCGCGCGTGCGGATAATTTGAAAATCGGCATTAAATTCCGGCACGCCCGTCGAATCAACCCAGCGCGCGAAAAAGTAGCGCAGATTCGAGCCGTTGACCTGCGAAGCGAGCTTTTCAAATTCTTCAATCGAAGCCTGTTTGCCGCGATATTGATTTAAAAACGAGCGCAAAAGCTGATTGAATTTATCTTTGCCCATCGTTTCGCGCAACAGACGATAAACTGCTGCGCCTTTGTAAAACATCACGTATTGATAAGCGGCGGTCGTGTCGTCCAAAGTTCCGGGCGCGCGCAAAAGCGAAGCCGATTGCTCGAAGCTCAAAGCGCGTTCGAGCAGCTCCCGGTTTGCGGCTTCCAGATCATCGCCTTTGGCATTTTGCTCGCGCAATTCGAGCGCACTGTATTCCGCCAAGCCTTGAGAAATCCAGGCATCGTCGAAAGATTTCAAACCGACCGTGTGTCCCCACCATTGATAAGCGGCTTCGCGCTGCAAGCGTTCGCCGATTATTTGCGGCGGATTTTCAAAATATTTGGTCGAAAGAAACAACACGCCGGGCGCGGAATAAACATCGAGCGATTCGTCGTCAATCTGCACTACCGAGAGCTTGTTTCCGGTGTCGCTCGCGCCGAAACGCCCGTTATAAAACTGCAAAGCGCGACCGAGAGCATCGCCGTATTCGGCAATGCGGGCATCGTTTCCGATGCGAGTGAAAAACTGGATTTCGTAATTTCCAGTGCGAACCGTTTTCGGTGAAAATTTTCCGACCGCGAAATTGCCGATCAAACCCTGTTTGCGGTTCACAAAGCGATAACGCCCGGCACCTGATGCCGCAACCGGCTCTTCGCTGTAACCGACCGCCGTCAAACCAGCCGGAACAATCAGCGTAATATCCGAAGCAGCGCGGTCGGCGGCGTAATCGTGAAACGGAAACCAGCGCGCCGGATACAACAGATACGAAATTTCATCGGTCACGGCGGCGAGCCGTCTGGTCGCCAAAACGCCGCCTTCCGGCGTCAGCAAAGTTCCGGCATATCGAAAACGCAAAGTAACGGGCGTGTTCGCCGCGACCGCCTCGGTAAATTCGACGCGCACGTTCGGTCCGAGATTGTTCACTCCAACCTGATCTTGAACAAACGTCAGATTTCCGGCGGCGGAAACCAGCGGCGGAGTCGGCGTTGGTCGCGTTGCGCGCGCGCCGGTTTTGGGCGTTGCAGTCGTTGCCGGCAAAGCGGTTGGGGCGGAACCGATGCGCTGAACCGATTCGACTTTGAGCGAGCCATTAAGTTCAAATGCGACGGTTCGCATTTCGGCTTTCGGAACGAAAGTTACGTCCGCAGTCGCTTGTAAACGATTGGTATCGGGAACAAGCTGTGCTTCGATTCGATAATCGGTAACGTCAAAACTTTGCTTTTGCTGGGCTGAGGCTGCGGTTGTAAAGCCGGTTAATAAAAATAATGTCAACACGAAAACAATTTTCGTGAAAATAAACCCTAAAAAACGATTCTGCATTTTCTTTTCGTTTTCCTATTCTTGAAGCGACTTAAATAGCAAGAGTTAAGACGCCTTCCGCCCGCTTTCGGTTTGCTTACAAGGCTGACGTATTTGTAGTTTTGCGAAAAATTGAACCGCCGAGACGCCGAGAGAAGAAAAATTAAAGAGGAAATAATCTTGTGTTTACTTCTTTTAAAACCTCTGCGTCTCGGCGTCTCGGCGGTTCAAATCAAATTTAAATGACAGTCGTAACAATTTCGCGGATGCTGCGCTGCAATTCGCGGTCGTCGGTGATTGGCGAATAAAGCGCGACTTCCGCCGCGTCAACCGGAGCGATTCCGCGAGCGATTAATTGCGCCGCGTAAATCAATAAACGAGTCGAAACGCCCTCTTCCAAACCGTGACCGCGCAAGTTTCGCACCTTTTGCCCGATTGTGACGAGATCGCGCGCCATCTGCAAATCAATGTTTCCTTCTTTCGCCACAATTTCGGCTTCAGCGTCCGGCGGCGGATAATCGAATTCGAGCGCGACGAAACGCTGTCTGGTTGATTGTTTCAAATCCTTCAAAATTGATTGATAGCCCGGATTATACGAGACGACGAGCATAAAACCGTCGGCGGCTTCAACCATCGTTCCTTTTTTCTCAATCGGCAGACGGCGGCGATGATCCGTCAGCGGGTGAATGATGACAACCGTGTCTTTGCGCGCTTCGACAACTTCGTCGAGATAACAAATCGCGCCGTTTTTTACTGCCCGCGTCAAAGGTCCGTCGTGCCAGACGGTTCCTTCGCCTTCGAGCAGAAAACGCCCGACCAGATCGGTCGCCGACAAATCTTCGTGACACGCGACCGTAATCAGCGGGCGTGCAAGCCGCCAAGCCATATATTCGACAAAACGGGTTTTGCCCGAACCCGTAGGACCTTTGAGCATCACGGGCAATTTGCCCGCATAAGCGGCTTCAAAAAGCTCGACTTCGTGCCGAACCGGAAGATAAAACGGTTCGGTTTCGACGGTGTATTCTTCGATTGCTAATTCCATAAACTAAAAATGCGTTATAAAAAAATCTTAGCACAAAGCCATTCCAGTTCGCGGCACTCGCTTTTTCAAGAATTGCCGTTTGCAGCAGTTTCTTTTTATAATGCCGATTACGGAAAGGTTTTAGAGATTATGTTAAAAGTCATTCGTGGCAGCACAATCTGATAACTCGAAGCGGAAGAATTCCGAAAGCTCATCGCTCCATACCGGCGAAGGTGTGATTGTGGACATCGGGACGGGCGACGGTCGCTTTGTGTACCGACTGGCGCAGCAGAATCCGAATCGGTTTTACATCGGAATAGACGCCAACGCCGCCGCGCTCAAGGAGATTTCGACCAAAGCGACGAGGACACCGGCGAAAGGCGGTCTCGCTAACGTTCTGTTTCTGCAAGCGGCGATTGAAAATCTGCCCGACGAATTAAACGGCGCGGCGGACGAAATCCACATCCATTTTCCGTGGGGCAGCTTGCTCAAAGCGATTGCGACGGGCGACGAAAACGCGCTCGGAAATCTGCGTCGCATCGCCGCGCCCTATTGCCTGTTGGAAATCATCGTCGGCATTGACGAGGAGCGGGATAAATCCGAAATCGAGCGTCTCGGATTGCCGCATCTCACCGCCGAATATCTCGAAAACATACTGACTCCCAAATATCAATCGGCTGGATTTGAAGTGATTGAAACCGGCATTTTGTCTCCCGCCGATTGGTCGCGTCTGGAAACATCCTGGGCGCGAAAGCTGCAAGGAAACGAAAGCCGCAAGGTTGTTTATCTCATCGCACAAGCAAATCTCTAATGCCGTTTCTGAAATATTGTGCTAACTTTGTTTACCCGATTGTGTCAAACCGGTAAGTTTAATTTCCGAAAGGAACCTCAAGATGAGCGATAAATTCGACTACGATGTTTTTCTCAGCCATAGTTCAAAAGATAAACCGATAGTGCACGAGCTTGCTGAACGCCTTAAGGCAGACGGTTTGCGCGTGTGGCTTGATGAATGGATTATCAAGCCCGGCGACCCGATTAGTCTCAAAATTCAACACGGCATTGAAAAATCGCGCACGTTGGTGATGTGTATGTCGCCAAACTTTTTCGCGTCGGAATGGGCAAAGCTAGAACATCATTCACTGCTTTTCCGTGACCCTACCAATGAAAAACGCCGTTTCATTCCGCTCTTGATCGCAGACTGCGAACCGCCCGACATGATTGCACAGTTCGCACACATTGATTGGCGGGATAAAAATGAGGAGAAATATCAAGAATTGCTCAACGCTTGTCGTGCGAATGAAGAAACAGTGCCCAAATCGCCAAAAACAAAAAACGAATCTACGCAAACCAAAGAGATAACTACAAATCAACCACAAAAGAAACAGATTAAGAAACCGGAAGAAAAGAAGCGGCTTGTTTTGAAGGGGCATTCCAAAGATGTTTATGCAGTAGCCGTCACACCGGATGGAAAACAGATCGTTTCAGGTTCTAAAGACAAAACACTTCGCGTTTGGGATTTAGCTTCTGGTCAATGTCAAGCAACTTTGAAAGATCATTCCGCTTCGGTTAAGGCAGTTGCCGTAACACCAGATGGAAAACAGATTGTTTCAGGTTCTGATGACGCAACACTTCGCGTTTGGGATTTGGCTTCAGGTCAATGTCTGACTACTTTAGGAGGTTTCTACAGTTTGGTTTTTGCAGTTGCCATTACACCAGACGGAAAACAGCTTGTCTCCGGTTTTTACAACAACACACTTCGCGTTTGGGATTTAGCTTCCGGTCGTTGTGTGGCTACCTTGGAAGGGCATTCCGATCGGGTCAATGCAGTAGCCGTCACATCGGATGGAAAACAGATCGTTTCAGGTTCTAATGACAACACACTTCGCGTTTGGGATTTAGCTTCCGGTCGTTGTGTGGCTACTTTAGAAGGTCACTACGGTTTTGTTAAGGCAGTTGCCATTACACCAGACGGAAAACAGATTGTCTCCGGTTCTTGGGACAAAACACTTCGCGCTTGGGATTTAGCTTCAGGTCAATGTCTGACTACTTTAGAAGAGCATTCCAATTACATTAATGCAGTAGCCATCACACCAGATGGAAAACAGATTGTTTCAGGTTCTGATGACGACTCACTTCGCGTTTGGGATTTTCCCGTGTTGGAAACATCTCTTTCAAATCCGCTCTCTGTCCCCTTACTTTCTGATTCAAAGCTCTATACAAACGCGAAGGTTGCGTTGATTGGTGAATCGGGGGTTGGCAAAACAGGTTTGGCAATTCGCCTTGTCGAAGACCGTTGGGAGAAAACCGATTCTACACACGGTATGAATGTGTGGCAGTTGCCTTTGTCTGATTTAGACACGATGGAGATAGAGCGTGAGGTCTGGCTTTGGGATTTTGCAGGACAACCCGATTACAGACTCATTCACCAGCTTTTTATGGATGAGACGGCGTTGGCTGTAATGGTTATCGATCCCCTGACTGATGAGCCTTTTAAGCCTTTGGCGCATTGGGAAAAGGCTTTGAGTGTTGCCGTTAAAAACGCCCCCACAAAACTGCTTGTCGCCGGGCGCTGTGAAAGAGGCGGCGTTACAATTAGCCAGGCAAAGCTCGACCAATATTGTGCCGAACACGGTTACGATTATTTCCTGAACACATCGGCTAAAGCGGGCGATGGTTGCGCTGAACTCAAAGAAGCCATTGCCAAATATATCCCTTGGGAAAGATTGCCCTGGACTTCGACTTCAAAACTTTTCAAGACTCTTAAAGACGCAATCCTTCGCATCAAGCAGGAAGACATCGCGCTGATTCGTTTTGCAGAGCTTCGCCAACGTCTGCAAATGGAACTCCAACAGGAAACAATCGAAGAAGCGAAGTTGCGTGCAGTCGTCGGTTTGTTGGGCGGGCAAGGTTTGATAAAGCCGCTTGATTTTGGCGACTTCATCCTGCTCCGTCCCGAAGAGATTAACAACTACGCTTCCGTCGTTGTGCGCTGTGCGCGTGAAAGTTCCGACGACATTGGCTGTGTAACCGAACGGGATGTGCTTGCGGCAAACATTCCTTTTCCTGAAGATATGAAACGGTTGAAATCTTCGGATGAAGAAATTCTTTTGCGTGCGATAATAGAAACATTCATCAATCGTTCGCTCTGTATTCGTGAAGACACTGCGTATGGAACACAACTCGTTTTTCCTTCTTACTTCAAACAGGAAAGAGATGAAATAAAAGACCATCCGAACGTCTTTGTCACTTACGGTTTCACGGGCATGCTTGATGAAATTTATTCAACGCTCGTTGTGCGGCTTCACTACACAAACGATTTCGTGAAAGACCAGCTTTGGAAATACGCCGCCGATTTCAAAACTCACGACAAAAAGCGAGTCGGCTTGCAAATGCACAAGAAAAATGAAGGCGAGGCAGAAATCAAAGTTTATTTCGAGGCGGGTGTTGACGTGAACACGCAAGTCTCTTTTATCAAATATATTCACGAACATCTGCTCAATAGGGCAAAGGATGTAACCCGCGTCCGGTCTTATGTTTGCACAAATCCGAAATGCGGAGAGCCGCTTGAAAATCGCAAAGCAATCAAAGCACGAATTGATAAAGGACTTAAAGACATCACCTGCGGCTTTTGTGATAAGCGCGTAATGTTGATTGACATGATTGAAGAGAAATTTGCTTCGGACGAATTCCGTCGCACCGTCCAGAAAATGGATGAACAAGCGCAAATCAATCTGGACAACGAAAGCCTCGAACTAATTCTCGTCGGTCATGCGTTCACAATTGCAGGCGAAGCGGGACACATATTTCGCCCGACACCGAATTCAGATTGGGGCATAGATGGCGAAATCGAGTTCAAAAATAACGAAGGCAAAGCAAGCGGGCAACGAGTTTATTTGCAGCTCAAATCTGGGGATTCTTATCTGCATACACGCAGGCGCGACGAAAAGGAAATCTTCGCCATTAAAAATCCGCGTCACGCTGAATATTGGCAAGCACATCAATATCCCGTGATGCTTGTCGTTCGCACTTCGGACGGGCGTATTCGCTGGATGAATGTAACAGAATATCTACAAAAACACGGCGCTGATACCAAACAAATAACCTTTGACGGCGAACCGTTTACTGCGCTTAACGTCTCCAGAATGAGAGATAAGCTATTAGAGATAAAATAAAGTTTTTAGTTTCAAACGCCTCGTTGTCGGAGCAATCTCCACATTTTATGCGACTTGCAACTTCTTTCCTTAATTGTGAAACTAAAACTGTTTATGAAAATTGCAGTGGCGATGAGCGGCGGCGTTGATTCTTCGGCTGCCGCCTCGCTTTTAAAAGATGAAGGACACGAGCTTGTCGGTTTCACGATGCAGTTGTGGAATCAGCGGCGAAATATCAGTGTGGACGAAAACGGCGATCCGCTTCCCAGCCGCTGCTGTTCGCTCGACGACGTTTACGACGCGCGGCGCGTTGCCGGAAATCTGGGAATTCCGTTTTATGTTTTAAATCTCGAATCCGATTTCGAGCGCGATGTCGTCGAACCGTTCGTCCAAAGCTATCTGTCGGGAGAAACGCCTATTCCGTGCGTCGCCTGCAATTCGCGTCTGAAATTCGCCTCGCTCGATAAATTGGCACAAAGCTTGGGCTGCGACAAAGTTGCGACCGGGCATTATGCGCGCGTTGAATACGACGAAAAGGCGAATCGTTATCGCTTATTTCGCGGCAAAAATCATTGGAAAGACCAAAGCTATTTTTTGTGGGAATTGACGCAGGAGCAATTGTCGCGCGCGCTGTTTCCGCTCGGCGAAATGCTGAAAAGCGAAGTCCGCGAAATCGCCCGAAAAACGGATTCGTACACCGCCGACAAAAAAGAATCGCAGGAAATCTGTTTTGTCCCGGACGGCAAATATTCCGAATTTATTGACCGTTATTTGAGCGTCGAAGAACGCGAATCAGAAATTCCGGCGGGCGGCGAAATCGTCAACACGCGCGGCGAGACAATCGGCGAACACGCGGGAATTCACCGCTACACCGTCGGTCAGCGTCGCGGTTTGGGCATTTCAAACGAAAAACCGCTTTACGTCGTGCAAATCGAACGCGCGAAAAATCAAATCATTGTCGGCGAAGCAGAAGATTTGGAAAGTCTCGAATTCATCGCCAAAGGTGTCAATTGGGTGGCGTTCGACGCACCGGATGAACCTGTTCGCGCTTCGGTTAAAGTGCGTTATCGCCACGAACCCGCTCCGGCGACAATTTATGCGCTGCCGGAAAACCGCGCGCGAATCGTTTTCGACGAGCCGCAGCGCGCCATTACGCCCGGACAAGCGACAATATTTTATAATGGCAACGAAGTTGTCGGCGGCGGCTGGATTGTGAAACAAGCATAAGATTTGAAAAAACTTTCTTTAAAATAAAAAAGAGGTGAGAATTCACCTCTTTTTTATTCTTTATTTTATCCGTCTTGATTTTTATTGTCCGGTGTAAGCGTTAGGAACGGCGACATCGCCCGGAGAGCCGAATTGGACGGCGCGGAATAATCCGTTCGAGCTGTTTGAAATGTACCAATTGCCCTCGCGGAAAACTGCTACGTCAGTTTGGCAATCGCCGTCGTAATCGGCGGGCGCGGGCTGGTCGGTCGGAATTCCCCAGGCTTGCGCGCCGAATCCGGCGGTGCTGCGCTGAAAATACCAGGTTGCGTTCGACGGGCGGAAAACAGCAAAATCGGTTCTTCCGTCGGCGTCGTAATCGCCGGGCACGGGTTTGTCTTCGGCAACGCCGAATTGAAAGCCGACGAACTGATCGTTGGAGCTGTTTAAAACGTACCAGGTTCCGACTGACGGGCGATAAACGGCGTAATCGGCTTTGCCGTCGGCGTCAAAATCGCCTTGAACGGGAATGTCACCGGGCGTTCCCCAATTAAAGCCTTTGAACTCATTGTTGGCGAGATTTAAAGTGTACCAGGCGCCGTTGCGAAAAACCGCCAGTTCCGAGCGTCCGTCGCCCGTGAAATCGCCGACGACCGGAACGTCTCCCGGCGAGCCGAATTGATGAGCGACAAATTGATTGTTCGAGCTTTGCTGGATGTACCAGTAACCGCTGCGGAAAACTGCGAAATCTGTTTTTCCGTCGCCGTCGTAATCGCCCGGCACGATGCGGTCGCCGTTTGCTCCGAACGGAAAAGCGTTAAACGAATTGTCCGTGCTGTTCAAACGATACCAGTAACCGTTTGAAGGGCGGAAAACCGCAATGTCCGATCTGTTGTCTGTATCGAAATTTGAACCGGCGGCGCTCGAACAAACTGTCGCGGCTGTGCTGTAAATATAATCACCCGAAGTTCCGCCGTCGCTGTTCGCTCCGTTGCCCGCCGCGTAAAATGTGACGCGCCCTCGCGTCGGTTGAGCGAGCCAGTTAAAAGTCCATGATTTTGTATTAAATTGACCTTGAGCCGGAACAGTTCCTTCGATGGTGTGTTCAACGTAGCGCCGGGTAACGTTTTGACCGTTAACGTTGACTATGCCCTGAACAATCTGCATTTGCGCCGGAGTTTGCAGCGGAAGCTGAAAAGTTCCAGCCGTTAAACCGAGACGATTAACGGCTGTGGCTTGGAAACCGAAAACGACGGCGTTGGTTTGATTAACGGTCACGGTGACGGGATATTGCGCGCCCGGCACGTATCTGTTCGGAAGTCCGAAGATGCGGATGTTCCCGCCGCCGTCGCTTGAATTAAGCGGAAAATCGCTGTGGCAGGCGGCGCAGGTTTGCTCCGGCGGCGCGCCGGTGTGTCCCGGCGGAGGTCCGGCGGAATTGGCGCCCGCGCGAAACTGTCTGGCTGAAAAGCTGTAAAAACCGAAAATTGCGAGTGCCGCTGCGGCGGCGACTGCTGTGAGCTTGAGTCTGAGAACTGATGCTTTCATTTTATTTCCTCTTTTATTCGAGTTTACAGGAATTATGTTGTTGAGACGATTTTGTTTGTCGTGAAGTCTGAAAAATTTATCTCTTACTGTTTATTGTTCGCGGCGAAAATTTTGCTGCTGAGGCGCAAAACTTCCTGCACCTGATTGTTCCAAAACGTCCAATCGTGCTTACCGGGAAGCTGTCTGAATTCGTGCGGAATTTTGCGCGTGACGAGAATTTGCGCGAGCTGCTGGTTGTGCGACAAAAAGCCGAGCTGGTCTTCGGTGCCGCAATCGAGATACAAAAAAGGCAATGCGGCGGTTTTTTCCGGCGGAATTTCGCCGAGTAATTTAAATAAATCGTTTTCCTCCCGAACCGGATTTTCCGGTGCGGCGAAAACGGCGACAATTGATTTTCTGAGCCATTCGTTATTCGGCAGTTCATCCGAGGTGCGATACGAAGCGGCTGCGACCGCACCGCTCATCGAAGCCGCGAGCGCGAACATCTGCGGATATTTAACGCCGAACTTGAGCGCGCCGAAACCGCCCATTGAAAGCCCGGCGATTGCGCGCCCGCGTTTTTCTGCGACGGTGCGATAGTTTTTGTCAATTTCCGGCACGAGTTCTTGAATGATGTATGACTCGTATTTATCGTTCGGCTGTATCGCGCTGTCGCTATACCACCCGTCTCCGCCTTCGGGCATTGCCAGAATTATGCGGTGCTCGGCGGCGTGTTTTGTCAGATTCGTTTTGCTCGCCCAATTGTCGTAATGACCGCCGAGACCGTGAAGCAGATACAAAACCGGAAAACGAATTGTTTTTTCTGATTCATAATTCGGCGGAATGATGACCTGATAAGACATTTTCCGCCGCATTAATTTGCTGTTCAACTCGGCGTTGCGAAGCGAAGCAGCATTGGTTTTGACTTCTATTTGCGCCGGAACCGCTTGCTGACCCTGCGGCGCAATTGGCGTCAAAAACAGTAGGGCGGCGAACAGCAAAGGTGAAAATATTCTTCTCTTCATAAACAAAAAAAAGATAAAAATATTCGCTTCACATTTGAGCTTTAACCGAAAAGGCGTCCCACCCAACTGTTTTCCTGTTTGCCGGTAATTTGCTGCAATTCTCCGGCGTCAAGCCAAACTCCGCCGCAGGTGTCGCAAATGTCAATTTGAATATTTTCAAAATTGCCGGTGTGCAGCTTGCCTTCGCATTTCGGGCAATCGTAGCTCGTTTCCTGCATCGCGCCTTCGCTCGATAGACGCTCTTTCATTTTGGAAATAAGCTCCTGATTTTTTTTGCGGAAATAATCTTCTTCAAATGCGTGTTCGCGCTCTTTAAAAATATCTTTGTCCATAAAATTTCTCCGATTGATATAAATTTTGTTGTAGTGTCAAAGTCTGAAAATATCAGAAAAGACGGGCAAAACAAAAGCGGCAGCACCTCAGGCAATTCGCAGTTTGAGGTGAGAGCTTTGCAATAAAACTTTGAATCAATTGAGATTTGCCCCGGCTTGCCGTTTTTAGATTGATTTAAGGAGAAAAGTAACGAGACAGAATTATTAACTAATTGGGAGCGCGAATGCTCACATCCGGGCTCCCAGCTTAACAATTCTTTAAAATTATTTTGTCCGGCTACTAGAGCGTTTATGGAATCAGTATCCGGTTAAGTCAGGCATCAATCAGTACCGCGAACGATAGTGAGCGGGTTTGTTAATTAACCCGCTCACTATCGTTCACGGTACTGACAAGGACACACTATGTTGATTCGCTCTAAAATGAAAATAGATTCAAAATAAAAAAGCAGCGGGATTAATACTCGCTGCTTTTTTATTTTATTCTGCGCTCAAAATTTAGCCGAAAATGCTGCGAACCTTTTCGATAAACGACGGATCGCGCTCGAAATCACGGTCTTCAACGAGTGAGAGTTGTTCGAGCAGTTTTTTCTGTTCTTTGGTCAAAGTTTTCGGCGTCACGACAGTGACGGCGACAAACATATCGCCGCGACCGCGACCGCCTAAAACCGGCATTCCCTGATTTCTAAGGCGGAAAACAGTTCCGGTTTGAGTCCCGGCGGGAACTTTAACTTTATCTTCGCCGTCAAGAGTTTTAACAGAGATTTCGGCACCGAGCGCGGCTTGTGCAAACGAAATCGGCTCGCTCAAATAAAGATTTTCTCCCTGCCGCTCAAAACGCTCGTGTTCGGCGACGTGAATCACGACGTAAAGATCGCCCGCCGTGCCGCCGTTTGCTCCCGCTTCGCCTTCGCTCTGCACGCGCAGGCGCGAGCCGGTTTCGACTCCCGCCGGAATTTTAACTTCAAGCGCTTTTTCTTTTTCGATTCGTCCCGCGCCGCGACAGTTTTTGCACGGATTTTTAATGATTTGCCCGCGCCCGCGACAATTCCCGCAGGTTCGCGCAACCGAAAAGAAGCCTTGACGATGCACGACTTGACCGCTGCCCTGACAAGTCGTGCAGGTTTCGGGCTGCGTTCCGGTTTCCGCGCCCGTTCCGGTGCAGACTTCGCAGGTTTCGAGACGCGGAATTGTCAATTTGCGCGCAACGCCGGTCGCTGCTTCTTCAAGCGTGATTTCCAAATCGTAGCGCAAATCCGAACCGCGCTGCGCCGCCGTCCGACCGCCGCTGCCGCGCGAGCCGCGTCCGGCGAAAACATCGCCGAACCCGAACAAATCGCTGAACAAGTCTTCGATGTTGATTGACGCTCCGCCCGCGCCCCAAGCTCCTGCGCCCGCTCCGCTGCCGACTCCGGCGTGACCGAAACGGTCGTAACGAGTGCGCGCGTCGGCGTCCGAGAGGACGGAATACGCTTCGGCGGCTTCTTTGAATTTTTCTTCGGCGACAGCGTCGCCGGGATTTTTATCCGGGTGATATTGCAAAGCGAGCTTGCGGTATGCGCTTTTGATTTCCTGCTCGCCGGCGTTTTTTTGGACGCCTAAAATTTCGTAATAATCGCGTTTTGCCATAAATAAGAATGTAGAAGTTAGAATGCAGAATGTAGAATAAAATTTGCCAACAATATCAACTTTTAATTCTACATTCTCAATTCTTAATTCTCAATTCTTTAAGCAAACTGCGCCATCATCGCTTCGGTTAAGACTTCAGCCGAGCGTTCGAGTTCTTTGGCGACGAGCTTGAGATAAGCCGCATCGTTCGATTCGAGAGCTTCGGCGGCGCTGGCAACTGCGGTTTTAATCGAGCTTTGCTTGTCTTCTGATAAATTTTTCCCGTATTCGGCAAACGCTTTTTGCGTGTTTCGCAAAAGAGAATCCAAATAATTGCGATGCATAATCGCTTCTTTTTCGCGTTTGTCGTTTTCGAGAGCGACCTCAGCTTCCAAAATCAAACGCTCGACTTCATCCGGCGCAAGACCCGACGAAGGCGTAATCTGCATCGCCTGCTCGCGCCCGGTCATTTTGTCTTTCGCCGAGACCGAGACAATGCCGTTGGCGTCAACTTCAAAAGAAACTTCGACCTGCGGCACGCCGCGCGGTGCGGGCGGCAGTCCGATTAAATCGAATTGTCCGAGCGAACGGTTGCCCAGGGCGACTTCGCGCTCGCCCTGCAAAACGTGAATTCCGACGGTTGATTGATTGTCTATGACGGTCGTAAACGTCATTGTATTGCGAAGCGGAATCGTCGAGTTTTTCTCGATTAATTTCACAAAAAGACCGCCGCGAGTCTCAACGCCGAGAGAAAGCGGTAACACGTCGAGCAGCACGATGTCTTTTACGTCGCCCGTCAGCACGCCGCCTTGAATCGAAGCGCCCATTGCGACGACTTCGTCCGGGTTGATTTCGCTTGAAGGCTCGCGCCCGAAGATTTCTTCCACGGTGCGCCCAATAATCGGCGAGCGGGTTTGTCCGCCGACGAGAATTACTTTGTCAATGTCCGAAGGCTGCAATTTCGCGTCCCAGAGAGCTTTCTGGCAAGGTTCGACCGTTTGCTCGACCAAATCTCCGATCAAGGCTTCGAATTGCTCGCGGGTAAAAGTCGTGTTGATGTGTTTCGGTCCGGTCGCATCCGCCGCGATAAACGGCAAATTAATGTTGGTTTCAGAAACCGACGACAGCTCGCATTTGGCGCGCTCGGAGGCTTCTTTGAGGCGCTGCAAAGCCAGACGGTCGGAGCGCAAATCAATTCCGGTCTCTTTTAAAAACAATTCGAGCAGCCAGTTGATGATTTTTTCGTCGAAATCTTCGCCGCCGAGGAAAGTATTGCCCGAAGTTGATAAAACTTCAAAAACGCCGTCGTTCATTTCCAGGATAGAAACGTCGAATGTGCCGCCGCCGAGATCGTAAACCGCGACTCGCTCACATTCGGTTCTGCCGTAACCGTAAGCGAGCGCTGCGGCTGTAGGTTCGTTGATAATTCGCTCGACTTTTAAGCCCGCGATTTTTCCGGCGTCGCGCGTCGCCTGCCGCTGCGAGTCGTCGAAATAAGCCGGAACGGTGATGATGGCTTCGGTAACAGGTTCATTCAAAAAATCTTCCGCCGCAGATTTCAGCCGCTGCAAGATGATTGCAGAGATTTCCGGCGGGCTGTAGATGCGATTTAAAATGTTGATGTGCGCGTCGGCGTTGGCGGCTTCGATGATTTCAAACGGCGCTGTGCCGCGCATTTTTTCGACTTCCGGCGCGTCGAATTTGCGCCCGATCAAGCGTTTGACGGCGTGAACCGTGTTCGAGGCGTTCGTCACGGCTTGGCGCTTGGCGATTTGCCCGACGAGCCGCTCGCCTTTTTCGGTAAATCCGACGACTGAAGGAGTCGTGCGCCCGCCTTCTTTGTTCGGTATAATCTGCACCGCCCCGCCTTCGAGAACCGCCATACAGCAGTTTGTCGTTCCTAAATCAATTCCGATTACTTTTCCCATTTTTTTAATTATGAATTATGACTTTTGAAATTTGAGGGCTGAACATAAATTCAGCATTGCGGCGTTCTTATTCCGCGTTAACAGAGACTTTAACCATTGCCGGGCGGACGAGCTTGCTGCCCAGACGATAACCGCGAACGATTTCTTCGACAACCGTATTTGGCGGCGAATCGGCGACAAATTCGGTCGAAACCGCTTCGTGAAACTGCGGATTGAATGCTTCGCCGAGCGCGGCGACGGGCTGCACGCCCAAAGTTTGCAAAACTTTTTCGAGCTGCTGCGAAATCAACTCGAAGCCGCTGAAAAATTGCTGCAAATCTTGATTTGAAGAACGATTTTCGGCATTGGTGAGCGCGATTCGGAAATTGTCCAGCACTGGGAGCAAATTATTGACAATTGCCATTAAAGCGAAAGCGTAATTATCGCCGCGCTCGCGTTCGACTCGGCGGCGATAATTTTCAAAATCAGATTGAACGCGGCGCAGAGCCGCCGTCAATTCATCGTTTTCGCGTCTGAGCCGGAGCAGCGCAGCAGTCGTCGCATCATCGGTTTCCGCCGCGTGATGCGGCTCGATTTCGAGAAGCGGCTCGGTTGATTTTTCGGCGACGACGCGGATTCCGCCCGGCGTTTTTCCGTCGTCAAACGCCGATTCGCCGACGGCTTCAAGCTCGTGCATCAAGTCTTCGAGCGTCGGGAGCGAGTCTATTTCGTCCAAAATGATTTCCGTAGTGTCTGTTTGAGAATCCACAAATTTGTCCGTAGGTCTGTAGTTTGGTGTTGAAAAAATCTGAGTTTGACGTTTGCGTGAGAGAGGTTTGAGTTAATTGACGAAAGGAGAATTTTCTTTTTCGTGCGTTTGTTCGAGCAGCCGGGCAATGTAGCCGACAATAGCAATCAACCGCGAATACTCAATTCTGGTGGGACCGAGAACGCTGAGCGTCCCCATAGCATTTTCGCCCGCGCCCAGGCGATACGGCGCGGCGATCAAAGCGCATTGCTGCAAAGCCGGCGACAGCGTTTCGCCGCCGATAAAAACCTGGACGCCGCCCGAAGTGTTTACGGTTTCGCGCGTCAGGCATTCGTTGAGAATTGTGACGAGCCTTGTTTTTTCCTCGATTGTGCGGAGCAAGTCGCGCAATCGCTCAAAGTTACCGGAAAAATCCGATTTGGCTACAATGTTTGAAGCGCCGTCAACGTAAACCGCGCCCGCCGTGTCGTCGCCGACGAGACTTTCCGAACAGAGAATCATCGCCGTTTGCAGCATTTTATCGAACAAAGCCTTTTCTTCGTGCATTCGTGTGAGAATTTCCTGTCGAATAGCAGTCAGATTTTTACCGGCAAACTCGGCGTTTAAATAATTCGCTGTGCGGTCAAGCTCATCCTGCGAGAAAGGGGATTCGAGCCGGATGATTTTGTGATGAACGATGTTCGGCGCGCTCACGAGCACGACGAGAATTTTTTTATCGGCGAGCGCGACAAATTTAATATGCTGTAAACGGTCGTTTGCCAGCGAAGGCGTGACGACGATCCCGACGTTGTTTGAAAGAGCCGACAAAAGCTGAGAAGTTTTTTCCAACAGTTTTTCCGGCTGCACTTCTTCGTTTGCGGAAACGCCCAGCGAGCGATTGATTAAATCCAAATCCGCCTGCGAGATTTGCAGCACGCCGAGCAGATTGTCAACGTAAAAACGATAACCTTTGTCGGTCGGCACGCGCCCCGCCGAAGTGTGCGGATGCGTCAAATAACCGGATTCTTCGAGATCGCTCATTACGTTGCGGATTGTCGCCGAACTCAATCCGGCGGCATTGGAAAACTTTTCGGAAATGATTTTTGAACCGACCGGCTCGCCCGTCATCAAATATTCTTCGATAATCGCCGACAGCACTGCTCGCCCGCGTAAATCGGGAAAATGAGCTGCTGGATTTATCTGGTTTGAATGACGTACAACCATAACTTGCGCGTCCGGTTTTCGGTGAGCTTTGAGAATTACTGTTGCGCGCCAAAGACGACACGCCTTAAAGAATGTTTATCATTGCAATGCACAAAGTGTCAAGATTTTTATATTCGCCGAGAGCGGAAAGTTTGTTTTTACAAGGTATTTCAAATGTGCGACACGCTGCAAACTATAAACTGTAAACTGTAAACTATAAACTGTCTCGCACTTAGACATAAGTTTTCTGCAAAACAGTTGATAGTTTACAGTGCAAAGTTGATAGTTTGCACTGTTTATTTTTGAGATAGTGCTGTTGAAGCTATAATTTTTTGATAAATGCCGGACAATTTGAACTTAATCAAAAATTTCTATCAATCTGCGTTTGAAAAGCTCGACCGACAAAAACGCACCGCGCCCGAAGTTTTAATTGAATTTTATCCTTACGTCGGTCTGCGTCACACAATTCGTATCCGCGAGGATAAAGTTTTCGTGCGTCTTTCGGATTTGTCGAAACAAGCTCCGCCGACGATTCACGAGGCGCTCGCTTTCATTCTCGTTTCAAAACTGCTGCGCCGCCGCGTGCCGCCGATTCATCTGGAAATTTACCGCAATTATGCCGCGCAGCCGGAAATCGGCGAACAGGCGAACAATTCGCGCAAAGAGCGCGGGCGAAAAATAATAAGCTCGCCTCGCGGTCAGGTTTACGATTTGGAAGAGATTTTCCGGCTAGTTAATCAAACTTATTTTCAAAACCGGCTCGAACAGCCTGTTTTAAGCTGGTCGCAAACAAAAACGCGCCGCGTTTTCGGTCATCAGGACGCCGTTCACGACACAATTATCATCAGCCGGACGCTGGACGAAGCGAGAGTTCCGCGATTTGTCGTCGAATTTGTGCTTTATCACGAGCTTTTGCACGTCGTTCACCCGATGCGCGTCATCAACGGCAAGCGGAGAATTCACTCAGCCGCCTTTCGCCGCGACGAACGCCGATTCGCGCGTTTTGAAGAAGCTGAAAAGTGGCTCGAAAAACTTGCAGGTAAATTTAAACCGCCGAGACGCAGAGACGCCGAGTTTAAGAAAAAGAGATAAAGATTGCAATTTGCTTTTACCTTATTTTTCCCTCGGCGTCTCTTCGTCTCGCCGGTGAAATCATCCCGAGCGCAAAGTTGACAAAGGTTTTTTGAGCAAAACGTCAAAGCTCGACAGCGCGCCGACGATTACGACGAGCAAAGCGGTCAATAAAATTCCGGTTAAAGTCAGATTCGGTTCAAACTGCCAATTGATTTCAAAAACGTATTTCGCCACTGCATAAGAAAGTCCGATTGCCGTCAACGCACCGATAATTCCGGCTGCCGCGCCCAAAACGGCATATTCGGCGAGCAGAATCGCGAGCAGCGTTTTTCGTTTTGCGCCCAGAGTCTTTAAAATCGCGTTCTCGTAAATCCGCTGAAATTTCGTGAGAGCAATCGAGCCGATCAAAATCAGCACGCCGCAGAAAAAGACGAATCCGCCGACAAACGAAATGCCGAGCGTGATGTTGTTAATCAGACGTTTGATGGCGGCGACTGCATCAGCCGTGTCAATCACGGAAACATTCGGAAATTGGTCAACAATTTGGCGCTGTAACACGGCGCGCGTGTTTGGTTCGATTTCCGCCGTAATCGGACCGATCAAAGTTTGCGGTGCTTTGTCTAGCGACCCCGGTCGGAACACAATCAGAAAAGTCGAGCGCGGATTTTTTACGTCCAATTTGCGAAGACTCGTTATTTTCGCATCGAGCTTTTGCCCCAAAATATCAAACGTCACGGTGCTGCCGACTTCGATTTTAAGTTGCCGCGCCAAGCCTTCTTCCATCGAAACTTCCGCCGCTTGCGAAGGCGTCGGCTGCCAGAATTCGCCCGCCGTAATTTCTTCTTCGCCAACGAGCGTCGAGCGATAAGTCAAAACGTATTCGCGCCCGATTTGCCCTCTTTGCTGCTGAACTTCGCGCCCGCCTTCAGTCACGGAATTTCCGTTAATCGCCGAAATGCGCGAGCGAACGGTCGGAATTAATTCGACATATTCGCCGGTCGTTTCGGCAATTACGTTTTTGAGCGCGTCGGCTTGTCTCGGTTGAATATCGAGCAGAAAAAGCGTCGGAAAATTTCCGCGAATAACATCAAACTCGCGCACCAGGTTCGACTGCAAAGATTGAACAGACAGCACGACAAACGCGCCCAAACCGACTGCGAGCAGTACGACGCGAGTTTGATTTCCGGGGCGTGACAAACTATTAACGGCTTGCCGCAGCGCGAAAGAAGGCGTGTAGCGCAAACCGCCGAGCAGTTTTGTCAGCAAAAACGCCGCCGCGTATAAAATGAGCGAAGTCGCCGCCAGACCGCCTAAAAAATAAAGCCCGACTTTCCACGAACCTGCCTGCCAGATTGCCAGCATCAGCAATCCGCCGAGCGAAAAGACGCCGATTAACCAGGTCTGCAAATCAAAGTGTTTGATTTCTTCGTTCATTTGATCACGCAGCAGCAAGCGAGGTTTGATTCGGCGAATCTTTAAAAGCGGCAAAAGAGAAAATAGAGCGGAAACTGCCAGACCGAGCAAAATGCCTTGTAAAATCGCGCTGGGCTGCAAATTGTAGCTCATTTGTGCGGGCAGACTTTCGACGTAATATTGGCGAATCAGCCACAAAGCGATTTGCGCCAACCCAGCGCCAAACAAGCTGCCGAGCAATCCGAGCGACAAGATTTGCAGCAAATAAGCGAAAACGATTCGCGCACCCGAAGCGCCTAGACATTTTAAAACCGCGATTGATTCGCGCTTTTGCTCGACAAAAACGCGAACGACGTTCCAGACGCCGATGCCGCCCAAAACCAGCACGACCAGCCCGGTCAAAGACGAATAATTCTCCACCCGGTCAAACGCGCGCCGCGTATTTTCCTGCGCTTCTTTGTAAGAGCGTACGGTGGCGAGCGATGTCGCTTCCGTGAGCGCCGCGCGAAGCTGCGCGACGAAATCGTCCGGGTTTTGATTTGCCAGCCGAAACAAAATCCGCCGCCGGTTGCGGCTGCCGAATTGTGTCAAACCGGCTTCGTCAAACGCTTTGCGCTCGATGAAAGCGCGCGGTCCGAGACGAAATCCGGTCGTTCCGCCCGGTTCTTCGACAAACGTAGCGCGAATCTCAAAATCTTCGGAGCCGATGCGGATTTTATCGCCGACTTTTAATTTTAATTTTTCGAGAAGCAGCGGCGCGACGACCGCCCCTTTGTTTGCGACGAGCCGATAATCAAACGGCTGTCCATCATCAATCCGAAAATCTCCGGCGAGCGGGAAGTTCGGTTCGATACCTTTTAATTCGAGCATCTCGGAGCCGGGTTTGGTGTCGTCAGCCGGGCGCGACATTGTTGTCGTTTGAATCTGCTCATCGCGCGCTTCGACGACGCCCGCGTTTGAGGCGACGACTTGTTCAATCGCGCGCAGCTCGGCTTCGGAAAAAGCCGCCGTCGAGCTGATTTCGACATCTCCGTTTAATAAAAATCTGGCTTCGCCCGCGACCGCCGCGTTTAAATTTGAGATGACGGAGCGCAACGCGACAATCGAACCGACTCCGACGCCGATGCAGATGAAGAAAAACAGCAAACGCCGCCACGATGAGCGGATTTCGCGCCGTGCGAGATTAAAAACAAAATTCATTGAAATTTAAAATTACGAATAAAAATTCTTGTAACCGAATTGGATTTATTGTATAACTTGCTGCGTAAAAAGCCGAAAATAGTTTTTCTTCAAACATTTCCTCAGAAAGTCCTCTGATTTTTTATTTCTAAAATTCAGGTAAGGAGACAGAAAGATGAATTGGAAAATCGCAGTTTTTCTAGTGTTTGCCATTGGCTCGACAGCTTGCCAAAACGCCCCGACAAACACTTCGACCGGAAACACAACAACGATACCAGCCAATACGACAATCAGCGCGACTCCTGTTGCCGCTCCGACGGAAACGGCAAAGAAAGCACCGCCGACCGATTTGCAACAGCTCGCCAACAGGATCGTCACGCAAAGCGCCGGAGTTAAGGAAGGCGAAGTTGTATTGGTCAGCGGCGCTGTTCGCGATATGGAATTGCTGGAAAACATCGTCGTCGAAATTCGCAAAGTCGGCGGGCATCCGATGCTGGAGATCAACAGCGAGCGAGTTGCAAAAAGGTCTTACACGGACGTGCCGGAAAAATACGACACGCAGGAGCCGAAGCTCGGCATGGCAATGGCTAAGGTTGCCAACGTCCTGATAAATGTTGACAGCGGAGAAACCGAAGGCTTGTTCGCCGATGTTCCGCCTGCGCGAATCGCGGCTCGCGCGAAGGCGGGCGCTCCGGTTGGCGCAGAATTTATCAAAAACAAAGTCCGCAACGTCAGTGTCGGCAACGATCTTTATCCGACCGAATGGCGGGCGAAGCGTTTTGAAATGCCGATTGATAATTTCTCCAAACTCTTTTGGGAAGCCGTCAACATTGATTACACAAATCTACAAGCAATAGGCGAAAATGCGCGCGCCGCTCTGACCGGAAAAGAGATGGAAATCACGCATCCGAACGGCACAAACTTGAAATTAAACGTCGAAAGTCGTCCGGCATATATCAGCGACGGAATTATTTCGGCTGACGATATTGCAAAAGGCAGTCTCGACGTTTTTCTTCCGGCGGGCGAAGCCGCGATTATTCCCTCGGCAAATACCGGCGACGGGAAGTTCGTCATCGAAAAACAATTTTTCAACGGCAAGGAAGTTAACAATCTGACGCTGACTTTTGAAAAGGGAAAACTTGTCTCGATGACCGGCGAAGGCGACGGTTTTGCGGCGATGAAAGCTGATTTCGACGCGCGCGAAGGAGCTAAAGATATGTTGAGTTACGTTGATCTCGGCATCAATCCCAATTACAAGCTCGCGCCAAACAGCAAAATCGGCAACTGGGTTTCCGCCGGAATGGTCAGCGTCGGCACGGGCAATAATCAATGGGCTGGCGGGACAAACAATGCTACCGGCGCGGTCGGCGGTCATCTAGCCGGAGCGACGGTCAAAGTTGACGGCAAAGTGATTGTCGAAAACGGCGTTCTTAAAATCTAAATGGAAATGAGCGCGAGACATAAGTCTTGCGCTCAAAAATTTAAATGCAAAGAAATCGGCAATGACGAAAAAAAACTTTTTCTTTCCGGCTGGTTTGAGCGATAATTGATTCGCTATGACTACGAAAATTCTGACAGCCGCACTCGCATTTTTTACGACATTTGGTTTTTCCAGTTTGCTGATGCAGTTTGCCCTTAACAAAACTGCGCCGCAAACCGGAATTCGATGGATTTACAGCAAGCCGACAAACAAACAGGTTTTGCGTTTTTTGGAGCGTGACATCAGAAACGGTGAGGAGCGAATCGGCAGATTGTCGCAATCGGAATGGCAATATACGCCGCCCTTTTCGCGTCCTTCGCTCGAAGAATACCGGGAAGCCGTTTCAAGATACGTTAATAAATCCGGCAGTATGGATGATTCCGAATTGCCGCGCGATTTACAAATCGCCTGGCGTCAACATATGAAAGCGTGGCGTGATTATTCGGCTTTTCTGAACAATCTCGAAAATCTTTCGGTTGATGAATCAGATAAGCGAATTATTCGCCGATTGCACAATGAAAAAGACGCCCGCATTTCGGCGACTTGGTTTGAAGTGTTGGAAATCGCCGGAGAAAACTACGGCGCATATCCGGCGAATGCTTATTAAAACGATTTAGATTTTAATTTCACCGGAAGCCGTTGTCAGCAAAACAACGGCTTCTGGTCGCACCTCTAGTTTAATCTGTATTTTCTTCAACAATTTATAGGCAATAGCAATTAAAGCAAAAAGTGCAGTGTAGCGAAAGATGTAGTAACTACCTGCACTTTTAGTTTTTATGCCTGCATTGCTAACCTAACGGCTTCCATTTTCTTCATTGCGACAAGGTGATGTTTTCCGTTGGGTGGGCGTAGCGTGTAACCATTTGGATATTTGTATGTCCTAATAAAGCCTTGAGAGAAACGAGGTCGCCTCCCGACTCTGCAATGCGCGTAGCGAATGTGTGGCGTAAATCGTAAATCCCAAACCATTCAAGTCCGCTGCGGCTAATTGCACCTTTGTGAGCAATCTTAAGGCTTGTAATCGGCTTGCCTGTACGTTCAGTTAAAAATAAATAATCTCCGTTCGTTTCATTGAGGCGTTTCCCTAAAATTTGATATGCCCTCGTTGAGGAAATTCAAAGCGATGCGGCTTCGGTCGGATTGTCTTTACAGAATTTACGCACTGCTAAAGACAAGTTAGGCGTAAAATCTTTTAAAACTGGCGGCAATTTTGGCGGAGACGCTAGATGGTATTGGTACTGCCGAACACTGAAGATGTTACTGATATGGATAATCAACATCTTCAGTAAAATTATTGCAGTAAAACGAGTTATTTCAATATAATAGCTGAAGATGTTGACTGCGATTTTGTTAACATCTTCAGCTATTATATTTTCATTTATATTGTATTTGCATTTCATACTGCTTGGGATTAAAAACCCAAGTATTGACCGCCCGGATTAATCCACTGCTCGACGATAGCATACACCAGCTTCAAGGTCTTCTTGTTTGAGCTTCAGGAATAGTTGGTCTCGTTTCTGAAATAAGTTCACACTTTGCGATACTTAGTCCGCCATTTTCCCCTTGATTGATGTTTTTCGCTTTGCGATATGGCTCATAAGCTGTACAAATGCTGGAATTTAATACATTCCCATTCATATCGTATAATTTGTATTCCACAATAGCTCCACCGCTGTGCGAAATATCAGCCCCTGTAACTGCCATTGTCAGCAGATTTTTTTTCACCCGATTGTTGCCGCCAACGTCAATTACCTTTAAAACAAGCGCCCTGGTATCATTACATTCACCCGAAGTAGTGCTGCAACCAAATGCGTCCATCATATTTTCAATTTGAAGATGTTTGGTGATTGGATTGATTCCAAGAGTCGAATCCGACTTGGTAACATCTTCATAGAATTTATCAAACTGCTTGTTTAAAGACCGTAGCTTGATTAGGTTGATTCCTCTTTCTTTAGACAGCTTATTCTTTTCAGTTAAGAAAACATCATCGAGCGGATGAATTAGCTTCAATAGTTCAACATCCGATAGGAAAAGCCAAGGTTCAAGTTGAGACAATGGTCTCGGATTAGACCTGAGATAGTTTCCGATTTTTACGAATACTTTCAACCTGTCCAAATCATAAGGGTTTAAAAGCTGATTTTTTTCTTCTACCGAAAGCGTTCTGCCCAGTTTTCGCTCTGCATCCGCAATTAAAGTCTTTTTTATATCCTTTTCACCTTTTGACAGTTTCTCAATTTCTTCGAATGTGTAGCTTCTTCCTAGCAACCCATTCTTAGTGCCATCGCCCATGGCGACCCTATCTAGTTCATCACCGATTCCGAGGAAGGATTTAACTACTATTCCCACCGAGGCGATTGGTTTAATATGCGAGTATAACTGAGAGAGTCTTATTTCAAGTCTGGAAATCTCCGCAGCATTTTTTTCGATTTTCTTTGGCAGCCCGACTTCTTTTTCTTCTTTAAACTCATCAAGTTTTTCTTTCAGCTCTACAATTTTTGTCTCTAATTCGGTTGTTTTCTTCTTAATAGTTTGTAAGTTATTAATCTTCTTTTCTAGAGACGCAATATCGAGCGGCAATTGCTTTTGTCTGGCTTCGAGAGTTGCTTTTGTTG
>DASVTY010000079.1:0-2829 GCA_036387315.1 Pyrinomonadaceae bacterium
CAACTTTTGCTTGCCTGTTTTGTTTCTAAAAAGTTAAATTAACGCGAGTGTCACAAGTCGTATTAAACTCTTCCCGTATTTAAAGGAAAATTTGGAGGTTCTTGTTTAATGTCAAGCCGTATTGATGATGTAACGCCGGACGTTGACGCAGCGTCGGGAAAACCTGCGAATCCGTTTTTGGCGAATTTTCGCCCGTATATTCCGGCGAGCGTTTCAAACGTCGCCGAATTTACTCCGCTGCCGATTATTGTCGGGACGCTGCTCGGAATTATTTTCGGCGCTTCGTCGCTGTATCTCGTTTTGAAAACCGGGCTGACCGTTTCGGCTTCGATTCCGGTCGCGGTGATTTCGATTACTCTTTTCCGCCTGCTGTCAACAGCCAAAATCACGCGCGACGCGACGATTCTCGAAAACAACGTTGTGCAAACCGCCGGTAGCGCGGGCGAATCAATCGCTTTCGGCGTCGGTGTGACAATGCCCGCGATTTTAATCTTAGGTTTCGATCTGGATTTCTGGCGCGTGATGCTCGTCGCGGTTTTGGGCGGACTTTTGGGGATTTTGATGATGATTCCGCTACGCCGCGCTCTCATCCGCGACCAGCACGGAATTCTCAAATACCCGGAAGGAACAGCCTGCGCCGAAGTTTTAAAAGCGGGCGCGTCCGCCGAATCGCGCGAAGTTCACCGCGCGCACGCCGAAGATAAAAACGCCGTGATGAGCGACGATATGGCGTTGCAGGGCGGCAAAATTATTGGTCTCGGTTTCATCATCGGTTTTATCTATAAATCCTTTGTTGATGTTTTCAGCCTGATTAAAGGCGAGCCGCATAAGGATTTCGGTAATTTCTACAGAGGCGGTTCTGTCGCGGTCGAAAACAATCCGGCTTTGCTCGGCGTCGGCTACATCATCGGACCGTACATCGCGGGAATTATGGCAGCGGGCGGCGTTTTGTCTTACCTGGTTTTGATTCCGCTGATTAAATATTTCGGTGACGCTTTGATCTCGCCGCTCGCGCCGGAGACGACCAAGCTGATTTCCGAAATGGAACCGGGCGATGTTCGCGGCGCATATATTTTGTACATCGGCGCGGGCGCGGTGGCGACCGCCGGAATTATCAGCTTGTTTCGCAGTCTTCCAACCATTTGGTCTGGCTTGCAAGCCGGACTCGCGGATTTTCGCGGCAGTTCAAGCGAAGTTGCCGGACTTGAGAGAACGGATCAGGATATTTCGATGAAATGGGTTATCGCCGGAATCCTCGCGCTGATGGCGGCGATTATGCTGTTTCCGCAGCTCGGTTTGAGCGTTTTTAATAATCCGGTCGTCTCGTTTCTCGGCGCGCTGATGGTCATCGTTTTCGGCTTTTTGTTCGTCACGGTTTCTTCGCGTCTGACCGGACAAGTCGGTTCTTCATCGAATCCGATTTCGGGAATGACGGTTGCGACTTTGTTGTTTACCTGTTTGATTTTCCTGGCTTTGGGCTGGACGACGCGCGATCCGTATTTTGTTACGGCACTTTCAATCGGCGGAATCGTCTGCATCGCCGCTTCAAACGGCGGAACGACTTCGCAGGATTTGAAAACCGGATTTCTCGTCGGCGCAACGCCGCGCTCTCAGCAATATGCGATTTTAATCGGCGCGCTGGCTTCGGCTTTGATTTTAGGTCCGTTGCTGCTCTGGCTAAACGACGCGAAAACTTATTATCAGCCGGTTGACGTTGCAACGGCTTTCAAATCTGCCGATTTTCGAGTCACCGAAAATATGCTCTCGAAAGACGGCGGCGAATATCGCGGCGAACGCGCCGGGGGAAAATTTGCTTCCGACACGGCTACTTATCGCGTCTGGCACAACACCGATGCCAGTTTGGGGCAAAAAGGCAAATACCTCGTCAATATGCAGGGGCAGCCCGCTTATTTCGTTGACCCGACGATTAACGGCATTATCAAAAAAGACGACGAAGGCAACGACCTCGAACGCTACGACGCGCCGAAGGCGACTTTGATGAGCTATATCATCGAAGGCGTTTTGGGACAAAATCTGCCATGGGGCTTGGTCTTAATCGGTGCGTTTATTGCAGTTGCTCTTGAATTATCGGCGATTCCCGCGCTGGCGTTTGCAGTAGGAATATACCTGCCTCTGGCGACGAGCGCGCCGATTTTCTTTGGCGGAGTCGTCCGCTGGCTGGTTGATTTGTATCTGAAGCGGAAGTTTGCGGCGCAAAATATGACCGAAGATCAAATCATCGCCGAAACCGACAAATCAAACGGCGTTTTGCTGGCTTCCGGCTATATCGCGGGCGGCGCGGTTGCGGGCATTTTGTTCGCGCTTTTCGCCTTTATTCCCGCGCTCGAAGCCGTTCAGAAAAACTTTAATACCTGGGCAAAAGCGAGCAATCCATTTTTCGCCGGAGATTATTCCGATGTTCTCGGTTTGCTGCCGTTTCTGGCTCTCGCGGCGTTTTTGTACTTTGTCGGGCGCGAGTTGATTATGACCGGCAGAAAAATAAAATAACGCAGGAAATCAAAGTCTTGAATGATGGAAAAACTATCAACTGTCAACTATTAACTATCAACTGTTTTGCAATAACATACAGTTGATAGTTAATAGTTGACAGTTGATAGTTTTATGAAGCCGCCGAAACGCGGCTTTTTCGTTTGTTAAGGTAAAAGTTTAAGACTGTTCAATTTGACGGGAACATTCGGGCAAACTGCAAAAAACACTTGCACATCAAACGAGGTGTGAAGCTATAATTGAAATCAGCTCTCCAGCGCTTCTTTTGGCGCTTCTCACGTCGGAATAAAAAAGCAAAAATCGGGATTATGCGTTACCTGA
>DASVTY010000080.1:0-11611 GCA_036387315.1 Pyrinomonadaceae bacterium
AAACAAGGAATCGAAGCCGCCGGAGCGACTTCGCCAGCCGCATTTAAAATCGGTTTCGGCGCATCGCCGATTGTCACGTTGTCGCCGATTTTTAGATTTGCAACCACCCATTTACGCGCCGCGCCATGCGCGCTTAAAACAATGCCTTTTTTATCGGTTTTAATTGCGCCCGGATCGGGTTTGTTTTGCAGGTAAACCGTTCCGGCGCGGTCTTGAATCGCAACGATTTTGTTGTCAACTATCAAAACATCAATGCCGGATTGATTCGTCGGTTTTTTCTCGTAAAGCACGGCGGTATAAACGACGATTTCTTCGTTGTTGCGTTGCCGATCTTTGCCCGCAATTGGATGCATCTGACCGTTTGCCGCCGTCACCTGCAAATTGTTTTGAGCAAAAGCCGGGACAAATGAAACGGAAAGAAGCAGAAAAAGGAAAATCAAACGCATAATTTTTAGTCTGGCAGGTCTGGCGAGTCTGGCGAGTCGAAGGAATCAAAAGAAAATAAATTCTACTTGACTCGCCAGACTCACGACTCACCAGACTCGCCGGACTTATCGGAAAAACCAAAACGCCGCCAAAATCAAACCGCCGATGCAGACAATCATCATCGGCGCGAGAGTTTGTTTGGTCAGCTCTTCAACTCGAACTCCGGTAAAATTCGCGATCCAAACGTTGTGCGTGTTTGTCGGGTCGCAGACGTTCTGCACCTGCACGATTGACATAATCGCCGCCAGAAGCGCGAGCGCGGGCAGAATGTCCGCGCCGAACATAATCGAAAAAATGCCGATGCCGACGCCGAAAACATTGAGCGGTCCGCGATACAGCGCGAGCGGCGAGAGAAGCCCGAAAAACAAAACGTAAGAAACCGCCGTTTGCAGCGGCAAAGCTCGAATCATCGGTTCGAGCGCGGCTTTGACCGCCGGAAGAGAGAGAGCGTTTAAAAGCATTCCGATTCCCATCATCAAAATCGCTGCCGGTGCTCCGTCTTCAACGCCTCGCACAACAGCAGCCGACAGGTTTTTAATTGCAAGTCTGGGCTGCGTCGTCAAAACGCCGAACAATGCGCCGATGATAAATGCCGGAATAAAATCAATTTTAATTCCGAAATAATTAAAACCGAAAAACAAAACGAGCGGGATAATCGGCGTTAAAAGCGAAATTAGCGGAACATCGCGCTTGAGATTTTTTTCGATGAATTCTTCTTTGGTTTCCGCCGTCAAAAACAAAACTTCGCCCGAACGCTTTGCCGCAATAATCGAATAAACGACGACTGTCACAACCATCACGCCCAAAAGCGCGAATGCGAAGCCCGGCACTTCGGCTGGCAATGGCGCATTGGCTTCGACTTTTAGTAATTGACGGTAGAGAGTAAATAAAATCGGATTGAAAATAAATCCCGTTCCGAATGCGAGCAGAAAAAGAGTAGCCGCCAAGCGGCGCGGCAATCCGAGACTCATCAAAATCGGCAAAACGAGCGAGCCGACCGTGATAATTGCGCCCAAGCCCTGCAAAGTCGTAAACAGAACCGCCGTCACGAACATTAAACCGAATGCAACGACCATCGGGCGGTCTCCGCCAAATTCAGCCGCGCGTTTGATAATTGCTTCGGCGATTCCGGTTTGCAGCATCACGCGCCCCATCATCGCTCCGGCAAAAACCGCCACGTAAACGGCTGCCAATTTCGTGCTTCCGGCGGCAACGACATCGTTCAGGATGCTGATAAACGGCAAACCGACCAGCGCGGCTGTCGCAATCGCCATTGAAGGCAGTGCGAGCAAAGCCGGGACTTTGCGCGTGAACATCAGCGCTGCGAAAACGGCAAAAATGGCGAGAATCAAAATGCCAGGCACTTTGGAAGGATGAAGGATGAAGGATGAAGGATGAGTTAACGGAAGAATTTGCAATTCATCCTTCATCCTTCATCCTTCATCCTTTAGAAAGTAAATCGTCCGACAAGCTGGATAATGCGCGGTCGGTTGCCGAGCTGCACGTCCTGGCTCGCGTAGCTGCCGAATGCGGCGTTTCCGAACGACGTGACCGGAGTTCCGAAAACGACCCAGTTAAAGGCGTTCAGAAATTCGGCGCGAAGCTGGACTTTTTGCCTGCCTTCGCTAAACGTGATGTTTTTGATTATTGATAAATCAATGTTTTTGTAATTGTCGCGTCGAATATCGTCGTAAGTTCTGGCGGCGTTGCCGAATTGGAAATTAGTGACATCCGGCGTAGAGAATGCTACTGAGTTAAACACGGGCAAGCCTTGCCGTATCTGATCTCCAAATTTTCCGAGCGTTGGATCAACTCCTGAAACGCGGTTAGGGCGAAGTGAGTTCTGTAAATTGCTGACGCCCGCCAATCCAGCGGTCGGAAATCCGATTGCAGATGTAATTGTCAATGGCGTTCCGATTTGATAAACGCCTGTTCCTGAAATCTGAAATCCGCCGATAAAGAAATCAACCAGCCGGCTCACGTTTCCGCCAAAGCGTTTGCCGCGTCCAAACGGTAGTTCGTAGGTCGAGCTAAGCGTAAAGCGATGCGGGACATCGAGTGTTGAATACGAATATTCTTCGTCGTAATTAAAAACGTCCTCGGCGTTTGTCGCATCGCTCGCCCGCGCGCCGTTGCCGACACCGCCCGTGTCGAGCAATTTCGACCAAACGTAATTTGTCAACAGTGAAAAACCGTTGCTGAAACGTTTTTGCAGATTGAGTTGCAGAGCATGGTAATTGCTGTAACCGATGTGTGGACCAAAATGGCTGACATCCTGATACTGCGGAAAGCGCCGGAGCAATTGAGCGCGCGCAATTTGCGGAGAGTTTAAAGTCCCCGCGCTGGTTGCGCTGCAATTCGGAGTTGTGGCGACGCCGGTAATAATCCCCGAAAAAGGATTGGTAACGCATTGCGTTAGAAAAGCCGCAACCGAAGCGGAGCGTCCCGCCGCCACCTCGCTGCGGGCGTAATCCAGCACATCGGGCGAAAGCTGATTCAGATTGACGGTGCGCGAAGGCAGATTCCGTCCCGCGCTACCGACATAAGCCACATCCAAAACCAGATTTTTGGCAAGCTCGCGTTGAAGAACCAAATTCCACTGTGAATTGTATGGATTCGGGCGATTCGGTTCGACGACCGCAGTTAAACCCGTTCCCAATCCGGTTAATGAACCGAGCGTGCTGCCGCTGCTGGTTCGGACTCCGGTCGGATACGGGTTTGTAAGAAAAACTGTTGAAGAGCTGACTTGTCCGGTTCCGGTCGTAAACGATGATTGTGTCACCGGATCGATAAAGCTCGTTCCGAGCGCCGCCGCGCCTTCGAGCGAGATCGGCAAAAAGAACACGCCGAAACCGCCGCGCAAAGTCGTTTTTTCATTGATGCTGTATGCAAAACCGATTCGCGGTGCGAAGCGGTCGAAATTGGTTTTTGTCTGAGCGCCTTCCGGGAAGCCGAGCAGACCTGTCAGATTTCCGATTCCGGGATTAAGCGCGGCAACAGCCGGATCGAGCGTAATCGTATTAAGCCGAGCTTGGACGCTTCCGGCAATCGGCGATGCCGCATCGAAATCGAAATTTGTAATCAACTGCTGCGGGTTTTCGGTTCCGGTTTCAAAATCCCAGCGCAAACCGAGATTGAGCGTCAGATTGCGAAAGATTTTCCAATCGTCCTGAACAAACGCCGCGCCGTAATGATGGAAAATGGTGATCGGCGTTTGAACTTCGCGGTTAATGCCACTCGGAATCCCCAGCAAAAACGAGGCAAAAGACGAACCTGCGGCTTCTACGGGGCTAACGGCGGCAGAAGGAATCGGACCTGCTGTCGCAGCGCGGCTGAATGTAAAACTTCCGGTCGGCGAAGCTTGTGCTCCGAATTGGAACGGATAAAAGCGATACAAACGATATTCGCCGCCGAATCTGAAAGTATGCGCTCCCTTAACCCAGGTTAAAGAATCGGCAGCCATATGCGTATCGCGCGGCTGATCGTTGCCGGCTCCACCGAGAACGCCTGTTCCAATTTCACCGCCCGCAACGCCGCTGCCGATGTTGAATGTCGGAAAAATCAATCTGGTCGCGTTATCCCGCAAATAACCGGGCAGCCCCAGCGTTGTAGGGTCAAATCCAAGACTATTCGAAGCCTGCGTGGCGTGCGCTCGCGTGTAACCATACCGGAAATTGTTAATTAAATTGGAAGTAAGGCTGTAAACGTGATTCAACGTCGAATTAAAAAACGTATCGCGCTGAACCGTAATCGGCGCTGCAATCGTATCGAGAAAATTTGGCGGCGCATTTTTACGCTTTTCGTAATTGAAACGCGCGAAAAAGTTTTGCCTCTCCGAAATCGTATGGTCAATGCGCCCGGAAACCAAATCGCGGGTAAACTCGGTATTTCCTGCGAAAGCATAATTGTTAATCAATCCGGGACGGTTCGGCAGCGGAATAAACTGCAAAACAGCTAATGCTACGGGATCGCGGCAAGCCTGTGTGCGGGCGCCCGTGGTCGAGCAAATCGGCAAATTGCTTAGATTATTGTTCGGAAAATAATTTCGCCGCGTGGTCGTTCCGGATGTAACGGCGGTGTAAGGGTCATAAATTTGCCCGAACAAAGCCGGAGTATTGTCGGCGTTTGTAATTCCCGTTCGCACGGCTCCGGTCAACAGCTCGCCTAAATCGCCGTTTCGCATTCGCGCCGTCGGAAGGGTTAAGATTCTCGTGGTCGGATTTTTCTGGCGGCGCAGTTCGTAGTTGGCGAAAAAGAAGGTTCTTGCGACTTTTCTCGCAAACCCTTCGTCGTTCTCGCCAAAATTAAAAAAGTAAAGCGGACCGCCAATTGCGCCGCCGAATTGATGCAGTACTGAATCGTTAATGCGCGCGATGCTGTTTCGGTTATTTCTAAAACCGTTGGCGTTTAAATTGCCGTCCTGATAATACTCGTAAAGAGCGCCGTGAAATTTGCTCGTTCCGGCTTTGGTAGAAATCGTTACGATTCCGCCGCCCGTTCGACCGTAATCTGCCGGAGAGACTCCCGAAATAACTTTAAACTCGCGAATCGCATCCTGCGCCGGCGAGATTGCCACGCCGTTAAAATCGCCGATGGTATTTGTTACGCCGTCAAGCAAAATATCATTGGTCGAAGCGCGACCGCCGCTGACCGAGAAGTTTGAATCAAAGAAATTACGGTTGCCGAATGAGCCAACCGGACCGCTCAGCGCGTTATTAGGCAGCGCCGCGCCGGTGTCAATCGTTCCCGGAACGAGATTGACAAACGAGAAAATGTTGCGCTCGCCCGACGGTAAATCTTCAATCAGACGGCGTTCGATAGTAGTTTCGAGGTTTGAGGTTTCGGTTTGCAGAATCGGCGTTTCATCGCTGCCGACATTAACCTGAACTTCTCCGCCCGTAACGCTCAGAGTAAAGTCAATGCCAGCCGTTTGAGCGACTTCGAGCTGAATATTTTCGCGCGTAACCGGAGCAAAACCGGTTTTTTCAATTCTGATGTTGTAGTTGCCCGGCTGCAAGAAAGCGACCGTGTATTGCCCATCGTCATTGGTCGTCGCCGTTTTAACCAGTCCGGTGTCAACTGAGGTCACCGTTACGGTTGCGCCCGGAACGACAGCCGCATTCGGGTCTGATACGGTGCCGGTCACGGTCGCCGTAATTTGTTGGGCAAAAGTTGAGCTAGAGAGCAAGGCGAGCAATAACAGCATCGCCGACGATAAGGAAACATTTTTTTTCAAGCGGATCATTAATTTTCTCCTGAATCTGCTAAAACCGCGCAAACGCTTTGTTGCTTGCTGCGCTCGAATCAAAAAATCGAACGGCGCGAAAAGCATTTGCGGGAATTAATTTCGTTTTTTTCTCTAAAAGATTTACTTCCGAACGTTTTATTGAATTTGTTTTTCGGGCGAAAAATTCGGCAGCACCGCCGATTGCGGCAAAAACAATATAAACCGTGAAAACATGCCGGAAAAACAAATCTACTTTTCTCAAAAACACAAATTATAAAGACAATAAGAAGTGGGCTAGACCACCTGATTTAACAGAAAATCAACAGGAAAGTCAACCGAGAATTCAAATTTCCTTACAATAATTCAACAATTGAAAATTTGAATTATTTGCAGTTCAGTTTGAAATCAATATCCGCTTCAAACGCCCGGTTCCAAGGCAGATAAAAACCGAAATCATCGCTCGGTCGGCAATTTGAACCGGCGAAGATAACGGCTTTGTCGGCGACGTAATGCTTTCGCATTTCGGCAAACCCAAATTTTTCTACTTCGTCTGTTTGCGCTTCGGTAAAACGAAGCTGATTCCATTTTCTTTCAGCCGCAAATTTTCTAATTTCCGGTCGCACGACCGCGTTGTAAATGTAATCATCGAGCCAGCGATGAAACAAAAACCAGTTTTGCTCTTCCGAAACTCTGGATTTAACTTTTGAGTTTAAATTCGAGCGCCTTCTCGTTGATTCAAACAGAACGGCTTGTGGCAGAGCTGTTCCGATCATATTTCCCGCCGTGTTCCAGGTGGCGAAACCACTGAATTTGAGAATCAAACCGCGTCTTTTGATTTCGTCCATAAACTTCGGCTCCGCACCTTCGGTTTTCGCCGACGGGTCAACGTCAACCAGAATTATTCGTTTGCCCTGCTTAATTTTTTCTTCGATTTCGGCGGCAAACGTCTCGGCGCGTCCCGGTTCAAAACGCGACGCGAAAACGTAAAACAGCAAATCGGCTTGTTTTTCGTCCGCAACTTCGCGCCCGCCGACTGCACGAATGTGATAGCTGACGGTTTCAAACAGCTTGCGGTCTTCAAACGGCATCACTGTCGTTCTCGTCGCTTCCGAAGAATAAACGGCTTTGACGCGCGGCGCATATTTGTCTTTGCTGCTGACAAAACGCGCCATCAGCAACATTGAAACTTCATCAGCGCCCGGCTGAACCGGAATCTTTTCGCTCAAGCCGAGCCGGTTGATTTCGGCAAGCAAACGCTCGCGCTCGGCAACGTGAACGCCTGTCGGATGCGCATCGTCCTGCGAAACGATCAAATAATCAAACACGCCGTTTTTGGCAAGTTCAATCGCCTGAAAATTTCCCGCTAAATCTCGCTCGCGGGCGAGTTTGTAGTTTGCCAGAGCCTCTACCGGAATTTCTTTTTCGAGCTTGCGAGCTTCTGCCTGAAGTTTCTCATCTTTGACCGGCGAAATTTCCGCCCAGCGCGCCAATTTTGCGCGATAAGATTCGTTGACGACGTTTCCGGTAGGAGCGAGCCGCATTATAACGCTCGAACCGTAAATCGGCAGACGCGGCGCTTTTTTCTTCAACTCGCGGATAAAATCAATCCGCTTGTTTGCCGTTTCGCGCGTCACATTGCCGTATTCGCGCATTGCCACAAGACCGCCGTAAGCGAGCATATCGAGCGACACGACGAGCGCGTCAAACTGCTTCAAATCCTGCTGCCCGAGCCAAGCCATAATTTTTTCCGGCTCGCCGGGCGTCGTAAATTTCCCCAGCATTTCGCGCGGCGGCGCGACGACCTCAATGTTGCCGACCGGACCGAGCCTGACCGGAAACTGTAAACACGGCGGGCGGTCGTCCAATGGGACAAGCAAAATCCGCGCGCCGTATTTCGGTTGAGCTTGAGCGAAAATTGCCGTCGAAAGTAAAAACACCGCGAGGAAAAGTCCAACAAATTGTTTAATGAATTGGTATTTATTTGAGTTCATCTGTGATTACTTTTTGCTTAATTTTTCAATCAAATCGCCAAAACGCTTCGACATAAACCGTATTTAAATTGGGGCGTTTGATTTTTTCCAACTCTGCGCGAATAAACTCGCGCCCTTTTGCTTCATCTTTGCGCGTTTCTTCAGTAGCGCCGGTAAACGGACGCAACCCGGACGTCTCGCATTTTCTGCGCTTGGGCATGCGAAGCATAATAAAAATCGTTTTTCCGAACTTTCCCGAAAACCGGCAAGGCGAGACATAAAAATACGATCAAACCGCACAAAACATTGACGCTCGCGCCTTTCGCCAAAAAACTCATAAATTCGTCTTCGACAAAAAGAATGTCGCGCGGTAACGGTCGGCGCGGTAAATCGTCCGCACGGCTTCGACGGCTCGATTAAGCGCCGTAAACACCACTCGATTGACAACCAGCAGCGGCGCGTTTGTTTTAACTCCTAAAAGTTGAGCCAGCGGCGGAGCGGCGCATTCGGCTTCGAGCACTTCTTCGGCGTGATCAATCTCGACCGAAAAATGCTTTCCGAGAACTTCGTAAAGAGAAACTGTTTCAAAATCGAAATTGTCCAATTCGGGGCATAATTTAACGGGCAGAAAAGCGATTTCGTGAGCCATCGGAACGTTGTTCACAAGCCGCAAGCGTTCGAGCCGAAAAACTTCCGAATCAACTTCGATTCCCAGACTTTCCGCGACCGGCGCGGTTGCCGCCTCGCGCCTTAGCTGCAAAACTTTGCTCCGCGGCTCAAACCCGCGACGCTGCATTTCTTCGGTAAAACCGCCCAAATTTCGAGTGTGAACGTCGAGCTTACGGCGCGCGACAAATGTTCCGACGCCGCGTTCCTGATAAATCAAGCCTTCCTGCCGGAGCGAGCGCAAAGCCTGCCGGACGGTCATCCGGCTGACGTTAAATCTTTCAGCCAATTCGCGTTCCGATCCAACCGCGTCGCCCGCTTTCAACTCTTTCGAGTCAATGCTTTGTCGTAAATGTTCGTGAATTTGTATGTGCAGCGGCAAATTGCCGTTTCGGTTGAGTTCCATCTTTCAATCTACTGATTTTTCAATCGCAAACTAAAATTTTCAAGCGCAAAGAGAATTTTTAACGGCTAAACGTATCATTAAAAGGCGAGAAATCACAAACAGCTCATTATACGAGGCAAAAAACGGGGACAGAACAAAAGCCCTGCAAATTAAATAAACTTGCAAGGCTTTTGTTGTGGCTAAAGGTTAGATTTATTTTTAATTCAATTTGGCTGCATCGGCTTTTCCATTGCCGTTACCGTTTTTCTCGCGTTTCAAACCGCCGATTTGAACGGGCTTTTCGCCTTTCAGATTCTGCTTCTCCAAAATCATCTGGTTGTAAAGCTTACGCATCATCTGCATTTCTTCCGCCGCCGTTTTCGGACCTTCCATATCCGGTTTATTCGGGCGTTCGAGGTCAACGTCGTTTAGAATAAACGCGGCTTGAGCGGCTTCGACTTCAACGTTTTTGCCCCGAGCGAAAATCTCGTGGCGTCCGTGTTCCTGATACCATTTGGCGACCGTTGCGTTCTGGTGCATATGCTCGATGATATTGCGCCAGCCGATCCCGGTGTTATAAGCGCAGAACGAAATCTCGCCTTCTTGAGTGCCGTAAGGAATAATGCACATTTCAGTGCGGCGGAAATCGTAGTTGAACAAATCCTGAAACCACATTCCCGCAATAAACAAAAAGTTCCAGGGGTCTTTGCGTCGTTTTTCGATGTCTTCCATCGTCCGGTCGGGTCCGACTTTGCCGTAATCTTTGCCGGTTAAACCGAAAGATTTATCAAACTTGGCGAAAATGCCTTTCAAAGTCAGACTGTGCGGCGCGCCGTAAGGATTATAGTTTTTCAAAAGCGCCAAGCCCATCATAGCGTTCGAAACCCATTTGCCGCGATTGGTATCGGTAATGTGTTTCATATCTTCGACGAGTTCGGGAATGTTCAAAAATGCCGGAACAGGCGCCATTTCTTTGGTTTCCTTGTTAATCATCACCGCAGTTCCGACGCCGCAGTTCGGATGGCAACCGCAGGAAACTTGTCCCCATTCGGCTTCCGGTCCGTGAACCATATCGGCGAAATCCGCAAACGCGCCCATCAGAGAAAGCGGAAACCAGTCGCGCGTCGGCTCGGTAATTCCGACTTGACCTTTTACGTCGTAAGCCAGATGCGACAAAGTGTAGCGCTGCTGCAAGCGGCGCTGCTCGGTAATGTGTTCGTCGCGTCCGGTAAACGAAACCGGCTGGAACGAAACAAATGCGATTTTCTTCGGATTTTCCAGAGCGAAACGAACGACCGAACCGACCTGATCGTTATTGATGCCGTTGACAAGCGTCGTAACGAGAACGATGTCAACGCCAGCTTCGTGCAAATTGTTAATCGCGCGGAGCTTTACGTCAAAAAGGTTTCCGACCTGACGGTGCGAATTTGCGTCGTTGCCGATTCCGTCGAATTGCAGATAAACGAAACGCAGTCCGGCTTCGGCAGCTTCGCGGCAAAATTCTTTCGATTTGGCGAACTCAATGCCGTTCGTCGCGGCTTGAACCGAGTTATAACCGACTTTGCGCGCATAACGAATTCCTTCGATGAAATAAGGAGAAATTGTTGGCTCACCGCCCGAAAATTGAACCGACATTTGACGGCGCGGCTTAATCGAAATGGCATTGTCGAGGATTTCTTTGATGTCTTCCATCGAAAGCTCATGAACGAAGCCGACTTGATTGGCGTCCATAAAACACGGGTCGCACATCATATTGCAGCGGTTAGTTAAATCAACCGTTAAAACTGCGCCGCGACCGTATTTAATCGTCGAAGACCCGTGATTGTGAAGTTTTTCATCGTTATGTGAGGCGATGTCACGCCCTGGAAAATTGGCTTCGATGTGTTTTAAAAACTTCGAGTCAATTGCCATCAAGTCCTCAAAGTGCCCGTGAGTCGGGCAATCTTTAATCATCCAGATTTGCCCGTCGCGCTCGATAATCTGCGCTTTGATCTCGCCGATTTTTTCGTTGAGTAAAACTGACACATCTTTATTGCCGTTCAAAATATCTTCGCGCGCTTCAATCACGCAATTCGGGCAGAGCGAATCGGTTGTGCGCGGAAAACCGAGCGTGGGCTTCGATTTTTGCCAAGATTTAAGAAGCGGCTTATCCGACCATTTTGGAGTGAAAGACGGATTCGGTTTGTATTTATTAACTGATTTGATAACGTTGAAAAGACCGCCGGCAACAACCGTCAATCCTTTTTCAAAATGCTTAATTGGTCTCATTTATTTTTCTCCCAGCAGTACAAATTCACTAAATCGGACTTAAAGGTTCGGAAATTCGGATGAGATTGCAGATTTCACCGAACTTCAACGCTCAAGCAGCCAATTTCAACAAATGACCGCAGTAAATTATTTTCAAAATTAAAACTGAACATTTCGACGGCGTGACTGCTTAAAATATTCTAGGTTTTAAAAGCAATAGCCGTGCCTCCGCGTCCCAAAATCATAAACTGCTAATTTAGTAGATTTATAATATCTACAAGTAAAACAAAAATCGGTAGAAAGCAATTTGCGACACAGATTAGGAAACAGCAAATAGAATTTGTCACATTTTGACACACCAATTCAAATTCAGACTTATAAATTTTTCCACACCGGGATAACAAACCAAATCTTATAAACACACATTTTTAATTGGTATATTAAAAAACAAGCCAAATCGGCGGATTTCCGTTCACCTATCGTTCACCTATGCGAACTGCTTAAGCACTAGGAAAAACGCTACTTCAAGTAAATATTAAGGTTAGCGCCAGAAGTCGTTATAAAAAAAAGACTTTACAACAGCAAAAACTCTGTGTTAGATTCACAAACGTTTCAGCTTTTTAAGCAGTC
>DASVTY010000081.1:0-3113 GCA_036387315.1 Pyrinomonadaceae bacterium
GTACCGGCTTCGATAATTGTGATTGACAGCCCGGGCGGAAAGCTCGAAGCCGTTGATTTGCGTTATGAAACCGGCGCGATTCTTGATAAAGCCGGAGCGCAGTTCGGTTTTCACACCGACGATTACATCACCGATTCTCGCGTTTTCCTGCGTTCCGCCGCTTTGGGCGTGCGTGGCGGATTATCGCGCGAAAAAGCGCTTTACGCAATGACGATGGCTGGCGCGCGAATGCTCGATTTGCAAGACCGCGTGGGTTCTTTGGAACGAGGCAAAGACGCCGATTTCATCGTGCTTTCAGGCGATCCTCTGAGCGTTTACACGCACGTTTTACAAACCTTCGTCGAAGGTGTAAAAGTTTTTGACCGCTCGAATCCGAAAGATTACGAAATCGCCGTCGGCGGCGCTGGCGTTAGCGAACAAACCACGCACATTGCTTGTTTTGACGACATTTCAGGAGGCGGCAATCAATGAAAAATTACGAATTACGCATTACGAATTACGGAATTTTCCTTTTGTTTTTACTGCTTACCGCCTATTGCTCACTGCACACTGTAAAAGCGCAGATTGCGGTGCGCGGCGATCAGGTTTGGACGATGACCGCGAATGAACCGATTCGCGACGGCGTTGTTTTGATCAACAACGGCAAAATCGAGCGCGTCGGCGCGGCTGGTTCGATTCAGATTCCGGCGAATTATCGAGTCATAAACGCAAAAGTTGTAACGCCCGGTTTGATTGACGCTCGCACGGTTGTGGGAATTTCCGGTTATCTCAGTCAGCCGCATGACCAGATGCAGATTGAAACTTCCGCCGCTATGCAGCCCGAATTGCGCGCAATTGACGCTTACAACCCGGAAGAAAAATTGATTGAATGGCTACGGTCGTTCGGTGTGACGACGATTCACACCGGACACGGAACGGGCGTCGCCGTTTCCGGGCAAACGATGGTCGCCAAAACCGTAGGCAAAACCGCCGATGAAGCGGCGATTGTACCGATGGCGATGATTGCCGCGACTCTCGGCGACAGCTCTTTGTTTTCCGGCGGACGCGCACCCGGCACACGCGCCAAACAAATTGCAATGCTCCGCGCCGAATTGCTCAAAGCAACGGATTACAATCGCCGCGTTGACGACGCCAAAGGCGATGCCGCGAAAATGCCGACGCGCGAGCTGCGGACGGAAATGTTCGGGCGCGTTTTGCGGCGCGAGATTCCGATTTTAATAACCGTTCATCGTCATCAGGACATCGTGACGGCGATCAGACTCGGTAAAGAATTTAATTTGCGTCTTGTTTTGGACGGCGTTTCGGAAGCACAGCGGGTTTTGCCCGAAATCAAGGCTTCGGGCTATCCGGTTTTCGTTCATCCGACAATGTTTCGCGCGTCGGGAGAAACCGAAAAAATGAGTATGGAGACCGCCTCGAAATTAAAACAAGCCGGGATTCAGTTCGCTCTGCAAAGCGGTTTTGAAGCCTACGTGCCGAAAACCCGCGTCGTTTTGCTCGAAGCCGGAATGGCGGCGGCAAACGGTTTAAGCCAGAGAGACGCGCTCGCTTCGATTACGATTGATGCGGCGCAAATCTTAGGAATTCAAGCCCGCGTCGGCTCGCTCGCTGCCGGAAAAGACGCCGATTTAGCACTTTTCGACGGCGACCCGTTTGAATTTACGACACACTGCGTCGGAACAATCATAAACGGCAATGTCGTCAGCGAAATTGTCAGATAAAAACTGATTTCACCGCAGAGACACAGGCACAGAGAAAATAAATAAAAAATCGCTGTGCCTCTGCGGTGAAAATTATCTAACCCCGGTTAATTCAAGAAAAATCGCAGCAGCGCGTTCGAGTTCGATTTTGTCCTGTTCGTCAAAACGATTAAAGCTCGGACTATCCAAATCCAAAACGCCGATTAGCCGTTCGTTTTTGACGAGCGGAACGACGATTTCCGAATTTGAATCAGAATCGCAGGCAATGTGGTCGGCAAATTCGTGAACATTCGGAACGACCAGCGTTTCGCGCTTTTCCGCCGCAGTACCGCAAACGCCCCGCCCGATTTGGATTCTGACGCAAGCAGGTTTGCCTTGAAACGGTCCGACGACGAGTTCTTCGCCGTTGAAAAAATAAAATCCAGCCCAGTTTAAATCGGGCAAAGTGTGGAAAATCAGCGCGGCGGTGTTAGCGGCGTTGGCGATGAAATCGCGCTCTTCGCCCAGCAACAGCGGCAGTTGCTCGTTGAGCGTTCGATAAACTTCGGTTTTGTCCATTCCACCGATGGCGACTGTGCTAAACGACATACTTTTCGAGTCTAGAGTCTGGGGAGTCAAGAGTCCAGCGAGTCAAAAGGAATTTAAATCAGAATAAAATTCGAGTTGGCTCTCGACTCAAGACTCTCCAGACTCTAGACTTATACTTGTTAATACTGACGAGACGTTGTAAAAATTGCAAACGAGTTTTTGCAGCGAATAAATTTAAAATCAATCCGAAATATGTCGAAAATTGCCTTTGCTTCAATTTTGCTGTCTTTTCTTTTTCTTCAAACCGCGCTCGTCAATTCGCAAACGCCTTCGCCGACTGCGACGCCGATTGTCATTGCCACGCCGAAACCGACGCCGCAGGAAGAGCCGCCGGTTGTCACGAAACATTCGATTCGCGCCGGAGCGCGACAATTGAATTATACGGTCACGACCGGATTTATGCCTTTGAAAAACCGCGACGGCGAGACCGAAGCGCGCATCTTTTTTATGGCTTACACGCTCGACGGCACGCAAAATCCGGCGACACGCCCGTTGATGTTTTCGTTTAACGGGGGTCCCGGTTCGGCTTCGGTTTGGCTGCATTTGGGCGCTTTGGGACCGAAACGAGTCAGAATGGAAGAGGACGGAATGATGCCCGCGCCGCCGTATGATTTGGTTGATAACGAACAGACCTGGCTGACGGAAACCGATTTGGTTTTTATTGATCCGGTCGGGACGGGCTACAGCCGCGTTGCAAAACAAGATCAGGCGGCGAAATATTTTAGTCTCAACGGCGACATCGAATCGGTCGGCGAATTTATCCGGCTTTATTTGACGCGCCATGAACGCTGGATGTCTCCGCTTTTTCTGGTCGGCGAAAGTTAC
>DASVTY010000082.1:0-5932 GCA_036387315.1 Pyrinomonadaceae bacterium
GGGTTTGGCGGCTGATTGTTTTCGATGTTTGATGGCTCGTCGCCGACTTTTTCAGTTTCGGCGAGTTGCGGATAAGCCGTTTGGCGCAATTCGGCAAGCTCGTGTTTAGCGCGTTCCTTGACTTCCGCGTTAATCGGGCGCTGCAAATCGTTAATTTTCTTTTGTAATTCCGCGCGGCGCGAATCGCCTCTCGGAAGCTGATTGAGTTGCTGCACGAGCGGCGCGATCTGCCTTTCGACCGGCGCGGCTTTTTCCTGCAAATCGGGATTTTTCTCGATTATTTCGTTCCGATATTCTTCGGCGTAAAAATTTTCAAAATCGTCTTTCCACCAAAAGGTGTCGGACGGCGGCGGTTTCAGAGCTTCAAACCAGAGATAAAATCTTTGATGAATGCGACCGGGCAGAGCTTTTTTGAGCGGTTCGGCAATCGTCGAAAGCAGCGGCACGCGCGTTTGCATCGTAGTCGGCAAAACCGCAAGCGTTAAAATCGCAATCAAAAAAGCGACCGAACCGACGAAAACAATGCGCTGTGGCAGACGTTTGACGGCGACGAGATACAAAACTATGTAAGCCGACGCGAAAACAAGCATTTGCCCGAAATCTTTTAAAACCAGAAACGGCACGAACGGAATCGCCGCCATAAAAACAAGCGGAACGACATCGCGCCCGCTGGGGACTCCCCAGGTAGTTTTCGTTAAATTGCGGTAAAGAGCCGTTAAAATCGCGGCGAATCCGAGCAGGAAGGGCACTTTCGACATTTCCCAAGGCGTCATATTGCCGATTGATTTGCCGCCGCTTGAAGTAAATGCGGCAAGCATCAACGGAACGAGCGTGAGCAAAACGAGCAGAAAACCGTTGTTTTGAAAAAAGTCTAAAACTCGGTCTTTTCTAAACAGCAAAAACGCGCCCAAAAAACAGGCGAACGCGAAAAGCGGAATCAGGGTTTTACCGGAAAAGAGAACATCGCCGATTCCTTCGGGTGCCGGACGCGGCGTTTCGTCGGCGAGATTGACGGGCGCGGGCGGCGTCGCCGGCAAACCCATAAGACGTTTTTTTTCAGCCGAATAATGTTCTTTGATGTAGCGAAGCTGCTGTGTTTCGATTTTTTGCTCGCGCGCCTGCGCCTTGTCGCCGATGGAAACATATTCCGGGTCTGAAAATAAACGATATTGCCCGACCAGACCGATTGAAAACAACAAAACTGCGGTCGTAAAAAGCGTCCAGTTTCCGGCAAAGCGCACCGTACGCGCCAGAATTATGACTGAGGCAAGAAGCGGAAGGAACAAAAATAAATTTCTGCCCGCCGTCACCCACGAAGTTTCGTAGCCGCGTATCAGCGCGCTGTAATGAATCGTGTAATGACCGAGCGCGGCTAGCGCGGCGATGATCAGCAAAATTAACAGATGTGTTGACGGACGACTTTTATTCATTATCTTCTGCGAATAGTTGGTTGAGGTTTTCTGGTTGCCGGTTGATTATTTGTCGGCGCGATTCGCATCGCTTCGCCCAATAAACCTTCCTGACGGGCTTTGACAATCATATTGGCGGCGAGCGGCGCGGCGGTTCTGCCGCCGGAACTGTTGCCGATGTTTTCGACAATCACGGCGATTGCGACTTGCGGATTTTCGAGCGGCGCGATGGCGATAAACCAACCGTCAACTCGTTTTTCCAGCACGGTTCTTTTTATTTCGGTGATTTCGCCGGTTTTGCGGTTGCGGCGTTTGATAACGATGAACTTCGGTTTATTGGTTTTTTTGTCGTAAACCGGCACTTGTTTTTGCGCCGTTCCGGTTTTGCCGCCGACGCGAATGCCTTGACCCAAAATCGGCATAATGCTCCGCGCCGTGCCACCCGGCTCTTCCGTCACGCGAGCCATAATCGAGCGCACTTGTTCGGCTTGTGACTGAGTTAAAACGTTCGAGAAAACTTCGGGCGCGCGCTCCAACTCTATTTTCGGTTTCATCAAATTACCGTTCAGATTGCCTGCACCCGCAGCAATTAGAGCCATTTGAAATGGCGTCATTTGTCCGGCATAACCTTGCCCCATTCCCTGAATCGCCAAATCGTAAAGACTGATTTCTTTGCCGGTGACGATTGTTGATTTGCGCAGGGCAACGGCGTTTTTGACATCGTTTGAAGAAGCGTTCCAGATTTCGGGAATAAAACCGACGGTCAGCGCATCTTCCGGTTTTTCGACCGGTTCGATGCCAAAAATGCGGGCTGTTTCAGCCATTCGATCTCTTCCCAAAAGTACCGCCATTTGCGAAAAATACTGGTTGCTCGACGCTTCAAACGCCTGCAAAATGTTGAGCGGACCGCAGCCGAACGGCGGTTCGCAGCCTCCGTTCGCGTCGGTAATCGAACGTGAATTGCGATACGGCACATAACCGCCCGAATAAGCATTTAAAATCTCGTTTTGGCGCCCGGCGCGAAACGCGGAAATCATCGTAAAAGTTTTAAACGTCGAACCGGGCACATAATATTCGCGCATCGCTCGGCTGACGAGCGGACGGTCGCGCTGATTGGCGTCCATTTCGCGGAATTTGTCGCGGTCTTGAGCGTCGTAAAGCGAAAAGGTAGGATTGCTGGCAACCGCCAAAACCTCGCCGTTTTGCGGATTTAAAACGACGATTGCGCCGCGTTTGTCTTTTAACTGCTCAAAAGCAAAACGCTGCAATTCGTGATCAATCGTCAAGCGCACGTCGCGGTTTTCGTCTTTTTTGATGTCCGGGTCGAGCAGAACTTCGAGCGCTTCGGGCGTCGGTTCTTCGCGGTTTTTGAAAAGACTGTATTCGAGTCCCGGCGTGCCGCGCTCCGTGCCGAGAAGATGCGCCATTTCTTTATCGAGCGGATAAACTCTGGCTAAATCTTCGTCTTCGCGCCCGGATTGGTCTCTGTTTTTGTCAATTTTCCAATAAGCGAAAGAATCCTTCAAATCGCCGTCGCGGTCTAATATCCAACCGCTCAATTGAGATTTTGAAACTCGCTTGACGCGAATGTCGCGTTTTTCCAAAACGGCAAAACGCGGGTCTTTTTCAGCCGCGTACAACGCCCAGTAAACGTGAAAACCGAAAACCGAAAAAGCGAGCGCGACGAAAACCACGCGAAAAACCCACAAAGCGCGATTGGCGCTGCGCGCGCCTAAACGTTTGCGAACTTCTTCGGGCAGGTTTTCGTCCGGTTCAACCGCAAGCGCAGATTTCCGGCGGCGATTAAAAACGACAAATAAAACCAGAATAAAAACGACAAACGCGACACCCGCCAGATAAATCAAGCTGAGCAATGCCGGATAGCGTTCGAGCGGTTTGATTAATTCAGCAAAATTAAATTGTAAAAGAAAAAGCAGCATTATTAAATTAAGAATTGAGAACCGAGAATTGAGAATTTAATATATTTGTATTTTAGTTCTCAGTTATCCGTTTTCATTTCCAGGGTATCCGAATCTTTTTTCGGATTGCTCAAAACCGTTTCCGGTTCGCCGGATGATTTTCTCACGGTTTCCGGTTCGCCGGGCGAATCTCGAATCGCCGTTTCCGGTTCATTTGAAAAAACAGTTTCAGATTCTTCCAGGTCGTCAATGCTTTCTCGAAAATCGCTTTCGCCTGTTTGGTTTTGAACGTTCTCGTTTGCAAAAGCCGAAAAATCCCATTCAAAACGACATTTGGCTTCGCCGAAGCCGACTGTTTTTTCAGGCTCGATTTCATACGCTTTGCCGTAAGAAATACGCTCTTTGTCAACGTAAGTTCCGTTAGTCGAGCCGACATCTGCGACCCGCAATTTGCCTTCCGGGTTCATCACGAGCGAAGCGTGCAGCTTTGAAACGCTCTTGTCGTCCAAAAACAAATCGTTTTCCTTGCTGCGACCGACGGTTAGATTCGTTTTTCCGTCTGGAATGAAATGCAATTTGATTTCGCGGCTTCCGCCGCTTGGTAAATCAACGGAAACCGCGACTTCGATTTCCTGCGGTTTTTGCGGCTTCAGAGTGTTATCCTGCGGCAGAAGTCCGGCGAAAATTTCGGCGGGGATTTCGACCTTTTCAGCCTCGGCGATGTTGCTTGCGTCAAACCCGACGGCGAGCGTCAAGCCTTCGGATAAAATATCGGGTTTTACTTCGAGCTTGACGGGCGCGATTGTTCGATAGCGATTGTCGTTGATGTGGTCAATGGCGACGACGAGCAATTCGTTTTTTAATCTTTCCAGATTGGCTTCAAATTCGTCGGTCGTTTCGCCCCAGGTATATTTCAAACGAATCAGATGCGGCGCAATCCGGCTTCCGTCTTTTTGCTCGCGCACTCCGCGGTCAATCATTTTTTTGAGCCGGTCGGTCAAATCGCTGGTCGAAGGCAGCCGCTCGGCGTCCGTTTCCGATTTAAACGGACGCTCAAAAATTCCGCCAAAGCTCGACAAGGCTTTTTGAACCAGTCGTTCGACGAAAGTTCCGCGTTTCGGTGCGCGCTGCTGTTTTTGCTCCGGGCGATTGTTGTTTTCAGCCATCTTCAAATAAAATAGCGCCGCTCTGATATTTATCAATGCGACGCTATTTTAGCGGATAAAAGGCAAACTCAAAAGCCGAAACTCGAAATGCGTTTTAAAAATTTCGCTGGCGGGCGGCTTCGTATAAAATAATTCCGGCGGCGACCGCCGCATTTAGGCTTTCGACCGGAGCTTTCATCGGAATTTTTGTTTGTTCATCGGTTTGCCCGACTTCTTCAGGCGTCAGCCCGCGCGCCTCCGAACCGACAATCAGCGCCGCTCCCGTGCACCAATCAATCTCCGTATGTTTTTTTTCTGCGCGAACATCTGCGCAAATCGTTTTTATTTTGTTTGCGCGGAAAAAATTGATTGTTTCGTCGAATTCGGCATTCATCCAGAGCGGCAGCCTAAACGCAGCGCCCATCGCCCCGCGCAAAGATTTCGGAGAAAAAACATCGGCAGATTTACGAGTCAAAATTGCTCCCGCAACTCCCGCAGCTTCCGCCGTTCGCAAAATCGCGCCCGCATTTGCCGGATTATTAAGCTCGTGCAAAACGACAAAAAGCGGCGTTGAGATTGATTTGAGTTTTTCCTCTAAAATTTGTCTTCCGCTTTTCGGTTTGCGGGCGAGCAACACAACGCCCTGCGGCGTTTTCGTGTCGGAAATTGATTCGAGCAGTTTTTGACCGACGACCGCACCGTTAAAATTATGCAATTTTTTTAGCAATTCCTCGCCGCGCTCTGTTTCGGCAAATTCCTGCGTGTAGAAAAAATCCGTAATTTCTAATACCTGTGCGGCTTCTTCGGCGAGCCGCAAACCTTCAACAAAAATTTCGCCTTCAATTCGCCCGTCTCTGACAGCCCGCGCGTGTTTCAAACGAGCGTTATCGCGGCTGGTAATTTGTTCTCCGCTGCTTTTCATAAATTTACCTTAAAATTTAATCAAGCCGAAAAAGCGAATTCTTTTTGCGAAATCAATTTGTGAATCATTCGGATTTGCTCGACGAGTTCGAGATATTGTTCGGGCGTCAAAGCCTGCGCGCCGTCCGAAAGCGCTTTCGCGGGTTCTGGATGAATTTCGACCATAATTCCGTCTGCGCCGACCGCAACTCCGGCGCGGGCGAGCGGAGCGACCATAAAATTTTTGCCCGAACCGTGCGACGGATCAACGATTACAGGCAAATGCGACACGCATCGGATTGCCGGAACAATAGATATATCGAGCGTGTTCCTGGCGTGATCGGAAAAAGTTCTGATGCCGCGCTCGCATAAAATTACGTTCGGATTGCCTTCGGCTAAAATGTACTCGGCAGAGGAGAGCAAATCGTCGAGCGTCGCCGACATTCCGCGTTTGAGCAAAACCGGCAAACAGGATTGCCCGGCGCGCTTGAGAAGCGAAAAGTTCTGCATATTGCGCGCGCCGATTTGAATGCAGTCGGCATATTTTTCGACTAAATCA
>DASVTY010000083.1:0-64025 GCA_036387315.1 Pyrinomonadaceae bacterium
TGATTCTTTAGCAAACCGCTTTCAACGCGAAATTCGGGCACAAATCCGTCGGTGTCGAAAATAAATTTCAAACCGGGACGAAACAGTTTTGCACCAAGCGCGATTAATCCCGGAATCCAGGTTCTGGCGTGAATAAAATCCGTTTTTTCTCGTCTGGCAAGCAATCCGACTTTTAAAATCCCTTTTAAAATAAGGTAAATTGTGCTGAAAACCGGGGGCGAATTGCGATAATCGAGAAAATGCACCGGAATTCCGAGTCTTTCAGCCGCCGCCGCATCCAGCGCTTTTTGCGGATGATTTTTGGGAATAAATTGAACGACCGTAAAATCAATCGGCGGTTTTTTGATGCTGTCTAAAATCGGCAAATACAAAGTTTCGAGATACGATTGCCCGAAACCTTCATACGATAAAAAGATTGCTTTGCCGTGAGATTGCGCCATTTTAATGTTTTTCAAAAGTTCTCAAATACAAATCCGAAAGCTGATTGACGACCGTCGCTTTTGAAAAACGCGCTTCAGATGATTCTCTCGCTCTGAGAATCATCTGATTTCGCTCTGCCTCATCGAGATTAACCATCCGAATTATTTCGTCAGCCAAAGCGCGGCTGTCGCCGACCGGAAACATCACGCCGGTTTTCCCCTGTTCGATCAGTTCGGGAATGCCTCCGACTTCGCTCGCGACAACAGGAACGCCCGATGCCATCGCTTCCTGAATCGCGATTCCCAGCCCTTCGTAATGCGAAGGCTGGACGAGCAAATCCATTTGCCCCAAAAGTTCGGGAATGTCCGAACGCATTCCCCAAAATTTGACTCGCTCGCTGATTCCCAGCTCCTCTGCCATAGTTTTTAGACTTTTACGGTCAACTCCGTCGCCGATCAGCCATAATCTGACGTTTTCGTTTTTCTGCAAAACCAATTTGAGAGCCGAAAGCAAAACTCTCTGTCCTTTTTCCGGTGACAGGCGACCGATGCCGCCAATGATAAATTCTTCGCTTGATTTTCGCTTTTTCCCGCCAGCGGCAAACGGAAAGCGGTCGAAATCAATGTAATACGGAATCACCGCGATTTTCGATTGGTCGGCGTTTTCGAGCCTGATTATGTCCTGCTTGACCGCCTGCGAAATCGCCAGAATGTTGTCGGCGGTGCGCCAAATCATTTGCCCGATTTTTCTCGCTTTCCAACTGCGCGTCGGTTTTCCCTCGCCGTCAATCAAAGTGCCGACTTCTTCGGCAATCACCCGGCTCCCAATTCCGGCAAGCCGCGATGCGGGCAAACAGTGAAAATTGGCTTCAATGCAGGCGGCGTGAACAATGTCGGGTTTGATTTCGCGAAAAAGCCTGATTAGTTTTTTTATCAATCCGAGATTCGGCACGCGCGGCGGCGAATTCAAGTTATGAACTCGAAAACCTACTTCCTGTAATTTTTTTCCCGTTTCGCCGAATTTATGCAAACAAGCCGTTTCAATCTCATAACCGATTTCGCGCAGAGCGACGGCTCGATCTCTAACGGCGGTTTCAACGCCGCCGAAATCAAGCTCCGGCACGACCATTAAAATTTTCGGTTGGCGAGAATTTTTCAAACCCTTTAATACCTTGCTTTAGTTTTGAGAAATAAAAGGAATAAATTTGCCTTCGAATTAACTTTCGATGAAGTTAATAGCTTACTTGCGCGCCGCATCGAAGTCTAGTGTATCGTTTGCCGAAAAGCGGAAGCCGCGTTTTCACCTCGAATAACATTTTTTCCGAAGCACGCTTTTTGACTGCAAAGGCGTATCATTTTACAGTTATTCTTCCGGTAAAGGTTCCGCGTTGTTTTATATTTGATAAATTTTCCCGGAAAAACGAAATAAATGTCTGCAATTCAAATGGTTGACCTCAAAGGTCAATACGAAAAAATAAAAAACGAAATTGACGAAGCTGTTTTAAATTGTCTCGCTTCGACGGCTTTTATCAACGGTCCGCCGGTGAAAGAATTTCAGAGCAATCTGGAAAATTATTTGAAAATCAAGCACGTCGTTCCGTGCGCCAACGGCACGGACGCGCTCCAGATTGCGATGATGGCTTTGGGCTTGGAACCGGGCGACGAAGTTATCGTGCCGTCTTTTACATACGTCGCAACCGCCGAAGTCATCGCGCTGCTTCGTCTCACGCCGGTAATGGTCGAGGCTGACGAAAACACTTTTAACGTGACGGCGGAAATCATCGAAAAAGCCGTCACGCCGCGCACCAAAGCCATCGTTCCGGTTCATCTGTTCGGGCAAAGCTGCCATATGGAGCCGATTATGCAGGTCGCGGAAAAATACAATTTATTTGTCATCGAAGACAATGCGCAGGCAATCGGCGCAGATTACATTTTTAAAGATGGCTCGATCAGGAAAACAGGAACAATCGGTCACGTCGGATGCACTTCGTTTTTTCCTTCAAAAAATCTGGGCTGCTACGGCGACGGAGGGGCGATTTTTACGGATGACGACGAGCTGGCGGGCAGGCTGCGAATGATTGCCAATCACGGACAGTCAAAGCGATATTATCATTCGCTGATCGGCGTCAATTCCAGACTCGATTCGCTGCAAGCGGCGGTTTTGAACATCAAATTAAAAAAGCTGGACGAATACTGCGACGCTCGCCGCCGCGTCGCCGACGCTTACGACGCCGCGTTTGAAGGCGTCGAAGAGCTGCAAACGCCCGTTCGCGAGTCAAATTCGACTCACGTTTTTCATCAATATACTTTGCAGGTAAAAAACGGGAAACGCGACGAGCTGCAAAAACACTTGGAGCGAGAAGGCGTGCCTTCGATGATTTATTATCCGGTGCCGCTTTACAAACAAGAGGCTTTTGCCCGGTTCGTTTCCGAGGATTTACGTCTGCGCGTCACTGAAAAGCTGTGTGATTCGGTGTTGTCGCTGCCGATTCATACGGAAATGACCGAAGAAATTTTGACCAAGATCATAAACGGCGTTCGCTCGTTTTTTGAGAAAGATTGATGACGCCTAAAAAAGTGCTCGCGAAATTATACAAGAGCCGACCAAAGGCTGTTCGCCGGACATAACCCGCTTTTTAAATTGCCGTTACCTACTTTTGCCAAAATTTCGCATAGCTTAATAGCGTTTCAACTCCAATATCGTTGATTAAACTAACAACGCTAAAGATTACCGCCGCAATTGCCGCAATCAATAAAACAGCCTTTGATACATCGCTGATTCCCCAAAAGCTGAAAATGTTTGTCCCTAAAACCGCGACACTGACGGACAGCATTAAGAGCTTATTACCCGTTGAATACTGCAGTGTGATTTCACGTCTGACTAATAAAAACACTCCAATAAAATATGCCAGATACGAAATAAAATAACCGATTCCCACGCCTTCGAGTCCGTATCTTTGCACTCCGAACAAAACCGCCGCAATCGCCGTGGCGCCGCCGATGGCTTCGGAGAAGAAATATAAATGACTTTTGTTGCGAGCCAGAATCACAAAAGACAAAACCCAGCCCATAGATTTGAATAAATCGCCCGCGACAATCCATTTAAAAACCGGTTGCGCAGCCTCGAATTCGCCGCTGTAGAGCAAACGAATCAAAACCGGAGCGAGCAGCAGCAGCCATAAAATAATCGGAGCGAGAAGGATTAAGATTAGTCTCTGCTGTTGGTTAACAAGCTCGTTTATTTTCAGTTCATCATCGGCAATTGCCGAAAGACGCGGATAATAATCCTGCCCCATTGCGGTCAAAACCAAAGAAAGCGACACCGTGGAGATTCCGAAGGCGGCGCGGTAATAACCTGCGCCTTCAGCACCGAGATGATTTAAAATCAAAAGCGGAATCGCAAGCTGCACGCCCGTTCCGACAATCATACTTGCCGTGTACGGAACGCCGAAGCGGACAAATGAAAAAGCGGCTTTTTTGATTTCCTCGAACGAAACGTCAATTGCAGGAAAAGGGATTTCGCGTTTGAGCCAAAAATAATTGAGCGCCGAGCTTAAAGTAATTCCACAAAGCATTCCGAAAGCAATTCCGTGAACCCGAAAAAAGTAAATAAAACCGATTAGCGAAAAGGCGTTGCTTAAATGATTCAAGACACTGATTTTGGCGAGCGTGGCAACGCGGTGATGAGCGTTAAAAACTCCGATAAAAAAATTTGACAGCAGAGCGCCGAGCAGAGCGAGCGAAACAACGGCGACGTAAATACTTTCGCCGGCGTCGCCGAAAATCAAAACGCTGATTTGCCGGCGAAAAATCGTTAAAACGGCGGCGGCGACTGCTCCGAATAAAATTATCAGATAAAATCCGGCTCTCCAATTTGCCGCCAGCTCGCGTTCATCTCCTTCGGAGACGGCTTTCGCGCCGACGCGAACAATGGCTGTCCCGATACCGAGTCCGGCGATCATAAAGCTCAATCCCAAAAGACTCTGCAGCGCGGAAATGTAGCCGACGCCGACCGGACCGATTAAAACCGCCCAGCATTTCGCCGAAACTAGAGCGATCAAGGCGCTCATCATCGAGCTGCCACCCAAAATCACAGTGGCTTTCAGAGCGGATTTCATTGATGTTTATTCAAACGGCGCGAGCCTGAAATCTTTGTTCAAGAACCGTGTCAATCGTTTGTTTAATAAATTGTTCAGCGTTGTAAGCCGCGATTGATGATACTCGCTTCCGGCATACATCTGTAAATTAAATCCTGAAATTATTAACTTTAGAGTTACCAAATGATTAAATATTACTTGCTCTGAACAATGTAGCTCAAATATTGCGCCGCTTCCAGGACATTGTTAAAATTTGCGTCTTTACCGTGTGCGATAACGCTTTTCTCCGATTTTACTTGTTCGTGCAATCTTTTCAGCCATCTAAATACAAAAGGGAGATTGTTTCGCGAAAATTGCATTGCCTGTTCGGCAAGCAAATTCGTTTTTGAAATCTGAGAGCGCACGTTTTGCCTTAATTCATCGGGCTGTCGCGCTAAAACTTCCTCAAACTCCCGAATTTCTTTTGCAGTATTAACTCCGAGGCTTTTTAAAAGCATTAAATCTTTGTATATCGCTGTAAAGTAATAAAGCCAATCAATGTCAGAGTTATTATTAAATCCTTTAAAGTCGTTCTTTGCCTGAAGAACTGCGTTAATCGTGCAATTGAGCGGAAGTGCGAATTTCAAAGGAGTAAAATCTAACTTTTGTCCATTTAAAAGCCTTTCGTAATGTTCTCTCAGCTTGTCTCCCTTTTTACTGAGCGAGCCGGTAGCGTTGCCTTCCCAAAAGCTCCAGACGTGCAGCGGTTCATCCAAACAAAAATAACTATCAATGACAAAGAAAACTGCGATTGCCAGATACATATCAGCCGGTATGACATTAAATAATCTATCTCTTATTTCCTTAATACGCGAAAAGACGGCGCGATGATAAACCGCATTTGCCAGATACGGCATAATGAATTTCCTGTCGGGCGGCGCATTGTTTAATCCCAGTTTAGAATCAAAAAATTTGATAGCTTCGGACGCTTCATATTTTTTAACCAGCCCGGAAAAAGGATAAGCGAATAAAGTATTGGGTTGAATTTTACGATAATGTTCAAAAACCGGATCGTGATAATAATACGAAACCTGAAAAGCGACGACCTCGGCGGATTGTTCGTCAATGATTCGCTTTACCCGCTCTAACATTACGGGAGCAAAGGCATCGTCATCCGATAAAAATGTAATATATTCGCCTTTTGCCCGATCAAGCGCGTTTTGATAATTATCGCCTATGTTCAGCCTTTTTTCCGATTCGAAATAGCGAATCCGTTCATCTTTAAAACTGGCGACGACATCTTTTGTGTTGTCCGTCGAACCGCCGTTACTAATAATCAGCTCAAAATCTGTAAATGATTGCTGTAAGACGCTTTGAATTGCAAAGGGCAAAAGCGGTGCGCGATTGTAAGTCGGCATTACAACTGAAAAGAATGGCTTATTGATACTCATGACATAACTGGCAAAAAGTTGCGCTTACAAAACGGATTATTCTCACTTTTATTGTTTTCGAGAACTCTTTGCAAAGCGGCATCAATATCATCTTTTAGTTCCAGATAACCGGCTTTTAAATCGAGAAACTGAACTTTCATTTATTTTTCATTTCTTACAACTATAAGAAATTCTTCGTATTCGCGGTAATCCGTTTCGCTATAAAGCTCCGAAGCCAGAACCAGACAAACCGAACCGGATGAAAAATTATTTATCTCGCGCCGGACCAGCGGCGTAACGCGCAAACCGTAATATGAACGATTAAGGTGAAAAAGTCTGTCTTTCGCTGCCATCGTCTAGTATCACATTGAAACTTCAATTAACAGCAATAATAAATTGATTGCAAGGTTTTCAAAGCGCGACCAGCGCGTGTTTCTCCTCCTGGCACGTCGTAAAGAAAAAACACTCGCTTGATGTCGTACGGAATGTGTTTATATTCTTCAATAAAAGATAAATTACCGCGCGGGTCGGCAATTTCCGGTAATTCGATAATCCGACACTGGAATAATGACATAAATTTATCTTTTAGAGCTTGTTTACCGTCAACATAGATCGAGAGAAAGAACCCGAATATGAAATAAAGATTATTGAACTAACCTTTGCTAAAAATCAACATTCCCAGAAACAGCTTGTCCCATCTGCGACACATAGTATAGAATACGAAACACAGAAGGCTGGTGACTTGATGTGTTGTTACAAAACGATAATCTCAAAAATTTTCACTGTCGGAACAAAAATTGTCGTGAAATATTAGGAAAAACTGATAATAATGCTTTCTATTTTCTTACATTGAGCGGGTTTTACTGCAAAGTTCAAATGAAAAGTCTTGATATTATTTGTGACAAATGCCGCCGCCATACGCGATGGGTGAAAATTGATTCCGAAAAATTTTCTGATACTTTAAAGTAGTTTTTGTTTTAAAGTACTTGACATCCCCCATAGAACGGTTTAGATTGATAATGAAAATTTAGTCGCCCTAAATTTTGGGCAAACGTAAGAGATGGACGCCTTGCATTTCTGTTGAAAGACAGATTTGCAGGGCGTTTTTGGTTTTTAGCTTAAAACAAAGAAAAGAGGAGAAAAATGTTATGCCAGTTAATGATGGTGACGCGAGATTGTTGAATATTGTAACTAACAGCGAGTTTGGAAGCCTTATTGCAAACCCGCCTTCTACTTTGAAAAATTATGTTTTCAAAGAGAATATTACTATTTCGAGCAACATAGTTGTTTCGGATAAATTGACATTCGAGCCGCAAGACGGCGCAATGTTCGTTAAATCCGGTTCGGGGAAAATTACATTTTCAGGAATCGGGATTGCGGCTGAAGATATTAGTCCCTATGCACAGGTTTTTTCAGGTTTTAGCCCCGGCGATATTAAATGGGGCGATCAGATGCCCGATGAGATTTATGCAACCTGGTTCGGCGCAAAACCAGTGCCCGGAGGGATGAGCCAGAGCGCAACAGCCTGTCCAGCCGGTTACGACAGTCTGCCCGCTTTGAATGTGATAAGAGATTCGTTTACTTCGCAAATTCACTACAACGCCCACCTGCCGGGTAATGTTCCTTTTGGCACGACGATTAAATTTCCGGCAGGCGATTTTTGCTTTTCCGCTCAGTTTAATTTCTACAATGCGTTTAAATTGGAAGGCGTTGAAAACAACAATCATTGGCTCAGGGCGACACGACTGTTGTTTCCCATCAATAGCAACGGTATTTTCGTGGATAGATACAAAGAGGGCTTCGTCAAGGGCAGGGCGAACGGCTCGTTTATTAAGAATCTCGACATCATACCCTATAACACCAACGCGGCTGCCGAGAGCTTCACGGCAACCTTTTCAAAGGATGCCGGTGGGCAGAAAATAACTGCTCCCGCCGGAACCTTTGCTTATCCGGTTATTGACGGAACGATGATAATACTGCCCGGCGGGCTTCGAGGTTTTATTCAGAGATCAATGCGGTCGGGTTCAGTCAATGGCACGGCTTATTCAATTACGAACAATAATCAGACGATTACCGTTACCGGCGCGAAATTCATTACTGATGGGGTCGCAGTGGGGGACGAAGTTCAATTTATTTCGCTGCTCAAGCAAGTCAAAGTCACGCAAGTTGTCAGCGAAGAAACCCTCAATGTCGAACACATCTCGAACGTGGATGCTTTAGGCGACAACGTGGGTGTTACATCTGGATCCGCAACCGTGAGTTACTGGATTCTTGACGGCGATGTAGCTTACGTCCGGTCTCTTCGAGCTCTTGCAACAGTGTCGGGAACGACTATGACGATGGCGGGCGGGTTCCCTCCTTTACCCACCTTTTACAACAACGCGACGGTTAATTTTATAGGCAATAGCTTCGCGCCTACGCTAACGACGGACGGTACGACCATGACTCTCTCGCAAGCCGTGCCGGCGGGAGGTTTAACATATCCTCACGCTTCGGGGGCGCACTACATTGAACTTTCCGTACCGTCTGGAAGCGCAACTGTTCAGATTTATAAGTACGCGGGATTGCGATTAAGAAATTTCGACTGGGGAATTGTCGAACAGGTTCAGGTGCGCGGCTGGCGCGGAAGCGGTTTTGTTGTCGAAGGCTCCTTAGGCGCAAATATGGGGCAAAACAATATGCTCACGCTTCGGAATTGTCACTCCGATTCTAACAACGGACACGGTTATCACTATTACGGAACCGATACCCACGCTCTGCACATCGAACACCCGAACTCGACAAATAACGTTGGCTATGCGCATTGGGACGGTTCCGGCACGGGAATTAGCATCAGCAACGGTCATGTCGCATATAATTACGGCGGCATTTGGAATCCGATTGAAGCAACTCCGACGCAGCAAGGCAACGGCGTTAATCAATCAACCTACAACAATATCTACTTTGAAGGCGGGTTTCTGGGAAGTCGGCTGGGTCTGCATGCGAAACTTGACGGCGGCACGAACGCATTAGGTTTTCACCCGGATTCGCAAGGCGCGGTCACTATTTTGCAACACCACCTAAGAAGTGGCGAGGGGGCTGGCAATCGCGGGGCGCGCTTGGGCGGAGCCGGTTTTCTGGCAATCAGTCCAAACTTTCAAGCTCAACACCGACTCTGGGGCGATCCGACGCCCAGCGTTTATCCGATTATCAGCGGAGGCGTAGGAACCAGCGTCGCACAAAATGGAGCGTTTGATTGGTCGCTTTATAATTCGACCGAAGGCGCGGAGTTCGGCGCCGGCTCTGGCAAAACGAGCGGTTATTACATTGCCGGCTTAAAGAACTCCAGTAAATCGTGGAACGTCAAGCGTCTTGAAATCGGCGATGGCACGCTTGACGGTAACGGTAACGAGCAGTCGAAAACAAGTGGTCATTTTGTCGGAATGCAGGCTGGAACAGCAGCACCGACTTCAGGTACGTATCCGCTTGGTTTTATTGTTTGGAATCTCAACCCAATCGAGGGCAGCCCCATGGGATGGCGAAACATAGGTACGGAAAGCAGCCCTGAGTGGGAGGAAATCGCAATCAGTTCAGCGCAATACAACGACGCATTTAAATACAATTACGCCGGAAATAATTACGGCGGAAACGGCGCGCCTGATGTCGCGGGCTGGACAAACGTTGGAAATGGAACGCTCTTTAACATGAACGGCGGCGGTGCGCAGTTCTATAACAGCACCGACTCATTGGATAAATCGGCTGTAAATAGTTCACTGTTGCCGCCTGATAGTGTTTTGAGGTCGGCTATTTACCAATTTACAGCCCCGGGAAATTCGCAAACCAATAATCTGACTAAACCTAACAACGTCGCATTGACTTCGGGCAAAAGCTACAAATTCCGCTACTTTGCCTGGTTCCCGTCTATAGCATTCGGAAACGGAACGCCGAATTTCTCAATCTCTATCAACGGCGGTACCGCCAAGACAATCGTCGGCGAGTTAAATAAGGTCAAGATGGTTGAGATTACTTTTGTTGCCGGCTCATCAAACACGATCACACTCACGGTAAACTCGGCTGGTTCTGTGACTTGCGGAGCGCAGCTTTTGGAACGAGTTTGATGAAATTACTACAACTTATACACGAGAAAAAGAGGCTCCATCTGGAGCCTCTTTTTCTTCAATTTTGCTTAGCCTCGCTTTACTTCAAAGAAAGCTAAAAACGGCGTTAGAAATTAATTACTGGTTTTCACTGTTCTTCAATTGTGCATCAATAATCGGATTAAATCTTCGCGCTTTGAATGAACAGCCAGATAGTTTGGACCGATAAAATTTTCGTCGGTCAATTCGTAATCTCGAAAATCAATATAGTTTGGGTAAATCTTACCTACTTTATAACCGCGCTCGATAAAAAATTCGTAATGGTCGCGCAACAGAAATCGTGATAAAACATTGGCGTATCCGTATTCAAACTGGACAACGCTGATTTGACCGTTTCTCAGAGATTCTTCAAAACCCTTTAATATTAAATGTTCTACGCCTTCGACATCTATTTTAAGAAAATCTATCTGACCGATGTTGTTCCGTTTGACATATGAATCTCCCGTAGTGACGGAACAATTAACTTTGACGCTTTCAAGCGAGTGCGGATAATCTACGGCTGTGGAAAGCGTGGAATTTTCAGGAAAGTATTTTATTTCGACGCTGCCTTCGTGATCCGACAAACCCATTTTATTAAGAATGATTTGAGAATTATTCTTAATTCGCTCTTTTAGTCCTTCGAAGGTTGAAGGAACAATTTCAAAGCAGTGAATTTCCGCTTTCGGATGAATTTCATTTACCATCAACGCCCAATCGCCGACATTTGCTCCGACATCGAAAATAACTTTTAAATCCGCCTTCGCCAGACTTTTGAGGACATAATATTCTCCGTTCGTGTAAACATCATAGTTGCTGTTTTCGTATGATTTAAGAATTTTATCGCAGAAATTGCCAAGCAAACGCACTCCGGCGCGTCTTCTGTTATAAGCGACAAAACTATATATGCGATTCTTAAGTTTTATAATACGTTCGTTAATCATAAATAATTTAAGCCGCTTGTCGATAAAGGCTGATTTATTAAAACGCCCGTTTGATCAACAATACTCAAGCGCCAAAACTACTGCGCTGTTTGCCGTTTCGAGAAATTCTTAATGGCAATTTTGTATTCTTCCGGCAGGTTTTCCCGCGATGGAGCGCGCCGTATTTTTCTTAAAGGCAGAGAAGCCATATAAATCAGAGCAGAAGGATGCGTCAATAAAGATTTTACTCCGAATTTCAGCGTATCGCCGTATTTGCCGATATTGAAAGCCGCGCCGCTGAGCATTCGATAAAAGGTCGAATAAATTAACGCTTTGCGTTGTTTGATATGGTCGGGGAGCGTCGGGTCTTGAAATAATCTTTTGAGAATAATATGACCGGGCTTGATATGAATGCCTAGATTTCGGCTGCGATTTCCGACATAATTTCGATATAAGGCGAGCGGCTCTTCAATACTTTTCAAATTGCAGAATCTCGCCAATCTAATCATAAATTCCCAATCTTCGAGAATTACTAACCCGGTATCGAACAAGCCGATTTCCTCAAGCCTGCTGCGTCTGACAATGACCGATGACGCCGCTTGCGGCAGATTTTGGAAAAGCAGGGTTTCGAGCAAAGCGTCTTTTGATTCAAAACACGGGCGCACGCTCAAAACTTCCAAATTATCATTGACATAATAAGCGCCGGTTTGAATGGCGTGAACGTCCTTTTCGGAATCGAAAACGGCGAGCTGTCGTTCGAGCTTGTGCGGCAGCCATAAATCGTCTGCGTCGAGAATCGCTACGTATTCGCCGGATGCGGCTTTGATACCCGCGTTTCGGGCTGACGACACGCCGCCGTTCGGCTGCGAAATCGCCTTGATACGCGAATCACGAGCGGCGAGCGATTCGGCGACTTCGAGCGTGTTGTCTTTCGAGCCGTCATTTACGATGAGGATTTCAAAATCCTGCGCGGTTTGTTCAAGCACGCTTTGCACCGTAAACTCAAGCGTTTTTGCCGCGTTATATGCCGGGATAACTACTGAAACTAGAGGTTTGTTCATTCTAAAAACTCTGCTTTAAATACTACTCAATTGTACTGCCGTTTTAGCTTTTTTCGTAAACGTCTGACCGGAAAAGCGGCAAAATACGTTAAATTTTCGGGCGTGATAAAAAGGCTTTTTCCCGTATTCTTCAAAAAGTTTTTATATTCTCCAGCCAGAAGATAAGAGCCTGCCACCATTTTATATAGATTTCCGTAGCATCTGCGGCGCAGCTTGAGCGTCTGCTTGTCGGCGGTTTCAAAAATCTTTTCGTAAGCCAATAATAACGAGCGTTCAAAACGGGGCGTGTTCAGATGCCCGTTCGTGCCGTGATTGCGATATTCGACCAGAGCTTCGGGCACAAAAGCGATCTGCGAGATACGAGCCGCACGATAAAGAAATTCCCAGTCTTCCAACGGGTGCATTTCTTTTCTTTCGTCGAAACCGCCCGCTTTCTCAAACAGCTCGCGCCAGATCAGAGTGGAGCTTCCGGGACCCGGCGTGACCGGCTTAAATAACAAAATATCTTCCGCGCACCAACCTTCTTTCCCTTTCGCGTGCGTTTCGCCGTAAATCGTGTTTCCCGCCTGGTCGAATTCTCTAATCGCACAGGTTACGAGTCCGAAATCGCGGTTGGCAAGAAGCCGCTCGACTTGTTTTTCGATTTTTTGCGGCAGCCAAACGTCGTCTGCGTCAAGAAAAGCAATTAAATCGCCCGAAGAATTTTTCACTCCGGTATTTCGCGCCGCGCCGACTCCGCTGTTTTTTTGTCGAACGACTTTAATTCCCTTTTTTTCGTATTCGGCTAAAATCTCAAGGCTGTTGTCGGACGAGCCGTCGTCAACCGCAACGATTTCGATGTTTGAATAAGTCTGAGCCAAAACGCTGTCTATTGCTTCGGAAAGAAAGCGACCGTAATTGTAGTTTGGAATAATGACGCTGACCGACGGTTGATTCATTGCGCTCCCCGTAACATCTTACCCTGCGCCACGCTTTTACCCAAAAAACAAGCGGCTTCCAAAGCGTTATTAAACCCGCCTTCAATGCCCCGGATCACAGCGGGTTTATTCGGATTTCTGCGGTCGAGCAGCTTTTTCAAAGGCTTTACGACAAACGGCAGATTATTTCTTAAAAACCGCTTTGAACTCCGGCTGAATTTGGAGATTTCCGAATTCACTCTTTGTCTTAAGCCAACCGGCTCTTGCGATAACACCTTTTGAAAGTCGCCTATTTCCTCCGTAATATCAACTCCCAAACTTTTCAAATACATTAAATTTTCATAAATGGTTTTGTAGTACAGAAACCAATCAATTTCGCTCTGATAATTTACGCCCTGAAAATCGTTTCCGGCTTGAAGCACGGCATTGACGCTGCAATTGTGCGGAAGCGCAGATTTTAAAGGAGTAAATTGCAGCGTTTGCCCGTTTAACAGTTTCTCGTAATGCTTTCTCAGCTCGTTTCCCTTTTTATGCGGCAAAGCCGTCGAGCTGCCGCTCCAACGGCTCCAAATATGCAGCGGCTCGTCCAAACAAAAATACGAATCAATCACGTAAAAAACTGCCGCTGCCATATACATATCCGCCGGTGTAGCGGCAAACGGATTGTTTGTTTTTGACTGAATACGCGAGAAAACGTCTTTGTGATAAACGGCGTTGGCGAGATACGGAATAATAAATTTCCCGTTTCGTTCGGCATTATTCAAACCGTGATAACCGAAAAGCTGTTTGATTGCTTCGGCGGCTTTAAACTCAAGCGTTTCGCCGGTAAACTGCGGAATTTGCAAAGTATTCGGGTGAATATAAGAAAAATCATCGTCAACGTATTCGTTGTGATAATAATTACAATATTGAAATGCGACGACTTGCGCTTGTCGTTCAGTTATTACTCGCTTGACTCGCTCGAACATAATCGGAGCAAATGCGTCGTCATCGCCTAAAAATGTAATGTATTCCCCGTTTGCCTGCTGCAAAGCATATTGATAATTGTCTCCGATGCTTAGTTTTTCTTCGGTTTCAAAGTAACGAATCCGCTTGTCGGAAAAACCCGCAACCGCATCTCTCGTATTATCCGTCGAACCGCCGTTGCTAATGATCAATTCAAAATCTGCAACCGATTGCTGCAAAACGCTCTCTATCGCCAGCGGCAAAAGATGAGCGCGATTGTAGGTCGGCATCACCACAGAAAAAAAAGGTCGAACGGTGCTCATTACAGATTAAAATTTTATCCGATTATTGCCGCAGCTTAACTTAAAGATTCTCGTCGAAAATTTCAGAAAGATTCGATTAAATCGCGAATCGCGCTGCCGAAACCTTTTGAATATCTGAAATAATTCCCCGTCAACAATTCGTTTGAAACAATTTTCAAACGCCGCAGCCTCGATGCGGGCAAATCTTTTCGCCGCTCAAGATGTTTAACCATTTCGCTTAACCCGGCGATAACGCCGCTCAAACCCGATTTCGCAACGTAGAGCGGCTTTAACAAAATTGCTTCTTCATCCGTCCGTTTGCGAGCGCCGCCGCTCTGTTCTTCGGCTTCCTGTCGCTCACAAAAATCGAGAGCCGTTTGCAGCGCGTGCAAACGCGCCCGGAGCAGCGCCAATGTTCGCCGGTGCTTTTCCTTTTGTGAAATTCCCTGATTCGGATTATCCGACTTTTTCGGCACTCCACATTGCTGATCTTGGTGTTGACGATATTTAATCAAAGGCTGCGAGACAAACCCAATATGCGAATGACACGCGGCGAGCAGACCGAGCCAGCCGTCGTGAATAAAACCACAATCGAGCGGAACCGGAATTAATCGCGGCTTCAGTCCTGCACGCAAAGCCGCAGTTGCGCCTGTTACCGTATCGCTCCAAACAAGAACCTCAATCTCCCCGCCTTGCTCAAACAGCCGTCGCTTGTCGCCGGAAAAATAATAATCCCAAATTCGCCGGTTCATCGGATTTAATTTTTCATCAACTACTTCGCCGTCGGTAAAAATTAATCCGAGATGCGGTTTAAGAGTAAATTCCCGCTCGAAAACCGCGAGCTTTTCCGGCATCCAAACGTCGTCCTGATCGGTCAGCGCGATAACGTCACCCGTGCATAAAGAAATCGCTTTTTCAAAATTTCTCGTGACGCCCAGATTTTTTTCGTTGACAATGAAATGGACGGGAAAAGAAACTTTCTCAGCAAAGCCGCGAACGATTTCAGAGGTTGTATCGGTCGAGCGGTCGTCGCACACGACAAGCTCATCGGGCAGGCGTGTTTGCGCGGCAATGCTTTCAAGCTGCTCGGCTAAATAAGCCGAACCGTTGTATGTACACATTGCCACCGAAATCTTCATAGATACAAATTCTGATAAAACTATTGCTCGTTTGGCTTGAAACTCAAGGCATTCAGGTTGAATCGTCAAGCATCGGCTTTGATGATGTTAGAGTTTTTTTATACAAATCAGCAAGAACCGGAGCGTTGCTCAGTAAATAACGTATCGTCAATGCAAAAAAAGCTCTTCCTTTGATATGCCGAACAAGAGGAATACAAGATGCGAAATTTTGCCGGAAATCTTTGTATCGGTTTGCTTCAAAATAAGCGAAACACAATTGCTGATGGCATTTTGCCAATTGTTTTGTGAATTGTTCTTCGCCTTTCGGATAAAAATGCCGGCGACATTCTTTGATTATCGGTATCCACTTAACATAAAGTTCTGCAAGGTTTTGCGAACTCCAAACACCGCCTTTGTGGACTCGATAAACAGCCATTACTTCATTGATAAAACCGATTTTTCCGTATTGCGCGTTCAACAAATGAAGCACGTAATCACCTGCCTGTATTTTGATAAACCATTCAGGAAATTGAAACGGATTGTTTCGATAAACGCAGGAAACAGTGTGAATATAATTATTTAAAGCTATATCTTCAAAAGAGGTTGTTTCGGCTTGATTTTCATTTGTTATTTTTTCCTCCCCGCTTTCTTCATAAACAATTTTCACGGGGTGAAAACAAGTCGAAAAATCGGGATTTGCCTGAAGAAAATCAACTTGCTTTTGCAGTTTGCGCGAATCAGTCCAATAATCATCGCCCTCTAAAATAGCGGTATAGGCAGCCCCGGAAGCGAAGCATTTATTAAGGTTATTACGACTGTTTCGAGTTCCTCCGAGATTGCTGGAATTGAGATGATAGTGTATTAAATGTGGATATCGCTGCTGGTATTCAAGGCAAATTCTTGAAGTGTTGTCCGTGCTTTTATCATCAGCAATAAATAACTTAAAATTAAAGTCGGTCTGTTGCGCTACCGCACTTTCGATTGCCTGGGCTATATATTTTTCATGATTGTAGGTAACCATGTGAATAGCCAGCAATGGAGTATTTGGCATTAATTCGTCCGCTTCGCTCATTCCAGATTCAAGATTTTTTTCACATCACTTTCAGTTGGAAAATCTGGAGTTTCAAGTTCGCGGATAGGATAATACATAAAAGGATTAGGTAAATTACGCTCAATAAATGTTTGTTCAATTAAATTATTGAAACGGAATTGGCTGGACCATCGGATTTTATCGGTCGAATTTATTCCCGAACGATGAACCATTAAGGAAAAAAATATAATTACATCTCCCGGAGACGTATCGTATGAGACAAACTTCTCGTCGGGAAATTCTTCAATCATTTCTCCGTATTGATCGCCCTCTCCGGTTTTTTGCAATCCCGAAAGATGACTGCCGGGTATAAACTGCACCGCACCTAATTCTTGCGGCACATTTATATAAGGAAACCAAACCGTAACAGAGTCTATTGAACCTTGATTGTAATACCAATCCTGATGCGTCGGTAATCGCCAATATCGCCCGCCCTCGCCGCTTTTATCCAAATGAATGCTATTCATCAGGATACAAGGGCGAACGCTAATTACAGGATGTTTTAAGCCCAGAGTTTTTAAAGTATCAATTAATTTTTCGGAAACTCCCAGTTTATGCAGCGAAACCAAATGCTGAACCTGTTTGCTGCAATTACTAAAAACATTGAAATGTTTACTGTAAAGTTCAAACATCAATTGCGAGAATTCATCTTCGGAAAGGTCAATTGATTTTTGAACGGGAATATTTAGATTTTTTTCAAATTGTAAAGCAAAAACATATCGAGTTTCATGATGAATCGCTTTAATCGATTCGGCATCGAAAAAATCCCTTAATATGATTAAACCATTGGTTTTAAACTCCTCAATCTGCCGGCTTGTAAGCATCATAATTATAGTGATAATCGGTGAATGGCGACGGTTTCAATTTCTTTGTCCCTTGCAAAGTTTAGCAAATTGTCTTTCATAACTTCAAAAACCGTTTCGCTAAAGATAATAACCGTATTAATATTCAGATTTTCTATCTATTCTGTATTCAGGATTACTTTATCGTTATTTTTTTGCCGAGCAGATAGCAAACCTTTGTTTTGATTTTTATGCCAAACATTCATTTTATTTCAAAACAGCATATCCAAAGCCCGTTTGACCGAAGCCGTTGCCGTTATAAATTAGATAACGATTGCCATTGAAAGTATAAGTTGACGGATATTCCTGCATCATCGAATCCCAGCCTTCTTCGCTAAAACCGATTCCGACTTCCTCGTCTTTTCGCTGCCAAACAAAGCCGTCGTTCGATTCGGCGTAACCGAGACGATAGCTTTTCTCCCGGTCGGTTCGGTAATCGGTGACGCTGCGATGCGGATAAATCATTTTATAAATTCCTTCTTCTCGATAAACGCACGGTCTGGCTATGGCTTTTGTAAATTCATCATAATCAATACAAGCCGTTTCGGCTCTCTTCCATTTGATTCCGTCCGACGATTCGGCATATCTGATGTTATATGACGGTTCGGAATAATTATTGATAATGTTCCAGCCGGTGCAGGACACATACCACATTCTCCATTTATCGTTTTCTTTAATAATTGATGGAGAAGAACTGAAAAAAGGCTCGTCGTCGGCTCTGTCCATAACAGGTCCTTTAAAAGGTCGGTTGAAAATTTTACCGCCGTCAAAACTTTCCGCCATTCCGATTGAAAGACGATATGAAACGGTTACCTGAGGATTCCAGCCAACGTAATACAACAGTTTTCGCCCGTTGTCATTGACGATGCACGAAGGCATAATTCCGCTATCGTCAAAAGTTCCGAGTTCGCCGAGCGCTAAGACGGGCGCGTCGTGAATATATTTGATTATCTGCGGTTGTTCCGGTACGACCTCAATAAAGGTCGGCAGGCTTCTCCCCTTTTCGTCGCGGAAAGCAAAGTAGATGCGAAGCGTTTCATCGTCAACCAGATCGGCGACCGGCATTGAAGCATAATTTTTTATCCAGCCCGACGAATTGTTTTGCGGATCGAAAATTCGCCCCTTTTTTATCCATTTCATAACAATCTTCTTACATTGCTTCGTGGCTCAATTTATTTTCGAGCTTTTTAGCCGGATTGCCGAGATAAACTCCCCATTCTTCGGTGTTTCTGGTAATGCTGGCGCTCATTCCGACGAGCGTTCCTTCGGCGAGCCGAAGTCCGTCGCGAATCGTCGAATTGACACCGAAAAAACAGTACGGCTCGATGGCGCAGTGACCGGACAAAACGACGTGAGATGTAAAAAATGCGTGGTCTTTGATCGTTCCGTGATGCCCGATGTGGTTGCCGCTCCACATCACTACATTGTTGCCGATGTTCGTAAACGGCTGGAGCGTGTTGTCTTCCAAAATAAAACAATTATCTCCGATTTCATTGTTAAAACGTGTAGCTTTCGAGCTGATGTAGCTGATTAACTCGTAGCCTTTCGCTTTGATTTGATTGTAAATGTCGGCGCGCAGACGGCTCATTTTTCTGGGCGACATCGGAGCAAAGAAAGCAAAATCGTCGGGCGGATATTTTTCCTCGACGTTTTCAAACGCCGCGACCGGAAGACCTTTAAATTCGTCGCCGGTGATATATTCCTGCGAAAGCGAAAAAGCCGCCACATCGTAGGGCGAATCGTTTGTCAGATAATAATGCGCGAGTTCGGCGAAATCCTGCGTGCCGAAAATTACAACTTTTTTCATCCCGTTCACCTGTAAAGATAAGTCGTGTATTCGTAAAGCCCGTAATCGCTTCTGATGATGAAATTGCGCGACAGCTTTTTGACCAGAAAAGAAGCGAGCGTGTCCATCGACAGATGAAACAAATCATCGCGCTCCCAGTCAACCGTTTTCGCCATCACGTTAAAAGCGACGCCGCGACGCGCTTTTTCAAACACGCGGGCGAGCAGCGTTTGCGCGTATTCCCACATTTCTTCAAAGCTCAATTCGCGCTTTTCCGTCAAAACGCCGTTCATCACGATGTAATCGAATGCCGGAACGGCGTCCGGGTTTTTAATGATGTCGGCTTGATAATAATTAATGTTTGGGAATTTGTTTTTTGAAACTTCTATAAATTTTTCGGAAAGATCAAGCCCGCTGTATTCAATTCCGTTCACGTTGTTTCGCAAAATATACTCGTAAAGATGCGATGTTCCGCAGCCGAAATCGAGCAAACCGATTGCGCCCGCATCATTTCGGCGAATCACTTCGAGCATAACTTGGTATCGAACATCAACTTCGGCTTCTTTCGTCCAATCAACACCGCGCGGAGTGTCGCCGTACAGCGCCAGACAGTTTTCGTAATGCTCGACAATTTTTCGGTATTCGCCCGTCATTTTTTAATCTAAATCGTATTTCGACAAAAGCTCGCGCGTTCCCGCCGCGCCGTTAAACATCAAAACGTCAATAATCGAAAGATGCGGCACAAATTCATCGCCGAATTGCCGGTAAGTGAAGGGCTGGGGTTTAAGAAAAAACAGCTTTACTCCGTTTTCTGAAAAATTACGGCGGTCGTACAATTCCGTTCCGCCAGCCGGATTAACGTATTCGGACGCTTTTTCCTGTTTACAAATATCTAGGATTCGGTCTTGCGCTTTCAACTCGCGGTTATTATAAATCTCCGAACTCGGCACGATTTCCGTGTTTATCCCGAGCGCGTCTTTGAGAAGGAGCAGGCTCCCCAAAATCAGTTTAGCAATGAAAGATTCGCCGGAATACACAGTTTTTTCAATAAGCGCAAAAGTCTCGTCGAAAAATTCGGCTTTTTTATAACTTTGCGACAGGGTTTTCAAAAACTTTTTCTGCCAATCGCCTTCGGCAATTTCAATTTCTTTAATCAGCTTATTCTGGCTCGCATCTTTTAGAGGCACGGTGAAAAGATATTTTTGCCCGTTTACCAGAATGTTGTTTCGATTTATCCAGCCTTTTTTAATAAAATTTACGTCGTCAAAAACGACGAATTTATCAACGGCATTTAATAATTGAAAATAGCCGATGTACGGAAATAAATAAGGCTGCATAACAGCTATTTTCATATCGCCAAAGCTCTTTTAATCGAATCGCAGATTTTGATAGCCGTTTTCAAGACAAGCTCGGAGAATAAAGACAGTCATAAAATTCTTTTTTAGCGATGTCCGTTTGGCTTGAAACTCAAGGCATTCAGGTTGAATCGTCAAGCATCGGCTTTGATGATGTTAGAGTTTTTTTATACAAATCGGCAAGAACCGGAGCGTTGCTCAGTAAATAACGTATCGTCAATGCGAAAAACGCTCTTCCTTTAATATGCCGAACCAGCCGGATACAAGCCGCGAAATTTTGGCGGAAATCTTTGTATCGGTTTGCTTCAAAATAAGCGAAACACAATTGCTGATGACATTTTGCCAATTGTTTGGTGAATTGTTCCGCGCCTTTCGGATAAAAATGTCGGCGACATTCTTTTACAATCGGTATCCATTTTGCATAAAGCTCGGAAAGATTCTTCGCTCCCCAAACACCGCCTTTGTGAACTCGATAAACAGCCATTACTTCGTTGATAAAACCGATTTTTCCGTATTGCGCGTTCAACAAATGAAGTATGTAATCGCCCGCCGGCATTTTGTAGAACCAATCGGGAAACTGTAACGAATTATTCCGAAAAACACAGGAAACGGTATAGATAAAATTATTTAAAGCCAAATCTTCAAAAGTGGTTGTTTCGGCTTGATTTGCATTTGTTATTTGAGGCTCTTTATTTCCATCTTCATAAACAATTTTGACGGGATGAAAACAAACGGAGAAATCAGGATTAGCTTCTAAAAAATCAACTTGCTTTTGCAGTTTGCGCGAATCCGTCCAATAATCGTCGCCTTCGCAATAAGCAATATACTTACCCTTGCAAGCATTTAATACGGATATTTGATTTTTGTTAGCACCAATGTTTTTGTTATGCAAAATCAGTTTTAGTTTATTCGGATGTTTTTGAGCATAATCAAGAAGAATACTTCTGGTTTTATCAGTAGATTTGTCTTCTCCGATAGCAATTTCAACCGCAAAATCAATATTTTGGTTTAAAATGCCGTCTAATGCTTGTGAGATAAATTCTTCATGATTGTAAGCCATCATGAAAACGCTGACGGTTCTGCGACTATCATTATCAAAAGAGTATTTAGCTAATCGCAGGATGCCGCTTTCATCTTCCGTAATTTCCTCAAATCCCGCTTTTTCATATGCGCGAACGCCTGCAACATTTTCTTTTTTGACTAATAAATAAACGCATTGCAGCTTTAAAACATTAAAAGCGTACTCAACTGCTAAGTTCGTTACTTTAGTGCCGAATCCTTTTCCCCAATATTTTTTTTCACCAATAAAAATATGAAACTCGGCTTCATAGGAATTAATGCCGGTTAGTTGTGCGTTTCCAATATATTCATCCGTATCTCTTAAACAGATTGCAAATCGCTTTTCATCAGAACGGCTTAATATCTCTTGAATCCAATTTTTCTCAATTTCTAATGTTATTTCTTTGTCAGGTCTTGAGCCGGTATATTTCCAAACTTCCGGGTCGTTTCGCCACCGATAAGAAGTTTCCGCATCAGTTTCTTTTAAAGGTCGAATATAAACTTCATCACTCATTAGCTCTTAAAGAAACGGTTTGCCTTTAATGTTCATACCGTCAAAGCTCGTTTAATCGAATCGCAGATTCGAATTGCCATTTGCGCCTCAAGCTCGGCGGATAAAGGCAGGCATAAAACTCTTCGGCTCGCCTCGTCCGAAACGGGCAGATTAGCGCGTTTGACATAAGGCAGCGCGTCGAGCGCCGGGTAGAAATAGCGGCGCGGGAAAATCTCCTGTTCGTTCAAAGCGTTTTTGATGCGGTGCAAATCCGCTTCGGTGGGAAACAGAACAGGGTAATAAGCGTAATTGTAATCGGTTCCGGCTCGGACAAGCGGTTTTTCGAGCGGTGTATTTTGAATCAACGATTCGTCGTAAAGATCGCAAATTGATTTTCGACGGGCAATTATGTCATCCAGGTGCGGCAAAACGGCGAGTCCCATGGCGGCTTGAAGCTCGCAGATTTTGCCGTTAATTCCGAGTCCCCAAAAATCTTCGTGTCCTTTGTGACCGAAGTTGTGCATATAATAAATGCGATGCGCGAGTTCGTCGTTTCGGCAAACAATTGCCCCGCCTTCGGCGGTATGAAAAAGTTTGGTCGCGTGAAAGCTTAAGGTCGAAACGTCGCCCCAATTTAAAACCGACTCGCCTTTGTAATTCACTCCGAAACAATGCGCGGCATCGTAAACGACTTTTAAATTGTGCTTTTCGGCAATCGCGGCAATCGCTTCGACGTTGCACGGATTTCCGTAAACGTGTGTCGCCAAAATCGCCGAAGTTTTTTCCGTAATCGCCGCTTCGATTTTGGTTTCGTCAATCGTCAAATAATCCGCGTCAATATCAACAAAAACCGGCGTGCAGTTTTCCCAAACAATGCTGCTGACGGTCGCCACGTAAGAAAACGGCGTGGTTATAATTTCCCCGGTTAAATCGAGAGCTTTAATGGCAATTTGCAGCGCGATTGTGCCGTTGTTGACGACAAGCAGATTTTTGACGCCAAGCCGCTCGTTTAATTTAGATTCAAGCTCTTTCACCAGCTCGCCGCGATTTGTCAGCCACTTCGTGTCCCAGATGCGCTGCAACTGTGCGACGTACTCTTCAAGCGGCGGAAAAAATGTCTGCGTAACGTTTATCATCTATTTTTGGTAGCGTTTCAAAATTTATGTATCGAAAATCTCCCGGTGTCTTCTCTGTGACTTCTCAGTGTTCTCTGTGGTGAATTCCGTTGAGATAAAGCTCACCCCAAAGCGCGCAGAGAAGTCACAGACGAAACACAAAGAGCATAAAACTTGATACATCGCCCTATTTTTTTACAACGTAAAGCACCGAACGCGGATGAATCCCGTGTTTTTCAAATGCAGCTTGTCCGAAAAAATCAACGCCGTATTGTTCGACTTTAAACCCGGCTTCATTCAACCTTTGAACAAAACCCGGCTTTGAATACATTCGGACGTGATCGTTTTGTCCGAAATGCTTCCAGCGTCCGCTTTCGCTCGTAATGCCTGCGTCTTCGTAATTTTCTTCGAGCGCCAAATTGATCGGAACCATCGCAATGCCCCAGCCGTCTCGCTTTAAAATGCGATACAGCTCGCGCATCGCTTTCAAATCATCGTCAACGTGTTCGAGAACGTGGGAGCAAATGAATGCGTCGAACGATTCATTTTCATAAGCGTTCATATCGGTGATGTCAATTTTGTCATCAACATCTTCCATAAATAAATCGCCGCAGCGATATTCGATTTGCTCGTTTTGCCGCAGCGTTTTTCTAAGCTGCGCGGCTGGCGCGATTTCCAGAAGGCGTATTTTTTTCGATTTATCGAGATTTTGCAAAACCCTTTGGATATAAAGAAAGTAAAGCCGGTCGCGGTCGGTGCAATGACAAGACGGGCATTCGTATTGTTCGAGGTTTATTGTTTCGCTTTGAAAGATCGAATGAATGCATTGATTCTCATACATCTCGCGTAGGAAGTACATTGGCAGCGGCAGAAAGTAAGCCAGTTTTGCCTCGCACAAAGGACACAAATATTTATTGCCGGCATAATCGGGAAAGAGTTTGCCGATCCGATAACGCAAACTGCGAACTACTCTATCTTTTATTCCTATTTGTGCGGACATTTTATTTGTCTTTTTTTTCCACTTTGATTTTGTCGGGTGGAATTAATTCAAACCGAGTTTGCGGGCGATTCTGTTTTTTAGTGAAGCCGGTTGAGCTGCATTCCCCGCGACGGGCGGGACTTTCGGCGTTTCATCCACACGCTCATTCAATATTTTTTCGTCAAACGAATAATTAAAATCATTGTTGAGTAATTCTTGTTTAGCGCCTTTTACTGCTATCATAGCCACGCGATCTGCCGGAATGTCGTTCCACGCCGGATATTGCGATTCGTAAACCGAGTTAAAACCGGCGTCAACAATCGCGTTTACAAGCGACGGTTTTGTCATCCAGAAACTTTCGCGGTTGCCGATTGATGCCCAAACAGTTTCTTCCGTTTCTTTTTCCGTTGGCTCATGATCGTATTCTATAAATCGCCAGCCATGATATTCACGATCATTATATTTTACGACCTCATCCGGTTTAATAGCGAAATGAGTATCAATGATTGCAAAACCAGTGCAGACTTCGCCTATTAATTCGAGCAACTTAAAGCATTCCGGCGCGTCAAGATGGTAAAGAATGCCGAGACATAAAACGATGTCGAATTCGCCGTATTTTTCGCGGCTTATATTTCTAACATCGTCTCGAACGAATTTGAGGTTCGGCATTGTGTGGCGAGCTTTCGCGCGTTCAATATTGATTTGCCGCCCTTCAACGCCTAAAACTTCTGCGCCTCGTTTTGCAAATTCGGCTGAATAACCGCCTTCGAGCGAAGCGATGTCTAAAATCCGGCACTGATTCAGAGGTTTGGGCGCAAAATCGCTGACAATCTGGTTAATACGCAAACGCCTTCTCATTAAATATTTCTCCCGCTAAATATTTTCTATTTTTATACAATTTTTGAAGCCTGAATCTGTGAAAGATCGAAATCGAGCTTCGGTCGAACCGCTCCGATCCATTTCCCGTACCAGCTAATGTTACGCCTCACGTCCTGAACTTCAAACGTAACAACATCAGCTTGTTTGTACAAGCCGATTGATGTGTCTTTGATAAAATAGATTTCAACCGAATATTTGTTATCGTTCAACAAATTTGCGGGAATTCGACAAACTCCCTGACACAAGCCCGGAGATAATTCGACGACAGAAGAACCAACGTTAAAAATGCACTCGCCCGCAACAGACCAGAGAACCAGACTGAGATTTATATCCGCAGGCTCGGAAAGCAAATTCCAAAATTCAAACTCTATTTCAATCGGCGTTTCAACCGTGATGACGCTGGTTTCTTCAACGCCGACCGGAGAGACGGTCACGCGCTTTAAACGAATTGCGTCATTTCCCGGAGCGTCTTCGATTTTGTCCCAGCGCTGTTCGAGCTGAACCGCCGTATCTCTGGTTAAATATTCGTTAATTATGTCTTTAGTGTCTCCGGCATTGGCGACTTGACCGCCGCGCAGCAAAATCGCTTTTGTGCAAAGATTTTGCACGGCTGTCATATTATGGCTGACGAAAAGCACGGTTCTTCCGTCTTGTTTGGAAACCTCGTGCATTTTCCCCAGGCATTTCTTTTGAAACTCGGCGTCGCCGACGGCTAAAACCTCGTCAACAATCAAAATCTCCGGTTCGAGATTAGCGGCGACCGCAAAAGCGAGTCTGGTGTACATTCCGCTCGAATAGCGTTTGACGGGCGTGTCGAGAAAATCTTCGATCTCGGCAAAATCAACGATTTCGTCAAACTTTTTAGCAATCTCTTCGCGCCGCATTCCGAGAATCGCGCCGTTTAAGAAGATGTTTTCTCTGCCCGTCAACTCCGGGTGAAATCCGGTTCCGACTTCCAAAAGCGAGCCGACGCGACCGTAAAGCTCGATTCTTCCTGCGGTCGGTTCTGTAATGCGCGAGAGGATTTTTAAAAGCGTTGATTTGCCCGCGCCGTTTCTGCCGATAATCCCGACGACTTCGCCCGGCTTAACTTCAAAGCTCACGTCTTTTAAAGCCCAAAAGCTGCTATTGCCGTTTCCCTTTGACCGACCTTTAAAGACGTTTAGCGGAAATCGAGCGGCATTGACAAGCGATTCGCGGAATGTCGCGTAAGGCTCCTGCTTGTTGCCGATGGCGTATTGCTTGCAGAGGTTTTCGACTCGGATAATCGGTTTCATTCAAAAACTAAAACTACTAATTTAAATGATGTCGGCGAAGCTCTTTTCCATTCTCTTGAACATAAACGCCGCGTAAAACAGGATTACCAGAGTCAGCGCAGTCGAAATGCCGAGCGCCAGCCAATCAAACGGTCTTCCGAAAAACGCCGAGCGATACGCTTCGATTTGTCCGGCAACAGGATTAAGCCAGAGCAGCCAGCGCCATTTTTCCGGGACGAGACTCGCCGGATAAATAATCGGCGTGGCGAATAATCCGAGCTGAACGAGAAACGGGAGAGCGTAGCGAATATCCCGGTATTTGACATTGAGCGCCGACATCCACATTCCGACGCCGATTGCCAGCAGACTCGTCAGAATGATTAAAACCGGGAGCATCAAAATGTTGATTGACAAACCCGCGCCGTAATAAAACATCAGCGCGACGAGAAGAACGAAAGCAATCAGAAAATCGAGCAATCCCGAACCGACGGCAGCCGTCGGAATAATCATTCGCGGAAAATAAACTTTCGTAATCAGATTCGAGCTTCCGACCAGACTGTTTCCGCTGTTGGTGATGGAGTTTGAAAAGAAAGTCCAGGGCAGAAGTCCTGCGTAAGCGAAAAGCGGATACGGAATTCCGTCCGAAGGCATTCCGGCGAGACGCCCGAAAAAGAGCGTAAAAATCAGCATCGTGAATAACGGCTGAATAATCGCCCAAGCCGCGCCGAGAGCGGTTTGCTTATACCGCACTTTGATGTCGCGCATCATCAGGATATAAAGCAAATCGCGGTAATGCCACAAATCGCGCAAATCGAGCGCAACCCAAGCCTTGCTCGGTTCGATCACCACAATTGGCTTTTCCGGCAAAGAATCAACGGCTTGAGGATTGGCAAAAGAATTGCCGCCGGTTTTGTGCAACTCTTCGAGATTCGGTTGGCTGATTGCGCTCATTAAAGATAAATCGGATTCGACGACCCAAATCAAAAATTAATTCGTTTCGGCTTGGTTCGTCAAACTCCGATTTTTAAGAATCGCATTGAAAATTATTTAAATGACGCAATTTCGTCGCTCGCCGCCGCAAGCAGCCTTTGCAATTCAGGAATCGAAATATTGTCGTTTGCCGAAGAATATTCGCCGTTCAATGCCGGTTCAAAGCCCCCGCTTTCGCCGCGAAGCTCCGGCAGTATCGAATGGATCACGTAAAAACCGTTTCTTTCCGACGTTCGGAAACATTCTTCTTCGGACACCATTATTTCGTGGACTTTTTCGCCCGGACGGATTCCGGTGAAAACCATTTCGACTTCTTTGTTTTGAAGCTGCATCAACGCTTGCGCCGCATCAACGACTCGCGCCGCCGGAACTTGCGGAATGTAAGTTTCTCCTCTTTGTCCTTCTCGCACTGCTGCAAAAACCGTGTCAACCGCTTTGTCCAGGCTCAGTAAAAATCTGGTCATTTCCGGCAGCGTGATTGTCATTGGACCGCCAGCTTTGATTTGTTCGATAAACAGCGGAACAATCGAGCCGCGCGACGCAATCACGTTGCCGTAACGAACACAGACGAATTTCGTGTCGCGGCAATCCATATTTGCTTCCAAAAGCACGCGCTCCTGCAACGCTTTGGTCATTCCCATCACGTTAATCGGTTTGCAAGCCTTATCGGTCGAAATGCCGACTACTGTTTCGATTCCGAGCGCGTTTTCACGAATTGCGCGGACGAGATTATTCGCGCCGCCGATGTTCGTCTGGACGGCTTCAAACGGAAAATACTCGCACGTCGGAACCTGCTTTAAAGCGGCGGCGTTGAATACAACGTCAGCCGAGCGAAGCGCGGCAAGCAGCGCGGCGTAATCGCGCACGTCGCCGATGCGGAAATTTAAAAGCTGGCGCGAGTTTTCGTAAATAATATCGTCGGTCGCTTCTTTGCGGTGCAGAAAAGCGAGCCGCATATAATGCTGTTTCGCTTCGTCGCGCGAAAAAACCGTAATCGAGCGCGGGCGTCCCATCTCGCCCGACAAAAGGCGTCTAACTAAAACTTGACCGAGCGATCCGGTTCCGCCCGTCACTAAAATTCTTTTCCCCTCTAAAACCATTTAAATTCGTTGAGTCTGCAAGGTCTATCAAGCGGGCGAATCGAAAGAATCAAATCGCATTTGAAATTGATTCTTTAAGCTCGCGGCTCGACAGGCTTATTAAACTGTATTTCTCCATTCGTCGTAAGTAGTCTCGTCATTCGCCATCCGGTTAATCATCGCTTCCCAGGACGGCGGAACAAAGCCCGTTTCACTGCGGAAACGGCTTGAATCCAAACTTCTGTCAATCTGAAAATCGTGGTCAGGCTCGATTTCAATATCAAGATTGTACGCTTTGCGCGTCAAAAGCAGCAATTCGTATTTGTTTACCGGCTCGCTCGAAACGTGCCAGACACCGCTCAGTTGAGGATAATTTTCGATTAAATTCGCCAAAATGTCAGCCGCGACGACGGTCGGAAAACCCGAATAAATCGCTCGCGTAAACCCGCGCACGCGACCGCCGCGATTCGACAAAAACCATTCGATTAAGCTGTGCGCCGATTCAAGTTCTCTGCCGATAATCGAAGTGCGAACGGTGAGACAATTTTCATCAGCGACTTCGCCCATATTTTTGCTGCGCCCGTACAAATCCTCGGCGTCGGGCACGTCCCGCTCGGTGTAATTCCCGGTTCGCCCGCTAAAAACGCAATCGGTGCTTAAAGTTATCAACCGCGCCCCCGCAGCCCGGCACAATTTTGCGAGCCGATGCGGAAAGACGGCATTCGTCGTTAAAGTCGGAATCGGGTCTTTGGCGGTTTTGAGCTGTTTGATAACTCCGATGCAATTTACGACGACATCAGGCTTTGACCGGGCAAAAGCGTCAACGACCGAATCGAAATCGTCAACCCGAACGTTCGGCACAGTTTTATCTTCATCAAAAATCCCGAATCGCCGGTAACCGGAAAAATTTCCGCGCAGAGTCGTCCAAACGTCAAAACGGGTGTTCCAGCTTTGCACGAGCTTATGTCCGAGCATTCCGCTGCCGCCCATTACAAGTATTCTTTTGCCGTTTGAATCGGTCATAAAAATTTGTTGAGATCAGGAATTTTCGCGTGACGTTAATATGAGAACGAAGTTGCTTGCGAAAAACGTTATACTACCGAAAACGCCCGTTTTTGTGAAGCACAACCCGATTTGCGGAATTTGTTTTATAATTCGGAAACATAATTTTATTGAATTGTGAAAAATTAAAAACAAAAGGAACCGAAACGATGGCAGAAAAAAAGAGACCGAATAAACGCGCCAAAGCAGTTGCCAAATTGCTCAAAGATTCCGAACTGCTGGCGACTGCGAAGGCGACGAATGAATCAAAAGAAGACCCGAATTTAAAGTCAACTGACGTTCCGAATAAAACCATCGCCCCAAAGAAAACGCGACCGGAAAAGAAACGCGGTTAAATAACTTGCTGGAAAAATTGCGATGAAACAGCGCAGCCGCAATAACATTTTTTGAATAATGTTATTGCAAAACCTTTGAGTTAGCGTTTCGCGATGTCTTATGATGATCGAATGAGTCAACGCATCTATTCTTCGATAAATCTTCAAAAAATTGCCCGCGAGGCGATGCTTGAAGAAGATTTTATTCCCGATCCGCCGCCCGCCGTTCTTGCCGAAAATAACGCTGCCGAAAATGATTTAAAGACAAAACTCGATTCTGAAATTGTTGATTTGAGACATTTATTTTGGTCTTCGATTGATAACGAAGAATCGCGCGATTTAGACCAGGTTGAAGTTGCAGAGCGGTTGGAAAACGAAGAAATCAGGATACGCGTCGGGATCGCAGATGTTGACGCTTTCGTGCCGAAAAATTCGGAAACGGACATTTACGCCGGGCAAAATACGACTTCCGTTTACACCGGCGTTCAAACATTTCCGATGCTCCCGCGCCGTCTTTCCGAAGATTTGACTTCTTTGCTGGAAAATAAAGACTGTCTGGCGGTCGTCACGGATTTTGTGGTGGCAAAAGACGGGAGCGTAAAACTAAACGGCATTTATCGCGCGCTCGTTCACAATTACGCGAAGCTCGATTATGATTCGGTCGGCGATTTTCTTGACGGAAAAACCAATTTGCACACAGAAATCGCGGGACTCGTTGAACAAATTCGTTTGCAGGACGAAGCCGCAGACCGGTTGCGAGCGGTGCGCGTGAAAGAAGGCGCTTTGGAGTTCGGAACTGTCGAAGCGACCGCAACGCAGCGCAACGGCGAGATTTATTTGACCGTCAAACAAAAAAATCAGGCGCGTTATTTAATCGAAAATCTGATGATAACCGCCAATGTTTTGATGGCTAAGTTTCTCGAAGCAAGCAAATATCCGGCGCTCAAACGCATTGTTCGCCGTCCCGAACGCTGGCAGCGAATTGTTGAATTAGCCGCCGATTTCGGCGAAAAACTTCCCGATGAACCCAGTTCGATTGCGCTCGCAAATTTTCTCGAACGCCGACGCGCCGCCGATCCGGTTCATTTCCCGGATTTATCTTTGTCGGTGGTCAAACTTATCGGCGCGGGCGATTACACGGTTGATAAACCGGGCGAGCCGGAAACCGACGGACATTTCGGTCTTGCCGTCAGCGATTACACGCATTCGACCGCGCCGAATCGCCGTTACGCCGATTTGATTACCCAACGTCTGGTCAAAGCCGCAATCAAAAACGCGCCCGCGCCTTATTCAATCGAAGAACTTGAAAAAATCGCCGCGCGCTGCAACGACAGACAAAGCGCCGCGCGCAAAGTCGAGCGCAAAATGCGAAAAGTGGTCGCCGCGCAGGTTTTAAGTCACCACATCGGTAAAACTTTTCAGGGAATCATCACCGGCGTTTCCCGAAAGGGCGTTTTCGTGCGTTTGCTCGATCCTCCGGCGGAAGGGAAAATTGTTGCCAATGAAGCCGGAGCCGATGTTGGAGACAAAGTTACCGTTCGTTTGATAAAAACCGATGCCGAAAATGGTTTTATTGATTTTGAGCGAATTTTAAAAGATGAAAAAAGCTGAGCTTCGCAAAATTTATCTCGAAAAACAAAAATCGCTTCCGCCGGACGAAAGACGCGATAAAAGCGAACAAGTCATTCGACTTTTGTTTGATAATTTCGATTTTTCCGACTTTAAATTTTTAAATTGCTTTATCACGTTAGAAAAAAACAACGAGCTTGATACGTTCGAGATTTTTCAAAAAATCTGGCGCGAGTTTCCGGCAATTATCACGACCGCGCCGCGAATTAATCGCGAGATGGACATTCTCGAAATGGTCGTCGCCGCGCCGACAACCAAATACGTGCAAAACAACTGGGGAATTTTAGAACCGGCGGGCGATGATTTGATCGAGCCGGAAAAGCTGGATGTTGTTTTAATGCCGCTGATTGCTTTCGACACGCGCGGCTTTCGCTGCGGTTACGGCAAAGGCTTTTACGACAAATTCTTGCGAAAATGCCGCCCCGATTGCCGGAAAATCGGGTTATCGCTTTTTCCGCCGGTGGAAAAAATCGAAGATATCGAAGATTGGGACGTGCCGCTCGACTGCTGCGTAATTCCCGGAAATGTCTGGAAATTTAAGAGCTTCTGAAATATTTTGAAATATTTTCTTGATTGATTCTTTAGTTCAATTGAATTAAAATCCACCAGCTTTTTCTACGAGCAAAGAATGGTCTGAAAGAAGATGCGTGTCTTTACTTCAAGTCCGATTCGATGCTCACAAATTTTTCAGGAGACAATAAAATGATTAAAAAATACGCGGTTTTAAAACCACTCGCACTGTCGTTCTGTTTGATGACGGCATTAACTTTATTCCTTTCGCCAACTTCGGCAAACGCTCAAGCCGCCGCCTTTACCTCCAATTACACCGAACAGGTGGCTCCGACGACATTTAGCCCGTGCGCGGGTTCGACGATCACATTAACCGGCGAAATCCACTATGTGTTTCACGTTACGGAGACGCCGAGCGGACAGAGAGTTTTCCGTAATCACATTAATTATCAGGGAATAAGCGGAGTTGACGCGGCTGGAAATCAGTATCAAGTCGCCTCGCAAAGCAACGAGACCACTGTATTGGACGAAGAGCTGCGCACTTTTACAATCGTTCAATATTTCAAATTGCTCGGTCGCGGTCAAGCCGCCAATGAGCGCGTGCGCACGATAAATCATGTGACAATCAACGACAACGGCGAGGTCACATCAATTTTCAGCAAATTTGAAGCCGATTGCAGCTTTTAGCAAAAAGCGTTCGACCAGAGCTATTTTCGGTTTATTGCAATTCAAGCGAAAATGCAGAAGCCCGCAGGATAGTCCGAGGGGTTTATCGCGCCCTGGACTATCCTGCGGGCTTTATTCTTATTTGTGCGTTATTGCATATACATAAGATTTTTTCTGTGATAGGCTGTGCGCACACTAACGTTTGAAGACCAATCTTCATCGCTCTCGAAGGCGACCCGTTCAAGATTCTTCTGTAATCCCCCCGTATGTGTGTTCGCAAAAATTATTCCCCAATCAGACCAGTCTCGAATGACAATCCCGCCATTGAGACGTTGGCTGATTTAACGGGATTACTACAAAACATTGGCGCACAGCCAAAAGGAAAAACTTATTATGTCAGTAGCAGCAGCAGTACAAACACCGCAGCTAGTTTTTAGCCACGATTACCAATCAATACCGCGCGAGAAAATGGGCGGTGTGACGATGTATGCCTATTTTTCGTTTAACGAGGGAATCGGACCCGACCGCTCACACGGCGCGGTTGCCGGTCACATCCGTCTCGAACAGGGCGGGCTGAAAGACCCGAATGTCGGCAACTTTACCGTTCACGGCACATTCGCGGTTTACAAAGCGGCGGATATCGAAGATTACGTCACCGTCCATTTTCATAGCGTTCAGGGTCTGATGGGTCAGCAGACGATTGGCGGCTTGATGCTTCTCAAGGGCGACTTTAAATCGGGACAGGTCACTTACACCTACACAGCCGAAGGGGGGCACCCGTTGATTACCGTGTCGAGCGAGAAGGTCGGACCGATTCTTTTAAAATCGTAATTGAGGCGAAAATCAAGGCGGCGGCTTGCAGTCGCCCGTCCTGAACAAACTACAAAAAATGTGCAGGCGCGGAAATGGATTCCGCGCCTGCACATTTTTATTCGACTAATTCAAACGGCACAAACTGCGTGGCGAATTTTTTGTTTTTCCCTGGCGTTGTTGTCAAGGATGACCGGCATAGCGGCGGGCGTAACTCTCATTTCCAAAAGCTTGCGGCTCATATCCATTCCAACAAAATCACATTGCTGTTTGTAATCAAGATAAAGCTCGTAAATTTTCGCGGCTGATTCTTTGGCAATCTCCGGCGTTTTAAAACGCCGGTGCGGAAGAATTTCCGATTTGTAAGGCTTGGCGGTCAAAACTCCGTTTTCGCCGCAACCGATGCGGTATTTTTTCGGGTGACGGCGGAAATCCGTGTCGTAATAATCGTTGATGTATGAAACGTCTTTTGCCACTCGGATTTAATTGCGTTTTCAGCTTCGCTCGTTTTCAAGTTTTTTCTTCGCCTCTTTCATCTCCCGTTTGTCGTCTTTGCCGATTTCGGGCATAGAAGGATTCATCGCTTCGAGCTTTTCGACCAGAATGCGGGCGATTGCGACGTGCGAAAACCACCGATTGTCAGCCGGAACGATATACCAGGGCGCGATTTCGGTGCTGGTCGCCTCGATTGCTTCTTCGTAAGCGTGAACGTAATCGTCCCAAAATTCGCGCTCTTCAACGTCCGAGTTGGAAAATTTCCAGTTCATGGAGCTTTCATCAATGCGTTCGAGAATTCGCCTTTTCTGTTCTTCTTTGGAAATGTTGAGAAAAATTTTGAGAACGTGAATGCCGTTTTGCACGAGATAAGTTTCGTAATTTCTGATTTGCTCGAAACGCTCCTGCCAGATTTTTGGGTTGTTTTTAACTTCGCCGGGTAAATCCTGCAAACGCTGCTCAGCGTGAACACGGACGATCAAAACTTCTTCGTAATGCGAACGATTGTAAATTCCGACCAGCCCGCGTTCGGGCAATTTCATCGAAAATCTTCGCAAATAATCCTGCCGCAATTCCTCTTCGGAAGCCGGTTTAAAAGAAGCGACGCGAAACCATTGCGGATTAACGCCCGTCGTTACGGCTTTAATCGCGGCGTCTTTGCCAGCCGTATCCATTCCCTGAAACGCGACGAGCAGAGCGCGTTTTTCTTCGGCGAAAAGTTTTTCCTGCCATTCAAACAGAAGTTTCGTGTCCGCCGCCAAATCAGGTTCTGCGTCTTTTTCAGTCTTGTAATCGCCGGTGAAATCCGCTTGATGCTTTTTTAAGCTGAACTTTTTGCCCGCGCGGACAAGAAAATCGTTTGTTTTCATAATTCAATAAATAAACCGGCGCTATTCGTTTTCAAGGATTCGGCGCGCTTCTTCGATTTCCTGTTTTTGCTTTTCCGAAACCGTCGGATATTTTAAATCCATTGATTGGAGTTTGTCGGCGACAATTTGCGCGATGACGGCGCGCGTAAACCAGCGCTTGTTTCCCGGCACGATATACCACGGCGCGATTTCCGTGCTGGTCGCGGCAAAAGTCGCTTCATAAGCCCGCATAAAATCGTCCCAGCGGGCGCGGTCTTTTAAATCGCCGAGTCTGAATTTCCAATGTTTAGCCGGGTCTTCGATGCGTTCCATCAATTGTTTTTTCTGTTCTTTTTTTGAAGTGAGCAAAAAGAATTTCAAAACGTGAACGCCGTTGCGATGCAGATAAAGCTCGAAATTGCGAATGTCTTCGTAACGCTGCTGCCAGATTTTCTCATCCGCTTTAATTTTTTCGGGAAGCGGCGCGGATTGCAGAATTTGCGGATGAACGCGGACGACGAGCACGTCTTCGTAATACGAGCGCGAAAAAACGCCGATTTTCCCGCGTTCGGGCAGATTTTTGGAAGCGCGCCAGAGATAATCGTGATCCAGTTCTTCCTCCGAAGGCGCTTTAAACGGCACGACACTAATGCCTTGCGGATCAACGCCGCGAAAAACGTGCTTGATCGCGCTGTCTTTTCCGGCGGCGTCCATCGCCTGAAAAATCACGACAAGAGATTGAGTGTTTTGCGCGTACAAGATTTCCTGTAAATTAGCAATCCGTTCCTGTTCGCGCTCCAAATCGGCGCGAGCCGCTTCTTTATTTTTATAATCTCCGGTAAAATCCGCATCGAAATCAGCCAGACTGATTGCTTTGCCTTCCGGCGAGAAAAATTGTTTGTAATCCATAAATCGAAAATTAGTTTTATGAAGATTGTTTGTCAACGAATTTTTGCCGCGATTTTATTTGTCGCCGTCTTTTTTGTCGGTTTTTCCAATGCTCAAATCAAGCTCACGCCGCATAAAATAACGCTTAAAAACGGCAAAACTTTTAATCTGAATTTGCCCGAAAATTACGGAATTATTCCGGCGGCGGAAGGATTAAATCGCGTCCGCTTTTTCGCCAAAGCGCCGGACGGTCGCATTTTCGTAACCGATCTGCACGATTTGACCGACAACCGCAAAGGCGCGGTTTACATTCTCGACGAATTCGATTTGCAAACCGGAAAATTCCGCAAAGTAACTCCGTATTTGACGAATTTGAGAAACCCGAACAGCGTCCAGTTTTACACCGACGAAAACGGGCAGGATTGGCTTTATCTGGCTCTGACCGACAAATTGTTGCGCTACAAATTCACAAAAGGCGAAACCGCGCCGACCGATAAAACGCCGCAAACTTTGGCGACTTTTCCCGATTACGGTTTGAGCTACAAATACGGCGGCTGGCATTTGACCAGAACAATTGCAATTGATAGTGAAAAGCGGAAAATTTATGTTTCCGTCGGTTCGAGCTGCAACGCCTGCAAAGAGAAAGAAGCGACGCGGGCGACGGTTTTGGAAATGAACCCGGACGGAAGCCGTCAAAGAACTTTTGTCAAAGGTTTGCGAAACGCCGTCGGTTTAAAGTTTGTCGGTAAAATCCTTTTCGCCACAAATCAAGGCGCAGACCATCTCGGCGACGACAAACCGGACGAAACGCTTTACGCGCTCAAAGAAGGCGCGAATTACGGCTGGGCGGGGTGTTATCAGTCAAACGGGCGAATCTTTTCAGACCCGAAACTCGGAACGAAATCCGGCTGTCGAAACGTTCCCGCGTCTTATGCTCGTTTTCCCGCGCATAGCTCGGCGCTCGGTTTTGATTATTTCGACCAAAATACGTCTGACAAAACAATTCAAAGCGCATTTTTAGTCGCTCTACACGGTTCGACAAACGAGCAAATCGGAAGCGGCTATAAAATCGTCGTTGTCCGCAAAAACGAAAAACCGCGCGATTTTATCAACGGCTTCTTACAGCGCAAAACGGTTGTCGGTCGCCCGTGCGACGTTCTGCGATTGGATGAAAGCTCGTTTTTATTTTCCGACGACCGCGCCGGAGTTGTTTATTACGTTCGCAAAAAACAGTAAGATTTTACGGTGAAAAAGCATTTATTTTTGGTTTCGCTCGTCCTAATTTTTATTTCTTTCGGATTGATGAATCAACTTTCGGCTCAGACAATTTCGACAAATTTGCCCACAAAATTCTCTTTGCCGAAAAGCGGCTTGGAATTATCCAGACGAACGCAGCCGGGTTCATTTTACGATGTCGTCGGGCGAAAATCCGCATTTTTAGGTTACGAACACCGGCAGGCTGAAGCGTGGGTTTATCCCCTGAAAATTCTCGACCAAATGGAGTTCGGTTTTCGCGTCGAAAGCTATCCGCTCGAATACGCGGCGAGAGATTTGCTCGTCAAAATCGAAGTCCGACCGGAAAGCACGATTTTCACTTACTCGCACGCGGCTTTCACCGTCCGTCAAATCATTTTCGCGCCGCTCGATGAAGCGGGCATCGTAATGCTGCTCGACGTTGATTCGCGTCTTCCGATGACCGTTTCGGTTTCGTTTAAACCGCGACTCCGTTTGATGTGGCTCGCTGGTTCGCAAACTCCGAGCATTGATTGGAATCAAAGCGAACGACGATATTATTTGACTGAGGAAACCGACAAACTCGTGGGTTTGATTGGCTCGCCGTTTGCGCGCGACGTTTCCGTAATGCCTTATCAGGAAGAGCCGCAGGATGTTCCCAACCGTTTTTTAATCGAAGCCGCGCCGGACGTTTGGCGGAAAAATTTTGTTCCCGTCGTCATTGCGGGCGGGATAAACGGAAGCGCGGAGGCAAAAAAAACTTACGAAAAACTGTTGAATTCAATTCCCGATCTTTATCAAAAATCGGTCGAGCATTACGCTAAGCTCGAAAGCGAAACAACGCGGATAAAAACGCCTGACGAGATTTTAAATCGCGCTTTTGCGTGGTCGAAAGTCGGAATTGACAAGGGCTTGGCGACAAATCCGCAGCTCGGAACAGGCTTGCTCGCAGGTTTTCGCGCTTCGGGCGAAGGCGAGCGTCCCGGTTTTGCGTGGTTTTTCGGGCGCGACGCGCTCTGGACTGCATTTGCGACAAATTCTTACGGCGATTTTCAGACGACGAGAACCGCGCTCGAATTCCTGCGTAAATATCAGCGAGCCGATGGCAAAATCCCGCACGAAATATCGCAAAGCGCGTCGTATGTCCGCTGGTTCACGGATTTCCCTTACGCCTGGGCGGCGGCTGACGCGACGCCGCTTTACATCATTGCTTGTCTCGATTATTTCGAGCGCAGCGGCGACCGCCAGTTTTTGAAAGATAGCTGGGATTCAATAAAAAAAGCATACGCTCACGCAGCCGCAAGCGATACGGACAACAACGGGCTGGTCGAAAACACAAAATTCGGTCACGGCTGGGTCGAAGGCGGCGATCTCTACCCGCCGCACGAAGAAATTTACCAGCAAGGCGTCTGGTTTGCCGCAGCCAAAGCGATGAAACGGCTGGCTGAAGAAATGGACGACAAAGATTTGAGCGAAGAAGCCGCCTCCAAATCCGAACGCACGCGCGCCTCAACCGAAAAAACTTTCTGGCTGTCTGACCGAGATTTCTACGCTTATTCGACGAAACTTCCGACCGCAAAACCTGTTGAAGCCGAAAAAGGCGTTAATCGAACTGTTCGGCAAGAACGTTTAAACGAGCTGCAAAAAGCCGTGATTTTTGACGAAGACACGGTTTTGCCCGCCGTGCCGTTGTGGTTTCGGATGCTCGAAACCGAAAAAGCGCAGAAAGAATTGGACAGAATCGGCAGCAGCCGAATTGCAACCGATTGGGGCGCACGGATTTTGGCAAACGATTCGCGCCTTTACGACCCGCTGTCTTATCATCACGGCTCGGTCTGGGGACTTTTTACCGGCTGGGCGAGTCTTGGGGCTTACAATTACGGACGCCCGCACATCGGTTTTCAGGCGCTTTTCGCCAACGTGCAGTTAAAAGAACGCGGAAACGCGCTCGGTTACATCACCGAATTGCTGTCGGGCGATTTTAACGCGCCTTTCGGTCGCTCGTCGCATCATCAAATCTGGTCGGAGGCGATGATTGCGACGCCACTGCTGCGCGGTCTTTTCGGGATTGAAATCGAAAATAAAACTTTGCGTTTCGCACCGCAGCTTCCGGCAAATTGGGACACGGCGGAAATTAAACGAGTCCGCGTCGGCACGGCGAGCTATGATTTCACGCTCGTGCGATCAAGAGGAAAATTAAATCTGGAAATCACGAGAAACGGCAGTTTCACTCTCGAAAAACTCGTCGTGTCACCGGCTTTTCCGCTCGATGCGAAAATAAAAACAGTGACGGTTAACGGCAAGCCGGTTAATTTCAATTTGCAAAAGATCGGCGATATTCAGCGGGCGGAAATTGTTCTCGGAAATTTTGCAAACAACCTGAAAATCGTTTACGAGTACGACGAAGGAATGGAAGTTTGGACGGAATTTCCGCCGCTCGCGCCCGGTCAAACGAATCAAGGTTTAAAAATCATTCGCGCTTCAGACTCCGACGCAAATTTACATTTAATTTTAGAAGGCTTGGCGGGCAAAACCTATACGCTTGGCTTTACAGGCAGCGGTTTAGTTAGCGGTGCAGAAGGCGTCAGAACCGAACAATTCAGCAGCGGTTTTAATCGCTCGCGAGGTAAAATCTACGTCAAATTCGAGGGCGCGGAAAACTCGTTTGTCAGGCGCGAGATTACGCTGCCGATAAACAGATAAAAAACGGCATTTTTATGCGCCGTTTTTCCTTTAAACTCCCGGTTTTTGCGCCAGAAGATCGCGGATGTCCGCCAGCAAAGCTTCGGTCGGAGTCGGCGGCGCGGCGGCTTCCATAAATTTTAGATAGCGTGAGAACCGCTGGACGATGAAAAATAAGACTAATCCGACAATCACGAAATTGATGATGTCGTTGAGCAGTTGACCGTAGCGCACGATATTGAGCGTTCCGGCTTTGACGGCGGCGTCAATCGTTTCGGGAGTTGGGGCTGCGGGAAGCTGACCGCTCAAAACGAAGAATTTCGATTTGAAATCAATCCCGCCCGTGATTAAGCCGATAAACGGCGAAATAATTCCTTCGCTGAGCGTAGTGACAATTTTGGTGAAAGCCGCGCCGATGATTACAGCGACGGCTAAATCAATCACGTTTCCGCGTAAAAGAAAACTCTTAAAGTCGTTCAACATTTCTTCTGTCTCCTGCTAAATTGTTGTAGTTTTTAGGACTGCGGGTGACAGAGTGTAAGCTTATTTTTTTTAAATGGTCAAGAGTTTTTATTAAAAATCAGAGCGAATCTCTTTTAATCCAGAACCTCGATTGAATCGCCTTTGGTCAAAATTCCTTCGACCAAAACCGCGCAATAAACGCCCGCAAAAGCTGAATGTGCTTGAGCGACCTGACGTAAAACCGCCGGGTTGTGTTCGCCCGTTTCGGGATCGAGCGAAATCACTTTGCAGCGCGGATCGCGTTCTAGAATCATAATCATCGCCTGCGAACCGATTTGCACGCGACGACCAACCAATTCATTCTCGGCAAATCCAACGTCGGCTGTATGATTCAGGTAAATATTTGCCCGAAAGCGCCGTTTGTCAATCGGAACATTCATCTCCGCTTCAATTTGACGGACGCTTTGCACGCCGATCAGCGAAACCGGACGACAATCCGTAAATGCGCGGTCTGAACGCATGAGCGTCAGTTGATTTTTTTCACCGATTCCGTCGCCGAGCATTTTTATCAAAAGCGGATCATCAACGGCAATGACCGAACCGTCAGGCGTAACTACATCCAAAACCATATCTTCCGGGTCGGCGTTTGCTGGCATAATTCCCGGGGCGATACTCATTGCTTCAAACAAATTCGGAGGTTTTGCCGCTCGTTCGGGATGACGAAACTGCGGGCGATAACGCAGCATTTCCGGCTGCGCCGATGCCGTCAAATAAGGAAATCCTTTGCGCGCGGCTGAATTTTTAAAGGCGTAGCAGCGGTCGCCGTAAATGCCCGAAAATCCCATAAACACCTCGGTCATCTCCTCGCCGCGCATACCTTTGACCGGATAACGCCACAAACTTTCGACTGTTCCAATTATCGCCATATTGTTTTTTCGTTTGATTTTTGATTTTCAGACGGCTGCTCGTTTTACGCAACCACTTTTTCCGTCAAGCGGCGGCTTTGAGCAATTCTTTCGCGTGTCGCCGCGCCGAATCTGTGACAATTGCGCCCGTCAGCATTCTGGCTAATTCTTCGACGCGCGCATTTTTGTTTAATTTAACGACTTGCACGGTCGTCCGCTCGCCCGACATTTCTTTTTCGACGACGAAATGAACGTCGGCGAGCGCTGCAATTTGCGGCTGGTGCGTGACGCATAAAACCTGGTGATGAGCCGCGAGTTTTTTCAATTTTCGCCCGACAGCTTCGGAAACGCGCCCGGAAATTCCCACGTCAATTTCATCGAAAACGGCTGTTTTCGATTGTTCGCTGAGCTTTCCGGTGGTTTTTAAAACGAGCATCAAACGCGAAGCCTCGCCGCCCGAAGCGACGCGCGCAATCGGTTTTAAGCTCTCACCGACATTCGCCGAAAAATAAAACTCAACCGCGTCGAAACCTTTGGCGGTTAAAAAACGATTTGAGCTTTCATCGTTCGGATTTTCCGGCGCACTAATGCGGACTTCAAAACGCGCGCGTTCCAGCGCCACATCTTTTAACGCATTTTCGACGGCTTTTGAATATTCGCGCGCCGCCGTTTCGCGTCTGTCATGCGTTTCGCGGGCAATTTTCAGATAATCTTCGCGCGCCGCGTTTGCCTGTTTTAACAATTCGGCTTCGCGCAATTCGGCTGATTCGATGCGGCTTAAACGCTCTTCGGATTCGGCGAGATGTGCGAGCGCAGATTCAATCGAACCGCCGTATTTGCGTTTCAAACGCTGGATTTCCGCTAAACGCGATTCGATTTCCGACAATCTTTCGGGCGAAAATTCCAGGCTGCCGCGAAACGAGCGAAGCGTGATTGCCAAATCTTCGAGAACGGCTTGAGCGGAAGTCATTTGTTCGTTATATTCGCCGAATTGCTGATCGTAGTTCGTAAGTTCGTCAACATTTTTGGCGACTACTGCGAGATTTGAAATCGCCGATTCGCTCGATTCGTAAAGCAGAGCGTAGGCTTCGTCGCTCAAAGCCGAAAGTTTTTCGACGTTCATCAACCGGCGTCGCTCCGTTTCCAATTCTTCGTCTTCGCCCGCCTGCAAATTGGCTTTTTTCAATTCTTCAATCTGAAACTGCAAAATATCAACGAGCTGTAATTTCTGCGTTTCGTCCGAACGCAGAGATTCGAGTTCTTTTAAAACCTGTTGCCAGCGGCGATATTTTTCGGCAATTTCTTTTCTCAATTCGGCGAGTGCGGCGTAATCGTCGAGCATTTCGAGATGCGTGCGCGGATCGAAAAGCGTCTGCTGCTCGCCCTGTCCGTGAATATCAACCAGAAAATTGCCGATTCGTTTCAGAAAATTTTGCGTGACAAGCTGATTGTTGACGAAAATCCGGTTTTTGCCCGTTGCGGAAAGCTCGCGGCGGACAATTAAATCTTCAAAATCCGCCGGTTCAACGTCGAGTCCCGCTTCATCGAAAATTTGCAGGATTTCAGAGCTTGGTTCGAGAGAAAAAAGCCCTTCGATGCGCGCAGTTGTCGTTCCTTCTTTAATCAAATCAGCGGAAACGCGCTCGCCCGTTAGCGCGCCCAGAGAATCAACGATGATTGATTTGCCCGAGCCGGTTTCTCCAGTCAACAGATTCAAGCCGCCGCCGAATTCGAGCCGCAACTCGTCAATCAGCGCGATATTGTTGATATGTAAAAGCGTCAGCATTGTTCGAGAGAATTTTACCCCAACGTCGGCGCAGGTGAAAAGAAATGGTTTATCAATTCAAAATGCAAACCGAAAGCAAACTTGAGAAAGAATCGTTTTTTCTCTGCGTCCTTTGCGAAGACCTTAGCGTCCTTTGCGGTTAAGTTTTCTGTTTTTTATCGAATTAAACCTGAAAGGACGCAAACAGTTTTACTCCTGGATTCGCATTTAAAATCAGATTGAATTCACCCTTCGCAGTTAAAAGTTTTAGAATGTTTTTATGAGCGATAATGTAGAGCTGAACCGACTTTTTTCTTTAATGTTTCAATCGCATCCGTGGCACGGCGTTCCCGTGGGCGTCAATGCGCCGGAAATTGTCAATGCTTTTATCGAGATTGTGCCGAATGACGCGATCAAATACGAGCTTGATAAATCTTCCGGTCGTCTGCGGATTGACCGCCCGCAGCGTTTTTCCTCGCTGTGTCCGATGCCTTACGGATTTCTGCCGCAAACTTATTGCGGCGAGTCAATCGCCGAATTTTGCCGCGAGAAAACCGGTATGCCGATTGTCAAAGGCGACGGCGACCCGCTCGACATTTGCGTTTTAACCGAAAAGACGATGGCGCACGGCGATTTTTTTCTCGCCGCCAAACCAATCGGCGGTTTGCGGATGGTTGACAAGCTCGAAGCGGACGACAAAATCATCGCCGTTTTGTACGACGATGCGGCGTTCGGGCATTTAAACGACATTTCCGAAGTTCCGGTCGCCGTCGTCGAACGCTTGCAGCATTATTTTCTGACTTATAAACAGCTTCCTTCCGAAACCGAACGGCGTGTTTTCATTACGCACGTTTACGGACGCGACGAGGCGTTTGAGGTAATTCGCCGGAGCGTTCTCGATTACCGCGAAACTTACGGCGAGCCGGAAAAACGAATCGCCGAATTAAAACGGCTTTTTCAATCTTAATTGAATGCGAGTTCGGATTAAAATTTTTTCACCGCCGAGACGCAGAGACGCAGAGAATGAGTGAAAAAAAAAGAAAAAGTTTTTCTTTTATCTTTGCTTATTCTCTTTGTTTTTCTCTCGGCGTCTCTGCGTCTCGGCGGTGAAAAAATTTTCTTACCTTGCGCATCACGTTAATTGATATTGAAGTTGTAAACAATCGTGCCGGAAACCTTCACAGGTTGATTGGACAACATCGTCGGATTAAAACGCGCCTGCCGCGCCGCCGATTCAGCCGCGGCGCGGAGCAGCGGATGACCGGAAACGGCTTGCGCCGAAACGACGCGCCCGTTTTCGTCAATCAAAACCTGCACGTTGACCACGCCCGAAGCGCGAAGCGCGCGAGCCGCCTGCGGATAAGGCGGTTTGGGTAGATTGACGGCTTTGCCGTTGACGACGCCGCCCGAAATTGTTGTCGGCTGCGGTGGTCTCTGCGGCGTCGGCGTTGCTGCGGGCGAAGGCGTCGGTTGCTGTAGATTTGCGTTTGCGGCGAGGTTGGCGTTTGTATTTAAAACGTTATTCGCATTGCTTAAATTGGCGTTGCGGTTTGCAGGCGTAGGAGTCGGTGTCGGGGTTCTGGTCGGAGTTGGCGTCGGTGTTTTTAAATTTGCGTTGAGATTTAAATTTGCATTTGCGTTTGCGTTGCCGTTGCCGTTTGCGGAAAGATTTTCGTTGGCGGAAAGATTCGCGTTTTGATTGAGATTCGCATTTGAATTCGCGGCTGCAATTTCGTTTGTTCGATTTCCGCGCGAACCAAGCAGCCACCAAGCTCCGAAACCGCCGACTCCGAGCAATATCAAAACGCCGAGCACGCCGAGCGCGATTAACATTCCGGCGTTTGATTTGCGCCGGGGTGGCGATTGCGGCGGCTTTTGTTGATTAACGGGCGAAACCGGCACAGGAGCTTGCGGTTCGGGCGCGTCGAGCGGCACGACCATTTTCGGCGAGCGTTCGGGCGCAAAAACTGTCTGTTCTTCTTCCGTTTCGGGCGCGGCTGTCGGCTCTTGAAAATTGTCGAGCGACGTGCCGTCTTTCATACAAAAACGGAGCGACTCGTCCGTATAAGTTGTCTGGCAAACGGGGCAAATTTTCATCTTTTTTCACTTTCCGGCGTGGTCGGCAAAACTTAGCGCCGTTATCCTATCATAATTTTAACATTCTGCTGACACCCAACAGATTGAACGATTGACGCTTTCCCGCTTGCATTCGTTTCGCCGCAATCGCTCACTGCTCGTTTCAGCGACGAACAAAATACGTGATAATAATAAATCGAGCGAATGAAAAAGGTAATCGTTATCGGAGCGGGTTTGGGCGGATTGTCGGCGGCGATTCGGCTGGCGGCGCTTGGATTTTCGGTCACAATTCTCGAAAAAAACTCGAATGCCGGCGGAAAAGTTAATTTCATCGAATCGGACGGTTATAAATTCGACACCGGCGCGTCGCTTTTAACAATGCGCCACGTTTTAAAAGAATTGTTTGAAGCCGCAAATCGCCGTCTCGAAGATTATCTCGAACTCGTTTTGCTCGAACCGATTTGCCGTTATTTCTGGTCTGACGGAACAATCTTCAATGCTTCGCGCAATTTGCCGAAAACCTTAAAAGAAATCGAAAGAATAGAACCGCGCGATGTCATAGGATTTGAAAAATTTATGACAGACGCGCGGCGTAAATACGAAGTCGCCGAGCGTACATTTCTCGCACATTCGCTCAACGATTTGCCGAAACTGCTGCGCCCGCGTTACGCCAAAGATTTAGCCGCGATTTCTTCGTGGAAAACTCTGGACGCGCACAACCGGAAATATTTTCGCTCGCCGAAATTGCAGCAGCTTTTTAATCGTTTTGCTACTTACAACGGCTCGTCGCCTTATCAAACTCCGGCAACTTTCGCTCTGATTCCGTTTGTCGAATTCGGTTTGGGCGCGTGGTATGTGCGCGGCGGGATTTACGAAATCCCAAAGGCTTTGACGCGCCTGGCGTTGGAATTGGGCGTTGAAATCAAAACAAACTGCGAGGTTGAAAAAATCATCTTCGCCAATCGCCAAGCAATCGGCGTGAAACTAAAAAACGGCGAGAATTTAATTGCGGATTTCGTAGTCTCAAATGCAGACGCAATCGAAACTTATCGAAGTTTAATCGAAGAAAAAGACCGCCCAAGTTTGCCCGATAAAAAGCTCGAAAAAATCGAGCCGTCGTGCAGCGGTTTTGTCTTGCTTTTGGGCGCAAAAAAGAAATTTCCGCAATTAGCGCATCACAACATCTTTTTTTCCGACGATTACAGGGCGGAATTCGACGCTATTTTTAAAGAAAAACGCCCCGCTACGAATCCGACAATTTACGTTTGCGCAGCTTCGCGGACTGACGACACACAAGCGCCTGCCGGGTGCGAAAATTTGTTTGTTTTAATCAACGCGCCTTACACGAGCGACCGAACCGATTGGGAAAAAGAAAAAAAATCTTACCGCGATTCGATCATCAAAAAGCTGGAAAATTTTGGTCTCAAGGATTTGGAAAATTCGATTGAATTTGAGCAAATCATTACGCCAGCCGATTTTGAAGAAAAATACAGGGCAAATCGCGGCTCGATTTACGGCGTTTCATCAAACGGCGCTTTTTCGGCTTTTCTGCGCCCGCCGAATCAATCGAGAGATGTCAAAAATCTGTTCTTCGTCGGCGGCGCGACGCATCCGGGCGGCGGAATGCCGCTGGTGATGTTGTCGGGCAAAATGGCGGCGGATTTAATTCAAAGAGAAATCAAAAATTGATACATTTTTTTCTCTTTTCCCGCGTTAAAAAGATGAGATTTTATAAAAATATGAAACCGCTGCAAATTATTAAAGTTGGATTTATTGCGCTTTTACTTTCCGGGTGTTCGATTAGCGTTGCCGAAACTCGCACCGCTTCGGAAGCCGGAGCGGAAAGCAAAACCGAAAGCAAAATCGAATTTGATTCGAGCGAAAGCCAGACAAACAAAAAAACACAGGCGAAAACCGCCGTTTCAAACGCGGTTTGTCCCGATCCGGGAAAGCCTTGCAAACATCGGCAAAAAGAGTTTGCCGAATGGGAATTATCGTTTAAGATTCCGGCAAAAATTGTCGCCAATAAAACTTATTCGTCCGCGCCGTTTTACGCCGTGCTGCTGAAAACCTACGAATTGGAAGACTGCGACGGTGGCGAATATATGGAAGCCGTCGAAAAAGAACGCAAAGAATTACAGAATTTACAGCTCGAACGTAAAGTTTTCACGTATTACAGTTGTCCGAATATGGACGCGGTCGGTTATGATTTTGAAGGTTTGTGGGATAAAAACCGCGAAAGCATTTTGATTCCGAATTTTCTCGCCATTTACGCCGGAGAAACCAAAGAAGCAGCCGAAACGCTCCGCAAACAAATGCTCTCCGAATATCCGAAAGCAACTGTTAAAAGAATGACTGCGACGTGGGAAAGAATCGAGCAATAAATTCTCTCGAACAAAAAAAGCGATGAGGTTTATTAATAAACCTCATCGCTTTTTTCTATTTCTGTTCCGAAATTTAGAATCTCATCGTTTTGCCGGGAGCAATTACCGATTTGTTTGCTTCGGGCGTCAGACGAACGGTTTGGCGCTGGCGGTCGCGGACAAATGTCAGCGCGATTTCGCCTTCGGCTTTTTTGTTCAAACCGCGAGTCAAATCCGCTTGATTTGATACGGCTTCGCCTTCGATTTCGACAATCACGTCACCTGCTTTCAAACCCGCTTTCGCCGCCGGGCTGTTTTCAGCTACATTTTCAATCAGCACACCTTTGCCGTCAGCAACGCCGAAATAATCACCCAACTGTTTGTTCAAAGACGAAACCGTAACGCCTAAGCGACGTGACGCTCCCGGAAAAACAAAAACATTGTTGCTGTCCGGCATTTCAAATTTAAATTCCCCGCGCGGAAGCTGTTCAAAGCGAGGCATGTTTTCCATTCGCGGAAGCGGCTCTAATCGCGGAACAGATTGCATCGGCGGCAATGTCCAAACGCCGTCGGGCATCGTTCCAAAATTGCGAAATTGCGGTTCCGGTCGTTTGCCCATTGTAACGCTCAATTCCTGCTCGCCGCCGTTGCGTAAAACGGTGATTCGGGCTTTCTGATCGGGCGCGACTTCCTGAATCAAACGCTGCAATTTCGAGACGCTTTTTACTTCTTCGCCGTCAAAACGAACAATCACGTCGCCGTCGCGCAAACCGGCTTGCGCCGCGGGACTGTTTTCGGAAACTTTGACGACCGCAACGCCGCGAGGCTCGCCGAGATTGTATTTGCCCGAATTTTCTTTCGTCACATTTTCAGTTTGCACGCCGAGATAGCTTCCGCCGCCGAAAAACATCGAAAACGCTTGAGATTCGGCTCGCGGCGCAGGCGCGGTTCGGGCTTCCTGAGCGTTAACGTCAACGCCGCCTAAGACAAACGGTAAAACGGCAAATGCGGAAATTGCCGCAAATTTGCTTACACTTTTTTTAAGCAACATCATTAATCCTCCAGTTTTATTTTTGTTAAAAAACGGAAAGCCGAAGTTTCTTTCCATTTTTTTGATACGTACGACAAGACGTTTGGTTGCATTCTCATCCCGTTCCCGAATCCCAATCAAATTCTCTCACGCAGTTTAATCAGTCGTTCGGCTGCCGATTGAAGCGTTTCGTCCTTTTTGCAGAAACAGAAACGAACCTGCTGCGCGCCCAATTCTTTGTGGTGATAGAACGATGAACCCGGTACGCAGGCGACGCCGATTTCAGTGATTAAAAACTTTGTAAAATCAACATCATTCGGAAAACCGAACGCGGAAATATCGGTCATTATGTAATAAGCACCGTCGGGCGCGTAAGCTTTAAAACCGGCTTGCTGCAAAGCGGGCAGCAGAAAATTGCGTTTCTGCGTGTACTCGGCTTGAAGACCGGCGTAATAAGCCTGCGGCAAACTCAAAGCATAAGCTCCGGCGGCTTGCAGCGGCGCGGCGGCGCCGACTGTCAAAAAATCGTGGACTTTGCGAATCGCTTTCGTAATTTCCGGCGGCGCGATGCAGTAACCCACACGCCAGCCAGTCACTGAATAAGTTTTCGACAAAGAATTAACAATTACCGTCCGCTCGCGCATTCCGCTTAGTTGAGCGATTGAAAAATGCCTGAGCGTTTCGCCGCCGCGCGGGTAGAGAATGTGTTCGTAAATTTCGTCGGTAAACACGAGCGCGTCGAATTCCTGACAAAGCTCCGCGATAAACTGCAATTCTTCCGCACTGAAAACTTTTCCGGTCGGATTGTTCGGGTTGCAAATGATGACGGCTTTTGTCTTTTCGTTAAAAGCGGCGCGCAATTCGGCGCGGTCAAACGTCCATTCATCGCCGTCGTTTTCGGGCGCGTAAAGCGGTACGTGACGCGGAATGGCGTCGGACAAAATCGCGTCGGGCGCGTAATTTTCGTAAAAAGGCTCGAAAACAATCACTTCTTCGCCCGGATCAACCGTCGCAATCATCGCCGCAATCATTCCTTCGGTCGAGCCGCAAGTTACGGTTATTTCGGTTTCCGGGTCAATTTCCAACCCCAAATACCAGGCGGTTTTCTTTGCAATCGCGTCGCGGAAATCTTTTGCGCCCCAGGTTATTGCGTATTGATTGATGTTGTTTTCAATCGCCTGCATCGCCACCTGCTTGATGTCTTCGGGCGCGGCAAAATCGGGAAAACCTTGCGACAAATTAACCGCGCCGTGTTTATTCGCAACGCGCGTCATCTCGCGGATAACCGATTCTGTAAACGAATTCGCTTTCTGCGAAACGTGATTTTTCTTTTTTGTTGGCGTCATGAATTTTAAAGTTATGAAGAACCTTTTGTAGTGTCACCATTTTGAGCGGAATCACTTTGATTATGGTTTATTCATATTCTCGCTAGCTCCTTGCATCTTATTATAGCCGGATATTAGACCTATTATTAGGAGAACAACTCCGGAAATAAAAGTCCGAAACATAATTTTATCAGAAATTGTCAATCATTTATTGTCGGAAGGCTCGCTTGCGCTTTTACGAACAATGAGCTTTGTTTGAATGGCTTTTAGCTCTGACGATGCAAAATAAAATCGGCAATGTCGCGTAAAAGCTCAATCGGTTTTTCGATTTCGGATAGCGCGGCGACGCAGTTCCGATGCGTTTCGACGGCAAGATTTTGCGCCTGTTCCAAACCGTAAAGCGCGGGATAAGTCGCTTTCTCCGAACGCGCGTCTTTTCCCGGCGTTTTGCCCAAATCCGCCGCCGTGCCGCTCACGTCGAGCAAATCGTCAACAATTTGAAACAACAATCCGAGCTGCGCCGCGTAAATTGAAATCGCGTTCAACTCTTTTTCGGTCGCTTCCCCGACAATCGCTCCGGCGCGTGCGGCGGCGATAATCATCGCCCCGGTTTTGCGTTCGTGAATTCGTTTTAAATCTTCGCCGGAAATTTGCTTGCCTTCCGCAGCCAAATCGAGAACCTGCCCGGCAACCATTCCCGCCGGAGTTCCGGCGGCGCGGGCGATTTCGGAAATTAGTTTTACGCGCGCTTTCGGCGTTAAATTTTCATCTTCGGCAATTGCCTGAAATGCCAGAGTTTGCAGCGCGTCGCCAGCCAAAATCGCCGTCGCTTCGTCAAATTTGACGTGACAGGTCGGCTGCCCGCGCCGTATCGAATCGTCGTCCATCGCCGGAAGATCGTCGTGAACGAGCGAATAAGTGTGAATCATTTCAAGCGCGGCGGCGGTTGACAGCAGTTTTTCAATCGGCGAGCCGAAACAATTTCCGGCGGCAATCATCAGAGCGGGGCGAAAACGCTTACCGCCCGCAAACAAGCTCCAGCGAATCGCCGCCTGAAGATTTTTCGGCTCGATTTCGGATTCTGGAACAAGCCGGTCGAGTTTTTGATTAACAAGCTTACTCGTTTCGGCGAGAAAATTTTTGAGATTTACTTGCACAAATTAAAAAGCGGATTCTTCTTCGTCTTTGTCGAAAACAATTCGGCGTTTGACCGTTCGCGCGGGTTTTTCTTCCGGCTCGTCGTCTTTCGTATTGAGAGTTTCCAAAACGGGTTTTCCGTCATCGTCGCGCATTAAAATTTCGATGCGGCGTTCCGCTTTGTTTAATCGTTCCTGGCATTCGCGCGCGAGGCGGACGCCATCCTCAAAAAGCCGCAGACTTTCTTCGAGCGGCAATTCGCCGCGCTCCAATTCGCGGACGATTCGCTCCAAAGCGGCAAGCTGTGTTTCAAAATTCGGTTCGTTCATTATTACTACTATTGCGTGAGTTGTTCGAGCTGTCGGCGCAAATCTTCAATCACCTGACGATTCGGCAGACGCGACGCTCCGGGTTTTTTGGCAAGCTCCTGCTGCACGATTTGCCCGACTTGCTGCGCGATGCGGTCGGCGAGCGGTTCGTCCTTTACGCCGACGACTTTCCATTTATCGCCGTTTTTCTGCATCGTTAATTCGAGCGGGCGATTTTGATAATTGCTTTTCACAATTGCTGTCTCGCCCGTTTGCGAGACTTCAGCAACGCGGTTAAGCGCAATGGTCGTCGCCCACGCCGAAACTTGGGGCAAACTGGCTGTTTTATTTTTGATTTGGAGCGGAATTTCCCTCCTCGCCTGTTCTTTGATTGTCGGCAAAACCGGCGTCAAATACTGCCCGATCAACTGTTCGGCGCGTTTGACGGTTTCGGGCGGAAAACCGCGCGCATAGCGTTCTTTCGCTTTCGCTTCGATTTGCGGGACAAAACTATCAACCACTGCATTTGAGTCGAGAAACTGGTCAATCTTCGGCTGATCGTCTTTACGCGCCGCGTCTATCAAAAGCGCGAGCGAATAAGTCGGCGTTTTTTGCAAATTCGACCACCACCAATAACCGCCGATTGCCGCAATCAGCAAAACAACCGCCAGCAAACCGCCCAAAATCAACAAAATCTTGCCGCATCCGCCGCGTCTTGCTTTCGACGCTCGGCTTTGATTTAAAGGCACAGACGCGGGCGCGCCCGGCTGTTGCGAAGGCTCTTCGAGATTGACGACAATGCGGCGATTTTCTGACATAAAAACAAAATGAAACCACAGATTAACACAGATGTACGCGGATAAATAAAATGATTCAAACAGGTATGAAGGGGATTAAGGGGATAAATTCAATCTGTTTTTTATCCCCTTAATCCCCTTCATACCTGTTAATTTATCCGCGCTTATCCATGTCCGTCTGTGGTTTCACTCTTTCCCGTAACACTACATTTCAAACTGCCGCGCGCGAGTTGTAAATGAACATTTTCTCCCGTTTCGATTTGTGCCGCGTCGCGCAAAATCTCGCCGTTTTCTTTTTGCGCGAGAGCAAAACCGCGCCCTAAAACTGCAAGTGGCGAAAGCGCGTCAAGCGTTGACGCGGCAAGCCGAAATTTCTCGCTCGAATCCGACATTTTTAATTGAATTGCGGCATCGAGCTGCTGCTGCAAAGCGCGCAAATTCGATTCGGCGCGGACGGCATTTGTTTTTAAAATTGCGGGCGTTAATTTGGCGTTCAAGAAATCGAAACGCCTCTGATTTTGTCTGGTTTTATCGAGAAACAGCGTTTTAAGATGCAGCAAATTCGTTTCGACCAATTGCCTTTTTTCCCGAAACCGAGCCGGAATTTCGGCGAAAATCTGCGCAGCACGCAGTTCTTGCAGACGAGATTTTGATTCTAAAATTTTATATTCCATCGCCTGCCGCAAATCTTCCTGCCGTTCAATTAAGAACGCAGCAATTTGCGATTCCTGCGCGGCGACCGATTCGGCGGCGGCGGAAGGCGTCGGGGCGCGGAAATCGGCGACAAAATCGGCAATCGTAAAATCCGTTTCGTGTCCAACTGCGGAAATCACCGGAATCAGCGAACTGCGAATTGCCCGCGCCACGCGCTCGTCGTTAAACGCCCACAAATCTTCGGTCGAGCCGCCGCCGCGCCCGACAATCAAAACATCAATCAACTTTTCCCGGTCGCCCGTCTGCAAAGCGCGAAAATGGTGCTCGTTAGCAAGCTCAATCGCGTCTCGAATCTCCTGCGGCGCGGATTCGCCTTGTACTCGTGTCGGAATCAAAACGATGTCAACCGTTCGAGTGCGGCGCGCGAGAACGTGCAAAATATCGTGAATTGCAGCGCCTTGCGGCGAAGTGACAACGCCGACTCTTCTGGGAAAAAACGGAAGCGGACGTTTTAATTCTTCCGCAAATAAACCTTCCCGTTCAAGCTTTTGTTTTAATTGCTCAAACGCGATTTTCATCGCGCCTTCGCCGACCGGCTCAAGCGATTCGACCAGAATTTGATATTCGCCTTTCGGCTGATAAACCGTCAGTTTGCCGGAAACTCTGACCTGCAAACCGTCAAACGGCTGAAATCGAATCCGCAAATTCGAGCCGCGATAACAAGCCGCCCGCAACTGCGAAAACTCGTCGGAAAGCGTGAAATACCAATGCCCTGAATTCGCCGCCGCAAAATTGGAAATCTCGCCTTCGACCCAAACGGATTTAAACGAACGCTCGATCACGCTCGAAACTTTCGCCGTTAATTCGGAAACCGAAAGCGGTTTACGTTCTTCTTCGTCAAACAGAGATTGCAGCAAAGGGCTTTTCATTCGGGAATAGTAAATCGTAAATCGTGAATCGAGAAAAGAGGGGCGTTCGATTCAAAATCAAAATTTGAGATTAAAAGCTCGCTGCCAAGTTGTTTCGAGTTTTCCGTAACGTTTCGCATCCCGTACATCAGATTCCAGGAAATGATGTTGGCAAAAGAAAAAAGCTCGCGTACGAACGGCGAATCGTCGTAAGTCAAAAGCCAGCGATGCGGGCATTTTTTCAAATTAGAGGCAAAACGCTCGTGGTCAAAATTTTTGTGCAGCTTGCCGTTTTTGCCATACAAAGCCGAACTTATCGCGCTGAAATACGGCGGATCGAGAAACAAAAACACATCTTCGCCTGGCGCACTGAGGAGTTCTTCGTAATCAAAATTTGTAATTTTTACATCGCGCAAAACTTCCGGCATTTTTATCAGCCGTTCAATGCTCGAATCGGTAAAGCGCAAGCGAAAGGCTTGTTCGGAAAAACCTCCGGCTTCGGTCGTGCCGGAAAACGTGATTCGATTAAAAACAAAAAACGCGGCGGCAGTTTCGAGCGAATTAAAATTTTCTATGTTTGCTTGCAGGAAGCGGTGAAGCTCTTTGCCGTTGGCAAATTCACGTTTCCATTGCCAAATTAACTTGATTAAATTTTCCGAATTGTTTTGCAATTCGCTCCAAAAATCTATGAGTTCGGAATATTTGTCGTTTATCCAAAATTTACTGTCGGGATGTTTTTGCCTCAGATGAATAAAAACCGAGCCGCCGCCGACAAAAGGCTCACGAAATTCCGAAAATGGCGGCAGCAAAGCAGCAATTTTTTCAACCGCGCGACTTTTACCGCCCGGATAACGTAAAGGGCTGCGAATCATCAATTTCCTATTCTAACGACAAAATTGTTTTGCCGCGCTTCGGCAAAAAGATTTTGAGTCAATAAAATTTGTCTGGCGTTGAAATTATTCATTTGGAAAAAGCTGTTTTGTTCTTTCTGCTCATTTTCCGAAGTAATTGAACTAACAAGCGCATTTCCTGTTAATTGTAAAACAGAGCGGTGAATATGCCGAACATTATCAACCGCAACGTTTTCCAAATTGCTGTAAAGCATCATTTTGACAAGACCGTCTTTAATATCGCTCAAGCTGGGCAGATTCGACGAATTGCTGTGTTTACTTTCAATCAACTCGGCAATTCCATTTTCAATCTTGATTTCATCAACTGTAAAATAATATTTGCCGCCGAGAAAATTTGTAATTGTAATTTTGGCTTTTGTCGCAGTCGCTAACAGTTCTTTTGGCTGCAAAGTCGCAAATTCACGCCGCTGCGCTCCAAGCGCTTTTTGGCGAGAGCTTTTTTGAAATGCTTCCAAACTTTCTTCAACAACGGCTGCAAATTTTCTTAATCCTTCCGCGCTATGAAGCAGGATTCCGGTTTTCAGCGAAATTTGTTCATAAGCGATTTGAGTTTTCTTCAAAATCTGCGGCAAATTCGCTAATTCTTTCAGATTCCAATGCAGCGCTGAACTAAAATAATTGCCGATTTCGCTGATTTTATTAATGACGTGAGAATTATCAAGTTTTTGATTAGTGATTTTCCCGGCAAGTTTCGGGTGCTTATTCGCGTCCCGCACAAAAGTCAGAATTACATAAACATCAAGCAAGCTCATCAACGCGATTGTGTCCCATTGAACAAAATCACGGTCGCCTTTGAGTCCTTCGTCAATTACAACCGGAATTATCGTGAGGCGTTTCGAGGTAGAAAGCGTGTTATAGACTCTTTCATAAGGATAAGACCGCGTACGTTTTGGCGTACGCCATTTGCTGATTGCAAAGGAATTCTGAATATTTGTAACGAGACACGAAGCCGGAATTTGATTAACGTCAAAATCGCTAAAAGAAATCTGTTTTAGTTGTTTTTGCAAAAGTGGTTGATAGGAAATTCCCTTGACGATTTCGGCGCTAATCTCCATCTTTATTTTGTTGTGGCTTGTTCCAGTTTAATCAGAAAATTGTTTGCCTGCGCTTCGGCGAAGAGCTTTTTCAAGAGTTCGGCTTGTTTCGAGTAGAAACGATTTGTTTCGATGAATTTTGCGAGTTCTACCTGTTTGGCTTCCGATGTAATCGCGCCTTGCATTTCATTGGCAGTCAGACGCAGAACGGGAACAAATTTGACTGATTTTCCCGCGCGACGGACATCAATCAGATTGCGATACAAAATCATTTTTATCAGCCCGTCTTTGATGTCGCTCGTGTGAGTTAATTTTCCGCGCTGGGTGTGTTTCGATTCGATTAAATACAAGATTCCGTTTTCGTAAACCGCTTCGTCAACCGTCAGAAAATATTTGCCGCCGAGATAATCCGCGATTGTGATGCGGCTTTTCGTTTGCGTCGGCATCGTTTCTTTCGGCTGGTCGGTTTGAATTTCGCGCCGCTGCGCCTGCTGGGATTTTTGGCGGGAAAATTCTAAAAACTGCACGATGTCGCCCGTTAATTTGCGCTCGAAATTTTCAACTCCCGCCGAGTCGTGCATTTTAACGCCCATCGTTTCGGAGATTTTTTGATAAGCGGTTTTCGCCAGTTCAAGCGTTTGTTTTAAATTTTTCAGCTCGCGCAGATTCCACTCGAAAGCCGAAAGATTTGTCCGGCTCAAGTCTTTTAATTTCGTCTGGATAAATTCATTGTTAAATTGCTGCCCGATTAAACTGTCGGCGCGTCGAGGACTTTTTTCCGCCCGGTCGTAATAACCCAAAACCGCGTAAACTTCCAGAAGATTCAAAAGCGAAAAAGTGTCCCAGGCTAAAAAATCGCGCTCGCCCGATTGTCCTTCGTCTTTTAAGACCGGAATCACGGCGGCGCGTTTTTGATATGCGAGAGTGTTGTAAAGGCGTTCGTAAGGATAAGAGCGTGTGCGTTTTGGCGAAACCCAGCGGCTGACGGCGACTTTTTTATCGCCGTAGGTTAAAACAAACGCGGGCGGCGCACGATTGACATCCAGAGTTTCAAGCGGAAACTCGCGCAAATCTTCGGTCGCCAAAGGCTTATATTTTATTTGCTTGATTTCGCCCGTGATGTTTGAATCTTGAAAACTTTCGGGCGCGAAAGAAATTTTTTGAAAAACTGCGGGCGCAGTTTCTTTTGTTTCGATTTCTATTTTGCGGCTTTGCAAACGCGGCGGAACTGAAACGCTCGCTCCCAGCCGGACAAAAGCGTTTTCGCGTTTGACCGTGACGCGCGGCGCGGCTTTGGATTTTGATTGGTAAGTCAAGGTGTAAGCGGTGCGAAGCTGCGCGACGACATCTTCGTAAACTTTTTGCAATTCTTCGATTTGGCGAATCGGAAAATAAACGCCGCCCGAAACTTCGGCTAATCTTTTGGCTTCTTCTTCGGCTTTCGTCGTCAGAGTCAAATAACGATTTCTGAGCGGATCAATAGTCTGAGTTGATTCGGGAACATTCGCCGCCGGAATCAAGCCCGAAGGCACGTAGAGCGGATAAATGAGCGCGCCGGATTCTTCGATTGCGCCGAGCAGCGATTCAAACGGAATGAAAGAGCGCGTGTCGTCGCCGTCGGAAAGAATCACAATTGCCGTGCGCTCGCCGCGCAGCGGTTTTAAAGTTTCGACGAGCGTAAAAGCGAGCGAGTCGTAAAGCGCCGTGCCGCCGCCCGCGTCAAATGTATCGAGCGAATCGGAAAGCGCCCGCTTGTTGCCGGAAAAATTCGATAAAACCTGCACGTCGTCGCGGAAAGTGATGATTGCGAGACTGTCCTGCGGGCTGACGGTGTTGATAAAATTGCGCGCGGCTTTGCGGATAAAATCAATGCGCTCTTCGACGCTGCCCGAAACGTCGAGCAGCAGGACGAGATTAAAAGGCGTTGCGGTTGACTGCAAATCGAGAACTTCGCGTTCAGCGCCGGCTTCAAAAATTGCGAAATCCTGTTTTGATAAACCGTTGACGGCGCGCCCGTTTTTGTCCGTGACGCTGACGTTTAATCGTCGCGCCGAATCCGAAACGTTGGCGGGAGCATCCGGCGAATTAGGGCGTTTGACGATTGTCGGCTCGCTGCGAAACGGCGGCAGAGTTTTCGCATAATCGCCGAATCTTCGCGGACTGACTTTGCGAATCGCATCGGTTAAAACGCGGTCGCCGCTTTGAATGATTGTTTTCGCGGCTCTCGTCAACTCGCGGTCGCGCAAATCCGAAGGCACTTCCGAAGGCGGAACGTTTAACAAAATCACTCCGCGCGCCGTCGTAAAATTCAACGAGATTAAGCTGTCCTCGGTTTTCGCTTTTCGGTCTTCGCTTTTTTTCTTTTTTTCTTTTTTGTCCGCTGTCGGTTGCGCCTCGTCGGTTGGTTCTCCAGGTTCATCGGATTCTTCCGACTTTGGACTTTTTTTATCGGGTTCGTTTAATTCGCCTTTGACAGAGAATTTGCCGCCTGCTTTTTCTTTGACTTCGGCAAGAGTCAAATCGCTCAACAAAAGCGGGCGTCTTTCCGTCCAGAGAAAGTTGTATTTGATTGCTTCGGTCGGCACTTCAGCGTAAATTGTGCCGGTTTCGGTTGTGACATCTGCCGATTCGAGATTTCCGCCGACTTCAACAGCGCCGTCTTTGCCGACGATTTTCAGCCGCGTCCGTTCCGGCACGCGCAGAGTCAAATCAATGCGCCGCGCCGTTTCGCCGACTGTTATTGAAAGCACGCCTCGTTCACTTTTTACAGTGACATCGGTTTCCGAAACCGGAGAATTCGGCGAGTCTGCGGTCAAAAGAATTTTGTCGCCCGTTTCTTCGGCGACGACGCGAATTGTTCCTCGCGTGTTCGTAACGGCAAGCTGCGGTCGAGCGCCGGTCGGAATCTCTCGCGAAATGCCCTGCGCGGCGGCGAAAGAGCAAAATAAAACGGTGAGAAATAATACTACTGCAAATCTCATTTTTTAAGAGTCGGAGAGTCTGGAGAGTGGTGAGTCCAGAGAGTCAAAAACGAAAATTCAATTGACTCTTAGACCCTTGACTCTCCAGACTCACCGGACTTTTTCGTATTGCGGCTCGTATGGCGACCGGATTGCGCGAGCTTTTCGCGCAAACGAAGCTGCCAGCGTTTTTGCGTGCGGTCGTTTTCTTCAAATTCAGTGAGCAATTCGCCCAAGCCTTCGCCGCCCGCTTGTCTCGATTTTAAGTATAAAAGACCCGTTATCACCGACGTTAGCGAGCTGAGGAGAACCAGAATCGGAAACCACAAGATTTGAAAAATCGCTTCGTAAACCGTTTCCTGAAAAGATTTTTTCAGCTTTTTGTCCTCTTCTGTTTCCGGCTCTACAGGGGCGGGTTGAACGGTTTTGTTTTGCTCTTCTTTGTTTTCCACTTCAAAATCGTTTCCTATTGAAACTTTGCTGTTATTGCGCAGGCGAATATCAACGCCTGTAGCCGTTTTTTCAACAACGAAAATGTCATTTGACTTCATCATCGCCGAAACGAAAAGTGCCAAAGCCCCCGATAACAGGAGAGGCGCGAAAAACGACAGCGAAAAAGCGGCGACCGTTGTGCTGAGCGAGCGGCGAACAAGCTGAGAAGAACGCCGCAATGCCTGGCGACCGCGCAGATTTTCCATCGCCACAACAGGTGAGACTAGATAAAAAAGCACGAAAACGCCGACTCCCAGCGAAAAACCGAGAAGCAAAACAGCAATCGAAAGAAACGATAAAACGCCTGTAGCAGCAGCGCCCCAATTAATCGAGACGCTGAAGCCGAGCAAAATCGAGCCGGGAATTATCCCGATAATAAGAGCTGAAAATGCAATTAACGTAGTGATGGTAACCGTTCCCGCAAAACCGCGCCATCTGGTTTTCGCCGCCGACAGAGCCTTTTTCCAATTGACCGGGCGCAGCGGTACGGCTAAAAGCTGGGCGACGATCCAAGTCGTCACGCCGAGCAGAATTGATGCGAAAAAGATGTTGACGAAAATTGAGGAAAATCCCAAAATGACTGAGAAAATGCCCGCTGCCGTTGGGGAAATGACGTTTTCGAAACGCAAAAAATTAATCGTAACCCGCGAGAAAGTAACCAGAAAGCCCGGCAATTGAAGCAACAGGGAAAGCCACAAAAACGTCGGCAAATGCTCGCTGTAAATCACGAGCGCGCGGCGCAGCAGCATGCCGATGCCTTCGCTCGACGCGCGCAGCTTGCTCGAAAAATCAATTGCCGACGCCGGGCGCTCGTCCGCCCGTTTAGCAAGCGCCGAATGAATCGTCCGTTTTACCCGGCGACGCAGTTTTTTCGTTTCGAGCGGTGGTGGCTCCTGTTCCTGATGCGCTTTGATAACTTCGGTAAAATTGCCGGTAAAAGGCGTCGAGCCGGAAAGCATTTGATACGCGATAACGCCGAGACTGTAAACGTCGGCTCGCGGGTCGAGCCGCTCGCCGCGGCATTGTTCCGGCGACATATAAAGCGGCGTTCCCAAAACCGCGCCGACGCGCGTTAAAGCCGCCGATGAGCTGCCGACAGTTCTATTTTCGGCAGCAATCGGTGCAGACAAAAGCTGCGTCGCAACAGCTTCCTGATTTGTCGCCCCGCCGCCGTTATTTTCGGCAACAGTCGCCCGCGACGACTGAAAGATTGCCGTTGCGCCCTCATCCGGGTTTTGGATTTTGGATTTTGGATTTTGGATTTCAAAATTTAAGGTTGCGCCTTCATCAATTTCGGTTGTTAAATTTGCGGAAAGAGCGACAGTTGCGCCTTCCAAATCAACCGACTGAGAAGAAAGACTTTGAACCTTGAGCCTTGAACTTTGAACCTCCTCTTCGTCTTCGCTCATCGGCTCTTCGAGCTTGGCGATGCCGAAGTCGAGAACTTTGACGGTATAGCCGCCGCGCGAGTTCGGTTCGAGCCAGATGTTGTCGGGTTTTAAATCGCGGTGAATAATGCCCTGCCGGTGCGCTTCGGCGACCGCCGAGCAGGTTTGCTCCAAAATATCGAGCGTCCACGACAGCGGCAGGCTTTTTTCTTCTTCCAGAACTTCGCCCAGCGTGCAGCCGTCGAGATATTCCATCACGAGATAAGCGACGCGCCCCAGTTCGGTTTCGGCTAAACCGAAATCGGTCACGTCAACGACATTCGGATGACGCAGACGACCGGCGGCGCGGGCTTCGCGGCGAAAACGCTCGACAAATTCTTCGCGGCGCATAAATTCGGGTGCGATAACCTTCAGAGCGACGGCGCGCTCCGTCCCCTCGTGCAGCGCGAGATACACCGCGCCCATACCGCCGCGCCCTATTTCGCGTTCGATTCTGTATTTGCCGTCGAGAGTTTGTCCGATTAAATTTGCCGCGTTCATTTGTTCAAATCGGTCGTTAAACTTTGGCTGGTCTTAAGGAACTTTAACCGAAAATCGCATTTCGAGCCAAACCGCCAGCCGAAATTAACATCGTAAACCGAACGCCGAAACGCGAAAACGGTTTCGGTAAAATTTACAACGAGAGCTAAATTTGCTACTTTCAAAACTTTGGTACGGAGACGAATCCGAATGAATCTGAAACTAACTCGCCTGCATTTGCTCGATAAATCGAACGATTTCGCGCGAGATTTCAAATCCGGCGTTTCACTGCATTGTCATACGCAGCATTCGCGCGAAATGTTGGATTTTATTCCGCATTACGCCGCGCAAATTCCGATTGTCAAGAATTTTTGGGAGCGCGAGCGCAAAAGTTACTATGAGCGTAATGGAAGAGAAATTGATTTTTCAGTAGGTTACTGGACGCCGCCGCTCGCCGCCGAGGAAGTTTTTAATCTCGAACGCGGGCAAATCAACCGAATCGGTCTTGAAGCAATCATTTCTTTAACCGATCACGACGAAATTTCGGCAAACAAAATCGTTCGCGGCGAAATCGGAAACGCCGAAAATGCGCCGATTTCGCTTGAATGGACGGTTCCGTTTGACGGCGGCTTTTTCCACGTCGGCGTGCATAATTTGCCCGAAAATCGAGCCGACGCAATTACCAAAGATTTATTAGATTTTACGTTTGCCGAAAAACGCAGTTTGATTTACGGCGAAAACCGTTTGGATGAACTATTCGGGCTTTTAAATGAAATTCCCGAAGTTTTGGTGATTTTAAATCACCCGCTCTGGGACATCGAATTGTTCGGCAAAGAGCGACACCGAGTTTTGCTCAACGGTTTTCTCGAAAAACACGGACGCTGGATTCACGCTTTTGAGATCAACGGTTTCCGCAAATGGTCGGAAAATAAAGCCGTTTTGGAAATGGCTGACCAGCTCGGTTATCCGGTTGTGTCGGGCGGCGACCGGCACGGCTGTCAGTGCAATTCGGTGGTTAATCTGACGACCGTTAAAACTTTCGGCGAATTCACCGAGCAGATTCGGTTTGACAAACGCAGCGAAGTGATTTTGATGCCGCATTATCGCCAGCCGCTCAATTGGCGACAGCTTCAATCTTTCGCCGAGATTTTGCAAAATTATCCCGAATTCGGCGCCGAACGCAGGCATTGGCAAAACCGCGTGTATGCGAAAATTGACGAGCGCGGCACTAAACCTTTGTCGTTTTTCTGGGATCGCGGCGGACCGCGCTGGCTAAAAATGGCAACCTGGACGCTTGCGGCATTCGGCAGCCGCGCGTCGCGCCCTGCGTTTGGATTGATGGTAAAACGTAAAGATCGCTTGCCGAAATCATTTAACGCTCCGGCTTTAGCGACAACGAGCGAAGAAGAACAGATATTGTCGGATTTGTCGTCCGACGCAGTTTAAATAAGATAAGGAGAAGAGGAGAAAAGGAGAAGAGGAGTTTTGTTTACTTTCCTCTTCTCCCCTTCTCCTCTTCTTTTAAATTTTGCGGGTAGCATTTTTTACAGATTCATATTTGGAAGTCAACGGCGTGGCGCTGACGAGCAAGCGGCTCGAAAATTTTGCTTTGCGCCGCGGCTATCCTTTTCTGACGGTTCACGCCGGAACGAAAACACAGATTACCAAAGAAGGTTCCGTCACGAGACAGGAATTAAAACGCAGCCCGCTGGCAATCCCGATGGATGCCGGGTTAAAATATGACCCACTGTTCGAACGGCATCACGCACGCGCCAAAAAACTCGTCGCCGAATTCAAACCCGACGTAATTCACATCACGGGCTTAAACGATGTCAGCATTTTAGGCGTTTATATCGCTTATAAAGCATTCGATTACGAAATTCCGGTCATCGCTTCGTGGCACACGAATCTTCACGAATTTGCCGCCACCCGTTTGCGTCAAACCTTCCGGTTTGTGCCGAAAAAGCTGAGCGAGCCTCTGATAAATTTAGCCGAGCGCAAAATTTTCGACGGCGCGATGGTGTATTACAAAATGGGCAAAGTAATCTTAGCGCCGAATCAGGATTTGATTGACGCTTTGAAAAAGGGCACAAAGCGTTCGGCGCATTTGATGACGCGTGGAGTTGACACAGAGCTTTTCTCGCCGCAAAAACGAACTGTCACCGACAAAATTTTCCGGCTCGGTTTTGTCGGCAGACTTCAGCCCGAAAAAAACGTCCGGCTGCTCGTTGATTTGGAAAAAGAATTGATCAAAGCCGGAAAAACCGATTACGAGTTTCTGATTGTCGGCGACGGAAATCAGCGCCAATGGCTCGAACAAAATTTTGAAAGAGCGAAATTTACCGGGTTTATCAAAGGCGAACAGCTCGCCGAAGCCTACGCAAATATGGATGCTTTCGTTTTTCCATCGGAAACCGACGCTTTCGGAAACGTCGTGCAGGAAGCGTTTGCGTCCGGCGTTCCGGCGATTGTCGCCAACGTCGGCGGACCGAAATACATCGTCCGGCACGGCGAAACCGGTTATGCCGCTGACAATTTAAATGATTACGCCCGCTTCGCTTTGCAGTTAATGAACAAACCGGAGCTTCAACGGGAAATGAGCCGAGCCGCGCGCGAATTCGCTTTGACGCGCTCTTGGGATTCGGTTTTTGAAAAGGTTTATCAGGCTTACGACGAGTGCCGGAATTACCGCCCGAAAGAGGCGACTCCAAAAACTCGCGTCGCCTCTTTATCATGAAAGAAATAACGTTCGATACAAACCCGCCTATCGTGCAAACAAACACAATCAGCGAGGCATTTGCGAGCGTCGGACGCGATCCGGCGCAGCTTTTTCGTCAATGGAATTATAAAGGTGCCGTTTTGAGCGGCACGATGCGCGCTCCCATCTTTTTCATCACTTATTTAATCGGCAGAGAAAGCCTCAAAATCGCGCTCGCCGCCGCCTTCGCGCAATTCGTTTTCCGCTTTTTCTTTGCCGGTTTGAGCAGCGCTTTGATCCAAAAGTTTCGGCGCGTCGAACCGGCTTGGAAAGCTCTGCTCGCCGTAATGCTTTTGATTCCGGCAATCAGCCACATTTTTGAGTTTGCAGTGCAATACGGTTTTGCTCATTTTACTCAAACAGGCGACCACACCGAAGAAGCAATTTTACGTTCAATCAGTATTTCCATCGTTTCGGCGCTGTTCGGTTTGTTTGCGATGCGGCGCGACGTGATGATTGTCGGCGAAGAAGAAAGCAAATCAATTTGGAGCGATTTGAGCAGGCTGCCGAGATTAATTTTTATTTTCGTCGGCTTTATCCCGATGGAAATCGCCAAAATGATGCGGCGCGGAGCATATCTCGCAGCCATTTGCAGCGTTCTCGGTTTCGGCGTTTTCGCGCAGATTCTCGGCTGGGCTATCATCAGCAAGCCTTTTTGGACTTACAACAAAGGCAAATGGACGATTTTCTCGTTTTGGGGAATTGACGGAATGATTTTGCTTCTGCTGTGCCTGATTCCAGCGGCGCTTTATCTGAGAAGCACTGCGAAATCGTCCGAAAAAACTCCATAAAATGCTATTTATGCAAATCAAGACGAGAATTCAGAAACAAGAATCGGATTCTTCGCGTCCGTTGCGGAAAACCTTTGCG
>DASVTY010000084.1:0-187816 GCA_036387315.1 Pyrinomonadaceae bacterium
GGATCAAACTTCCAATTACCGACTTGTCCGGTATTAGCGTTTGATGCTCCGGCAGCTATATATCGCAGAATCAGCGTTGCATCAAACGGAGTGATGTTTCCATCACCGTTTGCGTCTGCCGCTAATATCTGATTCGGATTCAAAACATTCGGTCCTTGTCCGTTTGCTGCGATGTGACGCAACACCATAGTCGCGTCAGACGGAGAAATGCCGTTGACGTTTCCTGTTTTTGTTGGAGTTACGGTGTATTCTCCGTTTGCAGTTAGATTTTCCAGCAAGTAAATCCCGCCAGCATCTGTTGAATCAGACACTACAGAAGCGCCCGATGTTGTCAACAAAACACCTTCAACAAACTTCTGCGGTTGATTCATAGGAGTAATGCCGTAACTGACTGTCCCTCCAATTGTCGGTGGTGCAAGGATAGTGAAATTCGCGTTGGAAATATCGAAGAAAATATTCTCCGCCGCCTCGACCATGATGCGGGCAGAACTCGTACTCAACTTCGGTATTACGACGGACTCGCTGCCGTCGTTAGGCGTATTCGCTTTCAGCACGGTCGGAAAGGTATTTCCGCCATCAACAGAAAGTCGGATGTTAACCATCTCGGCACCGACCGGAGGCAGATTCGTATTCGCCGTCAGCCACGTAATGGTCTGCGGCGTGCCTCCTTCCCAAGTGACGGCGGAATCAGGTGCAGAGACCTTGAATGGTCCGGCAAGGTTGGTGACAGACACTTTCATGTCCGTATACTGCGTCTGACCGATTGCCACACCGGGTACGTACGGATGATTGTCCCTTACTGTCAATCTAAAGTTCAGGTCGCGTGAAACCGAGCTTAATGCCTCGATCAGCACAGCCGGATCGCCGCCCGGAAGAGCCTGCGTAGTGAACTCGCCGGCAAGAATTGTCGAGAGCCTCGGGAAATACTTGGTCGGTGAGGAACTCGAATTAAATGAAAGCCAATTCGGTCCGAGCAGCTTCGCCGGATTCGCGCTGGCGGCGGCAATGGTAATGCCCGTATTTTCAGCGGAATCGTTTTGTTCCCAGTTGTAAGTTATGGCGTCGCCGTCGGGATCAGTTGCCGATCCTGTGAGCTTAAACGGTGTCAGGATCGGGATGGTATAGTTGTTGACCGGGGCAACGACCGGAGCGTGATTTCCCGTCGACGCCATAGTCCCGGCGGCAGGACACCCGCGCGTCGGAAGGTTTGTCTGGATCTGCTCGATGGACGTTTCATGGAATATATCGATTGAATGCGTTGCCACGTCGGTCACAGGAGTGATTCCGGCGTATCCCATGATTGTAATGCCGGAGCCGATCTCCTTGTCCTGACCGAGCATTTCCGGTATCGGAAGCTGTCCATAAGAGAACGTATGGTTGGCGCCGAGCTGATGCCCGACCTCGTGAACTACATAATCAATGTCAAAATTGTCCCCTTCCGGTATACCGTCGGAAGGGGAGGTGATGCCCATCCCCTTGTCGTGATTGGCACTGCACACACAGCCGATGCAGCCCGCGTTCCCGCCGCCGCCTGATGCACCAAACATGTGCCCGATGTCATACATCGCCGGGGTTATGCCCTGTGCCGCGATTGCACCCGCCAGCTCGTCATTCCAGTTCGCTAGGTCGTCTGTGTAAGGATCGGTCGCCGGGTTGTAGAAGATCAGTCTCGTTGTCTCGGGAATGAGGTTCAGATGAAGCCCCAGGTCTCTCTCATAAACTCCGTTCGCTCTGGTAAGCGTTGCGTTGAAAGCAGCAAGGACCTTTGCCACCTGAGAAGCGTTGGTGGCACCGAAATAGTTCGCATACTCGCCATTGGACGACTGTGCAAGGCGCATCGTCCTTATCTCACCGGTGTTGCTTTCGGGAGCCGCAACCTGCTCGCGGTTGATCTGCTGTTTCCATTGTGAAAAGAGAGCTAGCTCGACCGGAGCTTTGCATGCCCAGGGCAGCTCGCCCGTCCTTCTTGCCGACTTGAACACGGCATATACAGTGCGGTCATTTGAATAAGGTTCGATGATCTCGGTCTGCCCTTCGAGCTTGAGGAACTCGCCCCCGGTCCTGAATACAGTTCCCTGAACCCCCTGCGGAGAAATACTTAGCTTCACGGTCGCGTGCTTATCGGTGACCCCGCGTCCCGAAAATGACCGGATCTCGGGGAATGTTGCCTGAAGCTCGGGATCGAAATTTGAAGCCTCAAAAAGCTCGAACTGCTCCGTACCACCGTCAGCGTTCGGTAGCGATACGACCGTCGGCTTGCCAGTCTTGTCGACCACCGAGAACAGTCTCTGCTCAAGCCCCCCGCGGTTCAGACGGAACAATTTGAATTGGCTGGGGAATGAATGCCTCTGGACGGATCTGTTCGTCTGAATTCGCAATTCGCCCTTGATTGGTGACCAAACCGTCTCTTGACCGAAAACAGCCATTGACGATGCAATTATCAATGAACAGACCAAGAAAACTGTCCTGTAGTGCCGACTAGTGTTCATAATTCTCCTTTGTTGATCCTGCCCGCTAGGGGTCGAAGTCGAAGTTTATACCTTGATGCTATACTCGATGACTTGAGTAAAACTTGAGTCGGTAGTAGCTTGAGAGGCGTCGGAGTTTAAGAAACTGCTAGAAGAGGCTGAATGACTTCCTTTTCGCTGGCTGGAGACTTCGAGCGTTCGATGGTGTAACAAAATACATCATTTCTTTGACCTAAATGAAAAGGCAATTATATTTACCCTATTAGGTTGGTTGGCGCACCAATGATGCATCAAAAGCAAAAAGGGAAGTATTTAGCTTCCCTTTAAAGTGTCTCAAAAACGTATAATTTATGGGACACTTTTTCAGTGTTTTTAGCTATCTCAAAAAGAGCGTTCTCGGAACTTAGTAGTTTCCAGCTAGTATTTCCAAAATATTTCTACCTCAGGGCTTTACATTTCTTAACAATTTCTCGCTTTCTAACAATCAAAACTTTACAATCACTATCGATAATTAGATTTTTGTATTTGCAGCATCGCAAATTTCATCGGTATTTGTGCCATTAAACGCATTTTACAGCTTCAACTATCGAAGTTTTTTATTTTTGTTTGATTGCAAAGCCTCGATTTTGTAAAGAAGTAATGAAGATATTCGCTTTCAAATCCTTATTTTTGCAATACAAATGCATTTTTCTGCTTTTTATCATTTTAGGCTTATTCATTATTTTGCCGCAGCCTTCGTTTGCTCATCAGCAACCGACGACAATTGTTTTGCTCGACATCACACCGAAAAAAGTCGGAATGGAACTGGAAATTCCTTTAAGTGAGCTTGAACTCGCCGTCGGTCACAATCTCACTGAAACCCCGGAAGAATCAATCAAAAACTTTGAGCCGCAATTAAAAGAATATCTTCTTTCACACGTTCGCCCGGTTTCTGAAAACAGTCAGCCCTGGTCAATCGAAATAACAAAAATCAAAGTCGAAAAAGCCGAGCAAACGCAAAGCGGATCGTTTCAGGAAATCAGAGTCAATCTCGATTTAACCCCGCCTGAAGGCGTAAGTACAAGAAAGTTTACCCTCAATTACGACCTGATTATGCACCAGGTCGTCACGCATCGCGCATTTGTTTCGATCCGCAACGATTGGGAGACTGGCAGAAACGGCGAAGAAATTACGAATGCAGCGGAAGTTAACGTCATTGCCGTTGATACCGGAACGGGAAAGATTTCGGCGCTCGAAATAAACTTGGAAAAAGGCGATTTGCAACAAGCGTTTGGCGGAATGGTCACTCTTGGAATGCAGCATATCAAAGAAGGAACCGATCATTTGTTGTTTCTGCTCGTGCTGCTGCTTCCGGCGACGCTTTTGACGAACGGCAAACGGTGGGGCGATTTCGGCGGCACCAGAAACAGCCTTTTTCGATTGCTCAAAATCGTGACAGCTTTTACCGTTGGGCATTCGCTCACCTTGCTCGTCGGCGCGCTCGATTTGTTTCGCGTTCCGCAACAACCGATTGAGGTTTTGATTGCCGTTTCAATTTTAATCTCCGCCGTTCACGCCGTGCGACCGATATTTCCCGGCAAAGAAATGTACGTCGCCGCCGGTTTCGGTTTGATTCACGGTTTGGCTTTCGCCGCCGCCTTGTCCGAACTGCATTTAACTCCAGGCGCGATGGCGCTCAGCATTTTGGGCTTTAATATCGGCATCGAGCTGATGCAGCTTTTCGTTGTCGCGCTCGTCGTGCCGTGGCTGATGCTTTTGAGCCAAACCGCTTTTTACTCCCCGCTCAGAATCGCGGGCGCTGTAACGGCGGCAATCGCAGCAATTGCTTGGATTGCCGAGCGCATAACGGGCAATCCGAACCAAATCGCCGTTTTTGTGCAAAACGTTTCGCAATACGCTCATTTGGGCATTTTCGTCTTAGCTTTGCTCGCGTTGCTGGCTTTTGGTCTACAATACAACAAAGAAATCCGCCTCAATGAACAACAACCAAAAAGAGGATAGAATATGGAAAACAATCAACCGCAAATCATCGCGGGCGCCAAGCGGCATTTGCTCGGCGAAAGAATTTTGATAATCGCCTTTGCCGGTTTATCGCTCGCGTTCGCGCTTTATTACACATTGGCAAATGCGACGACTCACGCCGGTTCGCCCGAAACAATCGCCGCGTCGAAACCGATTACAATTGACGCTTCGGCGGCGTCCCCGGCAACTGTTGCTGACGTGGTTGCCAAAGCGCAGGCTTTTAAAGCGACTTTGACCGCAGCGCAAATACCAACGCTACAACAAACTTATACCGCTACGCTTGCGCGGCGATGGTCAAACCTGCCGTGCGGCTCAAGCTGCCGCAACGGCATTCAATTCAGCAATTTAACGTCGGCGCAGCTCTCTGCCGCGTTAGCTGTGATACAAGCCGCGATGGGAACTGCCGCCAACGAAGGTTACGACGAATTCAACCAGATCAGGCTTTTCGATGATGCCTTAGCAGCAAACAGCGGCAGCAGCCTTTACGGCAGCGGCATTTTTTTCATTGCATTTCTAAACGAGCCTTCAACAACCGGCGGGTGGATGCTGCAATTTGGCGGACATCACTACGCGGCGAATATCGCGTACAATAACGGTCGCGTCGTGAGCGCCACGCCACAGTTTAGAGGCATCGAGCCGGTTTCGTTCACGTCAAATGGAACAACCTATGCGCCGTTAACGCAAGAGCGCGATGCGCTCGCCGCAATGCTCGCGTCGTTGTCGTCGGCGCAATTGACAACTGCGAGACTTACGCAAACATTCGGCGATGTTACGCTAAGCCCAGGCGAATCGAACGGCGGCAACGGTACGTTTCCGACAACCCGAGTCGGCATTCAGGTTAGCAGTTTGAGCGACGCGCAAAAGGCATTGGTCGTGGCGGCGATTCGACCTTATACGAGTGATTTGGACGACGCCGTGGCAGCGAACATGCTCAAAATTTATCAAAACGAATTGAACGATACATACATTGCTTATACCGGGAACGGTACGGCAGGAAATGCGAGTAGTTTTTTAAATGCCAACACGAATTACGTGCGAATTGACGGACCGAGTGTATGGATCGAATTTAATGTTCGAATTGCTCCTATATTTCCCAGCTCAAACCACTATCACACGGTTTACCGCGACCGCCAGCGCGATTACGGCAGAGATTTGTCGTTGACCGTTCCGCTTGACACGACGGCGACGAAAGTTCGTTTCGATTACGACGGCGACGGAAAAGCCGACATCTCGGTTTTTCGTCCTTCCAACGCAACCTGGTACATTCAGGGATCAACATCAGGCTTTACCGGCGTTCAATTTGGAATTTCGACCGACGTGCTCATCCCGGCAGATTATGACGGCGATGGCAAAACGGATGTCGCGGTTTTCCGCGGCGGCGCTTGGTACATCTCGCAAAGTTCGGACAATGCTTTTCGCGCGGTTAATTGGGGTTTGAGCGGCGACATTCCGGTTCCGGGTGATTTCGACGGTGACGGCAAAGCCGATATAACCGTTTATCGCCCGTCGGCGGGAACCTGGTATCGCATCAACAGCTCGAACAGTCAAATCGTCGCCGTTCAATTCGGCATTGCCGAAGATAAACCGCTTATTGGAGATTTCGACGGTGACGGTAAATCCGATTTAGCAGTTTTCCGACCTTCGGCTGGAAGCTGGTACATCAGCAACAGCAGCAACGGGGCATTTACGGGCGTTCAGTTCGGCGTTTCCACAGACATTCCGACTCCGGCAGATTATGACGGTGACGGAAAAACCGACATTGCCGTTTTCAGACCGAGCGTTGGTAGCTGGTATCGTTTGAACAGCAGCAACAATCAGTTTGTCGGGCAACAGTTTGGTATTTCGGAAGATAAACCTGCGCCGGCTGATTATGACGGCGACGGCAGAGCGGATATAGCGGTTTTCAGACCGAGTGCTGCATCGTGGTACATACAGCAAACAACCTCCGGCTTTACCGCCCTGCAGTTTGGATTAAGCAGCGACGCGCCGACGCCAAATGCTTTCGTTAGATAAAAATCGAGTCAATCTTCTAAAAAGGGTTCGTGATAGGGATATGCTTTTTATTAACCAACGATAAAACAGCATCTAAAGAGGATCGGAATCCTAAAGAGTTAAAGCTAAAAATGTGTGCAAGAGTGTGTGCAAAGCAAAAAGGGGAACATTCAGTTCCCCTTAAGTTATTGATTTGATTAATGGCTTGGGACAGAATCGAACTGCCGACACGCGGATTTTCAGTCTGCGGATTTTCTTTGATTAAGTTTGAACTAGTTGTAAAGAGTCCATTTTTATTGAGTTTTTACTTTACTTAAGTTTTGATGTGTTCTTTAAATTTCAATAAGTTTTGATTATTTGTTGCACATTTGTTGCACAAGTTCTTGATCCATTATCTAAACTAATGAAAAATTCTGCTTGCGACTTTAACGATTTTAACGACAAAAGCTGATTTACCCTGTCAAAATGTATGTTTTTTATTTCTCGCATAAGGCAACTCCCGTCAATCAAATCAAAGGCTTAATTCTGTCTCAAAATGCCCCTTTTGGGATCTTTAACTTTATCACTGAGCTTCAATCCAAACGCCACCAAAACCTTGTCTAGCGCAAATATCACTTTTTTCATTGTCATTCAAAATCAGCAGTCGAGTTTTGTCAGAATTTGCAGCTGAAAAGGGCAATATCACCTCATGATTTAACCCGTCGAGGAGGTCGGTCTTAATCTGGCTCGGACGCTGCTGGGCTTCTCCGGACCATTGATACAGTCTGAAGAGGTAATGTTTATTCAAAATCAATTTTTTCCCCAAAAACTTCTTCGGGAGTGTATTCGGCTTCTCTTGATCTTCTTTTATTAAGTCCATTAAGTATTTTAAAGTAAGTTGTCGGACTAACGGACCTCTTAGCCTCCTCAACCCTTGTGATTGTCCTAGTGCTGACTCCTGATACCGAGGCTAATTCCGTTTTATTTAATCCTTCTCTAACGCGTGCCGCTTTTAAGTTATTTTCTTTTGCCATTTTTATTTATGAGTATTTGATTTTTACAACTTAAATCGGGAACACGTTACATTACTGGACAAGTCTTGTCAAAATAGGACTTTTTTTACTTCTTCATAAAATTTCTTGCAAAACTAAAATTTTGGGTCTAACATAAGCGACTAATACCTTAATATTTATTGTTATGTTTTTTGCAGTATTATTAAGGTAAATTTGTATGAAACAATTTCTAATGAGGAAAATAAAATGTCTAAGAAAAACGTAACGTTTGTTATAACCGAGGAATTGGACAGGAATATTGAACTTTGTGCCACAATCGAACGGAAGCAGAAAAGCCAAGTTTTAAACGAAGCCCTCGAGCCATTCTTCGCCACCAAGGAATACCTAAAGAACTTTCAAACCCAATCTCTCCAAGTTACGTCCACTCAAGCCCAAGGAAGAACTACTTCTTCCAACGATTAATTATAGAATATAAGATTTAGTCTTACCCTTAATTTAATTGGGAAGGCAAGTGTAAAAGTCTCTGAACATCTTCAGAGACTTTTTTGTTGCCAGCGTTTATTATTTTCTTGACGCTAATATTAGTTATTACTAACATAGAGATAAATTAAGAATTCAGGTGATGAGTTATGGCGCAGAAGAAACAAAATAGTTCAGAGGTCGAAGCGGCACGGATTCTAAGCCGCCGCAACCTCATCGGAGTAATCATCGGAGCCGTGATTGCTGCAATCGCCACATTTGGTGTAACAATCTATAGGCAAGACCCGAAGATCACGCCGCCAGAAACCGTAACCTTCTCCGGGCGGGTTTATAACAGGAAAAACCCAACTGAGAAAATTACAAACGCTGTTGTCGTAATTGAAGGCGAAGGCGTTCCCCCTTTGGTGACTACCGATTCGGAAGGTATTTTTACATTTCCTCTGAAAGATCCGAAACGAGAATACCGTCTTCGAATCGAAGTCGAAGGTTTTGAGCCCTATAATTTACGGGTTGTTCCATCCGACCGAAAAGACATACAGCCGATTCCATTGATTCCTTCACCCCTACGACCTCCGATTAACACAAGTAGTAACCAAGGTGAATCTGCGCCGATAAATCCTAATGCGAAATCTGCCGCAGATTATGACCTTCAAATTCGGAACCCGCCCACAGTAATTGCGCCTCGTTTGGAAAGTGGCGTCGAGCAGAATCAACCGGTTTCCGCGAGCCCCTCACCTGCACCATTAATGATTAAGTCACTGCAATCCACCTTCTATTCGGGAAATGAAGGAAAAGATAAATATAACAGCATCTCAGAAACTTATTCGGTGGGCAATAAAATTCTGGTCCAGAATGATTTTTGGGGCAGCGGAATGGTGTACAGGGAGAAATCAATTCATCAGGGTCAGGAGTTTCCGGTTGATATACCTTGGGAAGATTGCTCCAAATTGAGGTATGCCTATCGCACGAATAATACCGGGGGGTGGGATGTAGGATTCGAAATCAAGGCGAAGCTGAGTGACGGCTCAACGAAAGTCATCGCAAGATCCGGAACTCTCTCGGTTGGTAAGGGACGTCCCGAAACAGGGACAATTGCTTTGTGTGGGTCGGGTAATCCAGCTACATGAGCTTTTTTGTTATGCGAAGAAAGGGGCAAATTATGCATTACAGATTAAATATTTGGTCGCTGCTTTTTCTATTGAGTTTAGTTCTGGCTTATTCGCCGCAGAAGATGTACGGCTTTGAACTGGATAAATATGAAGGAAGGTATCAGGTACAGTTCGTTTACCAAGAATCGGATGAAGACCAAATAAGAAAGGTCGTCAGGGACTCTCAGTTTTACGAATCCCTAACGATTTACACAAATCCGAACACTTTTGATAAGAACCTTTTAACACAGTTTTGGGTACCGGCTGACAAAGGTGGAGTAGCAATTCTAAAGGTAAACGCCAGTGTGCAAAGACTTAAGAAGGCAGGTTGGCATTACGGAAAAGGGTCTGAAAATGAAGTGTTCACTATTCGCAGCGTTCGCATCCGTCCGCCGGGAGATATTGCCGAAGTTCGAACGCAAGAACGCTGGTATTTACCGCTAGTTGATGAAGAAGAAAGGGCAGTGCCTAATCGTAACCCGATTATAGAATTTCCAGTAACTTACACACTAAGAAAAATTGACAGGCGTTGGCTTATTCAAGATAGCTCTGCTATATATGCTTCAAACTAGCCTCGATTAGTGTGCAATTAAAAAATGCCCGCTTCTCCATGAGAATGCGGGCATTTTAATCTGAAGATTGTCTTGTAGCATCTGCATATGGTCGGCAATGCTTTATTCGATTATCTGGCTATTGGAGCGCAGGATTTTCAACATCAAATTGACCATGTTTGGAAACTGTATTTCGGGGTTTTGTTCCTTTGGATTGTAATGTGCGGTTGGCTATTTTTTGGTAATAGACTAAGCAGATTAACTCGAAAGTAAAGCCAAAAGCGTGAAGCAGCAACTAATCCGTTTATTTTATTCGTTAAAAACTTCGGCATTGTACTGATCTAACTCGATTTTATTTTCACCCGGTTTAATAACAACCGGAAAATGCCAAGCGAAAATCTCATCTGACGCGCTTTTGCTCGCGCCGAACAAATAATATTTTCCGGTTTTGATTGATTTCACGCGGCGAAAGCCATTCGAGAAAGTTATGATTTCTGCTTTGCTATGTTTTGCAATCAAATCCGCGACCGACTGGTGTGTAATGCCCCCTTCGTCCGACAATTGCAAAAGAGCGTGCGCGGCGGCTGACAAAAACGCTTCATTCGGATTTGAGCAGCTTCCCATTTTCGTCAACCGGCTCAAACTTCGCCTTACGCAAAGATTCGATCAAACTTTCATCGAGCAAATAAAAACTTCCCTTGACTGGTTCTCTCGTTTCGTCTTCTACGCCGTACAGAATCGCGGCGCGGAGCGCGAGCGAACCGAATTGATCCCGCTTTGCCTGGTTGCCGAAAAAGGAAAAAGCTAAAACGATAATCAGGATTCGCAGAATCATAGCTACTTACCTTCTCGATTCACTCCAAAGATAAGTCTCAATTATAAGGCTTGACACACTAAAGACACACGAAAAGCAAAAGGGCATCAGAAATGATGCCCTTAAGTTATTGGTTTTAAAGTGGCTTGGGACAGAATCGAACTGCCGACACGCGGATTTTCAGTCATTAAAGGCGAGTTTATTTGAGTTGCTTTATCTTTTTAAGATATTAATTATACCTATCTTGTGGCGTGACTTAATTTGTCTTAGTTTGGTTAAAAATGATGATTTTTAAAGATTTCGCACACATTTCGCACACTAAATTACCGATAAATTCTTCACAGAAAGTATAATTCACAAAAATATTAAAGACGAAGAAAATGAAGTTTGGAAAAGGTTAAAATCTTGATAATTACAATTAAAACATCTTTAATTGTTCTTTAACATCTTTTTCACCAATTATGCATCCGCAGTTTTTATATTTTGTTAAAGCATCAGTAAAGAATTGCCTAGCTTCTTCTAATTGGTTTGTTTTTTTGTAAAGTTTCCCTAGCCGAAACAGCGTATTTGCATCTTCCAATGGATTAGTAAGCACGTTTCTAAACCTTTCTAACGCAACATTATAATTATTTATTGCTGAGGTATAATCTCCTTCGCCAGAATAAACATCTCCTAAACCGCGAATGACCATGCTTTCGCCTAGATAGTCTTTAGATTTTTGAAATAGTGCTTCAGCATATTTAAACTTTTTTCTTGCCTCACTATAGTTTTCCAAATCAATTTCAAGATTGCCTTGGCTAACTACGACACTACCCAAATTCAAATATTGTGGAACTCCTGCTAGGCTTTTTCTAAAAGTATCTTCAGCCTTTTTGTATAAAATGCGAGCCTCTTTATAGTTTCCAAAGGAATGTTCAAAATTACCTTTTAACCGCAATACATGCCCCTCACCATCTGGAATTTGTTTAGGTATCAGGTTTTCGGCTTCTTTCATATTTGATTTAACCTTATCAAAATTGCCCATATCGGCTTCTAACTGCGCCAAAAAAAATACATATAACCTTTTTCCAAGGGGTGATGGTATAGGTTCAAAGCTGTTTCAAAATACTCGCGTGCTAATTCATTTTCACACTTTTGTTGGTGGAGTATCCCTAAATACTCAAACGATCTTGCTTTGGTTGAAAGATTATAGTCAGGAATAATTCTATTAGCATGAAGTAAGCTTTTTGTCGCACAATTCTCTGTTCCTTCTGCACAATTAATTTTTCCCAAAGAAATTTCTAACAAACCTAAATCTAATAAAGTTGTTGCTTCTCCATAACTATCCTCCAAATCTTTAAAAATCTTTAACGCCCTTTCATAACTATCTAATGCTACGTCGGGGTTATTAAGATTTCGCTCACTTTCTGCAATATCAACTAAAGTGCGTGCTATACCTGAACTATATTGGGAATTATCAAAATAAACTATGGCTTCTGAATATTTGTGTTTTGCCTCAATATATTTACCAGTAGTTGCCAATATATTTCCGTAGGTCAGCAATGTTCGACCTAATAATCTTTTATTCCCTTTTGGATTGGGCGAAAGTTTTCCAATAATTTTCTCTAAAATTTCAATTGTTGCTTTGTCTCCAATATTCGGGTCTGACTGCGCTGCTATCATAGCCAAATGAATATTGGCATCTGTTTCACAAATAATGTCTTTATCTTTACAAGTTTCCAAGGCATTTTCAATTTTTCGTTTAGCACTATCCAAATCGTTTTCCACCCAGTCCCATTTACCAAGGCTGAGTACAACATTTGCCTTACCAATATCGTCAGAAAGTTCACTATAAATTGTTTCGGCATCTTTAATAGAGTTTATTGAAATACCTTTGTTACGTAATTCATAAGTGCTTTTTCCTAGTTCAAAAGAAGCTTTTGCTAAATGCCTTTTTGAGGGGATGCCGCCGGATAGTGCTTTACATGATGTGAGTTTGTCAATTGCTAAATTATATTTACCAATCAAATTATATAATTCTCCGATATTACATTCGCAATCAACAACTTCTTCTTGATAGCCATTTAATTTAGCTAATTCGCTCGCTTCTTCAAATTTTTTCAAACTTTCATTTAGAAATTCTTCGGTCTTCAGGCGCTCAGCTTCATTCTTTACTGGTTCATATGGTCTAATTCTGTATTTAGTGAACCAAAGAGAAAATGAGGCTAAAATTAATACAAGTCCGATTATCCCAATCCCCCATCTATTTAATTTGTATTTGCTTGGAGCAAAATAAAAGTAAATAAAAGAAAAGAATATTATAAATGCTATAGCACCAAGGATTGAAAACCGCCACGAATGATATAATAATACTAATTGAACTAATATTAATACGACTAAGATAGATAAAATAATTATCCCGTTTTGTTTACCTAATTGTTTTTTTTTTACGGAGACGACATCATCAGTCCAGTGGTTTTGCTCTTTTTCTTGAGCCTCTAGCTGCTTGATTCCAAGTCGCTCTAATTGATGTTGTAGAGCATCCAATATTTGTTCTTGGCATTTTGGATCGTTTGCTGAAATGTATTGAATTCCTTTTAATTGATCTGGAACTTCTGCATCATCTAACAAGACAGGAACAATATAAATATCATCAATTAATTTTTCGTTAAGTTTATCTAGGGCAAGCTTAATCTCTCTCTGAATATAACCACGTCGGTCATAAGATAATTTAGAGATAAACATTAAAACAAACGTAGCTTTGTCTAGCGCACGCTTGATCTCAAAATCAAAATTCTGACCGGGCTTTAAGCTGCGGCAATCCATCCAAACATTGAATCCTTTTTTATCAAGCCACTCGTAGAATGGTAAAACCCGTTCGCGGTCAGGTCTAGCATAGCTAATAAAAATAGAATTTGAACTTTCTGGCATGGATTTATTTTATTCGTCAACTGCCATTGGCTTTTAATCGAATTCTAAATACGGTGTACGAAAACGCTCTAGTGTACCTTACTTTAAATTCAGAAAAAAAGGACTCCTCCAGCCGTCAAGCCGCTAATCAAATCTGACAATGGGATTTTTTGAGAAAAGCCAAACTTTCCCCTTGTTTTCAATGTAAAGCTCTTTTACGCACATTTCGGTTCCGACAACAGCAATTACAATATCCCCTGTTTTTGTTTCCACAGCGCAATCTACAACTAACAATTCACCATCATCAATGTCAGGCTGCATTGAGTCGCCAATGGCGCGAATATAAAACGTGGCAAGCGGGTGTTTGATAATATCTCGGTTTAAATCAATGCTTCCTTCAATGTAATCATCCGCCGGGCTAGGAAAACCGGCTTGCACTCTTGCCAGAAAAACAGGTCTTGCGAGCCGCGTTTTAATTGAGGCTTGAAAAGTTTCCCCTACATTTGTTATCGGTTGTTTTTTGAGCGTAGAGAAATTGCCTTCAATTACATTTCTTTCTTGCATAATTGTTGCACCCTTGAGACAATGTATAACACAATCAAACTTTGTTTGAGAAGATGTTTTTTTAATGCTGTTTCGATAAACATTCAAAGAAAGGCTTAAAAACTATGTGCGGAAGATTTTCATTAGGCGCTTCGGATGCTGAAATTTTGGCAGAATTCAAAGCTGCAAGAGAACAGGCGGAAGAACATCAAAAAAGATTTAATATTGCTCCTTCTCAAATCATTGCGGCGGTTCGCCAGATCGAATCTGAGCGCATTTTGTCGGGCTTAAAATGGGGATTGATTCCCAATTGGGCTAAATCTGCCGATATTGGCAATAAATTGATAAACGCTCGCGCCGAAACGATCACTGAAAAGCCTTCATATAAAAATGCTTTCCGCTCGCGCCGTTGTTTGATTCCGGTATCCGGTTTTTATGAATGGCAGCGAACAGGCGATAAAGGCGCGAAACAGCCGTTTTATTTTTATCTGAAAGACAAACCTGTCTTTGGCTTTGCCGGGCTTTGGGAAAGCTGGACGGATAAAGAAAGCGGCGAAGAAATAGAAAGCTGCACGATCATTACAACCGAAGCTAATGAAGTATTAGAACCTGTTCACGATCGGATGCCAGTAATTATCAAACCGGAAGATTATGAATTATGGCTTGATGAAAAAGTGAAAGATACCGGAAAACTCGAAAAGCTATTGGCTCCATATCCGGCAGGTGAAATGTCATCACACTCAGTTAGCCGACAAGTAAATAGTCCATCGTTTGATGATGAAGAATTGATTAAGCAGGCTGAATATAATTCTAAGTAAGCGTTAAAGCCGCTTATAGAAAACTCTTTTTTTTATTTTTTGGGATTAGCCAGAATGTTGAGGCTTAGTGGGTAAGTTTGCAGGTAATTCAAGTTCATCGTCAATTAAAACATCAACGCAAACACCGGCAAGCCGCGCATATTTTAGTAACAGAGGTAAAGAAGGCTCTCGTTTTCCCAATTCGTAAGTTGAAATAGTTCCCTGTACAAGTTCAATTTCTTTAAAATTTAGCCTCTTAATCAATTCATTTTGCGAAAGATTTAGCTTAACTCTAATTTGTAAGAGCTTTTCAGCTAAGCGTTTTGGCTTTGGTCTGGAGGCTTTACCCATTGGAAATGCCTCCCAATAGGTAATGTTGATTTCTTAACTTGCCTCTAAAGTCATTTGACTTTATTATGCTTTCGAGATTTTGTTTTGCCGCTAGCCTTTTTACTTTTGGCATTACGGCAAACAACATCAGAGCAGTTGTTTAACCTCGCTATTCATTTTTAGCGGACTCCAACAACTCGCTATCTTATTTTTTTGTAGGGAAAAACTCAAAACAAATAAATCAACAACATTTCTCACGTGAGAGAAAGCGGCGCGGATACATAAAGTGATGAACATTTTTCCGTCGTTTCGCTGCCACGTGAGCAGTCCTACTTAGGACATAAACCCTTGAAACAGAGCATTTGCGCTATATATACGGGCAGAGGGGTATGCCTTTTGAACTGTTTAAAATTAAAAGAATGCAAATTTGTAATCGAAATCGCTAATAAATTAAATAAATTATGTCACAAGAAGCTGTAAAAACAAACAAACTAAAAACGACAAACATTATACTTACTTGTGTTCTTGCGGTGTCGCTCGGCTTTAATATCTTTCACTTTATTATAAGTGATTCGATTAAAGGAAAGCAGACTGAACAAGAGAGATTACGTGCCGCAATTAGCGAAATTGAACAAGAGTTTCAACCGAGCCGTGAAGATGCTCTACACAAGTTAGAGATTGATCTAAAACAGCGTGAAGTTGAAGTTGCCAAACTTCCTCGTCGTTTGGAAACTTCCCAATGGCAAGCAAGAATTAAGGAATTAAAAATTGAAAGAGAGGGACTTCATAAACGGCTTGAGCTTGAACAAAAGTATTATTCTGATATAGCTGAAAGGGCAGATAATGAAAAGCTACGTGAAGAAATTCAGCGAACAGTGGGAAGGCAATTCGAGGCAAAATCTCTGGAAACAAACAAAAGGTTAGCTGAAATTGAACGCGAGTCAATAGATTTAAATCTTAAAATTCAAGAAGATGAAATAAATCGGAAGTTCGCGCTAAAAAAGTCTCTCTTTGACCTTGAATATTCTGAACGTATGGCAAAACTTATGTCAGGTAACTTAGATGAATCTAACGATCACAATAAAAATAAAAAATAAAAAACAAAGCAAGTATATGTTTGACTATTAAATATTTAACTTAGACAATGGGGTTTGCATCAATGACTAAAAACAAACTCAGCAACTGAAAGAGCAGGTTACTGCGCCTAATCGTACTTAGCATTAGGAAAAACTCTTTAAACTGATTGAGAAAAATATCGCTGAGCCAATCAACGCCAGAATCTTTGTAGCAGGATAAGGAGGAAATTTCATAATCCAGCATCCTTGCGAAGTCTCGCTGGATTCCAGATTTCTTCGGCAATGGCGCGGTAGAGTTTGCGCCGTTCTTTTTGCTCTTGCCGTGAAAAATGCTCGTAAGGCTGAAACGGCAGATTTGAGCATTTTACATATTCCAGAAATTGCGGGTTGTTTATGTAACAAGCGAGTGAAAGCGAACGCGCCAAAAGGTTCTGCGCGTTGTAATGCGGCAATTTCTCTTCGTAGGTTTTATCTTGAAAACTGCGGTTAAAATCGGCGGGTAACAGCAAAAGTCCGCCAAGATTGTTTCGCGCATCGTCAAACTCTTTTTCCGAAGCAAACTGCGTGTTGAATCTGCTGTAATGATTCGCCCAGATATGCTCAATTTCATAAGGATTTTTCGTGTTTCGGCGTACGTATTCGGCGAAACGGTTTTCTCTACCCGATTGCGTTTCGATATGCGCCGTCATTCGCGCCAGAATGTGATGAATATAACGCTTGCTGAAATTGTTTAAGCCGAACTCATCAATCCCTCTGCGCTCGCCGCCTCTGGCGCTGTCAAAAGTCGCTTCTTCTTCGTTTAGCCGTTTTTCTAAAATCTCGACTAATTCATAAAGCGGCTTATTCCTGATTTCTTTTAACAAAAGAAACATCGCATAGTAATTTGCCGAATAACTGATGCGAATGTAATTGACGATCCGGCGAATCAAAAGAATGTCCAGAAATGAAGCCGTAACGCGAATTTTACGCAAGATTGTTTCCTGATCGTCACCATCGGAAAGCGGCGCAAGCAAAACCGTGTATTGCAGCGTAAAATCGTTCTGGGCGTTGTAATAGACGGTTTCCAAGCCTTCGGTAAATTCCAGCGAAGCATGGCGAATTCGCTCGTAAATATTTGAATATTTAATGAATATGTCACGCAAAAAACGCTCAAACGAAGCAGCGTCATTCAGACCGATAAGTTTGCGGTTATCCCGCACCCATTTATGAAACTCATTGCCAATGCGTTCCCAATCCTGATTTTTCGCGCCCGCTTGACGTTCTCTGATGCTGTCAGCGTACTTTGCGCGAAGCCAAGCCTTGATGAAATCCGCATCTTCTTCTTTACTGATTGTTGTTAATTGCTGAATGCGTTGTTTCCAAAGCCGATTGACAGCAGCCCGCTCATTGGTATCGGCAATTTGCGCTAGCAGATAAGCCTTTATCATGTCGGTCGGGCTTAAAGGCTTTCCCCTGTCGTTCATCGTCTCGAAAATCGCATAAGCATCTTCGTCGGTTGTCGCCGTAATTTCGATAACGAATACGCGATTGAGAAGCCAGTAAACGAAGTGCAAAAGCCCTTCGCCTTTTCGCAGAGGTTCAGGAAACTCTTGCTCAATGTCCTTATAGCGGGCAAACATCGTTTGAATAGATTCGTCCTGATTAGTCGGATCAAACTCTTTCTCGTTAAAAATTGCTTCTAAAACCGGACGGCGTTCAGGGATGTCAAGATTGTAAGAATTTGCGCCGAAATTATCCGAATAAATCAACAGCGTGAGATTAACTGAATTTGGAAGAACTCCTTCCGCACGAAGTTTGTTTTGTAAATGATGAAGAAAAATCAGAAGAAGCGTTAATGATGTTGTGCGTTGCTGCCCGTCAACGAGATAATTTCGCCCCGCTCTTTGGCTGACAATTACCGAGCCGAGAAAATAAGATTCGTAATTAGCTACAGCTTCGGTCGGGTTTTCCGGGCGATGAGAAACCAAAAATTTGGTGTATAAATCATCCAAAAGCTCGGTTATGTTCTTTTCTTCCCATTTGTATTCTCGTTGATATTCATCAATGGCAAACTTACGCCCTTGCAATAGTTCCTTGAGGGATTTAAGAACAGGTTGATTTATGCTCATGCTGTCACCTCTTGTAAGATTTTCATAATTCCGCGTTCACTATCTGCAAATCAGTATCAATCTCTTCTGACTTGCGCGGTGGTGTGTATTTATAAAAATAACGATTGAACGGAATTTCGTAACCGATTTTTGTTTTGTTGTGGTCAATCCAAGCGTCCGGTGGCGGGGTATTGACAAATTCCGCCTCCAAATCTGGAATAAGTCAAACGGCACTGTTGCCTAAGACAATCAAGTTTGCGGAGACACAAGTGATAACGCCAATCCAACCACTATGATAGAAGGTGGAAACATCATTATTTCAAGGAAATAGTGCTTAATTTAGCAAAATGAAGCTGTACTTTAAGATACGGCTTCATTTTGTTCTACCCGCTATTTATCGAATAAACAGTGTTTCATTAAAACGAGCCATGTAACGCGCTGACCCACCTGGATTTTCCGCTCCACGATTACGCCTAGGTTTGGTTTTCCGTGTAAATTATCGCATCCCCTTTATTAGATTAGCCCATAAATATCAATAATTTTTCTGACTTCGTTGGCAGTATCAACAAACCAAATTTTATAACCTTTGACTGTTTCGTGGTCATAATCTCTTCCAAGAAAATTTCTGATTTCAGGATTTAAATGCTCTCCAACCGAGCCTGTGGTTTCGACCCGATAGCCACGCCTTTCCGTTTTGTATATCCACAAACTGCCGTGCCATCCGGTTTTCATTATTCGGTGATGTTCGCCTTTGTTTAGTTTAAGGCTTAAGTCTGATTGCGTATCAATCGCAGATTTTATAATTTCATCCATATTTCTATACCTTATAAAGATTTAACGCTGACATTTAATTGATTTGAATGAGTTGGGCGAATTGGGTTTCCATAATTGAAGCTTTCCGGTAATTCTAAAATTGTTTATTCCTTAAATTGCTATTGAAAATTTTCAAGTGGAACCCACCCGTTCATATTTGTCAGGCTGCAAGAGTTATCAATTCTGTTACACACAAAGAACTGTGTAACAGGATGAATTTCCCAAATTGAAAAACGTTTGGAATGCCCGCGAAGCGGTCGAGCCGGATTTCTATTAACCAAATGTTCATTATCGTAAAATAATCCGCCTATAACCATTACTTTTCTTTTGTCATGCCGAACTTTTTTTAATTTTTGCAAAGTCCAACTTGCAGGACGATTTTGAGGAATCATTTCGATAACAATTCCTCCAAATTCGGTTATGTTAAATTGAGCAACAAGCGGAATATGGATGTCTTTTTGATTATCCTCGCTGAATTTACAATTAACCGTTTCTACCGAACCTTCTTTTAATCCTTCGCCTACAGCCGGGATAAAACCAATGAGTTTAACGAGCGTGCTTTCACCGACGATTCCGTTTGTAACCCGGATGTTTTTTAGTGTTTCTCTTTCGGCAGCGGACAGCGCTTTATTTTGGCTTCTGAGTCCTAAGCGATTGCCGACTTCATTTTGCATCTGCTCCAAATCGGCGAAACTGATACTTATCGGATTTCTTCCAATTGGCGAACGCCGTTTTGCTTCATTGAATAACGCGCCGGGTGTACTTGGCGCATAGCATCCACGCGCCGGACAAGAAGCAAATCCGGTGTTAATACAAGGCACATCAGCGGCTCTCGCCGCGAGAAGACTATCCGTTTCTTTGAGTTTAAAGAAATCTTCAGATAAAGCCTCTCCAGATACTTCAATATTCTTGTAATAAACGTAACCCTGCTCACCAGTGCCAAATAAAACCCGTACATAACCGTTTTGCCTTGTATTATCAACAACTCTGATTTCCGTATCGGGCGAAAGAGTCGCTAATTTAGCAGAATTTACCGCCGGGCTTTGTCGCACGTTCGATTGGCGGGTAATAACGGCGTCTGCGGCTAAACCTGTTTCCTCAAAATCCTGTCCGAAAACTAAAGCCGTAAAATAAACAATCAATGCAAGACAGAACAAAGTTTTAATTATTGGATACATATTAACCTCATAATTTCATAGTCTGTAATTTCAGCTTTTATAACTCGCCGTGAAAGGCGCAATTGAGCAGGGTTTAAAAAGTGTTCATTTTGCCAGTCAACTGAAGTGTATTTATCAGTTTTAGATCAAGGTTTTTGATCTGATTCCTTAACCTTTTGTCCAATTTGTAAAACATAAGACCAAGAACTTGATTTCATTTCCTCCCCGGCTTTCTCTCTATCAATTAAAAATGTCGCTGTTGCTGTCGCCATTGCTGAAGCAATGGCGGCTGGGAAGAAAATGCCGACACCCAACCATGAGGATATAACTGACACTGAGCCAGGAATCAAAGCCATTCCGATACCTTTTAGAATTGCAGTTTGGTGAGCCCGCCTATATGTGTTCTCGACAAGATCAATGCGCTCTTCTGCAATTTCAATAATCCTTTTTTGTATGGAATGAAGTTCTGCCTCTGTTGTTAGTTTCAAATACTCGTCGCATAATGAGTTTACCGCGCCTTGAAATTTAAGCCTTTGGGCAGATAGTTCTTCTCTTAAATCGGCTATTTGCGATATTTCCATTGAGAGTAGATTCTCAGGAACATATGCCTCCATAATTGAAGTAGTAATCTCGCCTCTAACCTGAGGATTGAATATCGCTGTTTCGGCAAAAATTTCTCGATCTGCGAATAAATCCGCTTTTTTTTCTTCCGCGAGCTTTGCTGCACACAGAGACATATAATGTAAAGCAATTTCTTTGGGAAGATGAATAACTAAAGGACTAGAATCAATATAGTTCTGCTCCTGACGAATACGTTTAATAAAAGATAGTTTCCCCTCGCCTTCTTTTCGCTCATATTGCTCATACAGCTCAGAGCTAACCATCTCTTTAGCTTCTCTTAATCTGCCCCCACTGGTTTTGACTAAAGAACGAGTTTGTAACTTTTCTAGAATGTCACCGGGGATTTTATCTCCGAACATCTCGTACCAATCACCTTCACCTATCAATTCATCTGAAAGTTCTATTTTGGCTTGAGGAAATGATCTTAACCATTCTTTAAAACTTTGCGAAACACTTTTCAAACGACCAAGTTCGACTGTGTTTTGGGGAATAATAAAATCACGTAATTGGTTGTTGAAATCATCAATTTCGGCGGGGATTTGTGGGGATTTTTGATAATGAAGCGTATAAACTTTATCCCAGCATAAAGCCGCTAATCTTAACCAATTTTCCGACGGGAACAAACTAGGGTAGTAAACTGTGCTAATCATTTGACCTCCAAATTGAATGTTTTATTTCTTTACAACTCACCGCGAAAGGCGCGATGGAGCAGGGTTTGAAAAAGATGTTCGGCTTGGCGCGTGGCTTCGCGCTGCTGGCGGCGGACGCGCTCAAACTTTTGGACGATTTCGGCGAATTTTTCTTGTAACGGAAGCGGCGGCAACATAATTGGAAGTGTTGCTGCTTTTTCCTTTGAAATATTTTTCATCGAACCGCTACTACCAGTGGCTAAATCTCCAATAATCTTTCGCAAATGTTTTTGCCTTAATAAATGCAAAGTGTAATCAGGTAACAGCGGAGAATTGTTTATAAATTTTATTCGCCAAAGTTTATCAGGAAGCAAAACTTTTGGAGGCTTTTCTCTAACCATACAAACCGCGCCAACAAGTTCTGTCGTATTGGCGCGGCTGATTAAAAGGTCGCCTTTTTTTACAATAAATGTGTCACTGAAACTTTCATCTCTTGAAATTGACTTACTTTCTTTAGGATTAAATTCGCCCCAAGTTACTGCGCTGATTTTCAAAACTTTCCAGCCATCTGATTCTGATTCTGAAACCGAATTAAAATTGACTCCACCTTGAAAACTATGCACAAAGTCCTCTAGCTCAAAAATGTCGTAGCCATTAGGATTGCGACGAGGATCGCCGAACATTTTAATAAAGACGGATTGGAGAAAAGAATCCGAAAGAGTTTGGGCAAAACGGCGTTGGCGGCGCAGACGGTCAGCCTTGTCTAAAATCTCGGCAATCCGCTTTTGTTCGTCGGGTTTTGGAAGTGGGATTAAGAGTTCTTCTTGCAGAAATGAACTTGGAACACGCTGTTGACCAGCCGAACCTGTCATTCTTCTTTCAGCTAAATCTCTAACATTTTTTTGTCTAATGTAGTAATAAATCCATTGAGGAATTGTAATTTCTTTTTTTGCCCGAAGAACGTGAAACTCTGTCGAACCAAATCCAATACCGTTTTTTAATCTTTTTGCAATCGCCGCCTTGCCGTTTTCCATACAGGGCGTAATTTTTGCGAATAAAACATCTTCATCTTTAAAAAATGTATAGCCTTTAATGACATCGCTAATTCTTCTGATTTCCTGTTTAGTAATAATGCCAAATTCATCATTAACAAATTCCATCGGCACAAAAGAACAATCTTCTTTTAGCGAAATGTCTTTATCAATTCGAGGATTGATTTCACACGCTTTTCCCAATTCTGTGGTTTGCACTTATCATCTCCTTTAGTGAATTGATTCCTATGGTCGTGACTCCATCTAATTTGGATAATCTTTCGAGCGTAATATTCGGCTCTTCGTAAAATGATTCGTCGGCTTCGATTTGGCGGTAACGGCTCGCGGAAAGGTCATATTTGTTGGTGCGAATCTGCTCTTTTGTTACCCAAAACTGATTGCTGAGCTGGTCAATCTCTTTTTGCACGGGAGCGATTCTTTCGTTTAATTCGGCTAATTTTTGTTCATCTGTTTCAAGTGCGATTCGCGCCGTTTCGTCGTCCGGCGGAGCAATGACGCTTTCAAAGGTCAGTCGGTTTATCTCGCGTTCGAGATTTAATCTTTCGGCTTTCATCGGCGCGACCGCTTCTTTTAATTCGGCGAGCCTCCGGGTGCGTTTTTCGTAAAACTCCGCGTTTTTGCGATTGCGCCAGCATTCCAAAATGTCTGGAATATCGTTGTCGGCGATTTTCTGCCGTTTGTCGTCGAGCGATAAACCGTCCGCCTGCATATCGTAAAACCAAACTCTATCGGTTGCGCCGCCTTTGGTGAAAATCAAAACGGCGGTCGAGACTCCGGCGTAAGGCTTGAAAACGCCCGATGGCATGGAAACGACTGCTTCGAGCCGGTTCATATCAACCAGCATTCTGCGAACTGCAACGTGCGCGTTTGAACTGCCGAACAAAACGCCGTCCGGCACAATCACGCCGCAACGCCCACCCATTTCCAGAATCCGAAGAAAAAGATGCTGAAAAAGCAGCTCGGTTTTTTTGACGTTCGCGGGCAAATCGTCGCCGATTGAAGTGGCATCCATCGCGCCCTTAAATGGCGGATTCGCCAACACTACATCATAACGGCGTTCTTCCTTGTAATCTTTGGAAAGCGTATCGGTGTAGAAAAAACGCGGATGCTTGATGCCGTGCAACATCAAGTTCATCGAACCGATTCTCAGCATCGTCATTCCCGAATCGCTATCAAATCCGGTCAAGGCTTCGGTCTGCAAAAACCTTTCGCTTCGTTCATCAAGCAAATCTCCGGCGAGATTGTGCGGCATTCCTTCTTCGTCGTAAGTGAGAATGTCGCGGCTCGTATTTTTTTCGAGAATGTATTGATATGCGTTAACCAAAAAACCACAAGTTCCGGCTGCCGGATCACAGATTCTTTCATTAACTTTCGGATCAACCATCTGCACCATCATCCGAATAATATGGCGCGGCGTGCGAAACTGCCCGTTACGTCCGGCGATATTCAAATGACTCAAAAGGTATTCGTAAAGATCGCCTTGCACATCGTAGTTATAATTCGAGATTTGCATCGCATCAATTTCTTTGCAAATTTCAAGCAGCAAATTCGGTTTGTTGATTTTGAACTCGGCGTTTTCCATCTGAAGCGCAAACGAGCTTTCTTCGCTGCCGATTCGTTTGAGTACCGGAAAAACTTTTTCCTTAACGTGCTTGAGAGCTTCCGCCGCCGGAAGATTCGTCCAATATCCCCAGCGCAAAGTTTTATCATCAAAAAGCGGCTGATATTCGCGCCCGCGAAGTCTGGCATTTTGTTCGTTTTGCTTTTCTTCGTCGTCAATCCGTTTTAGGAAAAGCAAATAGGAAAGCTGTTCAATCGAATCGAGCGGATTCGGCAAACCACCGGAATGAAGTTTGTTCCAAATAGAATTTACTTGTGAGCGTAATTTTGAGTCAGTCAGCATTTTGTAATTGTAGATGAAATATTCTGTAACTTTATAATTTAAATTAAACAACTACTACTAGATATGCGATTTCAAATGTAACGAATGTTAATCCAGCAAGCCCTAGCATTATTAAGCCGAGTGAAACAGTATCCAATGAAACGGACATATTACTTTTTTCTTTTACTGCTACACCATCTGCTTGGAGAATTGCTGGGGTTTGTGCCGTTTTTTTGTTTTTTATGTGGTTTGCTACATAAAAAATCACTAGGGAAACTAGAAATGCTATTCCAGCGAAAAAAGAGATACCACCGAGTAATCTTAAATTTTGATTAGCTAAACCAAGCTTTATAAGTGAAGATTCCCAAAAAACGGGTGCACCAAAACAAAAAACGGGTGAAAAAATTGGAAAAGCCTTGAATGTATCTATGAATGAAGTAATATCGCCAGTCTTTCTTATTCGCTCAAACAAATAAAAATAGAGCCCCGCAGAAATTAGTGCTATCCATAATTGATGATAATTCTTAACATATTCTGAATGTATGAGCCTTTGCCAAACACTAATATCGGGATAAATCGCACCAATTGTAAATACAAACATCAAGCCAATAAATAAAGAAAAAACAATTATTTTCCATTTCACATCTCTTTCATAAACAAGTATTCCCGATTTAACAGCTATTGGCATAGCTAGGGTTAAAACCATTATCACTATATAAGCCACAATTGATGGGAAAATCAGAGTAATTTTTTCGATGAACAATTTCCAATGCGCTAAAATTGCAATGTAATAAATAGTTAAAATTATAAGAGATGTATATGCAGAAATCCTTGTGATCCGTTGTAAACGCCCTTTAAATGATATTTTTCGTTTTGACATTTAGTTAACCTCTAACTACCAACTCAGAATGGTTTCATTTAAGAAATACCTTATGCAGCAATCTTCTCTGTAAATTGCAAGATTTTGGCTTTGTCATTCTCGGTAAAGAGCCTGTCAACGGCATTATTGCCAAATCGCTTTATTGCGTTTGAATCGTAAAGATCAGCAAGTTCCAGCTTATCTTTACGTAAAAACTCGCTCTGTAAAGCCCGAAGAAAATTCAACTGTTCATCAGTGTAATTATGCTTTGCACTAAATTCGTCAAATTTGCGGGCGACAATCGTTTCATAATTTGGCAGCGATTCGATTTCGAGAAGGTGCCGAATAAATCCCAAAAAGCTATTAACGCGGAAACCGTAAGCCTTGCGAATATTGTCTTTGGTTAATTGAACGTCAACCGCGCTCAAGGTCGAACGCAAAACTTTTTCGAGCGCGATTAGCTGTTCGTCCGTTACCACCTCGCCGCGTCTGATGGCTAAAACGGTCGGATGATTTTCAATCAATTTATTAACTTTTTCTTCGACTCTTTCTCGGTACTGTTCAACGAAAATGCGCTCGCCCCCTTCGCTCAAAGTGATGTATCCGCGCGTGGCGATAAAATCGGGCAAATCCAGCGTGATAAAAAGATTTTCCTTGTCGCGCCGATTTCTCATTTCCGGCGCAAGATTGCGAATTACCGCGTTTAATTGCTGCGGCGTCGCATTGCGAATTTGACCGGACATACAAAGCTCGGCTGATTCTCTGCAAAACGGCTTCTCCAAAACAAAATCCGGTAAGCGGCTGACATCTTCATTAATAGATTCTAAAGTGCTTTCCGTAACTTTGTCAGTCAAAATCTGATACTTCAACCGCTCGACCTTGCTCGTAAAAGTTTCGGCGGCAACGTCAACATTTGGAACAAAACGAAGCAACGGCGCGATTTTCAACCGCAAAAAATCAAATTTATTGGGCGACCAAAACTGCCAGTAGGAATCTTCCCAAACCTGCGAAATCTGCGGCAAAATCTTTTTGACTTGAAACGAATCTTGCGGAACCCGGTTGACCATTTCACGCAAATCAGCAATCGTGCTTTTGAAATCTTCCGAATCTTGTTTCTTGAGATACAGACTCGCTGTTTTTAGTCTGGTGTTAAAAATCGTGACGAGAACCGGAACGGTTTGCTTTTGCGTTTCTTCGGCTTTTTTGTTGAAATCGTTTTCCCAAAAATCAATGATCTTAAATTCTGTTTTCTTGCCATCCGGCAAACGGTGTTTGTATTTGCAGGCTTCATTGCTTCGCGTACCGCGCCCGATCATCTGTTCAAGTTTGATCCGCGAGCGAACAGGCTTCATAAAAACCAAATTCACAATTTCTGGAACGTCAATTCCGGTGTCGAGCATATCAACCGAAATCGCAATTCGGAGTTGGTCGTGTTTTTTGAATTGTGTAATTAAACCGTCACCCCAAGCTCCATCGCGGACTCGTTCGGTGTCTGAAGTAATCACGCGCACCAAATCTTTAAACTGCGGATACATTTCTTCAAAGGCAATCATCAATCTTTCGGCGTGCGCCTGTGTCATTGCAAACACGATTGTTTTGCCCGGAAGCTGTCCCGATTCGTCTTTCAAACAAACATCCCATATTTCCGCCCATTGTCGCCGAAGCGTGTCTTTATCGCTGACTGTTTTTTCAATATCCGTTCCCGAATAATCAATTTCGTCTGGGTCAATGCCTTGCTCAATCAAAAGATTTTGTTCTTCTTCGGTTAAATCTACCCCTTTTATCCCAGCGCGCTGGAAGTTTGTTTGCGCTTTATAAAGGCTGTAATCAACCAAAACCTTTTCATCAATCGCTCTGCTGTACGGGTAACAATAAGTCGGTATTCCGTCGGGACAATCAAACAGCAAAAATGTGTCGCGATCAACAAAATCTGCTGGTGTCGCCGTCAAACCAATCATTCGGGCGTCGAAATATTCAATTACTTCTCCGAGCTTATTAAAGATTGAGCGATGCGCTTCGTCAAAAATAATTAAATCAAAAAACGCAGGGCTAAACTCTTCAAAACAGCGTCCAATGGTATGCAGCGTAGCGACATAAAGCCTTTTGGTTTTATCAATATTATAAGTGAAAATTCTATCGTTCGGCTCATTCGGCAAATGCTGTCTGATGCCGTCAGTTAATGCTTGGTCAACGAGAGCATCGCGGTCAGCTAAAAACAATACTCTGCGGGCTTGATTTGTTTTCAGAAAAAGCTCGATCAATCCCATTGAAGTTCGAGTTTTTCCCGTTCCGGTTGCCATCACAAGCAAAGCGCGGCGTTTCTTTTCAACGTCAAAAGCCGTAGTTATTCTGCGAATCGCTTCCTGTTGATACATTCGCCCTGAAATGTCCGCATTTATTGAAGCATCGGTTAACGGCGTTTTGTTTTGCTTGATATAAAGCAATCGTTCCAAATCTTCCAAAGAAAAGAATCCGGCAACTTCTCGCGGTGTTTCTTCTTCCGTATCCCAAAACCAAATTTCAACTCCATTCGCGAGAAAAACAAATGGGCGAAAGCTTTGATTTTTCTCTATTCTCTCTGCATAAAGTCTTGCTTGTTCGCGGGCGGTTTGCGGGCTTCTGCTTTGCTTTTTAGCTTCAACGACAGCAATTATTTCTCCGTTCGGCAGATAGAGGCTGTAATCGGTTATTCCATCCGTCCAAATTTCATCATCGCCGCTAGCGGGAACTTCAAATCTTACTTGATTGCGATCAAATAAATTCCAACCGGCTTTTGAAATTTGACCGTCAATCAATTGCTTCCTAGTTTGAGCTTCATTGTGAGACATAAATAAGCTTTATTAAAAGGTATTTTGTGGCTGCTTACTCAGAAAGTTAAATAATTCAAGCCTGCTTAGATTTAAGCAAACAGATTGTAATTAACAAATGCAAAACACTCAAATCAGCTAAAAGGTTCAATATTAGAAGCTAGAGCTATTTTTGAGTAAGATTACGACCGATCAGATTTATAATTTGAAATTTGAAAAACTATAAGTCTAAAACGGAATTTTCACATTGGATTTTGGCTGAAAGCCGCTTTTACAGTGGAAATAACAGCGATCTGCCGGATAAAAACTGATATGACTGAAAATGATTTAATAAATCAAATAGTCGAAGCCGCTTTCAATCATCTCAACCTCAGAGAATCTGGGGCGATTAGCAATTATGCTTTCTACGAAAAAAATGTACTTCACATTGTTAACGATATTACAAAAGACTATACGCCGGAAGGTACGCCGTTTGTCAGATTCAGGCTAAAGAGTAGTGACACACTTATGTTCGATTCCGTTTATTTTCCCGCGTCCGCTGTCGCCAAATTTTTCACTCAGGCACGGTTAAAGGCTGATGGAATTTTCGAGGATGAGGATTTGAGAAGATGGTTTACTGTTCAACAAACAATTTTAATGACGGCTGTGTTACTGTTTGCGCTTTACCACAAATTGAAGCTTTCACTGGAAATTACTGCCACAGAAGTCCTGTCAAATTTTGAAGAAAATGTTCAAAAAGGACAAGATGCCATTGAAAGCGAGAAAGGAAGAAAGACCAAAAAAACAAGCTTCAAAGACAAACGAGATGAGTTATTTGAAAATTATAAAAATCAGGTTTCTGAATTTTGGAGAACACTTGAAGAAGCTACCGAAATGCAGAAGAAAGTAGAGTTAGCTGAGGTTTATCCTTCAATTTCCAAGCATTGGAAGGCTATCAATACTCTACTGCAAAAAGATTTTCCAAATTGGAGAGATTATGCTAAAACGGGTGAATTTGCAGATACGCCTGATGACTTATTAGAAAAGCTTTGGGACACGGAAAAAGAAAAATTATCAGTCTTGGCAATTGAACACGCAGCGCGACGGGTAGGTCTTATAAAACCGTACGGCGTTGAGGAATCAGTCCTAGAGGCGAGAAAAAGAGGTTTCAAAGCTACTGGCTACTCCACAAGACGGCTTTTTAGCTTTCTGGAAGAAGGCGAAAGGCAAAGAAAACTATCCGCACCCAAATAATTAGCTGCATTATCTGCAACAATTAAGCGGCTCAGATTGAATCTGGTGAAATGAAAATATGAAATTCATTTCACCAGATTCGTATTTTTGGTGAAGTGAAAAAAATCGAAAAATCAGACTTTAAGACAGTTCTTTTCAGTTCCATTAAGATAAAAATATAGTTAATTACTCATTAACTCGTTTAAGTTTGAAAAAACAAAGCCTACCGTTAAACACACACTTCTTTTTTTATGAACAAAACCATCCTTATCGCAGATGAAGTCGCCCAACTTCTCAGAGTTGACCGCCAGCGAGTTTACGAACTCGTCCGAAAAAACGCCATCCCGTTCATCTTGCTTGGTGAACGCCAATATCGCTTCGATGAAGAAGAAATTTTACTTTGGATTAAACGCGGCGGAAATCAGGAAAGCGAGGTGCAATAGTGACCTTAACCCAATTTCTTGAACCGTTCTTTCCCGATGAAAACGAACCAATCTACATTCGCACTTTCAAACCCAAAAACGCGCTAAACGGCTTTTGCGAGCCGAAAACCTTTCCGGCAATGACCCGCCGACAATTGCAAACCGATTCCGGCTTTCAACGGCAGTTAAAAGAAGCTAATAATCGCGGCGGAATATATTTCGCCGTCAATTCCGGCGGCAATACTGACCTTAACATTTCCCGCTTCAACGCTTTCTTTGTCGAAAGCGATACGCTCTCTATTGCAGAACAACACGAACGCCTTGACCGAGCGCCACTGTTACCGTCAATCAGAATCGAAACCCGCAAAAGCGTACACGCTTATTGGCTGATCGAAGGCAATTGCGACGAAGAATCTTGGCGCTGCATCCAAACGCTGCTAATTGCCTTCTTGGACGGCGATGAAAAGCTTAAAAACCCATCCCGCGTCATGCGTTTGCCTTTCTTTAATCACGTTCATTACGACAAAGAAAAAGGCATTACCGAAAATAAAAAAATTGAACTGCATACTTTCGAGCCATCGCGCCGGTTCAAAGTCGAACAAATGTGGGAAGCTTTTCCGGCGATTTATTCTAATGTTGCGGCTTCAGAGCCACAATTTGAGAAATCTTCAAAGCTAGCTTTTCAGAGCCACGAAGAAAGACACGCCGAACTCATTCGCCTAATACAAGCCGTCGGAAAGCGTAATCAAAAAGGCTTCGTTGAAACGCGGTGCCCCGCACACAATGGAAATAGCACGACAAGTTTATTTATGACAATGTACGGTGCTGTGAAATGCCACAAGGGGTGTGATTATTTTCAGATTCTTGCAGCGTTCGGGTTGCCAACTGAAAATTTGCCCAAAACAGTTAATGCCGTAAATGATTTTGACGGATCCGATGAAACCATTTTTGAGCCGTTTCCAGAACCAGACGAAAAATGTTTTTTCGGTCTTGCCGGAGATTTCGTGCGTCTTGTCGAACCGCACTCAGAAGCCGATAAAATGGCTTTGCTCATTCAATTTCTTAATTATTTCGGCGTAATTATCGGCAGAAGCGCACACTTTCAAGTTGAAGCCAACAAGCATTATACAAACACATTTGTGGTTTTAGTCGGCGACACCGCAAGCGGACGAAAAGGAACATCACTTGGTCGAGTGAAAGAAGTCTTCAAAGATATTGATGAGCATTTCGAGCGGGGATGTATAGCTTCCGGTTTATCTTCCGGTGAAGGTTTAATTTATAACGTGCGTGATACCGTTGAAAGAACGCGAACTAAAAATGGTGCGACTGAAACTATTGTTGAAGACGAAGGGGTTTTAGACAAGCGGCTGCTTGTTCACGAGGGTGAATTTGCAAAAGTTTTGGGCGTTCAAGAGCGAATCGGCAATACGCTTTCAGAGTGTCTCCGCGATTTTTGGGATTCCGGCAGTGCCAGAAATATGACCAAAAACTCACCGCTTAAAACTACAAACGCGCACGTTGGAATCGTCGGGCATATTACAAAAACTGAACTATTGAAGTGCTTGAATGCAGTCGAATCTGCAAACGGCTATGCTAATCGTTTCCTGTGGGTTGTTGTCGAACGCTCAAAATTACTGCCGTTTGGTGGCGAAGTACCACAAGATGAAATGAATAAACTCCGTCAAAAACTGCGAGATCGCATTTCTTTCGCCAAAATGGTAGAGCGGTTACAATTTACGCCTGATGCTGCAAAGCGTTGGTGTTCAGTTTACATTGAGCTTGAGACTACTCGCGCTGGCGTTCTCGCAAAAGTTACTCAACGTGCGTCACCTTATGTTATACGTCTGTCTTGTATCTTCGCTTTATTGGATTCAAAAAAGGAAATCCATCTCGAACATTTGGAAGCAGCACTTGCAGTCTGGAAATATTGTGAGAATTCTGCTCGTTACATTTTTGGTAATAGTACAGGCGACAAACTTGCTGATGAGGTAATTGCTTTGTTACGTCAAAATGGCGCGGCAGGTTTGACTAAAACTGAGATTACCAATTCTACTGGTCGCAATAAATCAGCAACCCGTCTCAACGAAGCATTGCGGATGCTTTCCCATCAAGGCTTTGCAAAGGTTTTAAAGGAAATAAAATCGGACTCCAGGAAACCAATTGAGCGATGGTATGCAAAAGAGTTTTTTCCTACGAGGGACGAATTTAACGAATTTAACGAATTTAATCCTCAAGATAAACAAAGCAAATCAATAAATTCGTCAAATTCGTTAAATTCGTATTCATTGGAAGAAATCAAAGATGATGGAGAGTTGTTCTAAACATGCAGGCTATTAACTTTCTCCCACTTCTTGAAAAAGACGGCTTTACTGTAGAGCTTAAAGGCGAAAATTTGCGGATAAAGCCGTCCGCCAAAATCACAAACGATATTCGCCATTTTATTCGCGCTTTTAAAGACAGAATCTTGGCGGAACTTAAACAACAGTTGCAAGCGTCAAGCTGTCCTGTTTGCACTTACGATGTTGCAGTTCAAGAAAGTATCGCCTTAATTACCCGCTTTTGTCCTTTTAACTGCCCCTTTGTCCAATACACCTTGAAACCGGAATCAGATTTTGTTACAGACCAAATGCTTGAAGATGCTTCTTTAGCGGAAATTGAAGCAATGCTTGATTCGCTTAATGAACGAGAGGCAGTCTTATTAGCCGAAGGTTTTTCGAGCGAATCCGCAAAGCGTAAAGCTGAACTCGATTTGCTTCCGGTCTGGCTTGATGATTACGAACGCTGTATTAGAAACAATTTTCTATTTTAAAATTCATTTTCTCACGTGAGAAAATACGGCGCAGAAACACGAACAAATGAATGTTTTTGAGCCACGTGAACGAGCCTTCTTAGGACACAAACCCTTCAAATTGATTATTTAGCGGTGTAATCGGGGGTAGGGGTAGCATTTTTAAAGACAAATATATACTGACATACAATATAAGTGTAATTTTATCTTGGCTTTGCAGGTCTTCCTACCTTCCGATCTTTGATTAACTCCAAATCTTTTTCATCAATCATTAAATCCCGCCCAAACTTCTCAGCCGGGAGCCTGCCAGAAAGCACAAGTTGCCGAACGCGGGCATCTGAAATACCCAAAGCTTGAGCAACTTCCTTTGTTGTTAGCTTCTTTCCCATCAATAAAACCCTAGCAGAAACTATTACGCAAGAACAAGTTTATCTTGACAAATTATTACGCTTGCGTAATAATTAGATTCAGCTTTTACAGCTAATAACAAGAAAAGAAAGGAAATAAATCAGATGTACAACCAACTCGATTTGCAAGTTTTAGGTGAAGTTGTCGCGGAAGCATTATCCAGTATTCATCAGAGTGGAAATCTTGAACAGCGATGGGTTAATGCCATTGCAAAGGCTGTTGTTGAAATTGAAAACAATCCGTTTATGCACTTTGACCAAAAAGACAAGCACTTGATCTTGTGGAGTCAATCAAGTGGCGAAACCTACACGGCAAATGGAACCTGTCAATGTAAGGCTTTCGCACAGGGTAAACCTTGTTATCACCGAGCAGCGGCAAGGCTGCTTCAACGCTATTACGAACGAACAAATCAGTTTCGTTAAAAACGAAGGGCTTACCAAAGCAGCAACTTTGATAAGCCCCGACTATCCGAAGGAAACCTATCAAGAAACCAACGGATGCGCTCAATTATCACAGGTTGGGCGTATCCGATTCAAGAAAGAAATGGCAGAAAAGACGCGAAGAACAGGACAACTAATAAAACGAGGTGACGATACTTGGCTAGTCCGGGTTTATTTGGGAGAAGATGCTAATGGAAAAAGAAAGTACCATAATGAAACTTTCAAAGGTACAAAAAAAGAGGCTGACAAAGTTTTAAGAAAAGTCTTAGAAGATCGTGACAAAGGTTTACTTGGCGACGCTCGTAAGCAAACCTTGAAAGAATATCTCGGAGTCTGGTTAGAAAACATTGCCAAGCCGCGCCTTGAATATCGCACTTTCAAAGATTACAACGATTTGTTAGAACGTTACGTTTACCAACCGCTAGGGAAAATCAAGCTGTATGATTTGAAGGCTATTCACATTCAAAAACTATACAGCGATATGCAGGCGCGCGGACTTTCCCCACGTGTCGTCAGATACACGCACTCTGTTTTATCATCAGCTTTGAAAAAGGCTGTTGAGCTTGATGTTTTACCACGTAATGTTGCAACGCTCGTTCAATTGCCTAAGCAAACTCGCAAGGAAATGGACGTTTTAACACAAAAAGAATGTGTTCAATTCCTACATAAACTAAAAGATGAGCGTTTCGCAGCACTTTTTTCATTTGCGCTCGCAACTGGAATGCGACCGGAAGAATATCTTGCGTTGCAATGGAAAGACATTGATTTAGAAAAGGGAACGGCAACGGTACGGCGCGCGCTTGTCACGCACCGGAAAGGCGGCGGCTGGCATTTCGGCGAACCGAAAACAAAAAAATCACGCCGCACTTTACCTTTGCCGAAATCAATTATTAGAGAACTTCAAGCTCACCGGAGGCAGCAAGGTGAAGCACGTTTGAAACTTGGCTCAGCTTGGCAGAATTACGATTTAGTTTTCCCGTCTGAACTTGGAACTCCGCTGAATCCACCAAACGTTACAAGGCATTTCAAACGGATTTTGAAAGATGCAGAACTTCGTACTTCGATTCGCTTATATGATTTGCGACATACCTGCGCTACGCTTTTACTTCAAGCTGGAATCAACCCAAAAATAGTTTCTGAGCGTCTTGGTCATTCAACAATAGTTTTGACTCTTGATGTTTACTCGCACGTCTTGCCGAATATGCAAGAAGCTGCTTCTGATGAATTAGATAGGTTGATTTTCAAGCAATCAGGCACACAATAAAACTTTCGCACACATTTCGCACACAAAAATGAAAAGGGCATCAAATTGATGCCCTTAACTTATTGAAAATAAAGTGGCTTGGGACAGAATCGAACTGCCGACACGCGGATTTTCAGTCCGCTGCTCTACCAACTGAGCTACCAAGCCGCGCGCAGGTTTTTAACGCCAGCGCGAATTTAAAACTATAAAGAAAATTCCGCGCGTCTGTCAAATTAACGATTTCATTCAATAAATATCGAAGGAAACGAGTCCCAATGGTGTTGAAAAACCATATTCGAGTCAACGGTTTATTGAATCGGCAAAATGTAAAAAGGCGCAAATCTCAGTTTTGGATTCGCGCCTTTAATATTTATGTTTTTTAGTGTCTGAAACTTAGCTCGCTTCGACCGCAGTCCCGTCGAGGGCGGGCATTCCAAGTGCTTTGCGAACGTCCGTTTCGATGCGGTCGCGCAAGTCGGTGTTTTCTTTGAGCATATTTTTGACGTTTTCGCGTCCTTGTCCGAGGCGTTCGGTCGCATAGGAAAACCACGCGCCGCTTTTTTCGACGACTTTGTGATTGACAGCCAGATCGAGCAAATCGCCTTCGCGCGAGATTCCTTCGCCGTACATAATGTCGAACTCGGTTTCTCGGAATGGTGGCGCGACTTTGTTTTTGACGACTTTGACTTTTGTGCGATTTCCCGTCACTTTGTCGCCATCTTTGATGGCGCCGATACGGCGGATGTCAACGCGAACCGAAGCGTAAAACTTGAGAGCTTTACCGCCGGTCGTCGTTTCGGGCGAGCCGAAAAAGACGCCGATTTTTTCGCGCAACTGGTTGATGAAAATAAAGCAGGTGTTTGATTGCGCGACGATTGCCGTCAATTTTCGCAAAGCCTGCGACATCAAACGAGCCTGCAAACCCGGCAGCGAATCGCCCATATCGCCGTCCAATTCCGCGCGGGGAACGAGCGCGGCGACCGAATCAATGACGATTACGTCAACGCTGTTCGACCGCACCAGAGTTTCGGCGATTTCGAGTGCCTGTTCGCCGGAATCCGGCTGCGAAATAAATAAATTATCAACGTCAACCCCCAATTTTTCCGCGTATTCCGGGTCCATTGCGTGTTCGGCGTCAATGTAAGCGGCGATTCCGCCCTGGCGTTGCGCTTCGGCGACGACGTGCAGCGCGAGCGTCGTTTTGCCCGAAGATTCCGGTCCGTAAACTTCGATGATTCTGCCTTTCGGAAAACCGCCGACGCCGATTGCCGCGTCCAGACTGAGGCAAGTCGTCGAAATCGAACCGACTTGTTCCACCTGACGCTCGCCCATTTTCATAATCGAGCCTTTGCCGAATTTTTTCTCAATATTTGCCAGTGCACCTTCAATCGCTTTGCTTTTATCCGTGTTCATCGTCATTCCCTCAAATGCCATTGTTTTAAAACTCTCCTTTAAGATACTGAAATCAAGTTTAGCACAAAAAGAATGAGTTTGTGAAATATTGTTTCACTTGTGAAACAGGTTTTTTGTTAAAAATCAGAGATTTTTTTTCCGGTTCGCTCTTCAAATTGCTCCGCGAGCGACAAAACGCCGCCCGCAGTTTCGTCTCTAACGATTCTTTCAACGCGCCAGAGCGGAAAAAACTGATCGCTCAAACCGATAAAATCTTCATCTCTGATAATTGCGCCGATGTAATCTTCAAAAGCGTTTAAATCAATTCCGCGCATGAAAACGCCCGAGTTGGTAATTTCCTCCAAAACGCCCCAAACTTTTTCGCGCGGGCTGTGAAGAACCAGAATAACGCTCGTTTTTGCTTCGATTTTCGACACGATTTTAAAAAATCAAAACGGGAGTTTAGCACGTTTCGCTGAATTAGCTAATGTGAAACGGCGGCAATCGCATATTCGCCGTTGTCGGCAATAATTTCGGTTTTTAACTGATTATATTCGGGCAGTTCGTGAAGGCGCGAGAGCGGAACAACTACCAAAACTCGTTCCTGCCCGGTCTGTTTCATAAATACCAGAATGTCGCTCGCCCCGAAAAATTGTCGCTGTTTTCCGTTGTCCAGCCTGACGGTTCTGCCCGCCGCGTAGAATTCGAGAGAATGCGAAATGTCGTGCAAATTTAAAACTTTTTCGTTTATAAAACCGCTTTCGGCAGCCGCTTGCACGAGATATTTTTTCGTATCGCGGCGCGCAAAATCAGGCGCGACGAACAAAAGCGCAATCACGATCAACGCGAAAATAGAGGCGGCGACAATTTGTACAATCAAACGGCGATTGCTCGATTTTGAGGCGAAACGCCGCGCTTCTTCTGCGGCAAGAATGATTGCCGCCGGCAGCGCGGGCAAAATGTAGCCGGGCAGCTTCGAGCCGGAAAACGAGAAGAAAACGAGCGGAACAAGCAGCCAAACGAGCGCAAATATTTTTAGAGAATGTTGCGAAGAATCAATTGGTCTTTGGTCTTTGGTCTTTGGTCTCTGGTCTTTGAAAACTCTCCAAATAGCCGCGAGCAAAAACGGCGTCCAAGGCAAAATGAGTGCGGGCAAAATTGCCCAGAAAAACCAGAAAGGCTCGGGGTGCGCGAATTTATTTGAAGCGTAACGGGCAAAATGATGCTGAATGAAAAATTCGTCAACAAAAGTCCAGCCGTGTCGCAAATACATCGGCGCATACCAGACGGAGGCAACCAGAACGCTCAACAAATTTCCCCAAATCAAACTGAGTAAAAAAGTTTTGGACGGGAATTTTCTTAAAGCGGCGAAATAACAAAACGCGACGCCGAACGGCAAAACAAATCCGATTAAACCTTTTGCCAGAAGCGCGACTCCGATGAAAAAGTAAAAACCTGCGAGAGATGCAATGGCGTGCCGACGCGGAGACGCGGCGTGTTGAGAAACGAAGAAACAGGCTAAAGCGGCGGTTATCGGAAAAGTCAGAATAATGTCAAAGCTCGCCGCGCGCGAGAAAACAATTAATCCGATGCTTGTAGCGGCAAGGATGAAGGTGTAATTTGCGTAATCGTTCGCTGTTCGCTGTTCGTTGTTCGCTGCCGGATTTTGTGAAACAAAGCGGCAAAGCAGATAAATTGTGAAAATTGTCAGCAGACCGAAAATTGCAGAGCCGAAACGCGCCGAAAATTCATTGACTCCGAAAATTTTATAAGCCGCGATTTCGAACCAGTAGAGCAGCGCCGGTTTTTCAAACCAATTAAAACCGCCGAGCGTCGGTGTTATCCAATCGCTGCGTTCAAACATTTCGCGCGCGACCTGAGCGTAGCGAGGCTCGTCCGGTCCGACGAGCGGTAAGCGTCCCAAGCCAAAGAAATAAACGAAAACAGTTGCAAGGACAAACAGAATTTGAAAAGTTTGAGTTTTGGTTTTGTTCATTAAACTCGCCGGATTAAGGCAACAAATTTTAAAGTATTACCGAAATCAAAATGCGTTTCAAATTCACGTTAAAACAGAAAAGCCCGCTTTTAAAAGCAGGCTGTAAATTTCGTTAAAGAATGACGGCTTTATTTTTAAACAGCGTCATCACTCGGCGTTGCATTGCCGGCGGCTGTCCAGGCATCGCCGGTTCCTTTTGACAAGAGCTTGTCGCCGAAAGGATAGCCACCGCGCGTGAAGCGCCAATAGAAAGCCCAATACGTGCTAAAAGAGCGCTCGATAAACCAAAGCGGCGCGTAAAAAACGGTCGAAATCGGGAAAAAATTGGTCGCGCCGTCGTTTAAACCAAGAGCCGCCGTGAAGATGGCTCCAAGCGCGACTAAAAGAGCGAATCCGAGCGCAAAAGCGAATCCGCCAAACGACCAAAACAAAACGAGAGCAATCGGAAGAAGCACAAAAAACGCGGTTTTCGCGCGCATTATGAAATCTTCATAGGCTTGCCGAGGGCGCTGTTCGATCCATTTGCGAAAAGTCGCGGGGCGTTTTAAGACGAAAAAATCTCGCGCGTATTTAATCCGCGCATTTTTCAGGCGAAAATGTCTGACGATTTCCTCGTTATCGAACAGCACGTCGCCGTCGTAATGTCCGACGCGGCGCATAGCGCTGCGGGTGACGCCGAGCGTCCCGGTGTAATCGCCTTCACGAAGCCAGGCGCGATTAATCAACATTCTGGCGGCTTCCATTCGCGCCCAGAATGGTAAGGGCAGAAAATAATTCTGCGGGCGTACCATTTCATAATCGGAGAGCAGGCGGCTCATTCTCTCGACATCATCCGGCGTGTAGCGAATGTCGTCGTCGGCAAGAATTACGCGCTCGTGCGCGGCGAGCGCGATTCCCGTGTGAATGCCGTTGACTTTGCCGTTTAAGTATCGGTATTGCGGATCAACCGCCGCGTGGCGGCAGCGGTTGCGCCAAGCTTCGTCATAAGCATCGAAAACTTCGGCGGGTGAACCGTCCACAACCAAAACTTCGCAGCCACAAGCGCGAAGCAAACCGAAATATCGCCGAAAATCTTCGGCTTCGGCGCGGTCAAAACGGGTGCGTCGAATTGTCAGCAAATAAGTGCAATGCTCTGTGCCGTTTTCCGTTTCGGAACGATTTCCGATGTTCGCGTCTTCAGACATAAACGATTCTTTGAATGAATAAATAGTTATTTCACGAAACCTTAGCGCAGACTGTACGCATTCGTACTACCTTGAACAGAGAATTTTTCTAAAATTAATTTAAAAGAACAAGGCGGGAAAGTTCGGTGCTGAATTTGACAGTCAAAAAAAATCCATACAAAGGCGCGGCACAGCACAGCGCGTATGCTGAGTGGCGCGACGGAAAATTGACGAGCGCGCTCGGCGCGCCGCAAAAACTGCCGTCATTAGCCGTGGCGGTGCACGACAAATTTCGGGCGCACGTTATAAATCAGGATTTCCCGTGCGTCGGCGCGAAAGCGGCAATCAACGGAAATTGTTATCGTTTCGGTTTTTACCGCCAAATGAATCAGCCCGCGGCGACCGCGACGCTTGCGCACGATTTGTGGGAATATGCGCGGGAACAGCCGCGTTTTGGAACAGATTATGCGACGTTTATTGCGGCGTTCGCCGCGCCAATTGTTTCGGACGAAGAAACCTGGGAACGGCTTCTCTGGGCGCAGCTTCAAAGTTTGCACGAGCTGGACAGCCGTTTTTACGATTGGAGCAAAACGGTCAGCAGCGACCCGGAAAGCGCGGAATTTTCGTTTAGCTTTGCCGAAACCGCGTTTTTCGTCGTTGGTCTGCATCCGGCAAGCTCGCGTCTGGCGCGGAGTTTTGCGTACCCGACGTTGGTTTTTAACGCTCACACACAATTTGAAAATCTGCGCCGGAAAAATAAGTTTGAGCGAATGAAGGAAATTGTCCGCGAGCGCGATTTTAAATTGCAAGGCTCGCTCAATCCGAATTTGAGCAATTTCGGAGAGCAAAGCGAAGCCCGTCAATATTCCGGTCGCGCGGTTGAAGCGAGTTGGAAATGCCCGTTTCACGCGCTTTTAAAGAAAACCGAAAATTCAGATGAGTGAGATAACACAAACAAATGAACCAACAAAGCATTTTCATCTCGAACCGCAAACCGGCGTCGGTTTCACTTTGCAAAGCGGACGGCTTTTGAAAATCATTGATCCAAAAGGCGAGCAGGTTTCGGATTTAACCGCTTTCTCGCTTGCAGATAAGCGAGAATGGCTGTCATCCGGGCGCACGATTGATTACGCCAACACGATTTACATCACAAAAGGTCATACGCTTTATTCAAACCGCAGCCGACCGATGTTTACCATCATCGAAGACACGGTTGGGCGGCACGATTTTTTGCTGACGCCGTGCAGCCCGGAAACTTTTCAAATTATTTATAACAACCACGAACCGCATCCGAGCTGTTTTGAAAACCTTTCGACAAATCTCGAAAAATTCGGCATCACGCCCGATATGATTCCGACCACGCTCAACGTTTTTATGAACGTTATTGTCAAACCGTCCGGCGAATTGCAAATTGATCCTCCGCCGTCGCGCGCCGGAGATTATTTGCTGCTGCGCGCCGAAATGGATTTGATTGTCGGCGTGACGGCTTGCTCTGCGGAGATGTCGAATAATTACAGCTTCAAACCGATTGATGTCGAAATCTACGATTAATTTCGGAAAATTTTAAATTTTGGGTTTCGCAACTTTTTATGACATTCTGAGTAAAAATGAGCGAAACGAACCGAAAAATTAGAACTGCGGCAATCGGCGTCGGCAGTCTTGGACGACATCACGCCAGAGTTATGAAAGCTCTGGCAAACGAAGGCAAAACCGAATTTGTCGGCGTTTGCGACGCGAACGAAGAAACAGCGCGAACAATCGGCGCAGAACAAAATTGCGATTTTTTCACAGACTGGCGCGACATTTTGGAGACAGTTGAGGCGGTTTCAATCGCCACGCCGACCGAAACTCACGCTGAAATTGCGGTCGAATTTTTGCGGCGCGGAGTTCATTGTCTCGTCGAAAAACCGATTGCGCGAACGCTCGAAGAAGCCGACCGAATTATTGATGCGGCGGCAAAATCAGGCGCAAAATTGATGGTCGGACAGCTCGAACGTTTTAATCCGGCGATTGTCGCGCTTCGCCCGCATGTGACAAAGCCGCTTTATTTTGAGATTCACCGCATTTCGCCGTTTCCGGCGCGCTCGCTTGATGTTGACGTTGTTTTGGACGTCATGATTCACGACCTGGATATGATTTCGTGGTTTGTCGAATCGGAAATTGCTGAGATTCGCGCGGTCGGGATTCCGATTTTGACAGACAAAGTTGATGCGGCAAACGTCCGGCTTGAATTTCAAAACGGGACGGTCGCCAACATCACGGCTTCGCGCGTCGGCGCGGAAAAAATCCGCAAAATGCGTTTTTATCAGCCAAACGCTTATGTCGCTGTTGATTATGTAACGAAATATGCAGCGTTGACGAGCCTCGCGCCGGGCGCGGAAAATCCGTTATTTGGAATCAGAATCAATCGCCTCGAAATCAACGATGTCGAGCCGCTGCGAGCGGAAATCGAAGCGTTTGTTGATTCGATTTTAGAAGATAAAACGCCGCCCGTCACAGGCGAGGACGGACGGCGGGCTTTGAGTTTGGCTTTGGGAGTTTTAGAAAAAATTGACGAGCATCGCAATCGGCTGACTATTTAACAATGAAAAGCGAAGCAATTTCCTCGTTTTTAAGTGAACGAATCAAAGCCGGAGATTTTCCTTCGGCGGTTTATCTGGTTGCGGAAAAAGGCGAGGTTAGATTTACCGACGCGCTCGGTTTTGCCGTTAAGATCAGCGACAAAGAAATTTCAGCGCAGCTTGAGACGGTTTATGATTTAGCGAGCTTGACCAAGGTTTTGGTCACGGGGCTGCTCTGCGCGAAATCCATCGAGCGCGGTGAAATCAAACTAAACGATTCGATTTGTCGTTATTTACCCGGTTTTGATACGGCGGAAAAGAGGCATTTAACCATTCGCGATTTGCTGTCGCACGTTTCAGGTTTTCCGGCTTGGAAACCGTTTTATTTGCTTCGCAATCGCTCACACGCACAAAACAAAATCGAGAATCCGAAAGCCGAAGCTCTCGCGGCAATTGGATTGGAAGATTTGCAAAACGAGCGGCGCACAGTCGTACGCTACAGCGATTTCAATTTTCTGACGCTCGGATTTCTGCTCGAACAAATTTATGAGGCTGATTTGGCGGGAATCGCGCGGAATGAAATTTTTGCTCCGCTCAAACTCGAAAAGACGGCTTTTAATACTACTGCGCCGCGCGAACAAATTGCCGCCTGCGAATTCGGCAACGAATACGAAATGCAGACTTGTCTCGAAATGGGTTATGAAATCCAAAATCCGCAGGCGGTTTTTCGCAATCGTTTGATTTGGGGCGAAGTTCACGACGCGAATTGTTATTTTCTGGGCGGCGCAAGCGGACACGCAGGGTTGTTTTCAACTGCACGCGAAGTTTTCAAAATCGCTCTCCAATTTCTGCCCGGCTCGTCCCGTTTGCTTAAACCGGAAACGTGCAATTTGTTCAAAACCAATTTCACGAAAAACTTAAACGAATCGCGCTCGTTTGCCTTTGAGCTTGCAGCAACCGAAAATTCGACCGCAAGCGCGGCTTTGGGGCAAAACAGCTTCGGGCATCTCGGTTTTACCGGCACTTCGCTGTGGATCGAGCCGGAAACCGAAAGGATTTTTATTTTGCTGACAAACCGCACTCACCGGCAGCTTCCGTTCGTTAACATCAACTCGACGCGCCGACGTTTTCACGAACTGGCGTCGGCGCGTCTTGATGAGGTTTAAAAAATATTCTGTTTACGGTTCGGAGATAAAGTTTAAATTGGTCGTTTCCTGATTGATTGTCAGCGCTTGCGGCGTGAACCTATATTGTTTGGACAAAACGTAAAAAGTATAAGTTTCTCCCGCCCGAACATCTTCAAATCTGTAATAACCGAGCGAATTTGTAATTGCCGTTCTGGTTTCTCCGAGATGATTCGTCAGATAAACGCGAGCCGAATAAACACCGCGTTTTCCCACTGTCACGCGCCCTTCGACTTTGACCGACGCGGCAGTCGGCATACTAAAAAGCTCAAATGCGCCAATGTCAACCGTGGCTGTTCCGTCGGGCGGATTATTTCCGTCGGCTTGGCGGCGGAATCCTCTTTGATCGGTCGTCGAAGCCGTGCTCGCTTTTAAAGAGTCTGCCGAGCAATCCCCGGCTGAAACGCAGTTATTACCGGCATCAACAGCGGCGCTGCCTGACAAAAGCGACAGCGTGTCGGTTTGCCCGCCGTTGTTTTGCAGCGCGCCGAGCTTCGGATCGAGCGGCGACGCGCTCGAACCGATTTTGTCGCCGTTTTCCTGCGCTGTGTCGGAGGGGAAACTGGCTTGAAGATTTGAATCGGTGTTGTTGCCGATTAGATTATTGCCCAGAGAACCGAACGAGCCGTTCAAATCGCCGCCGCTGCTGCGTGCGAAATTCGCGGCGACGATTGTGTTGCGAAGAAATACGACTCCGCCGCCGTTTAAAATACCGCCGCCGCGCGCTCCCTCTGCCGAGTTGTTGCTGACGGTCACGTTTTCGAGCGTCAATTCGGCACTATTATTGATGCCGCCGCCTAAATTGGCGGTGTTGTCGCTGATGGTCGTGGCGCTGATATGCGCCGTTCCGGCTTCATTATAAATGCCTCCGCCGCCATTGGTCGCCGTATTGAAAGGTCCGATGGTCGAGCGGGCAACATTCAGCGTGCCGTCGTTAAAAATTCCTGCTCCGTATGGTGCGGAACAATTTGAAATTGCGATTTCGCTGAGATTTAAGGTGTTGCCGAAGTTGTTAAAAACGCAGCCTCCGTAGCCGGTGCTGATGTTTGCGGCGGCGATGGTCAGTCCGCTGATGTAGGTGACTGTGCCGGGCGCGCCGTTGACGTAAAAAACGCGGCTTGAATTATTGCCGCTAACGGTTATTTTTCTTGCGCCGGGACCAAAAATGGCGACACTTTGGGTAATGGAAAGTTGTCCGGTCGTAAGTGCGATTGTCCCGATTAATTCCGATTGAAATGCGATGGCGTCCGTTCCGGGCGACAAATTGGCGTCCAAGACGGCTTGACGAAGACTTCCCGCGCCGTTGTCATTGAGATTTGTGACATTAAATGTAGCAGCGGAAACGCTTGTAACAGCTGGGATGAAAGCAAGCGCGAATATAAAAAGCGCGGGGAGGAAACGTGCGGAAATATTCATTTTTTTGACTTCTCCTGAGAAAGATATTTGTGGTGGCTTGATGCAGCAATAATTCGATGAAAGAGGGGAATTACGCCGGTGAAAATAGCGTTGGGTAAAATTGCCGGTATTTAAAGCCGCCGACTCCGGCTAATTGTTGATATTAGCTGAAAAAAAGCGAATGTTCAATAGAAAACATTTGAAGAATATATCTGCAAATTTCTTCGGAAAACCAGCCGATTTAATCGAAACTATCTTTCGGCGATCTCGCGCATCATAAAAGACGGATCCGGCATTTCCAATTTAAAAAGAGGCAAAAATGAAAATATTCCTGAGCTTGATACTCGTTGTCGGCGTTTTGAGTTTTCCCGCAGCCGCGCAATCGGGCGCAAACCGGCAAAGCGACAGCAACGGTAAACAAAAAAAGAATCAAACGCAAACTGCAACCGGCGACGAAAAAGAAAATCAAAAAAGCGAGACGACTGGCGAAGAAAATGCGATTTCGGATGACGAAGTTTTGCGCGTTGACACGAATTTGGTGACGGTTCCTGTGAGCGTTTCAGACCGCGACGGGCGTTACATTTTAAATTTGAAAAAAGAAGATTTTCAAATCTTAGAAAACGGAAAACCGCAGCAAATAGCTTATTTTGCGGCTTCGGAAGTTCCGTTTACGGTTGCGCTCGTGTTGGACGTTTCGTTTTCGACCCATTTTAAAATAGATGAAATCGAAACCGCCGCGTATCGTTTTGTGATGAATCTGCGCCCTGCTGACAAAGTAATGGTCGTTACATTCGACGACGAATATCACATTTTGTCCGAGCCGACGAATGACCGCGAAACTTTGCGTCGCGCCATCAACGCCGCTAAAATCGGGCAGGGAACCGCGCTCTACGATTCGATGAGTTTTATTTTTGAGCGTTTCGCTCAAATCCCCGGTCGCAAAGCCGTCGTTTTGTTCACCGACGGCGTTGACACGACGAGCCGCAAGTCAAACGACCTCAAAAATCTGCGCGAAGCTCAGGAACTCGACACGCTCGTTTACACGATTCACTACGACACTTACGACGATGTGCAAAACGCTTCACGAATGCCGCCCGTAATTTCGCCGAATCCGGTTCCCGGCTCGCCCGTACCGTTTCCCCAGCCCTCGCAGCGTCCGACAATTCCCGGAACAAATATCCCGCTGCCCTTGCCGCAGCGCCGAACTACTACGACAAGACGCGACCCGAACGATCCGAATTACCCGCCGAATTATCCGGGGCGGCGCGACCCGAATGACCCGAATGATCCGAATAATCCGAATAATCGAACCGTGATTCTCGGCGGCGGAACAACATCGGCGGAATATCGTCGCGGTAAAGAATACTTGGAAAAATTGTCTTCCAACACCGGCGGCAGATTTTATCAAGCCGACACTTACGGCAATCTTGGTTTGGCTTACGACAACATCGCCGAAGAATTGCGGCGGCAATACAGTCTCGGTTATTACCCGGAAACCGAAGGTAAATCGGGCGAGCAACGCCGAATTAAAGTAAAAGTAAATCGAGAAAAAGTCGCCGTTCGCGCCAAAGACGGCTATATCGTCGGAAAGAAAAAAGAAGCGGCGAAAAACTGAATTTTAGAGCATCTGTTTCAAGGCATTTGCTACATTAAGTTTTATGCCGGAAAACGCGCTGACAAAAGAAAACCAAAAAGCATCGGAAAATGTCAATTTTTCCGATGCTTTTAAATTTTGGGTTTGGCTCGGTTTCGTTTCCTTCGGCGGTCCGGCGGGGCAAATCGCAATTATGCATCGCGAGCTGGTCGAACGAAAAAAATGGATAACCGAAGAAAAATTTCTGCACGCCTTAAATTTTTGTATGCTGCTGCCCGGACCGGAAGCGCAGCAATTGGCGATTTACAATGGCTGGCGGCTGCACGGAACTCTCGGTGGAATCGTCGCGGGAGCGTTTTTCGTCATTCCTTCAATTTTCGTTTTGCTCTTTTTGTCTTACGTTTACGCCGCTTACGGAAATCTGCCCGCAATTGCCGGAATTCTCGACGGATTAAAAGCGATTGTGCTGGCGATTGTCGTCGAAGCCGTTTTCAAAATCGGCAAAAAGGCTCTTAAGGGCTGGCAGCATTGGACAATAGCCGCCGCAGCTTTCGTCGCCATTTATTTTTTGCACGTTCCTTTTCCGCTGATTGTCGTTGCGGCGGCTCTCATCGGTTACTTGAGTTTGAAGCCTGAAAACAACGAACAACGAACAACGAACAACGAACAAAAAACTAAAATCGGGCAAATAATTTTAGTTTTTCTCGGTTTGTGGCTTGTTCCGCTGCTCGCTGCGGGCGCGATTTTCGGTTGGCAAAGTCTGCCGGTTAAAATTTATCTGTTTTTCACGCAGGCGGCACTTGTTACATTTGGCGGCGCTTACGCGGTTTTGGCTTACGTCAATCAAGCCGCCGTGAATTCTTACGGATGGATTACGACGGAGCAGGCGATTGACGGATTTGCGCTCGCGGAAACCACGCCGGGACCGCTGATAATGGTTTTGCAAAACGTCGGTTTTATGGCGGGCTGGAACAATCCGCAGGATGGATTTTCGCAGACCTTTTTCGCCGTTGCGTGCGCTTTGCTGACGACCATCGCCACGTTTTTGCCGTGCTTTTTCTTTATTTTCGCGTTTGCGCCGCTTATCGAGCGTTTGCAGGATAATCAAAAATTGAAATCCGCTTTGTCTGCGGTCACGGCGGCTGTCGTCGGCGTAATTTTGACGCTGGCTGTTTCGTTTGGGGCGGCTGTGATTTTTTCCGCCGGAAACATAAACGTTTTCGCTTTGCTGCTCGGCGCGGCGGCATTTTTGGCTTTGTTTCGCTTTAAAATTGACGTTTTATGGCTGATTGCGGCGGGCGCATTTTTGGGTTTATGTAAAGTTTTGTTAATAAGATAAATTTTGGCAAATCCTGGCGGCGAATACTGCATCAAAGAGCCGAACCCTGTTCTCCCTAAAATCTGTAAAACCGGAGTAGCGAAAGATGAAAAGAATTGCCGCTTTATTGTTGTTGCTTTTGAGCGTTGCCGTCGTCGCGGTTTCGGCGCAGTCGGGCAGAACTTCGCGCCCGCGCGTCGTCCCGCAAACAACGCCGCAAGTCCCGAATCAAACCCCGAATCAAAATCAAACCCAAGCGCCCGCGCAAAAAGCCGAAGCGCAGCCGAAAACCGCGCCCAATAGCGAAAAAGTCATTGGCGACAATGATGACGTTTTAACGATTGAAACAAATCTGGTCACGATTCCGGTTTCGGTTTTCGACCGCAACGGGCGTTATCTTCCGAGCTTGCAGCAAACCGACTTTAAAATTTTTGAAGACGGAAAAGAGCAGGAAATTGCTTATTTCGGAACGGCGGAACAACCCGTGACCGTCGTTTTGGTTCTCGACACCAGTCCTTCGACCGAACTTAAAATCGAGGAAATTCAGGACGCTGCAATTGCGTTTGTCAATCAATTAAAACCGAACGATAAAGTGATGGTGATCGAGTTTGACTCCAATCTTCACGTTTTATCCGAAGTTACAAATGATAAATACAAGCTCGCTCGCGCAATTCGTAAAGCCGATTTCGGCGACGGAACTGCGCTTTACGATACGGTGGACAATATTATCAATCGGCGTTTGAACCGGATCGAAGGGCGAAAAGCCGTTGTGATGTTTACCGACGGCGTTGATACGACTTCTTCCAAATCCGATTATTACAGCACTTTGCGAGCCGCGGAAGAATCCGACGCCCCGTTTTACACGGTTTATTACAACACTTACAGGGATAACAGCTATGGCGGCGGTGGCGGCGTAATGACTTCGCCATATCCGCCGATTTTTGGCGGCGGACTTCCTTTTCCTTTTCCGGGCGGCAGGGTTGGGCGAAGCCCGCGCGGGACGACGGCGCGCGATTATGCCGAAGGAAAACGTTATTTGGACGAATTAACCGAAAAATCGGGCGGCAGATTATTCAGCACCGAAACGAATGTCAGTCTGGAAGACGCTTTCTCCGGCATCGCCGAAGAACTGCGGCGACAATACAACATCGGTTATTACCCGAGCGATGCCGGACAAGCCGGACAGCGTCGTCAAATCAAAGTTCGCGTTAATCGCCCGAATGCGGTCGTAAAATCCAGAGACAGCTACATCGTCGGCGACGGCAGCTCATCGCAACCACAGCAGCAAAATAATCCAACTGCCAGCGCGCCGCGAAAAACCGAAGATTAAAATTTCATCATAGAGATTGAGAAAAAGAAAAAAGGAGAAGAGGAATTTTCTTTCCTCTTCTCCTTTTTTACGTTGTGAAAGATTTTAGAGCGTGCAATCTGCGTTTTCGTTAAAGCTGCACCGGAAAAGATTCGGCGCGTTTTGCCGTGTGAAATCAAAAACGTTATGCCAGACTTTTGTTTTGCCGTACGCCGCTTCAGTCCAACCTAATTTCTTGCGATTTCTCCAAACAAATTCATAGGCTTCCGGCTCGTCTGCGCCTTGCAGATGTTGAGCTTCGTGGAGCAAAATCATCGCCCGTTCGGTATCGTCCTGCGGATATTTAAAAAAGCTCTCGTAAAGCGTCACGATTTGAAACGGGAAATTCGTCGCCGCGTAAGCGTCTTCGTGTCCGGTCGTTTCGTTGAGCCAATTGTCCGAAGCGCGAAACGCTACCGTCCGGCGCAGCAAAAACGTTTCGCGGTCAAACCCCCGATCTTCAAGAATCTTGACGGCGCGCTCGACGGCAGCAGCTTGTTCGGACGATAACGGCTCGGCGCTTCGCAGGAGGGAAAAATAAACTCCGCACAAAATCGCGGCGGCAATCACGACCGCCGACAGAAATCGTTTCAAAAACCAAATCGCCGCCCGGTCGAGCTTGCGGCTGGTGTCGTCTTGAAATGCGACGGAATTTTTGGTTTTCGAGCCTAGAGCTAAACCGCAGCGGCGGCAGTTTTCATCATTCGAAAAATTGACTAATCCGCATTCGGGGCATTTTTTATTCATCGGAGGCTTTAAAGGGGTGAGATTTTTCTTGTCGGTTTTGCCGCGCTTGACGGCTAATCTCAAAATACGTTTAAAGAAGATTTTTTTCCGAAGTTTTTATTCAGCGGCGGAATGGCGAGACGGTTTTTGAGGAAGTTTAAGCCGGATTATTAAGTGAAACGGGAAATTAAGTCTTCTGTCCTATAGCGGACAGAGTAACCGCTATCGGGAATTTTATTATTAGGTCGAATGAAAAAACGAAATATCGCGGTCATCGGCGGTTCGGCTGAAAGCTTGAGCGTACTAAAAGAATTAGTTGGAGAATTACCGGCTGATTTCCCAAGCGGGCGCACTATCTTTAGAAACGGCGACAAAGAAGGCAGCAGATGTTAAATAAGGGAAGGAACAGAATTCTATGCTTGCAATGAATTATCGCGGACCCCGGCGCGTCCGCATTGATCATAAACCCGAACCGGAGATACTGCATCCTCAGTATGCGGTCGTCCGGGTCACGCGCTCTTGTATCTGCGGCTCCGATCTGCATTTATACAACGGTTCAGTGCCGGATACGCGGATCGGGATGACGTTCGGACACGAAGTCACCGGCGTAGTGGAAGAGATCGGACAAGGTGTACAGAAGTTGAAAGTCGGCGATCACGTTTTAGTGCCTTTCAATATCGCCTGCGGAAAGTGTGTCTTCTGCCAACAGGAGCTTTACGGGAATTGCCATGAATCGAATCCCGAAGCGACGGCGGTAGGCGGCATTTTCGGCTATTCGCATACGGGAGGCGGCTATGAGGGAGGACAGGCGGAATATCTCCGAGTTCCTTATGCGGACGTGAGTCCGACCGTTATTCCCGAAGGTATGGACCTGGATGATGCCGTGATGCTCACGGACGTAGTGCCGACCGGGTATCAAGCGGCGGAAATGGGCGGTATTCAGCCCGGCGATACGGTTGTGGTTTTCGGAGCAGGTCCGGTCGGAATTATGGCAGCCCGATGCGCCTGGCTCTTCGGCGCGGGGCGCGTCATTGTAATTGACCATCTGGAGTACCGTCTCGAATTCGTGAAGAATTACGCTCCCGCAGAAGTTTATAACTACAAGGAATTGGACGATGTTGTCGTGTTCCTTAAAAAGACCACCGGCTGGCTCGGAGCCGACGTTGTTATTGATGCGGTGGGCGCCGAAGCGACCGGCAGAGCGATGCAGACGTTGCTCGGCAAAACATTGCATATGGTCGGCGGCGCTGCGACTGCGCTTCACTGGGCGATCAACTCTGTGAAAAAGAGCGGGATTGTCTCCATCGTCGGCGTGTATGGACCGATTGATACACTCGTCCCGATTGGCAATGTGGTGAATAAAGGTCTGACGATCCGGGCTAATCAGGCATCGGTGAAGCGGCTGTTGCCGCGTTTGATCGAGCATGTCCAGAACGGCATTCTCGACCCGAAAGCCTTGATCACGCATCACATTCCTCTGGAAGAAGTTTCGGATGCATACCGAATGTTTTCAGCCAAGCTCGATAATTGCATCAAGCCGGTGCTGGTTCCGCCGTCAGCCAGAATGTAGGAAGGAAACGCTATGGAAAATTTAGTTAAAAATACGGAAAATAAAGTTATAGACCCGGCGCAGGTTAAAGGTTGGGGCGTGGACGCCAATCCGAAAAACGATCCGACTTATCCGATGAAGAACCGCAACAACGGAGAACACGCGGGTTACAGTTGGGATCGCCCGCCTCAGCAGCCGATCAACGTCGAGGTTCTGCATTCCAACGAGCGTCCGAACGTCTCAGCCACATTCGGAACTGCGGCGCCGCCGGCGGGAGTAAGCGGCGTGATCCGCCGCGCCGCTTTTAAATACAGCGAAAACAGCTACGGACATTGGCTGCCGCTGATGCTGGCAGACCGTGTGGATATGGTAGAAGGAGTTCTCGACGATCTCTCGTATGGACAAGTCCCCAATATCTTCGGAGAAATGGGTTGGAAGGCGGAGTGGAAACACAACAGAAAAAGTCTGGTAACGCGCGTTCTCGTCGGAACGGTTATCGCTTCCGTTGCGCTCGCTTATCTGCGGCGCAATAGCGATGACTCCCAAGCAGAGAGATAACGGTGTCCTGACGATTCGGTGTTGATATCCGAGCATAATCTTTTAGTCTTGAGCCGATAATCAGTATCATTTAGCGGATAATTGGTTATCTCGAGGAACAAGATAAAACAGTAAGGATTTTGCACGTAAAAATCAGCTTTGCTGCAAAAGCCTGTTTTGTCGCAAAAGTGCTTAAACTGTTGCAAAAGCCTGTGGGAAATCGGGCTTTTACAACAAAGCCTCTCTGACAATAAACAGTCTCAAAAAGGGGCGTTTTTGGGACTGTTTATTAAATCTAAAATCACGGATAATAAGTGATTGTCCGATACTCAATTTCAGTTGGTTCAATAACGGTCTTACCGTCTTTATCTGAAATTTTGAAAGTACCGCTTTTAGTCCAATTTCCAGCTTCGTCAAATTCTGAATAAGTGACTTTTGAAAGAGGCTTAAGATTTAAACCAAATCTTGTAGCTTCTTCTAATAGCCCCATCTGATTATATTTATATGCCCACTTAACGATTAATGTGTTATCAAGTTTATATCCTAAGCGCTCACTTATTCGATTTCTGTCGGCGTAAGTATTTATGTATTTGTGAATTGAGAATATAATTCCAACGGCAGGCGAATTATCAGCCTTAAAATAAGCTGTTTCAATTAACTTTTGTTGCAAATCGTATTTGTAAACAATTATTTCTGGCGGACTTAATAGTCTTTCTCCCAAATTCTTGTCAACAAGGATATATTCTTCTTTGATTTTCTTGCCATTTTCATCAAGATGATAAATCCACTTATCTAAAATATGACCGTCTTTAAGTTGCGTGGTTTTTACGATTAGATTTTTGGTATAGGTAAATACTTCGTTCTGTGAATAGACTAAATCAGTTCTTTCTTTAATTTTTCCGTCTGGATAATACTGATAAGCAAATTTTCTTGTAAATGAATTGGTCAAGCCCGCTCTCTCCGTGTAATAACCCTTTTCGTCAAACGTCATTAATTCTTGAGGTTCGCGCCTGCCCTCTTTATTCTCATTGCCTTCGGTTATAAATTTGCTTCTTTCAATCCTTACAGTTTTTATCTTTCCTTTTAGATTAAAAACTTCCAAATCATTCTGTGTTTGAGCGTAAATTGATTGTGTAACCAATAAATAGAGTAAACAGAGCCAAATCGAGCTTTTCATTATCTGTATGATGCGGGGAAAGAGAAAATGTTTATTTTGTCTCAAATAGGGTCGTTTTTGAGACTCTTTTTACTTGACCAAATAATCGGTAATCGAAAAATTTTCAATGGGTAAATTGGGGTTAATCTTAATTTCTTTTTCACCCCCGTTTTCCATACTTGGCTGCGATCTGAAAACAACCATTACTCCTTCACCGACAATTCTCGTGTTCTGTACCGGGAACCTGTATTTTTTATGACTTACCGTTATTGCATAACCCTCGCCCGATGGGATTTTCAATCTCGCATAGCCGAAAGCATTCGTAACTGCCATTAGATTTTCGCCCGTAACGGCAATTGTAAACGTGACAACAGCACCTTTAACCGGCTTTCCTTCTGCCGTTTCAACCAAAGTCGTGACGGTAATTATGGTAGGCTGCGCGGAAGACTGATATACATGAAATGACCTGCCGCCCACCATAATAGAGGCGGTTCTAGACTGACCCGTATTAGCGGCAACCGAATATGTCACCGTACCATTGCCGGTGCCCGTTGAACCCGATGTAATTGTTATCCACGAAGCATCTGTCTGAGTTGTCCAGGCGCAAGTCGCATGGTTTGTCATCAGATAAATGCTGCCGCTGCCACCGCTCGGAGTAATAATGGCTTGCTGAGGCGAGGTCAAATAGGTACATTCCGAGGCAGACGATTGATTAAGGGTAAAGATTTGACCGTTGACTGAAATTGTGCCTGAACGCGCTGCTCCGCTGTTTGCAGCAACTGAATAAATAACCGAACCGTTTCCGGTGCCAGAGCCTTCAATGATCGTGATCCAATTAGCGTTGCTTGTTGCCGTCCAAGCGCAGCCTGCTTGTGTCGTCACATCAAAACCGCCGCCGGTACCAGGGGTGCTGCCGGAAGCATGTACAGGAGCAGAGGTCGGAAAAAGCGAATATGTACAAACACCGGCTTGATTTACGAACTGCCAGGATGTGTATCCGTCATTTGTCGTGTTATTGGTCAAACTATTTTGATTGATGCCGTCAGAATCCATTATATAAATTTCTTCATTGCCATCACGAAAGCTTGTAAAAACAATCTTGCCGTTTTGCTGCCCTGCGATTTTTGACGGAATGTTTTCTTTATCGCTTTGCGCATTTGGCTGGGCGGTAAATAAGACAAGAAAGAAAAGGGTTATTACAATTTTCATTTTTCAGTCTCACTTTTTGAGGGGCTTAAACTTAAGCTTCACAAAATGTTCGAAAATCATAAGGTAAGTTTCAATTTATTGATAGTTAAATAAGGAATTATGATTTGTTTGTGAAATTCTCTGATTGTAAGTAAAAAACAGTCTCAAAAAGGGGAGTTTTTGAGAGGGACTACAATTCCTTAACTGGAAATACTTGGAAAGCATTTAACATCCGCCTTCATTTTTACAACGAATTGCAATAATACTGCCTAGCACAATCCCTACTACTGCCACCGCCCCAAGCGCGACTCCGATAGCAATCTTATCTCCTTTTGATAAATTGCCGCTTTTTACTTGTGCGACATCGCTGTAAGCAATTGTAGTGATTTGTTTGGTTTTTGAATCTACCAGCGTAAATGAATCATTATCGAATTGACTTATATAACCCTTTAGCTTTGTTCCATCCAGCTTTTTTACTTCAATGCGCTTATTTTCGCCCGTCCCGCGTTTTGCGATTTTAGCTTTAATCTTTGCAATTGATGAAGCGTTTTTGTCTATATTGGTTTGTGCTGAAACGAGCGAGGAGTTGGCATATACTAACACCAGGCAACAAAGTGCAAAACTTAAACATTTTTTAATCATAATTTTCTTTTTAGATAACCGGAAGGTTTTGTTTCAAAAATAATCCATCTTAGTCTCAAATAAAACAGTTTCAAAAACGCTCCTTTTCGAGACAAAAATAAATATAGCACCGGATTATTATGAAACAACTCAAAGATTAAGATTGATGCATCTGTCGGCGGTTGGTGATAACCTAGAGAGTTAAGAAAAAATGTTTTAAAATAATGAAAAAGTCATTGAGGTTATAATCGAGGTTATAAAATGGCGAGCGAACAAAAAACAGATAATTTATCCGAATTTATTGCCGAAAATTTCGGCGCCAACGCGACTTACGTTGAAGGTTTATTAAATCGCTACAAAAGCGATCCGAATTTGGTTGACGAGGCTTGGCGCAATTACTTCGGCGAGATATTGAACGGCGCAAACAGTCATCAGTCATCAGTCAGCAGTAATCAGTCAAAGGCAAAAGCAGAAGAACAAACAAACGGCGCGCAAACTAAGACGGTAACTGCGAAACCGGAAGCTGTAGCGCAAATCCAAAATCCAAAATCCAAAATCCAAAATCTCGACGGCATCGAGGTAAAACCGATTATCGGCGGCGCGAAAAAAATCGTCGAGAATATGGAGGAGAGCCTGACCGTGCCGACGGCGACTTCAAACCGCCAGATTCCGGTCAAGCTTCTCGACGAAAACCGCAAGATTATCAACGATTATCTGAAACGGCGCGGGCGTAAAGTTTCTTACACGCACATTATCGCGTGGGCGATTGTCAAAGCTCTCGAAGCGTATCCGAATTTGAACGACGGTTACGGAGTCGTTGACGGCAAGCCTTCGCGTCTGAATCGCTCGGATGTCAATATCGCTTTAGCGATTGACATCGAGAAAAAAGACGGCTCGCGCAATCTGCTCGTGCCGAATATCAAGGGCGCGAACCGGATGAATTTCTCCGAATTTCTTGCGGGTTACGACAACACGGTAAAACGCGCGCGCGACGGCAAATTGGAAATCGCGGATTTTCAGGGCACGACAATTTCGCTGACCAATCCCGGCACAATCGGAACTGTTGCCTCGCAGCCGCGTTTGATGAGCGGGCAAGCCATTATTATTGCGACGGGCGCAATCGAATATCCGGCAGAATATTCGGCGATGACCGATGCCGCATTGTCGCAACTCGGAATCTCGAAAATCATCAACATCTCTTCGACCTACGATCACCGCATTATTCAGGGCGCGGAAAGCGGTCTTCTGCTCGCGCATATTCATCAATCTTTGCTCGGCGAGCATAACTTTTACGACGAGATTTTCACGGATTTGGGAATTCATTTCGCTCCGCTGCGCTGGGCGAAAGATTTTAACCCCGCGATTTTCGGCGCAGACCACGCGCGCGAGCAAAATCTCAAACAGGCAAAAGTTTTGGAATTAATCAACGCTTATCGCACGCGCGGGCATTTGATTGCCGATATTGATCCGCTAGATATGATGCCGCATCAGCGCGAAGCCGAGCTTGAATTGGAAGATTACGGGCTGACCGTTTGGGATTTAGACCGCCGATTTATTTCGGGCGGTCTGCACGGGACGGAAGTCGCCACTTTGCGCGAAATTCTGGACATTCTGCGCCGCGCTTACTGCGGAAAAGTCGGTACGGAATATCGCCATATTCAAAGAAAAGAAGAAAAAGCGTGGATTCGCGAACGCATTCGCCGCCAATTTGTTGATACCGAACCGCTTTCTGCGGAAACGAAAAAAGAATTGCTGCTTAAATTGATCGAAGCCGAGCAGTTTGAAAAATTCCTTCATACAAAATATCTGGGACAAAAACGCTTTTCGCTCGAAGGCTGCGAAACCGTCATTCCGATGCTCGACCAGCTTGTCAAAACCGGATCGGCGCGCGGCGTGACCGATTTTTATGTCGGAATGGCGCATCGCGGACGCTTAAACGTTTTGTCGAACATCGTCGGAGATTTCGACAAAAACCCGATGGCTGAGCGCATTTTCACAGTCTTTGAAGGCTCTTCGCACCCGGCGTTTCCCGCCGACGAAGGCGATGTGAAATATCACCAGGGCGCAATCGGCAAAAAAGAAATCGCGGGCAAAGCAGTGACGATAAATTTGTCGTCGAACCCTTCGCATCTCGAATTTGTTGATCCGGTCGTCGAAGGAATGACGCGCGCGCTTCAGGACAGATTGATTCACGGCGAATCTTTGCCGCGCGAGGAAGCGATTGACCGCGCGCTGCCGATTTTGATGCACGGCGACGCGGCGTTTGCCGGGCAGGGAATCGTGATGGAAACTTTGCAACTTGCCGATTTAAAAGGCTATCGCACCGGCGGCACGATTCACATCGTCATCAACAACCAAATCGGTTTTACGACTTCGCCCGATTCGTCGCGCTCGACGATTTATTCGACCGACATCGCGCAGATGACGCAGACGCCGATTTTCCACATCAACGGCGACGACCCGGAAGCCGCTTTCCGCGCGGTGCAAATCGCGCTTGAATACCGGCAGGAATTTAACAAAGACGTGGTTCTCGATCTCGTCGGTTTCCGCCGTCTCGGACACAACGAAGGCGACGAACCGTCGTACACGCAGCCGCTGATGTACGCCCGCGTCAAAGCGCATCCGGGCGTGCGGCATTTGTACGCCGAACAATTAATTCGGGAAAAAACAATTACCGAAACCGATTTGGAAACAATGACGGCGGAAGTCGTCGGGCGTTACGAACAAATTCAAACGAACGCGAAAAATCTGGTTTCCGCCAGACCGCACAAAGCCGAAATGAAACCGCCGATTGTTGACGAAGACGGTTCGGACGTTTTTGAAACCCCGGTCACGGCGGAAACCGTGCGCGCGGTGGCGGATAAAATCTCGCTCGTGCCGGAAGGTTTTAACATCAACCCGAAAATGGTCAGCCAGCTTGGGCGGCGCGCAAAAATGGGCGCGGGCGAAGTCGGGATGGATTGGGGCTTTGCCGAAGCAATCGCGTTCGGCTCGCTCGTTCTCGAAGGTTTTCCGGTTCGCCTGAGCGGTCAGGATTCCGGTCGCGGAACATTTTCGCAGCGCCACGCTTTGATGTACGACACATTTACGGGCGATAAATGGTGTCCGCTCGGAGAAATGCGTTCGGAGAATAACTCGCGCGCCCTTTTTCAGGTTTTCGACAGCTCGCTTTCCGAACAGGGCGTTCTCGGATTTGAATACGGCTACGCGCTCGAAGCAAACAATGCGCTCGTTTTGTGGGAAGCGCAATTCGGCGATTTTTCAAACGGCGCGCAGGTCATCATTGACCAATACATTGCGGCTTCGGAAGATAAATGGGGACAGACGAACCGGCTCGTAATGCTGCTTCCGCACGGCTATGAAGGTCAGGGACCGGAACATTCGTCGGCGCGTCTCGAAAGATATTTGCAGCTTTGCGCCGAAAACAATTTGCAGGTTTGTTATCCGACGACTCCGGCGCAATATTTCCACCTCCTGCGCCGACAGGTCAAACAGGAAAGAGTGCGCCCGCTCATTGTGATGACGCCGAAAAGCTTGTTAAGACTTCCGGCAGCTTCTTCGACAGTCGCGGATTTAACCGCGGGCGGTTTTCACCCCGCGATTGACGACGCGCACGTCGCTGACAAAGCAAAAGTCAAACGAATAGTCGTTTGCAGCGGCAAAGTCTTTTACGATTTGCAGACGGCTCGGGAAAAAGCCAATGATGAACGAGTAGCAATCGTCAGACTCGAACAGTTTTATCCGTTTCCGACCACCGCGCTCAAAGAGATTTTCGCGGCTTACCCAAACGCCAATCAGCTTGTTTGGTGTCAGGAAGAGCCGAAAAATATGGGCGGGTGGCATTTCGTCGCCGACCGTTTGAAAGGCTTGATGAACGCCGAACCGCGTTATGTCGGACGCTCGGCTTCGGGTTCTCCGGCGACGGGTTCTTACGTGATTCACGAGCTTGAACAGAAAAAATTGATTGACGAAGCGCTGCTCGCCGAAGACGCCGACGAGATTTCGCCTGCGAGCGAACCGGAAGTTTCGCGCAACGCCGCGCCGGCAAGCTCTTAAAATGCGGTTGAAAAATCAGAGCGATTGATCGGATAAAATTAAACTGATTTTTAAATATCTTCCGAAATAGAAAAGCATTTCGACCGGGTTTGAGTCGAAATGCTTTTCTTCTGCCAAACTATTTGCGATCTCGAAAAACGACAAACTATCAACTATCAACTATCAACTTTGAACTGTTTCGCAGAAAACTTTTTTGCAGGACAGTTTATAGTTGAAAGTTGATAGTTTACAGTTGCGGCGGATTATCAAATTTTTTAATGTTCAGGGAATTTATTGGTTTGTATGCAAAACAGAGAAACGTCTTATCCGAGAAATAAAATAAAAGTCCTGCTCGTCGAAAATATCTCCGATTCGGCGGCTGAGGAATTTTGGCAAAGCGGTTACACCGAAATCAAAAGACTTTCCGGCGCTTTGGGCGAGCCGGATTTGATCGAAGCTATTCGAGGAACGCATATTTTGGGCATTCGCTCGAAAACGCAGATTTCGGAAAACGTTCTCGCCGCCGCCGACCGGCTGCTCGCCGTCGGCTGTTTTTGCATCGGCGTCAATCAAGTTAATTTGAAAGCCGCCACGAGGCGAGGCGTCGCGGTTTTCAATGCGCCGTATTCAAACACGCGCTCGGTTGCAGAGCTAATTATCGGTTTGTGCGTGATGTTAATTCGCCGAATCGCGGATAAAAACGTGGCGGCGCATCAGGGCGTATGGCTCAAAGAAGCCGCCGGGAGCTACGAATTGCGCGGCAAAACTCTGGGAATCATCGGTTACGGCAACATCGGCTCGCAGGTTTCGGTGATGGCGGAAGCTCTCGGAATGCATGTGATTTATTACGACATCGTGACGAAACTGCCGCATGGAAACGCCAAACAAGTGCGTGATTTAAACGAGTTGCTGAAAAATTCGGACATCGTTACACTGCACGTTCCTTCAAACGCGGCGACTCGAAATATGATTAACGCCAAAACGCTGAGACATTTTCGGAAGGGAAGTCTGCTGCTTAATTATAGTCGCGGCGATGTCGTTGATTTAAACGCTTTGCGCTTTTTCCTCGAAAACGGCTTGCTTGCGGGCGCTGCCGTGGACGTTTTTCCCGAAGAACCCGAAAAAAACGGCGACCGATTTGAAACCGTTCTGCAAAATCTGCCGAACGTGATTTTAACGCCGCACATCGGCGGCTCGACCGAAGAAGCGCAGCACAGCATCGGTTTGGACGTGACCGCAAAATTGATAAATTATCTCGAAACCGGCGCTTCTGACGGCTCGCACACGGTTCCGCCCGTCAATCTGCCGCCGCAGGAAAACGCGCACCGTATTTTGCACATTCACGAAAACGTGCCGGGCGTTCTGGGTGAAATCAACTCGCGACTTTCGTCGCACGGAATCAATATTTTGGGGCAATATTTAAAAACAAACGAAGAAATCGGCTACGTTATTGTGGATGTTGACACCCAGCTTTCCGGCGAAGCGTTTGAAATTCTAAAAGCCGTCAAAGGCACAATCAAAACCAGAGTTTTGTATTAAAAATGGAAACGCAAAGCGTAATTTTTCTAACCGTTTTGATTTTTGCGGCAGCGATTTTATATTCGTCCGTCGGTCACGCCGGAGCGAGCGGTTATTTGGCGGCGATGGCTTTGTTCGGCGTTTCTGCGGCGACGATGAAACCGACCGCGCTGGTTTTAAACATTCTGGTCGCCGCAATCGCCACCGTCAAATTTTATCGCGTCGGAGCGTTTGATTGGCGCACGTTTCTTTGTTTCGGGCTACCCGCGATTCCGTTTGCGTTCATCGGCGGCGCAATCCAGCTTCCGACGCAAATTTATAAACCGATAATCGGTGCGGTTTTGTTGTTTGCGGCGGCAAGATTTTTTATTGACACCCAAAACGTGACCGCGGAAGAAACCCGTAAGTTTCCGCTCTGGCTGGCAATCGTTCTCGGAATTTTAATTGGTTTGCTTTCGGGATTAACCGGAGTCGGCGGCGGAATTTTCCTGAGTCCGCTTTTGATTTTCACTCATTGGGCGGAGACCAAAAAAGCGTCGGGCATTTCGGCGATGTTTATTTTCTTTAACTCAATCGCCGGTCTGTTGGGACAAATTTCCGCGATTCCAACTTTGCCTCCGCAAATTCCATATTGGGCAATTGCGGCGGTCGCCGGAGGATTTATCGGTTCCGAACTTGGCAGCCGACGACTCGGAAATCCGATGATTCGGCGACTTTTGGCGATTGTTTTAATCGTCGCGGGCGTCAAAATGCTGTTCGGAATTTAGGTTTTAATTGAACTTTGGATAAGAAAAAATGAACCGCCAAGACGCGGAGACGCCGAGTTAAGAAAAAGAAAAGTCGAAAGGGCGGTAAAGAGAAGATGGATGAAATTTCCACCACTGTTTTCTTGTGTTTTGATCTCTCCGCGTCTCGGCGGTGAAAATCTTTTACCCCGTGACTGAAATTAATGTTATTCGATAACGAATTCCTTGCCCGTCCAGCCGAGATAAGTCAGCTTGCCTTCGTTGCTGTCGCGGCAGTTAATCGTTCGGTTAAAACGCGGCAGCTCGCAATTGTAACCGTTGTGAAATTTATTTATCCCGAAATCGGCTGGCAAAACTCGTTTCGCCGCGTCAACAAATTTCTTTCCGTCATAATCGAGAAAATAATACTTTTGCCCGTTTGCGCCCGAAGCCGAAGTCGTTATCAGATAATTTCCGTCATCTTTTTTGAATATTGCAACCACGACAAACGAATCGTTTTCCCCGGTTCCGCCAAATTCCAGATAACCGTTCGCGGCGTCGGTCGTGCCGTTTTCTTTTAAATACTTTTGGCGCGCGGCAACTGTATAATTACCGATGTAATTTTTCGGCAGAAGCAATAAAAAATCAACGACATTGCGCGGTTTTTTATCGCCCGCCTGCGGTTTGGCTTTTTGCGCGAACGCAGCAGCGCCGCCAACAAACAAAAGTATGGAAAGCAAGAAACAAAACTTTTTTAACATTTTATATTTTCCTTCGTATGTACTAACCGGACGCCCTGAAACTACAACAAAACGCCCGGACTTGACAATCTCCGGCGGAAAGACGGATTTTGAGGTCTCGCTTGCCTAAAAACGGCATAATAAAAAAATGAACGAACAGGAAATCACGCTTCGTTTAGAAAATGTAACCAAGCGCTACGGCGATTTTACGGCTGTTGATAATTTAAGTTTAAATGTCCGCGCCGGACGAATCTTTGGTTTTTTAGGTCCAAACGGCGCGGGCAAAACTTCGACCATCCGAATGATTGTCGGAATCACCGCGCCGGATACGGGCGAAATTGAATTGTACGGCGAGCGCGGAGTCTCGCCGTCGCTGCAAGACCGAATCGGTTATCTGCCGGAAGAGCGCGGGCTGTACCGCAAAATGCGAATCGTTGACCAGCTTCGCTATTTCGCCGCGCTCAAAAATCTCCCCGCCAAACAAGCGGATGAGCGAATGAATTTTTGGCTCGAACGTGTCGGTTTAAAAGATTGGAAAACGAAAAAAGCCTCTGATTTGTCGAAGGGAATGCAGCAGAAAATCCAGTTTATTTCCGCCGTTTTGCACGACCCGGATTTGATCGTCCTGGACGAGCCGTTTTCCGGTCTCGATCCAGTTAATGTCGAGCTTTTAATCGAAATCGTGCTGGAATTAAAAGCCGCCGGGAAAACGATTATTTTCTCGACTCACCTGATGGAAACAGCCGAACGTTTGTGCGACGACATTATTTTAATCAATCGCTCGAAAATGGTTCTCGGCGGACCATTGCGCGAAGTTAAATCCAGCTTTACCCGTAATCTCGTAGCGATTCGCGTTGTAGGCGGAAACGGCGTTTTAAACGACAAAAATTTGGTGGCAAAAGTTATCGAACATTCCGACGAGCTGGAAATTTTGCTGCAGGAAAATGCTAATCCACAAATTCTGTTGAAAAATTTAATCGAATCGGGCGCGACAATCTCCAAGTTTGAATTAATCGAGCCAAGCTTGAACGACATTTTTATCGAAAAAGTGGGGGAGCGAAACGTCAATGCGTAAATTTCTGGCTGTCGTCAAACGCGAATATTTAAAGCTCGTTTGGGCGAAAACTTTTATTATCGGGACGCTGCTCGCGCCGTTGATGTCAATCGGTTTTATGGTCGTTCCGGCGCTGATTTTTTCGATTGAAGGCGACGCCGTGCGCGTCGGAATTGTTGATCAGAGCGGCAAACTTTTCACGCCAATTTCCGCGTCGCTTTTAACCGGAAAAAAACGCGAGCAGCAAAACTCGCGCGACGTGATGGTAAACAGCGTCAATCAATCGCAGCAGGAACAAGCCCGGAAAGCTGCTGAGCAAATGGGCGGAAAATTTCTGATTGAGGAAGTCAAAATCGGCGATAAATCGGTCGAACAAATCCGCCGTGAGCTTGACGGACGTTTGATTGACCAGAGCCTGGATGTTTACGTCGTCATTCCGCCCAATTTCCAGCAAGGCGATTTTCAGCTTTTCGCCCGGAACACTTCGGATTTTATTGCTCAAGCCAGAATCGAAGACGCTTTGAATAACGCCGTCCGCGAAGTCAGAATGGCGGAGTCGAATTTAAGCCGGGAAAAATTGCAGGACATCAACCGCGAAATAAATCTGACTTCAAAGCGCGTCACGGAAACCGGAGTTTCGGCTGATTCGGGCGAGAGCTTTTGGCTCGTTTTTGTCGTCGGTTTACTGATTTATCTCGTTTTGGCGATTTACGGGCAGACGATTTTGGGCGCGGTCGTCGAGGAAAAAGAAACCAGAATTGCCGAGATTTTGTTTTCTTCGGCGCGCCCTTTTACGTTGATGATGGGCAAGCTGGTCGGCGTCGGTCTGGTCGCTTTGACGCAGCTCGGAATCTGGGTTGTTTCCGCCGCGATTTTGGGAGTTTATGGTTTTGCGCAGCTTCAGCGCAGCGGCGTTGACATTACTTTTCCGCATCTTTCGCCGGTTTTCGTCATCGGATTGTTCATCTTTTTTATTTTGGGATTTTTTACTTACGCGACAATCTACGCTCTGATCGGTTCGATGGTAACGACCGTTCAGGAAGGCGGACAGCTCGCGTTTCCGCCGATTTTACTGCTTTTGATGGCGCTTTATTCGGCGTTTCCCGTAATTCGCAGCCCGAATTCGGATTTCTCTTTCTGGCTCTCAATCCTGCCGTTTGTATCCCCGATTGTGATGCCCGTTCGTTTGGCTATTCAAACGCCTCCGCTGTGGCAGATTTTGCTCTCGATTTTGCTCAATCTGGCGGCGATTTTCGCGCTCGTCTGGATTGCGGCGCGCGCTTATCGAGTCGGAATGCTGATGTACGGCAAAAAGGCGACGATTCCCGAAGTGCTAAAATGGATTCGGCAGGCTTAGGGCGAAATGGCAATCGAAATCGAGAAAAAATATCGTTTGACAAAGGACGAGCGCGAAACGGTTTTGCGGCGTTTGGCGGAAATCGGCGCTCATTTTGAAGGCGAGGATTTTGAAGAAAACATTTTGTTCGGCGGCGGTTTTCTCAATTATAAAAACGCCGCGCTGCGAGTCAGAAAAACAGAAAAGAAAATCATTTTAACGTACAAACAGCGGCAACCTTCCGAATCCGCCGTCAAACAGCAAATCGAATACGAAACCGAAATCGGTGATGCCGAGACGATAACCGAAATTTTCAAAAATCTCGGTTATCGTCCTGCGCTAGTTTATGAAAAACGCCGTCAAACCTGGCAATTAAAAAACGTCGAAGTTGTTTTGGATGAATTGCCGTTCGGGCTTTTTATGGAGATCGAAGGCGGGCAGAGCGAGATTTTGGAAACAGAAAAACTGCTCGAAATCGAAAATCTGCCTGCCGTGATGGAAACCTATCCGCTTTTAACCGCACAGCACGGCGAAAAGCGCGGCGAGATGATTGAAGCGAGATTTAAATAATTCGCAGCGCTCTCAAAATAGAGAGTTTGCTGTCACTATCAACTATCAACTCTTAACTATCAACTGTCTTGCAAGGAAACAAACGTTTTCTGCGAGACAGTTGATAGTTTACAGTTCATAGTTGACGGTTTGCGCGTTTTCATTTTCGGAACTCGTATAATTTAACGGCAACCGGGTTGCAAGATTCAGGCAACAAAGCCAAAATTAAAGTGAGGAGAATTATTGAATGAGCGACGGAAAACCATACGAATTTTACGAGGACAATGTGCCGAATCCAGAAATCGAGCAGTTTATGAACGAGGAAATCGACCGCGCGCCGCGCGATTCAAACGAACTGGAGCAGCGTTTTGAAGCCAGCACGCAATCACCCGTTACATCCGGCGGCGATATTGACGCCGAGTGGGAAGAAGCCGATGACGACGGCGCGGAATCGGTCGGCGGTCACAATCCGACGCCGGATCAATCCGACACTGAAGCAAACGCCGCCGCGATGGGCTTTACTTTTGAGGATAATCAGGAAATTGATCTTCTGGAAAAAATGCAGAAACGCGACCGCAACCGTTTTGAGCTTGATGAAGATTCAAAGGCGGGCGATACGATTTAAATTTCGATTTCAGCGAGGCTCGAATTTATCGAGCCTTTTTTATCGGATTTGTTGTTGGCAATTGTTAAAAAACAAAAATAATTGTTGACCTTTATCGGTTTGAAAAAGTAGGATAAAAATGATTGCGGAAAATTTATTCCGCCGAATCTTTTAAACCTTATCAAAACCACGTTCCTCTCGAAGTTTCATTCCGTCAAAAGGAGATCAAAAGTGAAAGTCAGATTTTCCCTCGTTACATTTTTTGCCGCCTCTCTGCTGCTCGTTTCAGCCAATTTCGCAAACGCCCAAAACGCAGCCTCAGCCGTGCCGGTTGCCAAAGGAAATAATTTGCGCTGCGCCGGTTACATTCAAAATTCTCCGGTCAATACGCGCTACGAAATCGTCGGCGGCGAGCAGGAACAGGAACAGAACGTTTACGCCGAAGGCGATTACGTTTACCTGAATTTCGGCGCAAACGGCGGCGCTGTCGAAAACGCTCGCTACACGGTCACGCGCCCGCGCGGTCACGTTCGCTCGGTTTTTTCGCGCAAAGGCGATTTGGGGATTTACGTTCAGGAAGTCGCTTCGCTCCGGGTTGTGCGCGTAAAATCGGAAACGTCCGTCGCTTTTATTGATTATTCGTGCGACAACGTTTTGCTCGGCGATTTGCTCGTCCCGGAACAGCAGCGCTTCGCGCCGCAAGCCCGACAATTTCAGCCGCTTGACCGTTTCCGCGACGCGAACGGCAGAGCCAGCGGCAGAATCGTTTTGGCGCGCGGCGGACAGGAGACTGTGGCGCGCGACCAGATTGTTTACATTGATTTGGGAGCCGAAGACGGCGTCAAAGCGGGCGATTATTTGACCATCTGGCGTCCGGTAGGGAAACCGAAAGTCGCGCAGCGCGTGCCGGAACAGGAAATTGCGCGCGCGGAAGATATGGGATTTGAATCGGACGCTTTTCGCGGCGGCAAATTCTCGAATCAAGCGCCGCGCAAAAAAGGCGAAAACGCCACCGGAGCGATTGCCTCAACCAAAGACGTAAAACGCCGCCGCCCGCAAATGCCGCGCAAAATTGTCGGCGAAGTCGTCGTGCTAAACGTCAAAGAGCGCACGGCAACCGTCATCATCACGCAAAACGCGCAGGAAATTCACACCGGCGATTACGTCGAATTGCAATAAGTTTCGGACACAAATAAACAAAAACCGCACAAACAGTGCGGTTTTTGTTTTTGAACAAGTTTCGGTTGTTGTTCAAAAATCAGATTCTGGATTCGAGAGCCTGAACTTCGGTTTGCGCCTTTTCGTGTTTTTTTTGAGAGCGGCGGAAAAGCGTGAAATATTCGTACATTGACCAGAGCGAAGTGACTACGGCAATCCAAAGCGCGGCGTATCCGACGAGAAAACCGATAACGCGCCAATCGTCGGGCGTCAAAGCAAAGCTCGAAAGATGCTCGAAAGCCGTTTGAAACTCGCTCGCCTGCCAGAAGCGAAAAGTCGGCAAAACCGCGCCCGGATTTAAAGTATTTGAAAGCGTGTTAGCGCCGATGATCATCAGCGAAACAATCGCCACGCATTGCGCCCACATTTTGATTTTTCCGGTTATATTCGCCGAAATTACCAATCCTTCGCTCGCGGCAATCGAACGCAAACCCGTCACGGCGAATTCGCGCCCCAAAATAACCACCGTCATCCAAGCCGGAGCGAGCTGTTTTTCAACCAGAGCGACCAGCGCTGCGCAAACGAGCAATTTATCGGCGACCGGATCGAGCAAAATTCCAAGCTTTGAAACCTGATTGCGGCGGCGCGCCAGAAGCCCGTCGAAAAAGTCTGTGAAAGCAGCCGCGAGAAAAAGAACAATCGCCAGCGAATATCGCGTCCAGCCGAAAATGCCTTCGGCAAGCGGCGTCAGCAAAACGACGACCAGCATCGGGACGATAATAATACGCGCCAGAGTTAGATAATTCGGGAGATTCACAGCCAAACAGAAATTTTTCGAGCCGAAAAAAGCGTCTCTAGGCTCAAAAGTTTAGGTGTCGGACGCATTGAGTGTCAAGGAAGCAAAGATTAAATAAATGAAACAAAATCTGTCTTGAAGCCGGAAAACAACGGATATTATTTTTTTGCCGAGTTAAATTTGGCAATCGCCATTTTCGCGGCGGCGACGGCGGGAGCGAGTTTCGGGGGCGACAGATAAGCGTCCGGCGCAAGCTCGTGAACTTTCCTGAGCAGCGGCTCGAAAATCAATTCTTTAGCGGCAAACACGCCGCCGACATAAGCGATTTGAAATCGTTCGTCGGCGAGCTGTAGTTTTTTAATCACCGCGTTTGCCGCCAGTCCCAGTTCGCACCCGGCTTCGTCCAGCAATCGGTGCGCGACTTTATCGCCGTCGCGCGCGGCTTGAATGACAAAGCGGGCGAATCCGGCAATTCGGTCGTTCGTCATTGTCGGCGCGTAAATCGCCATTGCGATGTCATCGGGCGACGAAGCGCGGAAATAATCGCAAGCCAATTCGCTCAAAACGGTTTTCGGCGCGCGCCCGTCCGACGCTTTCGCTACGGCTTGCAGCGCGCGGCGGGCGATTCCGGCGCCGCCTCCTTCGTCGCCCGCGAGCGGTCCCCAGCCGCCGGCTGCGGCGAATTCGCCGTTTGCGTTGCGCCCGCAGCAAATCGAACCCGTGCCGGCAATTACAACCAGACCGGCTTTGCCGTCGGTCGCGCCGTAGAGCGCGATTTCGGCGTCCGTATAAACTTCGAGTTTTTTGATTCGGAGACGCGAAACAAGGCGGTCGCGCATCCGGCTGCGAATATCTGCGCGGCGCACGCCCGCCAAGCCGATTTCCGCCGCAGCGATTTCCGAACGCGGTTTGTCAGCCGCGTCACAGGCGCGGTCAATCGCCGTTACAATGTTGTCAACCGCTGTTTCGACGCCTACCCGGAGCGGATTTGAAACTCCGGTTTTGCCTTCGCCGAGAACGTTTAAATGAGCGTCGGTTAAGTTTGCGAGCGTTTTAGTGCCGCCGCCGTCAACGCCTATAAACAAATCGGGCGCGATTGACGAGGTTTCCTCCAAATCTTCTTTTTTGAATCGTTCGGCTTTCGGCATTAAAGTTTCGAGCTTCGAGCTGACAAAAAATAAAAAACTTCAAGAATTATTGTAAAAGCGCTTGACATATAATAAAAACTAAAAGATTTTATCTTTGCGATAATTTTTAGTAATAAGTAATCAGTAATAAGTAATAAGCGAAACCTGATTGCTTAAATTAGTAATAAGTTAAAAAACTAATTACTGATTACTTATTACTGATTACTTTACAGGTGGAAATCAGACAGCTCAGGGCGTTTGTCGCCATTGCCGAAACCAGAACTTTTACTGCCGGAGCGAAGCGGATTCATGTGACGCAAGCCGCCATTTCGATGCAGATCAGGCAGCTCGAAATTGAAGTCGGCTCGCACGTTTTTACGCGGACGCCGCGCCGGGTAATTTTGACCGAAGCGGGCGAGATTCTGCTCGAACGCGCCCGCGTCATCCTGCGCGAACACGACGCGGCGCTCGCCGAATTAGCCGAGATTGCTGGAGCCGAGCGCGGACGACTCAGAATCGGGAGTGCGTCGTCGAATTTTATCACGACGAATCTGCCGCAGATTTTGAATAAGCTCAAAAAGAGATTTCCAAACGCCGAAGTCAATGTTGTTTGCGGCACGAGCGAAGCCTTGATTGACAAGATTTTGTCGGGCGAGCTGGACATGGCATTTATCAGCTTGCCGGTCGAATCGGGGAACATTCATACAGAGCTGCTGTTTAGCGACGAAATCGTCGCCATCGCGCACCCGGCGCATCCGCAGGCAAATCAAAAAGTCATCAGCACGGCGGCGCTTGCCGGAGAACGTCTGATTTTGGGCGAAAAAGGCGGCAACGTCCGTCGCCTATTCGACGAATTTTTCGCGGCGGGAGGCGTCAAACCCAATGTCGTGATGGAGCTTTCGCGCCAATCTTCAATCAACGAAATGGTCAGAAACAATATGGGCGTCGGGATTGCGGGCGTCAAAGCGGTCGAAAAAGACGTAAAAGACGGCAAACTCGTTCGCTGGTGGATCGAAGGCGCGCAGATAAATTGGGAACTGGGCTTGGCAAAGCTGCGCGGCGGGTACGAATCGCCGATTTTGACGGAATTTGTTAGACTTTGCCGCAAACAGTTTGAGCAATAAAAATAATGCCGCTTTTGCGGCAAATGGATTTAGCCGTGCGTTTTAACGCACGGAAAGAAACGCAAGATGTTTGCGTCGCGTCAGCGACGATTGAATAAATCAATGGCAAATACATATTCATCATTGTTTTATCACATCGTTTTCAGCACAAAACATCGTCAAGATTTCATCAATAAAGAAATCGAAAATCGTGTTTGGGCTTATATCGGCGGCGTTGCGCGCAAACATAAATTAACAGCCTTGCAAGTTGGCGGAATCGAAAATCACATTCATGCATTAATTATGTCTGCGCCCGTTTTATCTCCCAGCAAAATCGCTCAATTCTTGAAGGGCGATTCTTCTAAATGGATTCATGAAGAATTTCTTAATTTAAGAGCGTTTGCCTGGCAAGACGGTTTCGGTGTTTTTTCAGTTAGCAAATCTAACGTTCCGAAAGTAATTGAGTACATCAAAAATCAACGCCAACATCATCAAGCGGAAAGCTTTGAAGATGAATATGTCAAATTAATGAAATTGCACGGCGTTGAATACGATGAAAGATATTTGTTTGATTGATTCAGTCGTCGCTGACGCGACGGGAAACGTTTTCGTTTGTTTTCCGTGCCTTGAAAGACACGGCTAAATTCAGATTGCCGCTAACGCGGCTGATATTTTGTTTCGATGAAATTTTATAAAGCTTTATTTCTTTTTGCCTTTTGCCTTTTGCCTTTCGCCTTTGCAAACGCGCAAGGACTTCCGCTCGCCGCGCCGCAGGCGGTCGGGATGTCTGCGGAAAAGCTGAAACTGATTGACGTTGAAGTCGAAAAGGCAATCGCCGACAAGAAAACTCCGGGCGCTGTCGTCATCATCGGTCACAAAGGGAAAATCGTTTATCGCAAAGCATTCGGCAATCGCGCGCTTGTGCCGACAATCGAGAAAATGACTGTTGACACGATTTTCGACGCCGCCAGCTTGACCAAACCGATTGCTACGGCGACTTCGATCATGATTTTGCTCGAACGCGGGCAGCTTCGTTTGAACGACCGCGTTGAACAATTCATTCCCGAACTCAAAGGCAAAGATTCCGGGCGCGTGACGATTCAACAGCTTTTGACGCACACATCGGGCTATCAGCCGGATTTCGATTTGCGGGAAAAATGGACGGGCAACGAAGGAATGTTAAAGGCGCTGGAAAAAGAGCCTCTGCGCCAGCCAGCCGGAACCAGATTTGTTTATTCGGACATCGGTTTTATTGTGCTTGGCGAGATTGTGAACAGGATTAGCGGCAGAAGGGGAATTCCTAATTTTGGTCGTGAAAACATCTTTCAAAAAATGAAAATGAAAGATAGTAATTTCACGCCAACTTTTATAATTTCGGGTATTACAAATGACGAAACATTTCCTGAAAAAGAAATTATTGCTCGAAGTGCGCCAACCGAAAATATTAAAAATCAGCAAAGTTATCTCGGTGGAGTGTTTGACGGAAAAGATGGGGACAAAATCTTACGGGGGCTAGCTCACGATCCGACGGCTTATCGAATGAACGGAGTTGCCGGACACGCCGGGCTTTTTTCGACTGCCGACGATCTGGCGCGCTATTGCCAGATGATTTTGAACGGTGGAATGCTCGACAACGTGCGCATTTTGTCGGCGAATACGGTGGCGTTGATGACCAAGCCTTACGTTGTTTCGGAAACGGGCGCGGCGCGCGGGCTTGGCTGGGATATGAACACTTCGTTTTCGGGCAATCGCGGCGAGTTGTTTCCGCTCGGCTCATTCGGTCATACGGGCTTTACCGGAACGGGCGTTTGGATTGATCCGGTTTCGCAGACGTTTGTCGTGTTTATGTCGAACCGCGTTCACCCGGACGGCAAAGGCGACGTTTCGCCGATTCGCAACAAAGTAGCGACAATCGCGGCATCTGCAATCAACGATTCGTCGCCCGAAAAATTCCGCCAAGCCGAAGCCGATTATCAAGCGCAAATCGTCCCGCAAGTCGAAAATTTCAAAGCAAATCTCGAACGGCAGCGAACAACGAACAACGAACAACGAGCGACGAACGCAGTTGTTCTAAACGGAATTGACGTTTTGGAAAAAGAGAATTTCAAACGTCTGGAAAATCTGCGTGTTGGTTTGGTGACAAATCACACCGGTAAAAACCTCGGCGGCAATCAGACGATTGATATTTTGTTCGGCAAATCAACTTTTAAATTAGCCGCGCTGTTTTCGCCCGAACACGGCATTCGCGGGCAGCTCGACGTGGAAAAAATTTCCGATTCGACGGATGAAAAAACAGGATTGCCCGTTTTTTCGCTTTACGGCGAGACTCGCCGCCCGAAACCCGAACATTTCAAAGATTTGGACGCGATTGTTTTCGATATTCAAGACATCGGCTCGCGGTTTTACACTTATATTTCCACGCTACAAAACGTGATGGAAGAAGCCGCAAAAGCCGGAAAACCGGTGTTTGTACTCGACCGCCCGAATCCGATTAACGGCGTTGATGTCGAAGGCGCGATTGCCGACACAAACAGATTGTCGTTCATCGCCACGCATACAATTCCGGTTCGGCACGGAATGACGGTCGGCGAATTGGCGCAGATGATCAACGCCGAGCGCAGCATCAAAGCCGATTTGCGCGTTGTGAAAATGGAAAACTGGCAACGCTCGTTTTGGTTCGACCAGACGAATCAATCGTGGGTAAATCCTTCGCCGAACATGCGCAGCTTGACCGAAGCGACGCTTTATCCCGGAATCGGGCTGTTGGAAACAACCAATCTATCGGTCGGACGCGGAACGGACACGCCGTTTGAAATCATCGGCGCGCCGTGGCTCGACGGGCAAAAATTGGCGGAATATTTGAACAATCGCAATATCGCCGGAGCGCGTTTCGTGCCGCGCCGTTTTACGCCGAACGCTTCGGTTTTCAAAGGCGAAGAATGCAGCGGAGTAAATGTTATTATTATTGATCGCGCCAGATTTCGTCCCGTTCGCACCGGAATTGAAATAGCGATTGCTCTTAAAAAGCTGTTCCCGGAAAATTGGAAAAGCGAAAGATACCTGAACTTGCTGGTCAACAAAAATGCGTTTGACCGCGTTCAGCGCGCGGAGTCCCCTGAAGAAATTGAAACGTCTTGGGCTTCCGCCCTTGAAGATTTCAAAAAGCGCCGCGCGCAGTTTTTGCTTTATTGATAATTGAAGAAAACATTTTTGCCCATCTTGTGGCAGAATGTTGCATTTTTATAACAAAAAGGCGTAATATCACGCCCGACGTTTGACAACGGTTCAAGATAAACAATAAAAATCGGTGAGATTCCTGAAAATCTCAAGAATCCCATGCAGAAGCGAAGCGCAAATTTCAATTCTGCTCTTGAAATTTCAGCGATATAAGGCATCAGCAATTCTAATCGCAAAGTGACAAACCATTAGCAATCTTTGATTTCAGCGAGGACGATATGAAAGACAATCTGAAAAAAAATCTGTTTCAAGGTAGTGTTTTCTCAATTTTATTCTTGATGATTTTAAGCATTACGGCGACTGCACAAACCGTAACCGGAACAATTAAAGGCTCGGTGGTAGATACGAATCAAGCAATTGTTACCGGAGCATCAATTGAAATCGTCAACGTCGAAACCGGTTTACAGCGGAATCTGACGACAAATGAGGATGGTTCTTATATCGCCACTTTTTTACCGATTGGCAGATACCGGGTGACAGCGAACCAAAGCGGATTTGCGCCGGTCAGACGCGAGAACATTACGGTCACTTTAAACGAAACAGCGCAGGTTGATTTTACGCTTGACCCATCGGTTAGCGCCGAAGTCGTTATTACGGACGAGCCGCCGCCGATTAACACAACGAACTCGGAAGTTAAAGGTACTTTGACCGAACGCGAGATTGAAGCCAAACCGACGTTTAATCAAGGAAACTTTTTAACGCTTGCCGAAACTTTTACAGGTTATCAGGAAAACCCGACTTCCGGGCAAAACAATCCGACGGCTTCTTCCGGGTCTTCGATAAACTTTAACGGCACGGGATCGCGCGGAGCCACTTTTCAAATCAACGGCGTGAACAACGACGATTCGTCGGAAAATCAAAACCGGCAGGGCGCATCGCTCGCGACAATCAAAGAATTTCAGGTTTTGACCAACAATTTTACCGCCGAATTCGGACGCGGTTACGGCGCGGTCGTTCTGGTGCAGACTAAAAACGGCACAAACAAAATTGACGGCGAAGCCTATATTTATCACAACGACAGCGCTCTCAATGCCAAACGACATTTCTCGACCGCCGTTTCAAAGCCGGTTAATCGCCGCAATCAATACGGTTTTGTTGTCGGATTTCCGATTTTCAAAAACAAATTGTTCGGCTTTGCCAGCTTCGACCAAAAGAGAGAAAGCGGCGCGCTCAATTACACGCGCGATTTGTTTCTGGCGAGCGAGCGCAATTCGGCAAGCTGGTTTGCGCAAACTCCCGCAAACAACACGCCCGGCAACCGCGCTTTCATTCAATCGGTGATTGATCGCTTTCCGACAAGTCTGGTGCCGAACGATTCGCGCAGCGCGCGCACTTATGCCGGACAAGTCGGTTTCAATCGCCCGCTCGATGATTATTCTGCACGGCTCGATTGGAATCCGCGAGAATCCGATACGGTGACTGCTCGTTACCAATACACCCGCCAGATTTTTGATAACGAAGACATCATCATCGGCGAGGCTACGCTGCAAAACAATAAACAGCAAAATCTCGGTGTCACCTGGACGCATCTTTTCTCGAATCAAACCGTTGGCGAGTTTCGCTACGGATTAGGCTTGCGTACGACTCTGGTCGGGATCAAAGGCGGAAACGACACGCCGATTATCCGTTTTGTCGGCTCTCCGGTTTCCGGCTCGATTATCGGCAACGCCGGTCAGTTTCCGATCAACCGTTATCAAACCGATAATCAGTTTGTTTATAACCTTTCGACAATTCTTTTTAACAGCCATTTCGTCAAAGTCGGCACAGACATTCGCCCGTCCGCGCTCGACGATTTAGCCGACAGTTTTTCGCGCGGTTTTTATAATTTTACCGCAACCTGCGGCGGAACGAATTACGGCACGGCGTATAACGCTTTCTTAAACGGCTGCGTGACGACTTACACAAAAGGCTTCGGACCGTTTTTTCTCGAAAACCGCTTGCGCGAATACAATTTTTACGCCGAAGACAATTGGAAAATCAGAAGCAATCTGACCTTTAATCTCGGTTTCCGCTATGAATACGTGGCGGCTGCGCGCGAAGTCGAAAATCGCATCAATTACGTTTACGGCGCGGACAAAGACAATTACGAGCCGCGCGTCGGTTTCGCATACAGTCCGGGTTTTAAGAGCGGAATTTTAAATACGTTGTTCGGCGAAAGCGGACAATCTTCGATTCGCGGCGGTTACGGCATTTATCACGGGCGCATTTTCCAATCGGTGTTTTCGCAAACCGGCGCTTCCGTCAGATTCAATCCGCCAAACGCCGTCCAACTCGGTTTCAGCAACAGCTCAAATCTCGCCGACCCGACAAACGGATTCGTTTTTACACCCGGAGCGCCTCCTTCGGCTCGATATACCGAAGTACAGGTCAACCCGGAATTGGAAATGCCTTATACACAGCAGTGGACTTTGTCTTACGAGCGCGAGCTGCCGTTTAAATCAAGCGTTCGATTTACTTATTCGGGCAATCGCGGCATCGGCTTGCTGCGCTATACGCAGGGCAATCTGCCTTTAAACGACCCGAACGGCGTTCTCGTCGCCAATCATCCAAACAACGCGCCGAACGTGCTTTACGGCACGACGCTTCCCGCAACAGACCCGCGCCGCACCGATGTGCGCGGGCAGACGCTTCGTCCGGCGGCTGACGTGCAATGCGCCGGAACCGGATTGACCGGACTTAATCCGACCACGCTTTGTCCGGTCGCCGTGCCGCTCGCCGCAAACGAATACAGTTTTCGTGTGCCGCGCATCAACGAACGCCGCCCCGACGGGCGTTTCGGCACAAACACGATTGTTGCAAACGGAGCGTGGAGTTATTACAACGGTTTGCAAATCGAATACAAAAAACGCCTGAGCCGCAGACTTTCGGCGAGCGCGGCTTATACCTGGAGCAAAGCGATTGACACGACTTCGGAAGCGACTACCGTCGGCGCCGGAGACTCGAACGTCAATGGTCCCGACTCGCGCCAATCACGAGCTTTATCGCGCTTTCACACGCCGCACCGCTTTACCTTATTTGCCGCTTACCAATCGCCGTTCTTCAACAATCGAACCGATTTCGTCGGACAAATTTTGGGCGGTTGGAACATTTCCGCGGTCTGGAAATTCGCGCACGGAACGCCGTTCACCGTTATTAACAGCGGCGGTTTCGGCGATTTGAACTTTGACGGATTTACCGAGATTCGCCCGGCTCTGGCTGACCCGTCAATTCTGGGCAGGCGTATTAACAACCCGGAAACCTCGGTCGCATCGCTGCCGCGCGAGGCTTTTCGCGCTCCTGTCGTCAATGATTACGGCTGCTGCATTTTGGGGCGCAACACTTTTTACATTGACGGCACAAACAACGTTGATTTGAGTTTTTACAAGACCTTCCGGTTGCCGTTTGGCGAGCAATCGAATCATCGAATTGTTTTTCGCGCTGATTTATTTAATGCTTTCAACAAAGTGCAGTACGGATTTCCGAATCCCGATTTAGCGAGCGTTAATTTCGGACGAATTTTGGGAGAAGCCGCCACCTACTTGCCGCGCAACGTCCAGTTCTCGCTGCGCTACGTTTTCTGATTTGCAAAGCAACGGGTGCGTGCGCGGTGCTGTTTAATAGCCCCGCGCACGGTTTTTGCTTTAATAATTTGGAATTGAAATTTAATTTTCGTTGTTTCTTAAAAAAATGTTACAATCTCGCCGCTTAAATCGCGCGAGACGCTTGCTCATCCGAGTTTTTTGTGGATTCAAAGCAACGAAAATTTGGTGAAATATCCAAAATTCTCAACAACTTTTTGAAAAAAGATAAATTTGCCGTACGAGATTTTCCGATTTTCTACGGTTTTGAAGACAAAATGGGGCGTTTCACCCAAACGCGCCGGTTGCTCGAAATGCGAAAGTAGCTATCAGTGATTCTAATCGCAAAAGAGCAAAGCATCAGTTTTTCTGACTATTAAATTTCTGGTGAGTAAATTATGAAAAACCTTTTGAAAAAAACAATGAGCGTTGCAGGAACAACATTGGTGTTGGCTTTTGTCCTGAGCAGCGCAGCTTTAGCCCAAGAAATTACCGGCAGTCTCGTCGGTACCGTGCGAGACCCAAACGGCGCAGCAGTTCCCGGTGCGACAGTTTCAATTACAGACCCTAGTAAAAACAATATTGTTATAAGAACCGTCGAAACTAATGACGAAGGGGCTTATTCAGTACCGAGTTTACCTGTTAGCGTTTATCAAGTTACCGTAGAGTCCCCGAATTTTAAAAAAGCGGTTCAAACCGACGTTAAACTGGATGTCGGTCAACGCCGTACTGTTGATATAACGCTCGAAGCCGGAAATGTTACCGAAACCGTAACAGTCGAAGCCGATGCGTTGACGGTCGAATTAAATACGCCTACTTCCGGAACTGTTATTAGCGGCGACCAGGTCCGGGAAATTCCCATTAATAATCGTAACTTTGCACAACTTGTAGCGCTCGCGCCCGGCGTCTCCAGCGATCTTTCCGATCAGGTTTACACGGGAACGACTGCTGTCGGCTTTGAGAACGGTTCGACCGCCACAACCGCCCAAGGCAGCCAGCCAAATACTATCCAGCTTTCGGTTAACGGTGCGCGTTCGAGCCAAAACACCTTTACGGTTGACGGCGCGGACATCACCGATAGGGGATCGAACTTAACCATTCAGGCTTATCCGAGCGTTGATTCCATAGGAGAGTTTCGTGTCTTGCGCTCGCTTTACCCGGCTGAATCCGGCAGAAGCGGCGGCGGACAAGTTAACGTTATTACGCGCTCGGGCACGAAAGATTTTCGCGGCAGCATTTTCGGTTTTGTCCGCAACGAAATCTTTAACGCCAATGATTATTTCAGTAATCAAATTGCTCCGGTCGGTTTAGATTCCAACGGCAAAGCCAGACGCAAGCCGTTTCGATATGTTAACTATGGCGGAACGCTCGGAGGTCCGGTTTATTTTCTAGGCTTCGGCGAAGGCGGTCCGACCATTAAGCGATATGAGCGAACGTTTTTCTTCTTTTCCGAGGAACGTCGCCGCGACCGCCGTTCCCCAACCTTATTTTCAACGGTGCCTGACGCCGCGCTGCTGAACGGGGTTTTCCGTGTTCCGATTTGTTTGCAAACGACCGGAACCACTTGTACGACGGTTCTGCCGGCTAATACACCGCTTTCAAGCGTGCGACCGATTAATCCGGTAGCACAGCAATACGTTAATTCTATTTTCAGAAACATTCCGGCACCCACTACTCCGGCAACCTTCTCTTTAAACTATCCGACTCCGAACGAAGCCGATTTCCAACAGGAAATCATCAAAATTGATCATAGCTTCAACGATAAATGGTCGGCTTTTTACCGTTTTCAACGCGACTCGATTCCGACATTAGACGCAAATGCTATCTTCTCGTCCGGTTCCGGTATTCCGTTTGTTTCGACAACCAAAACCGATTCACCGGGTAGAACGCATACAATTCAATCAACATACGCAGTTTCTTCGAATTTCATCGTCGAGGGGCGTTACAATTTCGGATACGGAGCAATTAAAAGCAGCAATGTCGGGCTGTTAGCTCTATCCAACTCGCCGATTACTCCGCCCTTGGCATATACCAATGTCCGCGACCGCGTTCCGAGCGTGAGTTTTGCAGCAGGTACGTTCAGCAATCTGGTTGGCTTCGGACCTTATGACAACTTTTCATGGAAAGGCAACATAAGCGGTTCGGCTACATGGATTCTCGGAAATCATACGATGAAGTATGGCGCGATGTATTCTAAATACCGCAAAAACGAAAATGCTCTCGCAGGCAATAACGAAGGCTCTTTTAGCGGTTTCAATACGCCGGGTTCGACAGGAAATACTATTGCGACAGGCGGTTCGGCAACCCAACAGCAATTTGCCAACTTCCTGCTCGGAACTAACGTTACTTTCGCGCAAGCTAGATTTGATTACACTGCCGACCTGCGACAACAGGCGTTTGAAGCATTTGCTCAGGATGAATGGAAGATTCGCAGCAATTTGACTCTTTATTACGGCGTCCGATATTCGTACTTCGGTTCGCCGTATGACCAGAACGGACGTTTGACGAATTTCGTTCCGGAGCTTTTCGATCCGCGCCTAGCACCGTTTGTAACCGGTGCCGGTGTTCGCATCACTACCGCCAACGAATTCGGTAATATTCCGAATCTTTGCAACGGTATAATTGTTAATGATCAAAATTATACGACATTGCCAAACTGTACGCCGACTCGCTCACCGTATGGTAAGTATGTCGTTGATGTTCCTAAAAACGATTTTGCGCCGCGCATCGGTCTCGCCTGGGACCCGTTCGGGAAAGGTCAAACTTCTATTCGCACCGGCTACGGAATTTACCATGAACAAATTTTAAACGGTATGTTCTTGCAGCACATCGGTAACAATTCACCGTATCAGCAAAATTGTACCGTCACAGGTACAAGACTCGACAACCCTGATCCGAACGGGCTTTGTCAAACAGGAGCTTTCGGGTTATCTCAATCGCTTCGCGCAATTCAGCCGAACTGGAAAACTCCGTATATGCAGCACTGGTCTTTAGACCTGCAACAACAGTTAACCAAAAACACAGTTGTTACAGTTGGTTATTACGGTTCTAAGGGAACACATCTTATCGGGTCGTTTGAATTAAACCTGCTTCGTCCCGGACAAGCAATAAATTCAACTTGTGCCACAGGCACGACTTATATCGGTGGTCCGAATCCGACGCTCGCGGCTTGCCAAACGGCAGGTACGGTATTTACTTCCGCCGCTGCTTCGACCGTCCTCGACCAGATTCGCCCCTTTAGAGGCTATAGAGCAGTTACGATGGTTCAGCCCCGGTTCAATTCTAACTACCACAGTCTGCAATTCTCCGGGCAACACCGTTTCTCCGGCGCTTCGCAATTAAACGTTGCATATACCTGGTCGAAGAATTTAACCGATAACCAGAACGACCGTTCGGCAGCTCCCATAAACTCGTATGATATTAGTTTCGATAAAGGTCGTGCTGCGCTCGACCGCAGACATATCTTTACCACAAACTATATTTATGAGCTGCCGTTTTATCAGGATCAGCAAGGTTTGATTGGAAAAGTTTTGGGTGGCTGGCAAGCATCCGGAATCGTTGTCTTCAACACCGGATTGCCTTTTACCGTCACAACCTCAAACTACGATCCGGCAGGCTTGGGTATTATTTCGCCGCCGACAACGGTTGCAAGACCTAATATTACGTGCAATCCGAACGAAAATGCCCCGCGCACGCCGGAACGCTGGTTTGACACTAGCTGTTTTCAAACTAACGTGACAACGCCCGCAACCGGGTTATCAAATACCGTCGGCAATTCACCGCGCGGCGTTATTCACGGTCCAAATACATTCCGTATTGACTTTACGCTGGCGAAAAACCTTCGTTTCGGCGAAACCGTTCGCTTACAGCTTCGCGGTGAGGTCTTTAACCTTTTAAATCATACGAATTTTAGAGGTCTTAGTACGAACGTTACGGCTGCAACCTTCGGACAAGCGATTAGTACGCGCGATCCGCGAACAATGCAGTTTGGAGCGAAGTTTAGCTTCTAAATTTTAGTTTGTTTGAAATAATCTTAAGCCTTTAGCTAGACAATAGTTACAGGCTTAAGATTAATAGTTAACTTTTTGAGAAAAAGATAGTTGCTTTATCAAAGTAAACGATTTTCTCAAAACGATAACTTATCCTTTCATAAAAAGTGCCGGCGCGCACGAATATTCGAGAGCGAGCAGCGGCAAATCCTCCGACAAGCGGTAATAAGTCATTAGGACTGGGTAACTTTAGATTTCATCTACGGAGAAAAAAAATGAAAAAGAATTTAATGTTGATAAAACTGCTCTTGTCGCTTGTTTTTTGTCTGTCAGCGACGGCTTTCGGACAAGAAACTACCGGCGGGATCGAAGGTTACGTAAAAGATTCGGCAGGAGCCGTTGTTCCGAACGTAACTGTAACCATTGCCAGTGCGAGGGAAAGCGCCTCCGGGACGACCACGACCGGGACGGCGACGGGATTTAGGCGGACACTTACGACCAATGACGACGGATTTTTCCGCGTCCTGCAAGTTCCGCCGGGAAGCTACGACGTTGTTACTTCGCCAACCGGCGGATTCGCCGAAGCCAGATACGAAAACGTATCGGTCGCTATCGGGCGGAATACGCAGTTGGACATTACCGTCAATCCCGGCTCAAATGTGACGACTGTTGATGTCAGCTCCGCTGACGCGCCGCCGGTTGATACAACCAGTACTGCAATTCAAACAACCATCAATGCGCAAAAAATCGAGCTTTTGCCGAAAAGCACCGGTTTTACGAGTCTTTTAAGAACCGTTCCGGGCACGCGCCCCGAAAGCCGTTCCGGCGGATTTTCCGTTGACGGCGCTTCCGGTGCCGAAAACGTTTTTGTGATAGACGGACAGGAAGTGACCAATTATCGTACGGGAACTCTGAACGAAACCTACAACATTCCGACTCAACTTGTGCAGGAAGTACAAGTGAAATCGAGCGGTTTCGAGGCGGCGTTTGGCGGTGCCACGGGCGGTGTGGTCAGCGTCGTCACACGAGGCGGCAACAATAACTTGCGCGGAGAGTTCGGCTTGCAATTTGAAACGCCGCAATTTAACGGCAATCCACGTCCTCTCTTGGCAGGAAATACTGCCGCCGCCGGTCCCTTTTCCCGAAGCCCGGAATATTTCAACCCCGCAAAGGAAGAGGGAGTAAATTTTTTCCCGACTGCCAATCTTAGCGGTCCGATCATCAAAAACAAGCTTTGGTATTTCGCTAGTTACAGTCCGCAGGTTTACAACACTGAAGTGGATACGCAGTATTTCACCCTCGCGTCGGCTGCCACGCGAACTTTCATCGCCAGCGAAAGATATAGCAGAAAGACCAAATACGAATATGCGTTTGCTCGTCTTGATGCTAATCCATTTAATAATCTGAGATTAACAGGTAGTTTCCTTTGGAATCCTGTAATTCAGGAAGGAAGCATTCCCGGAACGTCCTTCTCAAACGTTACATCGACAGCCTTCGGTTTCACCAATGTGCCGACTGCAAATTTCGGCGGCAACATTGGCATATTGAGGGGAAATCAATATACATCCCTGCAGGGCGGACGACAAAACTCGAATGTTGTAAATGTGTCCGGCGTTTATACGCCTACAAGCAACATCGTAATTGACGGGCGCTACTCTCGCGGTTTTCTAAACGAAAAACTCGGCAACTATTTTGTCCCCACCGCAGTTCAAATTGCCGCTTGTAACTATGGTCAGGGTGTTAGTAGCGCCAGTTTTCCTTGTTCCACAACCGGGGCTAGTTCCATTACAGTAAAAGACGTTTCAATTCGGGAATCATACGAATTTTCCGGTACAACCATATTCGACGTTGGCGGAAGGCACGAATTGAAGGGCGGGTATCAGAGGTACACAATCCTTAACGATGTCCAACAGGGTAATAACGCAATCGGGGTATTACGCTTTTTTATAGGACCGACTAATTTAATCTCAAGCATTCAACCCGGCGTAACTGCCACGCCCGGCGCGATTGGGACTGGGTCTTTTACGCGGACGGGAACCCGTGGACAGGGATCAAATCTAAGTCAGGGTATTTTTATTCAGGATAAATGGCAGCCAATTAATCGTTTGACTTTGAATTTGGGCGTTCGAGTCGAAAAAGAGAATTTGCCTACATTCAATGGTATTCCCAGTGGAGTCGATTTTGGCTGGGGTGACAAGATTGCGCCGCGTCTTGGATTTGCCCTCGATGTTTCAGGCGATGGCAAGACGAAGATTTTCGCCAGCTACGGTCGCTTCTTCGACCGGGTAAAATTTGCGCTTCCGCGCGGTTTGTTCGGAGGAGATATATTCCTTGAAGATTATTTCGAGATTTTCCCCAGCGACCTTTCGACGAGCTTTAATATCGGTAACGTCGTCGGCGGATTCACCGGACCGAGCGTTTGTCCTTCGACAGGTTTTATCACATCAGGCGCCCGAAGCAGGTGTCAAAGAAACCTGCGGGTAAACGCAAACGAACCGGGCGCTTCGGCATTTACCAGCGGAGCCGTTGACAAGAATCTTAGTCCTTTTCAGCAAACGGAATTCACGGTTGGGGCAGAACAACAGTTGAGTCAAAATTATGTTTTCCGGGTTCGTTATACATTTAAGAATGTAGATGAAGCGGTTGAAGATGCGGGTATAGTCAACGCGGCTGGCAGCGAAGCTTACATCATCGGCAATCCCGGGAGAGGACTTCACCTGGAAACGCTTCAGGCATTAGGATATGCCAAATCAACGAGACCGCAACGCCGCTATGACGGCTTGGAATTCGTACTGGAAAAGCGTTTATCGAAGAGCTGGTATTTCAATGCAAACTACACGTTTAGCAGGTTATACGGTAATTACACCGGTTTGGCTAGCTCTGATGAAGCACATTTGGTTACCGGACGGCTTGCGCCCGGAGTTAGTCGTGCGTTTGACTTGCCGTTCATCGGATTTACCGCCGAAGGCAAGCCGGACAACGGTCGGCTCCCGACCGATAGACCGCACGTCTTTAACGCTTACGGCGCCTATATCTTTAATTGGATGGGAAGCCAAACAAATTCAACCGAAATTTCGGCATTCCAAACCGTCACTTCGGGAACGCCTCAAACAACATCCATTTACGGTCAATCCAGCGTAACTCCCCAGATATTTTATTGTCGCGGCGATCTGGGACGAACACCGGTCTTTTCTCAGACGGATCTTGCTGTTACACACCGCTATAGATTTGGAAGGGATAATCGGTTTACTTTAGTTGCCGATCTCAACTTTTTGAATCTTTGGGATCAGGCAACAGTAACGGGTATTTACTCCACGATGAATACGACCACCGGCAGACCAAATGATGCGGCTTTGTTTCCGACTGCTACTGCCGGGCAACGCGCATCGCTATATGCTAATGGATATACGTCGGGTGCGTTGCTGCAACCTATACTGAACCACCTAGCCACTACCACTGATGCGCTCGATAAACGTTATAAGATGGCGCAGCTTTATCAATCGCCTAGAACAGTGCGATTTGGATTTAGGATTCTTTTCTAAGGAATCGGAATCTGTAACTTGAACTCGCCTGGAGAAATTTAGGCGAGTTTTTTATTTTAGTTTTGAAAAGTCAATTTCTTTCGGATTAAACAGCGAATACTTACCTTCGCTTCTTTTTTCTCTTATAATCCAGAAAATATGTTTGATTTGTATTTGAAAAACGCTCGATTAGTGTTGCCGGACAAGGAAATTGAAAACGGCTCGCTTTTGATTTCCGACGGGAAAATCGCGCAGGTTAACGGCGAAGAACGAGATTCGGCAAAGGTTCTGGATTTGAGCGGCGCGCGAGTTTTCCCCGGTTTTATTGACATTCATATTCACGGAGCAATCGGCGTTGACGCGAACGAGGCTGATGCAGACGGTTTGCGTAGAGCCGCAAAGTTTTTAGTCGAAAAGGGAGTTACGGCTTGGTTGCCGTCGCTTGTCCCGGATACTTCGGAAAATTATCGAAAATCAATCACCGCAATTGACGAGCTGATCAGAACTCAAGACGAGGGCGAATCAGCAAATGCACGCGCTTTAGGAGTGCATTATGAAGGACCTTTTGTCAGTGAAAAACAATGCGGCGCATTGCGAACCCGGTATTTTCGCACCTTTACGGGCGAAATCAATTTGCCTCGACTTTTCGCCGAAAATGCCGTTCATTTAACTACGCTCGCGCCGGAAATAGAGGGCGGAATTGAACTGATTAAAAAACTGCGCGAGGAAAATTGGATCGTTTCAATCGGGCATACGCGAGCCGATGTCGAAACCTTAGACGCAGCTTTAACTGTCGGCGCGCGACATCTCACGCATTTCTTTAACGCGATGACCGGATTGCATCACCGCGAAACGGGCGTCGTCGGCTGGGGATTGAGCAATGAAAACGTGACTTTCGACATTATCGCGGACGGCGTTCACGTCGCGCCGCCGATGCTGCATTTTGCAGCCCGCACGAAAACGCCCGCAAAAACCGTCTTGATCTCGGATGCGGTTTCGCCCGCAGGTCTCGGCGACGGCGAGTTTGAGATTTGGGGCGAGAAAATATCGGTAAAAAATGGAAAAACCGAAAACGAGCGCGGCAGCATCGCCGGCAGCGTAATCACAATGCTAGATGCCGCGCGGATGATGTTAAAGCTCGGTTTTTCGCCGGTCGAAGTTTCGCGAATGGCTGGTTTGAATCCGGCGCGGGTTTTGGGAGTTGAAGCCGAATACGGCTCAATCGAAATCGGCAAACGAGCCGATTTAACCGCTCTCGACCGTGACGGAAACGTCGTTTTAACCATAGTCGGCGGGCGCGTCGCTTATCAAGTTTAAGGCGAAGTCGTGTGGAGGATTCGGTTTTTCTCCCAATCGGTTTTTCTGGTTACAAAAAACACGCCGACAAAAATAAGAGCGGCTGCGATAATGGATTTGGAAGTAAAAGGTTCGCCGAGAAAGAGAACGGCAAGCAAAAATCCGATCAGCGGCTGCAAATAAATGTAAACAGCGACAGTCGAAGGAGAAACCCGCGCGAGCGCCCAGGCGTTCAGATAATAAGCGCCGATTGTCGGAATCAGTACAATATACGCGAGGGTCAACCAAGCGGTGGTGCCGACTTGAGATGAATCAACGCTTGAAAATGAATACGCGCCGAGCGGAACGCAAATTACGCTGCCAAACAAAAACAGCCACGCCAGAGAGCGCAGCGCGCCGTTGCGCGCAATAGTATCTTTTGAAATGGCGAGATACGCCGCGTAGCACAACCCGTTAATTACAATCATTAAATCGCCCTTGATATGCTGAGCGGAGAAATCGGCTTGCGCCGGATTGATTAGATAAATCACGCCCGACGCTGCAATTAGAATTCCGCCCGCTTTATACCAATTCAATTTATCGAAACCGAAAATGCTGCTGATAATCGCCACAAAAACCGGCATCATCGCCGCCAGCAGAGCCGAATTGCTCGCCGTTGTCAGAGACAGACCGGTGACGGAAAGAATTTGATTGAAAGTCACGCCGAGCATCGCATAAAGCGCCAAACGCCAGTAATCGCTGTGGCGCTCAAGACGTAAAGTTCCGGTTAATAGCTGCAAAGCCAAAAAAGCGACCGCCGCACCCGCAACCCTGAAGCCGACAATGGTAAAGCTGGGAAAAGCCTGAAGCGCGATTTTTCCAGCTACCGGAAACGAACCGAACATCAATTGCACGCCCAACAACGCATAATGCGGCGCGAGAGGAGACGTAGAAGATTTTTCCATCTGTTTAAATTGAAATGCTAACAAAATCGTCCGAAACTGTCAGGTTTTTGTTGTCAGGCGGACTGTTACCGAGTAAGATAGCGACACGAAAAAACTCCCCGTATAAAAAAGGCAGGAAAATTAAATATGCAAAAGCGAACGCCTTTGCCGAAAGGCACGGTGTTGGACGGGCGCTACCGCATCTCGCGCCGTTTAGGAAGCGGCGGAATGGGCGCGGTTTACGAAGCCGAAGACACGCGGCTTAAAAATCGAGCGGTTGCTCTCAAAGAAACTTTCGCCGATTCGATTGACACGCGCCGCGCTTTTGAACGCGAAGCCGAATTGCTGGCGAACACCGCGCACGACGCTTTTCCCTGCGTAATTGATTATTTCACCGAAGGCGATGGCTGTTTTCTGGTGATGGAGCTTGTTCGCGGCGACGATTTGGCGGGAATGCTCGCAACTCGCGTCGAGCCTTTTGCCGAAGCGCAGGTTTTAGATTGGGCTGACCAGATTCTGGACGCGCTCGATTATCTTCATTCGCAAAAAATCATTCACCGCGACATCAAGCCCGCAAATTTAAAGCTGACGCCGCACAATCGCATCAAGCTGCTCGATTTCGGAATTGCCAAAAATAACCTCGGCGACGCAGCGTCAGTCACAACCGTCGGCAGTCTCGCCGCAACTTTGCAATACGCGCCGCTCGAACAGGTTTTGCGCGCCGACGCCAATTATCATGCAGTTTTGTCAGTTAATTCGAGCGAAAAAGTCGAAGCGATTTTGCGCGCCGGGACCGACGCGCGAACCGATTTATACGCTCTGGGCGCAACTCTTTATCAGCTACTGACAAAACGTTTGCCGAAAAACGCTCCGACGCGCGCCGCTGCCGTTTGGTCTGGACAGCCTGACATTCTGCAACCTATTGAACAGCTTAACCTGCAAGTCTCACTTCCGGTTTCCAACGTTCTACAACAGGCTCTGGAGCTTGAACGAAACAATCGCCCCGCGTCCGCCTCGGAAATGAGAAAACTTTTAGCCGAAGCTCAAATCCGCTCGCACGAAACGGTCAATAAAATTCAAACAAATGTCGTCGAAGAACATATTTTCATCGGAAAAAGAAAAGAGCTTTTGGCGACCGAAATTCAACCGGAAAACGGAAAACTCAAAATAAGCCTCAGCAAACAACGATTTGCAGAATCCTCGCCGAAATTTGAAACGATTCGCGAGCCGCGCCAAACGTTTTTAATAATGGCTTTAGCTGCTTTAATTACCGTCTTCGCCTTTTCGCTGTGGGCTTTGAAAATCAAAACCGTTCCTACAGTCAGGGCTGCAAAATCCGCAACCGAACAGATTTCGCAACCTTTGGTTAAAGAAAATAAAACTATTAATCAAACAAAACGAGTCTCAGGCGCGAAAAACTCAAGAAAATCAAAATATACGGCAACCACAAAAACCGAACCGGAAATCACGCCTAACCAATGGGCAGACTCAAATGAAACACCCGCAAGCTCTCCGCAAACGCGGAAGCGCCGCGTAATTAATACTAAAAGTCTGGAAGACACAGCTTTGGAAAAACCGAAAACGGAAGACGAAAACTGATTTCGAGAATAAAAAAAGCGGGATTCCAAATCTCGCTTTTTTGTTGAATATAGTTGATTTAATGTAGTTCTAACGTTGAGATTTCATTTTACAAGTTTTAGTCCAAAGGTTATATTACTACTGCAATAATTCCAATCTCATCTTTAGGAAATTCACATGCCTGTTTCCGAAAATTCGTTAAAGCAATTCGAGTATTTCAACGAAACGCCGAATGAAAAAGCGGCGGCGATTTTCCGTGAATGGGAAAAGATTTGTTGGAAAGAGTGAACAAATAACCAGTCCGGCGCGAGAAGTTTTTTATGAAACGATTTTTTATTTTCATTTTTCTGTTTTTTTCGCTCGCCGGTTTTTCCTCCGGGCAAGCTGTGACACTTCCTGCCTCGTGCCGGGAAATTCTGAACGAAAAACATCGCGGCTGGCGGTTTGCGAAAATTCTTCCTGAAATTCAGAAACATTTGCGCGAAACGGTCTCGTCGGACGACGCTCGCGGCGATTTAATCGCGGGCGATTGGAACGGCGACGGACGGCGCGATTACGCCGCACTGATCGAACACGGAACGTCGTATTCGAGCGACGGAAAGCCCGTTCTGACAAACGACGGCAAAATGTTGAAAAGAAAAGTTGCCGTGGCGTTTGTGCGAAACGGAAAATCATACGAGTATTTTCTGCTCGATGATTACGGCGATTATCTTTTGACCGAAAAAAAAGACACGCCGCTTTACGATTATTCGACGAAAAGCCGCCTGCGCTTTAAAACCGATACGATTTTCGCCGGAATTTGGGAAAAAGCCGGACGCAATTTCGTCTGGCATAAAAATAAGTTTATTTACTTTCAAACCAGCGATTAAAATTTGATTGAAACGAAATTTGAAAATTTTATGAACGCGATATCCTGGGTTTTTTCTTTGCTCACGGGCTTGATTTTAATCGTCGCCGCGCTCGTTGACGCATTTATTTTGATGTGGGGAATGGAGCATTTCAAAACGTCGGTGAAGCCATATGCTTACGCTTTGTTCGGCATTTTGAGCCTGGTAATCATTGTTATTGCTACTGCGGTTGCCGGACCAATAAGCCTTTGGGCGGCAAAAAAAATGTATCCGAACAATAGCGGGGCTGGTTTTTTAATTTGCTTGATTGGCGGCATCCTGGCGATAGTCGTCGGCGTCGGGGCGCTGTTCGTTTCAGCGCCATTGGTTTTGGCGATCTTTGACGATCCGCTTCCTCAAGCCGGGTCAATGATGCGCCTTAAATTTCCCGAAAAAACGAAGGTTGTTTACCATAGAGACCAAAACACGCAGACTTATGACACAAAATTAATCGTCAAGCTCGACGAACCCGGCTGGGAAGAGTTTCGCCGAAATTCGCTTTTCCAAACTCAAGAATTACGAATGGTCAGCGCCGACAACGCGCAAAACCCTCGAAATTGGCGGACGTTTGAAATCGCCGAAAGCCAAGCCCAAAGTTATCGGTGGGTGAATGTTGCCGAACCGGTGCTTTTGAAAGTTCTGGCGCGTCGCACCGACGACGGGCAAATTTACGTTTATCTTTTCCTGCAACGAAACGTAAAAATTTGATTTGCCGATTGATTTGGATTGTTTATGGAACGAATAGAGTTTTACAATTCGCCTTTGAAGTTAATCTGGCTTTTTTTCTTAAATTGTCTGATGGTTGCAGGGTGCTATTTTTGCACTACCTTTGACGAAATCACGCCGAAAATTTTCGGGTGGTTTGGCATCGCTTTTTTCGGGCTGGGGTTTTTCGTCATTCCGATTCGTATTTTTCAGACGCGCCGCCCGGAAATCGTCATTGACCGTCGGGGCGTCGAAGTTTTCAGTTGGAAATGCGGCTTAATCGCCTGGCAGGAAATCCGCCGCGTTTCCGTGTCAAACATTAACGGCAATCGTTTTCTGTCGCTTGAACTCACAGACCCGGAAAAATTTTACGCCCGCTTTAGTTCCGCTTATCGTACGGCGGCAAAATGGTCGCAAGCGGCGGGCTTCGACGATGCATCAATCGGCTTTACCGGCATGCGTCCTTCGATTGACGAAGCGGTAAGTTTCATCGCGCGTGTCGCGCCGGAAAAATTAATTTAGAGCGAAAAATCTTAAACAACGCCGCAGAACTATTTGATAAAAATTCGCGGCTTAAGCGCGAGAATCACGTTTTTACATCAACATCAACATCGGATTTTCGAGCATTTGCTTTAAAGTTTTCAAAAACTGCGCTCCCGTCGCCCCGTCAATCACGCGATGGTCGCACGACATTGTAACGCGCATCATATTCCGCACGACGATTTCTCCATCTCGCACAACAGGTTTCGGTTCCGATTTTCCGATTGCCAGAATTCCGGCTTCGGGCGGATTAATGATTGCGGTAAATTCTTCGATTCCAAACATTCCAAGATTTGAAATCGAAAAAGTTCCGCCGGTAAATTCTTCGGGTTTGAGCTTTTTATCACGGGCGCGTCCGGCAAGCTCTTTGACTTCCGCCGCGATTTGCGCGATGCCTTTTCCGTTTGCATTGCGAATAATCGGTGTAATCAAACCATCAGGAATTGCCACCGCGACGCCGATGTCGGCGCGTTCATAATAACGAATCGAACGGTCTTGATACGAAGCATTGACCTGCGGATGACGCATCAGAGCCGACGCGACCGTTTTGATAATTACATCGTTAATCGAAACCTTCTTTTCTTCCGGCAAAGCCGCATTGATTTGTTTGCGGAAATCAATTGCTTTATCCATCTCGACTTCGATTGTCAGATAGAAAGTCGGAATCGGACCGATAGATTCGGTCAGACGCGAAGCGATAGCGCGGCGCATTTGCGTCGTCGGCTCTTCGCGATAAGCGGATGCTCCCGCGATTTCGGCTTGTTGAAAGCCGGGAGCGGTTGGCGCTTGTTCTCGAATTTGCGGTTGTGCCTCGGGCTGAGCTTGCGGCGCGGCTTTTTGTCCCGCGATTGCGGCTTCAATATCGCGTTTGATAATTCGCCCGCCGGGACCTGAGCCTTGCAAATTATTCAAATTCAAACCCGCTTCAGCCGCCATTCGCGCGGCAATCGGCGAAACGATTAAACGTCCGTTTCCGCCTTCGGAAGGTTTCGATTCTGTTTGTTGAGACGCCACTTGACCTTGCTGCTCAGCGCCCGGACGCTGCGCGTCATAGCTGCGTCCGGCGGCTTCCGCCACTTCGGGCTTTTCGGAAATCGGCGCGCCCGTTTGCTGCGCTTGCGTTGAAGATTGCGGTTCGGTTTTTGTTTCGGCGGGTTTCGCCACGCTCGCGCCGTTTCCGCCGCCGATTTCAGCTAAAAGAGCGGAAATGTCTTCGCCTTCTTTGCCGGTAATCGCAATCGGATCGCCGAGCGGGACGGTTTCACCGTCACCTTTAAGGATTTTCAAAACAACGCCGTCCGTTAAAGCGGTCATTTCCATTGTCGCTTTATCGGTGTCAACTTCGGCGAGCGTTTCGCCATTTTTGAACGATTCGCCCTCTTTTTTCAGCCAACGCGCAATTTGCCCTTCTTCCATCGTCGGTGAAAGCTTGGGCATTAAAAATTTATCAGCCATAAATCAAATTATAAATCCTTCTCGGTCAACCCGGCTTGTTTCATTAAATATTTCAGCAAACCGGTTTTCAGCGGTTGATTGCCGTGAGCCGGCACGGAAATTCGCGCTTCGTTTCCGGTTTTGCCGTAAATGTAATGACTGCCTTGAACTCTTAACAAAATCCAACCGCTTTTCTCAAGCATTTTCGCAAAACTTTTGCCTGAAACCGATTTCATACGGCAATTTCCAAAACTTTGTCGGTTTCGGAAATTTGGACGGGCGAAATTTCGACCGACAGCCAGCCTTCGATAGCTTCATAAAGATTTTGCAGCAATTCTTCAAAAGTCTCGCCTTGCGTTGCGCAACCGGGAATTGCCGGAACTTCTGCCCAATAGCCGCCTTCTTCGGCTTCGTGAACCACAACCTTTAATTTCATAAATACGACACTTCTCTAACCGCCGCGATAATTTTTGGTACGTCCGGCAAAGCCGCCGCTTCGAGATTCTTCGCGTAAGGCATCGGCGCTTCCGCCGTCGAGATGCGTTTGACGGGAGCGTCAAGATAATCAAAAGCGCGTTCCATCACCTGATGCGAAATCTCCGCGCCGACCGAGGCGAAAGCGTGCGATTCTTCGACAATCACGAGCCGGTTCGTCTTTTTCACCGAATTGACAATCGTGTCAATGTCGAGCGGTTTAATCGTTCGCGGATCAATTACTTCAACGCTGCAAACGCCGTCTTTTTCGAGTTGTTCGGCGGCTTGAATCGCCAGCGGAACGGTCATTGAACGTGCAACAATCGTGCAGTCAGTTCCCTGGCGTTTTACATCGGCTACGCCGAGGGGAATCGTGAAATCTTCATCTTCCGGCACTTCGCCTTTGATGCCGTACATCCGTTCCTGCTCCATAAATATTACGGGATTGTCGTCGCGGATTGCTGATTTCAACAAACCCTTAGCGTCAGCCGGAGTCGAAGGCATCACGACTTTTAAGCCGGGAAAGTTGGCGTAAAACGCTTCGAGCGCCTGCGAGTGCTGGCTGGAAACTTGATAAGCCGAACCGTTCGGACCGCGAAAGACAATCGGAATCTTAAACTCACCGCCCGACATATAAAGCATTTTCGCGGCGTGGTTAATAATCTGGTCAGCGGCTAAGATGGAAAAATTAAACGTCATAAACTCGACGACAGGTCTTAAACCAGCCATCGCCGCGCCGACGCCCAAACCGGCAAAACCAAGCTCGGTAATCGGTGCGTCAACCACGCGCTTATCGCCGAATTCCTTCCACAAACCGCGCGTCACTTTGTAAGCGCCGTCGTACTGCGCAACTTCTTCGCCGATAATAAAAACGTTTTCGTCTCTGACAATTTCTTCGCGCAACGCTTGATTCAAAGCGTCTCTAATAGTTAAAACAGCCATAAATAATTAAGCGTAAACATCTGTAAATAAATCTGACTCATCCGGCAGCGGGCTTTCGTCTGCAAATTTGGTAGCTTTTTCAACCGTTTCTTTAGCACGGTTTTCCATTTCGTCAATTATGCCCGCGGAAATAACACCCGCTTCGGTCAGGCTGTGTTCAAACAACACAATCGGATCGCGCTCGCGGTATTTTTCAATTTCTGATTGCTCGCGGTATTTGCCGGGGTCGGACATCGAGTGTCCCATATAGCGGTAACAGCGCACTTCGAGAAGCGTCGGCTGCGATTCTTCGCGCGCTCTTTTAACTGCGCGTTCGACGGCTTCATAAACCGCCAGAACGTCCATTCCGTCAACAAATTCGCCAGCCATGCCGTAGCCTTCGGCTTTTTTCGAGACGCTGGCAATACTCATCGCGCGCGCCTGCGAAGTTCCCATTCCGTATTGGTTGTTTTCGCAGATATAGATAATCGGCAGATTCCAGAGCTGCGCCATATTCAAGGATTCGTGGAAAATGCCCTGATTAACCGCCGCTTCGCCGAAGAAACACAATGTTACTTGTCCGCTTTCTTTGTATTTCGCCGCATAAGCCATTCCGGTTCCGACTCCGATTTGCCCACCGACAATTCCGTGTCCGCCGTAAAGCTCGTGTTCGGCGCTAAAAAAGTGCATGGAGCCGCCTTTGCCTTTGACCGTGCCGGTAACTTTACCGTAAAGCTCCGCCATCACGCTTTCCGGCGAAACGCCGCGCGCCAGCGCATGGACGTGGTCGCGGTAGCTCGTAATCACCATATCTTTCGGGTCGAGCGCGGCGAAAGCGCCGATGGCGCAGGCTTCCTGCCCGATATAAAGGTGGCAAAAACCGCCGATTTTGCCGATGCGATAAACTTCGGCGCATTTTTCCTCGAATCTGCGCGAAAGAATCATCATTTCGAGCATTTCGAGTAGTTTTTCATTGCCGATTTTTTCAATAACCGATTTTTGATGCTCCTTGCGCTGTTCGTACTCGGCGTGAGCTTCTTCTCGATTAACTTCGTCTTTTGATTGTTCCGGGAAACCTTTGCGGGCGTAGAGCTTGGTTTCATCCGGTTTTGGCGTATCCTGTGTTTTCTGGGTTATTTGGGTTGCCGTTTCGCTCATTTTTTGTTCTAAACTATCCTCTGTAAGTTCGTCACCGTACAGATTTATCTTCTGAATCAAATGTAGTATTACCTAAAAAGTATAAGTGAAAAATGTTCGCTTGTGCAAAAAAGTTGCTATTTGAAGGAATTTTGCGAAAAAAATCACAAATTTGTGCGCAAGTTTTGACAAAAATGCAATTTTTCGATTGACTAAGTTATCGGAACATATTTATATTGTCATTCGTTCCCAAATCGCGGCAGATACCGGAAGAGGTGTTTGCTGCAAAAATAAATAGAAAATAAGAAAGTAAAACAGGAGAATAACAAAGATGAAAAAGACATTAGCTCTTTCGGGTATTTTAGCTTTGGCTGCGTTGGGATTTGCTTGCGAAAGCGGCAACACCAACACCGGCAACGCAAACGCTAACAGAAACGCCAACATGACGACCACTAACACGACGACTACAACCACAACTACGACCAACACCGGCACAATGACCAATACCGGCACAACCGGAACCAACACCGGTACAATGACCAACACCGGAACAACCGGAACCAATATGGGAAATTCGGGAACAACCGGAACCAATATGGGAAATTCGGGCAACATGGGTACCGGCAATGCTAACAGAGGCAACACTAACGGCGGCACCGGAGCCAACAGACCGTAGTTTGTTTGGTTAATTTAAAATAAAAGCGAAGGCTGAAATTTCAGCCTTCGCTTTTATTTTAAATTAACCAAACAAACTACGGTCTGTTGGCTCCGGTGCCGCCGTTAGTGTTGCCTCTGTTAGCATTGCCGGTACCCATGTTGCCCGAATTTCCCATATTGGTTCCGGTTGTTCCCGAATTTCCCATATTGGTTCCGGTTGTTCCGGTGTTGGTCATTGTACCGGTGTTGGTTCCGGTTGTGCCGGTATTGGTCATTGTGCCGGTGTTGGTCGTAGTTGTGGTTGTAGTCGTCGTGTTAGTGGTCGTCATGTTGGCGTTTCTGTTAGCGTTTGCGTTGCCGGTGTTGGTGTTGCCGCTTTCGCAAGCAAATCCCAACGCAGCCAAAGCTAAAATACCCGAAAGAGCTAATGTCTTTTTCATCTTTGTTATTCTCCTGTTTTACTTTCTTATTTTCTATTTATTTTTGCAGCAAACACCTCTTCCGGTATCTGCCGCGATTTGGGAACGAATGACAATATAAATATGTTCCGATAACTTAGTCAATCGAAAAATTGCATTTTTGTCAAAACTTGCGCACAAATTTGTGATTTTTTTCGCAAAATTCCTTCAAATAGCAACTTTTTTGCACAAGCGAACATTTTTCACTTATACTTTTTAGGTAATACTACATTTGATTCAGAAGATAAATCTGTACGGTGACGAACTTACAGAGGATAGTTTAGAACAAAAAATGAGCGAAACGGCAACCCAAATAACCCAGAAAACACAGGATACGCCAAAACCGGATGAAACCAAGCTCTACGCCCGCAAAGGTTTCCCGGAACAATCAAAAGACGAAGTTAATCGAGAAGAAGCTCACGCCGAGTACGAACAGCGCAAGGAGCATCAAAAATCGGTTATTGAAAAAATCGGCAATGAAAAACTACTCGAAATGCTCGAAATGATGATTCTTTCGCGCAGATTCGAGGAAAAATGCGCCGAAGTTTATCGCATCGGCAAAATCGGCGGTTTTTGCCACCTTTATATCGGGCAGGAAGCCTGCGCCATCGGCGCTTTCGCCGCGCTCGACCCGAAAGATATGGTGATTACGAGCTACCGCGACCACGTCCATGCGCTGGCGCGCGGCGTTTCGCCGGAAAGCGTGATGGCGGAGCTTTACGGTAAAGTTACCGGCACGGTCAAAGGCAAAGGCGGCTCCATGCACTTTTTTAGCGCCGAACACGAGCTTTACGGCGGACACGGAATTGTCGGTGGGCAAATCGGAGTCGGAACCGGAATGGCTTATGCGGCGAAATACAAAGAAAGCGGACAAGTAACATTGTGTTTCTTCGGCGAAGCGGCGGTTAATCAGGGCATTTTCCACGAATCCTTGAATATGGCGCAGCTCTGGAATCTGCCGATTATCTATATCTGCGAAAACAACCAATACGGAATGGGAACTTCGCAGGCGCGCGCGATGAGTATTGCCAGCGTCTCGAAAAAAGCCGAAGGCTACGGCATGGCTGGCGAATTTGTTGACGGAATGGACGTTCTGGCGGTTTATGAAGCCGTCGAACGCGCAGTTAAAAGAGCGCGCGAAGAATCGCAGCCGACGCTTCTCGAAGTGCGCTGTTACCGCTATATGGGACACTCGATGTCCGACCCCGGCAAATACCGCGAGCAATCAGAAATTGAAAAATACCGCGAGCGCGATCCGATTGTGTTGTTTGAACACAGCCTGACCGAAGCGGGTGTTATTTCCGCGGGCATAATTGACGAAATGGAAAACCGTGCTAAAGAAACGGTTGAAAAAGCTACCAAATTTGCAGACGAAAGCCCGCTGCCGGATGAGTCAGATTTATTTACAGATGTTTACGCTTAATTATTTATGGCTGTTTTAACTATTAGAGACGCTTTGAATCAAGCGTTGCGCGAAGAAATTGTCAGAGACGAAAACGTTTTTATTATCGGCGAAGAAGTTGCGCAGTACGACGGCGCTTACAAAGTGACGCGCGGTTTGTGGAAGGAATTCGGCGATAAGCGCGTGGTTGACGCACCGATTACCGAGCTTGGTTTTGCCGGTTTGGGCGTCGGCGCGGCGATGGCTGGTTTAAGACCTGTCGTCGAGTTTATGACGTTTAATTTTTCCATCTTAGCCGCTGACCAGATTATTAACCACGCCGCGAAAATGCTTTATATGTCGGGCGGTGAGTTTAAGATTCCGATTGTCTTTCGCGGTCCGAACGGTTCGGCTTATCAAGTTTCCAGCCAGCACTCGCAGGCGCTCGAAGCGTTTTACGCCAACTTTCCCGGCTTAAAAGTCGTGATGCCTTCGACTCCGGCTGACGCTAAGGGTTTGTTGAAATCAGCAATCCGCGACGACAATCCCGTAATATTTATGGAGCAGGAACGGATGTACGGCATCAAAGGCGAAGTGCCGGAAGATGAAGATTTCACGATTCCCCTCGGCGTAGCCGATGTAAAACGCCAGGGAACTGACTGCACGATTGTTGCACGTTCAATGACCGTTCCGCTGGCGATTCAAGCCGCCGAACAACTCGAAAAAGACGGCGTTTGCAGCGTTGAAGTAATTGATCCGCGAACGATTAAACCGCTCGACATTGACACGATTGTCAATTCGGTGAAAAAGACGAACCGGCTCGTGATTGTCGAAGAATCGCACGCTTTCGCCTCGGTCGGCGCGGAGATTTCGCATCAGGTGATGGAACGCGCTTTTGATTATCTTGACGCTCCCGTCAAACGCATCTCGACGGCGGAAGCGCCGATGCCTTACGCGAAGAATCTCGAAGCGGCGGCTTTGCCGGACGTACCAAAAATTATCGCGGCGGTTAGAGAAGTGTCGTATTTATGAAATTAAAGGTTGTGGTTCACGAAGCCGAAGAAGGCGGCTATTGGGCAGAAGTTCCGGCAATTCCCGGTTGCGCAACGCAAGGCGAGACTTTTGAAGAATTGCTGCAAAATCTTTATGAAGCTATCGAAGGCTGGCTGTCGGTCGAAATTTCGCCCGTCCAAATTTCCGAAACCGACAAAGTTTTGGAAATTGCCGTATGAAATCGGTTTCAGGCAAAAGTTTTGCGAAAATGCTTGAGAAAAGCGGTTGGATTTTGTTAAGAGTTCAAGGCAGTCATTACATTTACGGCAAAACCGGAAACGAAGCGCGAATTTCCGTGCCGGCTCACGGCAATCAACCGCTGAAAACCGGTTTGCTGAAATATTTAATGAAACAAGCCGGGTTGACCGAGAAGGATTTATAATTTGATTTATGGCTGATAAATTTTTAATGCCCAAGCTTTCACCGACGATGGAAGAAGGGCAAATTGCGCGTTGGCTGAAAAAAGAGGGCGAATCGTTCAAAAATGGCGAAACGCTCGCCGAAGTTGACACCGATAAAGCGACAATGGAAATGACCGCTTTAACGGACGGCGTTGTTTTGAAAATCCTTAAAGGTGACGGTGAAACCGTCCCGCTCGGCGATCCGATTGCGATTACCGGCAAAGAAGGCGAAGACATTTCCGCTCTTTTAGCTGAAATCGGCGGCGGAAACGGCGCGAGCGTGGCGAAACCCGCCGAAACAAAAACCGAACCGCAATCTTCAACGCAAGCGCAGCAAACGGGCGCGCCGATTTCCGAAAAGCCCGAAGTGGCGGAAGCCGCCGGACGCAGCTATGACGCGCAGCGTCCGGGCGCTGAGCAGCAAGGTCAAGTGGCGTCTCAACAAACAGAATCGAAACCTTCCGAAGGCGGAAACGGACGTTTAATCGTTTCGCCGATTGCCGCGCGAATGGCGGCTGAAGCGGGTTTGAATTTGAATAATTTGCAAGGCTCAGGTCCCGGCGGGCGAATTATCAAACGCGATATTGAAGCCGCAATCGCGGGACAAAAAGCCGCGCCGCAAGCTCAGCCCGAGGCACAACCGCAAATTCGAGAACAAGCGCCAACCGCTCCCGGCTTTCAACAAGCCGAAATCGCGGGAGCATCCGCTTATCGCGAAGAGCCGACGACGCAAATGCGCCGCGCTATCGCTTCGCGTCTGACCGAATCTATCGGTCCGATTCCGACTTTCTATCTGACAATCGAAGTCGAGATGGATAAAGCAATTGATTTCCGCAAACAAATCAATGCGGCTTTGCCGGAAGAAAAGAAGGTTTCGATTAACGATGTAATTATCAAAACGGTCGCGTCGGCTCTGATGCGTCATCCGCAGGTCAATGCTTCGTATCAAGACCGTTCGATTCGTTATTATGAACGCGCCGACATCGGCGTCGCGGTGGCAATTCCTGATGGTTTGATTACACCGATTATTCGCAATGCAAACGGAAAAGGCATCGCGCAAATCGCGGCGGAAGTCAAAGAGCTTGCCGGACGCGCCCGTGATAAAAAGCTCAAACCCGAAGAATTTACCGGCGGAACTTTTTCGATTTCAAATCTTGGAATGTTTGGAATCGAAGAATTTACCGCAATCATTAATCCGCCCGAAGCCGGAATTCTGGCAATCGGAAAATCGGAACCGAAACCTGTTGTGCGAGATGGAGAAATCGTCGTGCGGAATATGATGCGCGTTACAATGTCGTGCGACCATCGCGTGATTGACGGGGCGACGGGAGCGCAGTTTTTGAAAACTTTAAAGCAAATGCTCGAAAATCCGATGTTGATGTTGATGTAAAAACGTGATTCTCGCGCTTAAGCCGCGAATTTTTATCAAATAGTTCTGCGGCGTTGTTTAAGATTTTTCGCTCTAAATTAATTTTTCCGGCGCGACACGCGCGATGAAACTTACCGCTTCGTCAATCGAAGGACGCATGCCGGTAAAGCCGATTGATGCATCGTCGAAGCCCGCCGCTTGCGACCATTTTGCCGCCGTACGATAAGCGGAACTAAAGCGGGCGTAAAATTTTTCCGGGTCTGTGAGTTCAAGCGACAGAAAACGATTGCCGTTAATGTTTGACACGGAAACGCGGCGGATTTCCTGCCAGGCGATTAAGCCGCATTTCCAACTGAAAACTTCGACGCCCCGACGGTCAATGACGATTTCCGGGCGGCGCGTCTGAAAAATACGAATCGGAATGACGAAAAACCCCAGCCCGAAAAAAGCGATGCCAAACCACCCGAAAATTTTCGGCGTGATTTCGTCAAAGGTAGTGCAAAAATAGCACCCTGCAACCATCAGACAATTTAAGAAAAAAAGCCAGATTAACTTCAAAGGCGAATTGTAAAACTCTATTCGTTCCATAAACAATCCAAATCAATCGGCAAATCAAATTTTTACGTTTCGTTGCAGGAAAAGATAAACGTAAATTTGCCCGTCGTCGGTGCGACGCGCCAGAACTTTCAAAAGCACCGGTTCGGCAACATTCACCCACCGATAACTTTGGGCTTGGCTTTCGGCGATTTCAAACGTCCGCCAATTTCGAGGGTTTTGCGCGTTGTCGGCGCTGACCATTCGTAATTCTTGAGTTTGGAAAAGCGAATTTCGGCGAAACTCTTCCCAGCCGGGTTCGTCGAGCTTGACGATTAATTTTGTGTCATAAGTCTGCGTGTTTTGGTCTCTATGGTAAACAACCTTCGTTTTTTCGGGAAATTTAAGGCGCATCATTGACCCGGCTTGAGGAAGCGGATCGTCAAAGATCGCCAAAACCAATGGCGCTGAAACGAACAGCGCCCCGACGCCGACGACTATCGCCAGGATGCCGCCAATCAAGCAAATTAAAAAACCAGCCCCGCTATTGTTCGGATACATTTTTTTTGCCGCCCAAAGGCTTATTGGTCCGGCAACCGCAGTAGCAATAACAATGATTACCAGGCTCAAAATGCCGAACAAAGCGTAAGCATATGGCTTCACCGACGTTTTGAAATGCTCCATTCCCCACATCAAAATAAATGCGTCAACGAGCGCGGCGACGATTAAAATCAAGCCCGTGAGCAAAGAAAAAACCCAGGATATCGCGTTCATAAAATTTTCAAATTTCGTTTCAATCAAATTTTAATCGCTGGTTTGAAAGTAAATAAACTTATTTTTATGCCAGACGAAATTGCGTCCGGCTTTTTCCCAAATTCCGGCGAAAATCGTATCGGTTTTAAAGCGCAGGCGGCTTTTCGTCGAATAATCGTAAAGCGGCGTGTCTTTTTTTTCGGTCAAAAGATAATCGCCGTAATCATCGAGCAGAAAATACTCGTATGATTTTCCGTTTCGCACAAACGCCACGGCAACTTTTCTTTTCAACATTTTGCCGTCGTTTGTCAGAACGGGCTTTCCGTCGCTCGAATACGACGTTCCGTGTTCGATCAGTGCGGCGTAATCGCGCCGTCCGTCGCCGTTCCAATCGCCCGCGATTAAATCGCCGCGAGCGTCGTCCGACGAGACCGTTTCGCGCAAATGTTTCTGAATTTCAGGAAGAATTTTCGCAAACCGCCAGCCGCGATGTTTTTCGTTCAGAATTTCCCGGCACGAGGCAGGAAGTGTCACAGCTTGCCCGGAGGAAAAACCGGCGAGCGAAAAAAACAGAAAAATGAAAATAAAAAATCGTTTCATAAAAAACTTCTCGCGCCGGACTGGTTATTTGTTCACTCTTTCCAACAAATCTTTTCCCATTCACGGAAAATCGCCGCCGCTTTTTCATTCGGCGTTTCGTTGAAATACTCGAATTGCTTTAACGAATTTTCGGAAACAGGCATGTGAATTTCCTAAAGATGAGATTGGAATTATTGCAGTAGTAATATAACCTTTGGACTAAAACTTGTAAAATGAAATCTCAACGTTAGAACTACATTAAATCAACTATATTCAACAAAAAAGCGAGATTTGGAATCCCGCTTTTTTTATTCTCGAAATCAGTTTTCGTCTTCCGTTTTCGGTTTTTCCAAAGCTGTGTCTTCCAGACTTTTAGTATTAATTACGCGGCGCTTCCGCGTTTGCGGAGAGCTTGCGGGTGTTTCATTTGAGTCTGCCCATTGGTTAGGCGTGATTTCCGGTTCGGTTTTTGTGGTTGCCGTATATTTTGATTTTCTTGAGTTTTTCGCGCCTGAGACTCGTTTTGTTTGATTAATAGTTTTATTTTCTTTAACCAAAGGTTGCGAAATCTGTTCGGTTGCGGATTTTGCAGCCCTGACTGTAGGAACGGTTTTGATTTTCAAAGCCCACAGCGAAAAGGCGAAGACGGTAATTAAAGCAGCTAAAGCCATTATTAAAAACGTTTGGCGCGGCTCGCGAATCGTTTCAAATTTCGGCGAGGATTCTGCAAATCGTTGTTTGCTGAGGCTTATTTTGAGTTTTCCGTTTTCCGGTTGAATTTCGGTCGCCAAAAGCTCTTTTCTTTTTCCGATGAAAATATGTTCTTCGACGACATTTGTTTGAATTTTATTGACCGTTTCGTGCGAGCGGATTTGAGCTTCGGCTAAAAGTTTTCTCATTTCCGAGGCGGACGCGGGGCGATTGTTTCGTTCAAGCTCCAGAGCCTGTTGTAGAACGTTGGAAACCGGAAGTGAGACTTGCAGGTTAAGCTGTTCAATAGGTTGCAGAATGTCAGGCTGTCCAGACCAAACGGCAGCGGCGCGCGTCGGAGCGTTTTTCGGCAAACGTTTTGTCAGTAGCTGATAAAGAGTTGCGCCCAGAGCGTATAAATCGGTTCGCGCGTCGGTCCCGGCGCGCAAAATCGCTTCGACTTTTTCGCTCGAATTAACTGACAAAACTGCATGATAATTGGCGTCGGCGCGCAAAACCTGTTCGAGCGGCGCGTATTGCAAAGTTGCGGCGAGACTGCCGACGGTTGTGACTGACGCTGCGTCGCCGAGGTTATTTTTGGCAATTCCGAAATCGAGCAGCTTGATGCGATTGTGCGGCGTCAGCTTTAAATTTGCGGGCTTGATGTCGCGGTGAATGATTTTTTGCGAATGAAGATAATCGAGCGCGTCCAGAATCTGGTCAGCCCAATCTAAAACCTGCGCTTCGGCAAAAGGCTCGACGCGAGTTGCGAGCATTCCCGCCAAATCGTCGCCGCGAACAAGCTCCATCACCAGAAAACAGCCATCGCCTTCGGTGAAATAATCAATTACGCAGGGAAAAGCGTCGTGCGCGGTGTTCGCCAGCAATTCGGCTTCGCGTTCAAAAGCGCGGCGCGTGTCAATCGAATCGGCGAAAGTTTCTTTGAGAGCAACCGCTCGATTTTTAAGCCGCGTGTCTTCGGCTTCGTAAACCGCGCCCATTCCGCCGCTTCCTAAACGGCGCGAGATGCGGTAGCGCCCGTCCAACACCGTGCCTTTCGGCAAAGGCGTTCGCTTTTGCATATTTAATTTTCCTGCCTTTTTTATACGGGGAGTTTTTTCGTGTCGCTATCTTACTCGGTAACAGTCCGCCTGACAACAAAAACCTGACAGTTTCGGACGATTTTGTTAGCATTTCAATTTAAACAGATGGAAAAATCTTCTACGTCTCCTCTCGCGCCGCATTATGCGTTGTTGGGCGTGCAATTGATGTTCGGTTCGTTTCCGGTAGCTGGAAAAATCGCGCTTCAGGCTTTTCCCAGCTTTACCATTGTCGGCTTCAGGGTTGCGGGTGCGGCGGTCGCTTTTTTGGCTTTGCAGCTATTAACCGGAACTTTACGTCTTGAGCGCCACAGCGATTACTGGCGTTTGGCGCTTTATGCGATGCTCGGCGTGACTTTCAATCAAATTCTTTCCGTCACCGGTCTGTCTCTGACAACGGCGAGCAATTCGGCTCTGCTGGCGGCGATGATGCCGGTTTTTGTGGCGATTATCAGCAGCATTTTCGGTTTCGATAAATTGAATTGGTATAAAGCGGGCGGAATTCTAATTGCAGCGTCGGGCGTGATTTATCTAATCAATCCGGCGCAAGCCGATTTCTCCGCTCAGCATATCAAGGGCGATTTAATGATTGTAATTAACGGGTTGTGCTACGCGGCGTATCTCGCCATTTCAAAAGATACTATTGCGCGCAACGGCGCGCTGCGCTCTCTGGCGTGGCTGTTTTTGTTTGGCAGCGTAATTTGCGTTCCGCTCGGCGCGTATTCATTTTCAAGCGTTGATTCATCTCAAGTCGGCACCACCGCTTGGTTGACCCTCGCGTATATTGTACTGATTCCGACAATCGGCGCTTATTATCTGAACGCCTGGGCGCTCGCGCGGGTTTCTCCTTCGACTGTCGCTGTTTACATTTATTTGCAGCCGCTGATCGGATTTTTGCTTGCCGTTCTCTTTCTCGGCGAACCTTTTACTTCCAAATCCATTATCGCAGCCGCTCTTATTTTTGTCGGCGTGTTTTTTGTAACCAGAAAAACCGATTGGGAGAAAAACCGAATCCTCCACACGACTTCGCCTTAAACTTGATAAGCGACGCGCCCGCCGACTATGGTTAAAACGACGTTTCCGTCACGGTCGAGAGCGGTTAAATCGGCTCGTTTGCCGATTTCGATTGAGCCGTATTCGGCTTCAACTCCCAAAACCCGCGCCGGATTCAAACCAGCCATTCGCGAAACTTCGACCGGCGAAAAACCGAGCTTTAACATCATCCGCGCGGCATCTAGCATTGTGATTACGCTGCCGGCGATGCTGCCGCGCTCGTTTTCGGTTTTTCCATTTTTTACCGATATTTTCTCGCCCCAAATCTCAAACTCGCCGTCGCCGAGACCTGCGGGCGAAACCGCATCCGAGATCAAGACGGTTTTTGCGGGCGTTTTCGTGCGGGCTGCAAAATGCAGCATCGGCGGCGCGACGTGAACGCCGTCCGCGATAATGTCGAAAGTCACGTTTTCATTGCTCAATCCCCAGCCGACGACGCCCGTTTCGCGGTGATGCAATCCGGTCATCGCGTTAAAGAAATGCGTGAGATGTCGCGCGCCGACAGTTAAAGCTGCGTCTAAGGTTTCGACATCGGCTCGCGTATGCCCGATTGAAACGATCCAATTTTCCTCGCGCAGTTTTTTAATCAGTTCAATTCCGCCCTCTATTTCCGGCGCGAGCGTAGTTAAATGAACGGCATTTTCGGCGAAAAGTCGAGGCAAATTGATTTCGCCCGTAAAGGTGCGAAAATACCGGGTTCGCAATGCGCCGCATTGTTTTTCACTGACAAAAGGTCCTTCATAATGCACTCCTAAAGCGCGTGCATTTGCTGATTCGCCCTCGTCTTGAGTTCTGATCAGCTCGTCAATTGCGGTGATTGATTTTCGATAATTTTCCGAAGTATCCGGGACAAGCGACGGCAACCAAGCCGTAACTCCCTTTTCGACTAAAAACTTTGCGGCTCTACGCAAACCGTCTGCATCAGCCTCGTTCGCGTCAACGCCGATTGCTCCGTGAATATGAATGTCAATAAAACCGGGGAAAACTCGCGCGCCGCTCAAATCCAGAACCTTTGCCGAATCTCGTTCTTCGCCGTTAACCTGCGCGATTTTCCCGTCGGAAATCAAAAGCGAGCCGTTTTCAATTTCCTTGTCCGGCAACACTAATCGAGCGTTTTTCAAATACAAATCAAACATATTTTCTGGATTATAAGAGAAAAAAGAAGCGAAGGTAAGTATTCGCTGTTTAATCCGAAAGAAATTGACTTTTCAAAACTAAAATAAAAAACTCGCCTAAATTTCTCCAGGCGAGTTCAAGTTACAGATTCCGATTCCTTAGAAAAGAATCCTAAATCCAAATCGCACTGTTCTAGGCGATTGATAAAGCTGCGCCATCTTATAACGTTTATCGAGCGCATCAGTGGTAGTGGCTAGGTGGTTCAGTATAGGTTGCAGCAACGCACCCGACGTATATCCATTAGCATATAGCGATGCGCGTTGCCCGGCAGTAGCAGTCGGAAACAAAGCCGCATCATTTGGTCTGCCGGTGGTCGTATTCATCGTGGAGTAAATACCCGTTACTGTTGCCTGATCCCAAAGATTCAAAAAGTTGAGATCGGCAACTAAAGTAAACCGATTATCCCTTCCAAATCTATAGCGGTGTGTAACAGCAAGATCCGTCTGAGAAAAGACCGGTGTTCGTCCCAGATCGCCGCGACAATAAAATATCTGGGGAGTTACGCTGGATTGACCGTAAATGGATGTTGTTTGAGGCGTTCCCGAAGTGACGGTTTGGAATGCCGAAATTTCGGTTGAATTTGTTTGGCTTCCCATCCAATTAAAGATATAGGCGCCGTAAGCGTTAAAGACGTGCGGTCTATCGGTCGGGAGCCGACCGTTGTCCGGCTTGCCTTCGGCGGTAAATCCGATGAACGGCAAGTCAAACGCACGACTAACTCCGGGCGCAAGCCGTCCGGTAACCAAATGTGCTTCATCAGAGCTAGCCAAACCGGTGTAATTACCGTATAACCTGCTAAACGTGTAGTTTGCATTGAAATACCAGCTCTTCGATAAACGCTTTTCCAGTACGAATTCCAAGCCGTCATAGCGGCGTTGCGGTCTCGTTGATTTGGCATATCCTAATGCCTGAAGCGTTTCCAGGTGAAGTCCTCTCCCGGGATTGCCGATGATGTAAGCTTCGCTGCCAGCCGCGTTGACTATACCCGCATCTTCAACCGCTTCATCTACATTCTTAAATGTATAACGAACCCGGAAAACATAATTTTGACTCAACTGTTGTTCTGCCCCAACCGTGAATTCCGTTTGCTGAAAAGGACTAAGATTCTTGTCAACGGCTCCGCTGGTAAATGCCGAAGCGCCCGGTTCGTTTGCGTTTACCCGCAGGTTTCTTTGACACCTGCTTCGGGCGCCTGATGTGATAAAACCTGTCGAAGGACAAACGCTCGGTCCGGTGAATCCGCCGACGACGTTACCGATATTAAAGCTCGTCGAAAGGTCGCTGGGGAAAATCTCGAAATAATCTTCAAGGAATATATCTCCTCCGAACAAACCGCGCGGAAGCGCAAATTTTACCCGGTCGAAGAAGCGACCGTAGCTGGCGAAAATCTTCGTCTTGCCATCGCCTGAAACATCGAGGGCAAATCCAAGACGCGGCGCAATCTTGTCACCCCAGCCAAAATCGACTCCACTGGGAATACCATTGAATGTAGGCAAATTCTCTTTTTCGACTCGAACGCCCAAATTCAAAGTCAAACGATTAATTGGCTGCCATTTATCCTGAATAAAAATACCCTGACTTAGATTTGATCCCTGTCCACGGGTTCCCGTCCGCGTAAAAGACCCAGTCCCAATCGCGCCGGGCGTGGCAGTTACGCCGGGTTGAATGCTTGAGATTAAATTAGTCGGTCCTATAAAAAAGCGTAATACCCCGATTGCGTTATTACCCTGTTGGACATCGTTAAGGATTGTGTACCTCTGATACCCGCCCTTCAATTCGTGCCTTCCGCCAACGTCGAATATGGTTGTACCGGAAAATTCGTATGATTCCCGAATTGAAACGTCTTTTACTGTAATGGAACTAGCCCCGGTTGTGGAACAAGGAAAACTGGCGCTACTAACACCCTGACCATAGTTACAAGCGGCAATTTGAACTGCGGTGGGGACAAAATAGTTGCCGAGTTTTTCGTTTAGAAAACCGCGAGAGTAGCGCCCGTCAATTACGATGTTGCTTGTAGGCGTATAAACGCCGGACACATTTACAACATTCGAGTTTTGTCGTCCGCCCTGCAGGGATGTATATTGATTTCCCCTCAATATGCCAATGTTGCCGCCGAAATTTGCAGTCGGCACATTGGTGAAACCGAAGGCTGTCGATGTAACGTTTGAGAAGGACGTTCCGGGAATGCTTCCTTCCTGAATTACAGGATTCCAAAGGAAACTACCTGTTAATCTCAGATTATTAAATGGATTAGCATCAAGACGAGCAAACGCATATTCGTATTTGGTCTTTCTGCTATATCTTTCGCTGGCGATGAAAGTTCGCGTGGCAGCCGACGCGAGGGTGAAATACTGCGTATCCACTTCAGTGTTGTAAACCTGCGGACTGTAACTAGCGAAATACCAAAGCTTGTTTTTGATGATCGGACCGCTAAGATTGGCAGTCGGGAAAAAATTTACTCCCTCTTCCTTTGCGGGGTTGAAATATTCCGGGCTTCGGGAAAAGGGACCGGCGGCGGCAGTATTTCCTGCCAAGAGAGGACGTGGATTGCCGTTAAATTGCGGCGTTTCAAATTGCAAGCCGAACTCTCCGCGCAAGTTATTGTTGCCGCCTCGTGTGACGACGCTGACCACACCGCCCGTGGCACCGCCAAACGCCGCCTCGAAACCGCTCGATTTCACTTGTACTTCCTGCACAAGTTGAGTCGGAATGTTGTAGGTTTCGTTCAGAGTTCCCGTACGATAATTGGTCACTTCCTGTCCGTCTATCACAAAAACGTTTTCGGCACCGGAAGCGCCGTCAACGGAAAATCCGCCGGAACGGCTTTCGGGGCGCGTGCCCGGAACGGTTCTTAAAAGACTCGTAAAACCGGTGCTTTTCGGCAAAAGCTCGATTTTTTGCGCATTGATGGTTGTTTGAATTGCAGTACTGGTTGTATCAACCGGCGGCGCGTCAGCGGAGCTGACATCAACAGTCGTCACATTTGAGCCGGGATTGACGGTAATGTCCAACTGCGTATTCCGCCCGATAGCGACCGATACGTTTTCGTATCTGGCTTCGGCGAATCCGCCGGTTGGCGAAGTAACAACGTCGTAGCTTCCCGGCGGAACTTGCAGGACGCGGAAAAATCCGTCGTCATTGGTCGTAAGTGTCCGCCTAAATCCCGTCGCCGTCCCGGTCGTGGTCGTCCCGGAGGCGCTTTCCCTCGCACTGGCAATGGTTACAGTTACGTTCGGAACAACGGCTCCTGCCGAATCTTTTACGTAACCTTCGATCCCGCCGGTAGTTTCTTGTCCGAAAGCCGTCGCTGACAGACAAAAAACAAGCGACAAGAGCAGTTTTATCAACATTAAATTCTTTTTCATTTTTTTTCTCCGTAGATGAAATCTAAAGTTACCCAGTCCTAATGACTTATTACCGCTTGTCGGAGGATTTGCCGCTGCTCGCTCTCGAATATTCGTGCGCGCCGGCACTTTTTATGAAAGGATAAGTTATCGTTTTGAGAAAATCGTTTACTTTGATAAAGCAACTATCTTTTTCTCAAAAAGTTAACTATTAATCTTAAGCCTGTAACTATTGTCTAGCTAAAGGCTTAAGATTATTTCAAACAAACTAAAATTTAGAAGCTAAACTTCGCTCCAAACTGCATTGTTCGCGGATCGCGCGTACTAATCGCTTGTCCGAAGGTTGCAGCCGTAACGTTCGTACTAAGACCTCTAAAATTCGTATGATTTAAAAGGTTAAAGACCTCACCGCGAAGCTGTAAGCGAACGGTTTCGCCGAAACGAAGGTTTTTCGCCAGCGTAAAGTCAATACGGAATGTATTTGGACCGTGAATAACGCCGCGCGGTGAATTGCCGACGGTATTTGATAACCCGGTTGCGGGCGTTGTCACGTTAGTTTGAAAACAGCTAGTGTCAAACCAGCGTTCCGGCGTGCGCGGGGCATTTTCGTTCGGATTGCACGTAATATTAGGTCTTGCAACCGTTGTCGGCGGCGAAATAATACCCAAGCCTGCCGGATCGTAGTTTGAGGTTGTGACGGTAAAAGGCAATCCGGTGTTGAAGACAACGATTCCGGATGCTTGCCAGCCACCCAAAACTTTTCCAATCAAACCTTGCTGATCCTGATAAAACGGCAGCTCATAAATATAGTTTGTGGTAAAGATATGTCTGCGGTCGAGCGCAGCACGACCTTTATCGAAACTAATATCATACGAGTTTATGGGAGCTGCCGAACGGTCGTTCTGGTTATCGGTTAAATTCTTCGACCAGGTATATGCAACGTTTAATTGCGAAGCGCCGGAGAAACGGTGTTGCCCGGAGAATTGCAGACTGTGGTAGTTAGAATTGAACCGGGGCTGAACCATCGTAACTGCTCTATAGCCTCTAAAGGGGCGAATCTGGTCGAGGACGGTCGAAGCAGCGGCGGAAGTAAATACCGTACCTGCCGTTTGGCAAGCCGCGAGCGTCGGATTCGGACCACCGATATAAGTCGTGCCTGTGGCACAAGTTGAATTTATTGCTTGTCCGGGACGAAGCAGGTTTAATTCAAACGACCCGATAAGATGTGTTCCCTTAGAACCGTAATAACCAACTGTAACAACTGTGTTTTTGGTTAACTGTTGTTGCAGGTCTAAAGACCAGTGCTGCATATACGGAGTTTTCCAGTTCGGCTGAATTGCGCGAAGCGATTGAGATAACCCGAAAGCTCCTGTTTGACAAAGCCCGTTCGGATCAGGGTTGTCGAGTCTTGTACCTGTGACGGTACAATTTTGCTGATACGGTGAATTGTTACCGATGTGCTGCAAGAACATACCGTTTAAAATTTGTTCATGGTAAATTCCGTAGCCGGTGCGAATAGAAGTTTGACCTTTCCCGAACGGGTCCCAGGCGAGACCGATGCGCGGCGCAAAATCGTTTTTAGGAACATCAACGACATACTTACCATACGGTGAGCGAGTCGGCGTACAGTTTGGCAATGTCGTATAATTTTGATCATTAACAATTATACCGTTGCAAAGATTCGGAATATTACCGAATTCGTTGGCGGTAGTGATGCGAACACCGGCACCGGTTACAAACGGTGCTAGGCGCGGATCGAAAAGCTCCGGAACGAAATTCGTCAAACGTCCGTTCTGGTCATACGGCGAACCGAAGTACGAATATCGGACGCCGTAATAAAGAGTCAAATTGCTGCGAATCTTCCATTCATCCTGAGCAAATGCTTCAAACGCCTGTTGTCGCAGGTCGGCAGTGTAATCAAATCTAGCTTGCGCGAAAGTAACGTTAGTTCCGAGCAGGAAGTTGGCAAATTGCTGTTGGGTTGCCGAACCGCCTGTCGCAATAGTATTTCCTGTCGAACCCGGCGTATTGAAACCGCTAAAAGAGCCTTCGTTATTGCCTGCGAGAGCATTTTCGTTTTTGCGGTATTTAGAATACATCGCGCCATACTTCATCGTATGATTTCCGAGAATCCATGTAGCCGAACCGCTTATGTTGCCTTTCCATGAAAAGTTGTCATAAGGTCCGAAGCCAACCAGATTGCTGAACGTACCTGCTGCAAAACTCACGCTCGGAACGCGGTCGCGGACATTGGTATATGCCAAGGGCGGAGTAATCGGCGAGTTGGATAGAGCTAACAGCCCGACATTGCTGCTTTTAATTGCTCCGTATCCGAAATTGTAACGCCCCTCGACGATGAAATTCGAAGAAACTGCGTATGTTGATTGAATTGTATGCGTTCTACCCGGTGAATCGGTTTTGGTTGTCGAAACAAACGGAATACCGGAACCGGACGAGAAGATAGCATTTGCGTCTAATGTCGGAATCGAGTCGCGTTGAAAACGGTAAAAAGCCGACCATTTATCGTTGAAGCTATGATCAATTTTGATGATTTCCTGTTGGAAATCGGCTTCGTTCGGAGTCGGATAGTTTAAAGAGAAGGTTGCCGGAGTAGTGGGTGCCGGAATGTTTCTGAAAATAGAATTAACGTATTGCTGTGCTACCGGATTAATCGGTCGCACGCTTGAAAGCGGTGTATTAGCCGGCAGAACCGTCGTACAAGTGGTTCCGGTCGTTTGCAAACAAATCGGAACACGGAAAACCCCGTTCAGCAGCGCGGCGTCAGGCACCGTTGAAAATAAGGTTGGGGAACGGCGGTCGCGGCGACGTTCCTCGGAAAAGAAGAAAAACGTTCGCTCATATCGCTTAATGGTCGGACCGCCTTCGCCGAAGCCTAGAAAATAAACCGGACCTCCGAGCGTTCCGCCATAGTTAACATATCGAAACGGCTTGCGTCTGGCTTTGCCGTTGGAATCTAAACCGACCGGAGCAATTTGATTACTGAAATAATCATTGGCGTTAAAGATTTCGTTGCGGACAAAACCGAAAATGCTGCCGCGAAAATCTTTCGTGCCCGAGCGCGTAATAACGTTAACTTGTCCGCCGCCGCTTCTGCCGGATTCAGCCGGGTAAAGCGAGCGCAAGACACGAAACTCTCCTATGGAATCAACGCTCGGATAAGCCTGAATGGTTAAGTTCGATCCCCTATCGGTGATGTCCGCGCCGTCAACCGTAAAGGTGTTTTGGCTCGAACGCGCACCGTTAACCGAAAGCTGGATAGTATTTGGCTGGCTGCCTTGGGCGGTTGTGGCGGTCGAACCGTTCTCAAAGCCGACAGCAGTCGTTCCCGTGTAAACCTGATCGGAAAGATCGCTGGAGACGCCGGGCGCGAGCGCTACAAGTTGTGCAAAGTTACGATTATTAATGGGAATTTCCCGGACCTGGTCGCCGCTAATAACAGTTCCGGAAGTAGGCGTATTTAATTCGACCGTCAACGCATCGGCTTCGACTGTTACGGTTTCGGTAACATTTCCGGCTTCGAGCGTTATATCAACAGTACGGCGTTGACCGACATCCAGTTTAACGTCGGTTTGAACCGCTTTTTTAAAATTCGGGGACTCTACGGTAACTTGATAAACGCTAACAGGTAAACTCGGTACTGAATAAGCCCCTTCGTCATTAGTTTCGACGGTTCTTATAACAATATTGTTTTTACTAGGGTCTGTAATTGAAACTGTCGCACCGGGAACTGCTGCGCCGTTTGGGTCTCGCACGGTACCGACGAGACTGCCGGTAATTTCTTGGGCTAAAGCTGCGCTGCTCAGGACAAAAGCCAACACCAATGTTGTTCCTGCAACGCTCATTGTTTTTTTCAAAAGGTTTTTCATAATTTACTCACCAGAAATTTAATAGTCAGAAAAACTGATGCTTTGCTCTTTTGCGATTAGAATCACTGATAGCTACTTTCGCATTTCGAGCAACCGGCGCGTTTGGGTGAAACGCCCCATTTTGTCTTCAAAACCGTAGAAAATCGGAAAATCTCGTACGGCAAATTTATCTTTTTTCAAAAAGTTGTTGAGAATTTTGGATATTTCACCAAATTTTCGTTGCTTTGAATCCACAAAAAACTCGGATGAGCAAGCGTCTCGCGCGATTTAAGCGGCGAGATTGTAACATTTTTTTAAGAAACAACGAAAATTAAATTTCAATTCCAAATTATTAAAGCAAAAACCGTGCGCGGGGCTATTAAACAGCACCGCGCACGCACCCGTTGCTTTGCAAATCAGAAAACGTAGCGCAGCGAGAACTGGACGTTGCGCGGCAAGTAGGTGGCGGCTTCTCCCAAAATTCGTCCGAAATTAACGCTCGCTAAATCGGGATTCGGAAATCCGTACTGCACTTTGTTGAAAGCATTAAATAAATCAGCGCGAAAAACAATTCGATGATTCGATTGCTCGCCAAACGGCAACCGGAAGGTCTTGTAAAAACTCAAATCAACGTTGTTTGTGCCGTCAATGTAAAAAGTGTTGCGCCCCAAAATGCAGCAGCCGTAATCATTGACGACAGGAGCGCGAAAAGCCTCGCGCGGCAGCGATGCGACCGAGGTTTCCGGGTTGTTAATACGCCTGCCCAGAATTGACGGGTCAGCCAGAGCCGGGCGAATCTCGGTAAATCCGTCAAAGTTCAAATCGCCGAAACCGCCGCTGTTAATAACGGTGAACGGCGTTCCGTGCGCGAATTTCCAGACCGCGGAAATGTTCCAACCGCCCAAAATTTGTCCGACGAAATCGGTTCGATTGTTGAAGAACGGCGATTGGTAAGCGGCAAATAAGGTAAAGCGGTGCGGCGTGTGAAAGCGCGATAAAGCTCGTGATTGGCGCGAGTCGGGACCATTGACGTTCGAGTCTCCGGCGCCGACGGTAGTCGCTTCCGAAGTCGTGTCAATCGCTTTGCTCCAGGTATAAGCCGCGCTCGCCGAAAGTCTGCGGCTCAGGCGTTTTTTGTATTCGATTTGCAAACCGTTGTAATAACTCCACGCTCCGTTTGCAACAATCGTGTTTGTGCCGAAACGCCCGTCGGGGCGGCGTTCGTTGATGCGCGGCACACGAAAACTGTATTCGTTTGCGGCGAGCGGCACGGCGACCGGACAAAGCGTGGTCGGATTAAGTCCGGTCAATCCGGTTCCGGCGCATTGCACGTCAGCCGCCGGACGAAGCGTCTGCCCGCGCACATCGGTGCGGCGCGGGTCTGTTGCGGGAAGCGTCGTGCCGTAAAGCACGTTCGGCGCGTTGTTTGGATGATTGGCGACGAGAACGCCGTTCGGGTCGTTTAAAGGCAGATTGCCCTGCGTATAGCGCAGCAAGCCGATGCCGCGATTGCCCGAATAAGTAAATCGAACGCTTGATTTAAACGGCAGCTCGCGCTCGTAAGACAAAGTCCACTGCTGTGTATAAGGCATTTCCAATTCCGGGTTGACCTGTACTTCGGTATATCGAGCCGAAGGAGGCGCTCCGGGTGTAAAAACGAATCCGTTTGTCGGGTCGGCGAGATTTGAGCTGTTGCTGAAACCGAGTTGGACGGCGTTTGGCGGATTGAATCTGACGGAAGCGCCGGTTTGCGAAAACACCGATTGGAAAATGCGCCCGTGATAAATGCCGTAACCGCCGCGAATCGAAGATTGTCCGCTTTCGCCGAACAACGTATTTAAAATTCCGCTCTTAAAACCCGGACTGTATGCGAAACCGACGCGCGGCTCGTAATTGTCTTTGTCCGCGCCGTAAACGTAATTGATGCGATTTTCGACTTCGCGCGCAGCCGCCACGTATTCATAGCGGAAACCGAGATTAAAGGTCAGATTGCTTCTGATTTTCCAATTGTCTTCGGCGTAAAAATTGTATTCGCGCAAGCGGTTTTCGAGAAAAAACGGTCCGAAGCCTTTTGTGTAAGTCGTCACGCAGCCGTTTAAGAAAGCGTTATACGCCGTGCCGTAATTCGTTCCGCCGCAGGTTGCGGTAAAATTATAAAAACCGCGCGAAAAACTGTCGGCTAAATCGTCGAGCGCGGACGGGCGAATGTCTGTGCCGACTTTGACGAAATGGCTGTTAAAAAGAATTGTCGAAAGGTTATAAACAAACTGATTATCGGTTTGATAACGGTTGATCGGAAACTGACCGGCGTTGCCGATAATCGAGCCGGAAACCGGAGAGCCGACAAAACGGATAATCGGCGTGTCGTTTCCGCCTTTGATCCCGACCAGAGTCGTACGCAAGCCTAATCCGTAGCGAAACTCGCCAACGGTTTGATTCGAGAAAAGATGCGTCCAGGTGACACCGAGATTTTGCTGTTTATTGTTTTGCAGCGTAGCCTCGCCGATGATGATGTCTTCGTTATCAAAAATCTGGCGGGTGTATTGGTAACGAGCAGTCACCGTATCGGATTCTCGCGGATTCCAATCGAGCCGTGCAGAATAATCATCGAGCGGGCGATTGAAACCGACTTGTCCGGCATAAGTGCGCGCGCTGCGCGAATCGTTCGGCACCAGACTTGTCGGAAAGCGATCAATCACCGATTGAATGAAAGCGCGGTTGCCGGGCGTGTTGTTTGCGGGAGTTTGCGCAAACCAGCTTGCCGAATTGCGCTCGCTCGCCAGAAACAAATCGCGCGTGTAATTGAGCGCGCCGCTTTCTCTCTTTTGGTCGAAGCTGGCAAAGCCGAACAATTTGTTTTTGAAAATCGGAAATCCGACAACAAAACCGTATTGATTGCGGCGATTAACCGGCTTTGAAACGGCGGTCGAGAAATGTCGTTTGGCATTGAGAGCGCTGTCGTTGTGATAAATATAGGCTTCGCCGTCAATTTTGTTTGTGCCGTTTTTAGTCTGCACCAGAACGACCGCGCCGTAACCGCGTCCGAATTCGGCGGTAAAATTGTTGGTCAAAACCTGAAATTCTTTGATTGTCGCGAGCGATGCGCCCTGCCGGTTTTGATTTTCCGACGAATCGTCGTTGTTCACGCCGTTGATTTGAAAAGTGGCTCCGCGCGATCCCGTGCCGTTAAAGTTTATCGAAGACCCGGAAGAAGCCGTCGGATTGTTTTGCCCGGAAGTCGGGTTTTCCTGATAACCTGTAAAAGTTTCGGCAAGCGTTAAAAAGTTTCCTTGATTAAACGTCGGTTTGGCTTCAATCTCGCGTTCGGTCAAAGTACCTTTAACTTCCGAGTTCGTTGTGTTAATCGGCGGCGGCTCGTCCGTAATAACGACTTCGGCGCTAACCGATGGGTCAAGCGTAAAATCAACCTGCGCTGTTTCGTTTAAAGTGACCGTAATGTTCTCGCGTCTGACCGGCGCAAATCCGCTTTGGTTCGCTGTCACCCGGTATCTGCCAATCGGTAAAAAAGTGGCGATATAAGAACCATCCTCATTTGTCGTCAGATTCCGCTGTAAACCGGTTTCGACGTTGACGATTTCAATTGATGCTCCGGTAACAATTGCTTGATTCGTATCTACCACCGAGCCTTTAATTGTTCCGGTTACGGTTTGTGCAGTCGCCGTAATGCTTAAAATCATCAAGAATAAAATTGAGAAAACACTACCTTGAAACAGATTTTTTTTCAGATTGTCTTTCATATCGTCCTCGCTGAAATCAAAGATTGCTAATGGTTTGTCACTTTGCGATTAGAATTGCTGATGCCTTATATCGCTGAAATTTCAAGAGCAGAATTGAAATTTGCGCTTCGCTTCTGCATGGGATTCTTGAGATTTTCAGGAATCTCACCGATTTTTATTGTTTATCTTGAACCGTTGTCAAACGTCGGGCGTGATATTACGCCTTTTTGTTATAAAAATGCAACATTCTGCCACAAGATGGGCAAAAATGTTTTCTTCAATTATCAATAAAGCAAAAACTGCGCGCGGCGCTTTTTGAAATCTTCAAGGGCGGAAGCCCAAGACGTTTCAATTTCTTCAGGGGACTCCGCGCGCTGAACGCGGTCAAACGCATTTTTGTTGACCAGCAAGTTCAGGTATCTTTCGCTTTTCCAATTTTCCGGGAACAGCTTTTTAAGAGCAATCGCTATTTCAATTCCGGTGCGAACGGGACGAAATCTGGCGCGATCAATAATAATAACATTTACTCCGCTGCATTCTTCGCCTTTGAAAACCGAAGCGTTCGGCGTAAAACGGCGCGGCACGAAACGCGCTCCGGCGATATTGCGATTGTTCAAATATTCCGCCAATTTTTGCCCGTCGAGCCACGGCGCGCCGATGATTTCAAACGGCGTGTCCGTTCCGCGTCCGACCGATAGATTGGTTGTTTCCAACAGCCCGATTCCGGGATAAAGCGTCGCTTCGGTCAAGCTGCGCATGTTCGGCGAAGGATTTACCCACGATTGATTCGTCTGGTCGAACCAAAACGAGCGTTGCCAGTTTTCCATTTTCACAACGCGCAAATCGGCTTTGATGCTGCGCTCGGCGTTGATCATCTGCGCCAATTCGCCGACCGTCATTCCGTGCCGAACCGGAATTGTATGCGTGGCGATGAACGACAATCTGTTTGTGTCGGCAATCGCGCCTTCGACATCAACGCCGTTAATCGGATTCGGGCGGTCGAGTACAAACACCGGTTTTCCGGCTTTTGCGGCTTCTTCCATCACGTTTTGTAGCGTGGAAATATAAGTGTAAAACCGCGAGCCGATGTCTTGAATATCGAAAACAATCGCGTCCAAATCTTTGAAATGTTCGGGTTTCGGGCGGCGAGTCTCGCCGTAAAGCGAAAAAACGGGCAATCCTGTTTTTTCATCCGTCGAATCGGAAATTTTTTCCACGTCGAGCTGCCCGCGAATGCCGTGTTCGGGCGAAAACAGCGCGGCTAATTTAAAAGTTGATTTGCCGAACAAAATATCAATCGTCTGATTGCCGCCGAGGTTTTTACCGGTGTGATTTGTCACCAAACCAACACGCAGATTTTCCAGACGTTTGAAATTCTCTTTTTCCAAAACGTCAATTCCGTTTAGAACAACTGCGTTCGTCGCTCGTTGTTCGTTGTTCGTTGTTCGCTGCCGTTCGAGATTTGCTTTGAAATTTTCGACTTGCGGGACGATTTGCGCTTGATAATCGGCTTCGGCTTGGCGGAATTTTTCGGGCGACGAATCGTTGATTGCAGATGCCGCGATTGTCGCTACTTTGTTGCGAATCGGCGAAACGTCGCCTTTGCCGTCCGGGTGAACGCGGTTCGACATAAACACGACAAACGTCTGCGAAACCGGATCAATCCAAACGCCCGTTCCGGTAAAGCCCGTATGACCGAATGAGCCGAGCGGAAACAACTCGCCGCGATTGCCCGAAAACGAAGTGTTCATATCCCAGCCAAGCCCGCGCGCCGCGCCCGTTTCCGAAACAACGTAAGGCTTGGTCATCAACGCCACCGTATTCGCCGACAAAATGCGCACGTTGTCGAGCATTCCACCGTTCAAAATCATCTGGCAATAGCGCGCCAGATCGTCGGCAGTCGAAAAAAGCCCGGCGTGTCCGGCAACTCCGTTCATTCGATAAGCCGTCGGATCGTGAGCTAGCCCCCGTAAGATTTTGTCCCCATCTTTTCCGTCAAACACTCCACCGAGATAACTTTGCTGATTTTTAATATTTTCGGTTGGCGCACTTCGAGCAATAATTTCTTTTTCAGGAAATGTTTCGTCATTTGTAATACCCGAAATTATAAAAGTTGGCGTGAAATTACTATCTTTCATTTTCATTTTTTGAAAGATGTTTTCACGACCAAAATTAGGAATTCCCCTTCTGCCGCTAATCCTGTTCACAATCTCGCCAAGCACAATAAAACCGATGTCCGAATAAACAAATCTGGTTCCGGCTGGCTGGCGCAGAGGCTCTTTTTCCAGCGCCTTTAACATTCCTTCGTTGCCCGTCCATTTTTCCCGCAAATCGAAATCCGGCTGATAGCCCGATGTGTGCGTCAAAAGCTGTTGAATCGTCACGCGCCCGGAATCTTTGCCTTTGAGTTCGGGAATGAATTGTTCAACGCGGTCGTTCAAACGAAGCTGCCCGCGTTCGAGCAAAATCATGATCGAAGTCGCCGTAGCAATCGGTTTGGTCAAGCTGGCGGCGTCGAAAATCGTGTCAACAGTCATTTTCTCGATTGTCGGCACAAGCGCGCGATTGCCGAATGCTTTGCGATAAACGATTTTCCCTTTGTGACCGATGATGACGACAGCGCCCGGAGTTTTCTTGTCGGCGATTGCCTTTTCGACTTCAACGTCAATCAGTTTCAGCTTTTCCGCAGACATCCCGACCGCCTGCGGCGCGGCGAGCGGAAGTCCTTGCGCGTTTGCAAAGGCGAAAGGCAAAAGGCAAAAGGCAAAAAGAAATAAAGCTTTATAAAATTTCATCGAAACAAAATATCAGCCGCGTTAGCGGCAATCTGAATTTAGCCGTGTCTTTCAAGGCACGGAAAACAAACGAAAACGTTTCCCGTCGCGTCAGCGACGACTGAATCAATCAAACAAATATCTTTCATCGTATTCAACGCCGTGCAATTTCATTAATTTGACATATTCATCTTCAAAGCTTTCCGCTTGATGATGTTGGCGTTGATTTTTGATGTACTCAATTACTTTCGGAACGTTAGATTTGCTAACTGAAAAAACACCGAAACCGTCTTGCCAGGCAAACGCTCTTAAATTAAGAAATTCTTCATGAATCCATTTAGAAGAATCGCCCTTCAAGAATTGAGCGATTTTGCTGGGAGATAAAACGGGCGCAGACATAATTAATGCATGAATGTGATTTTCGATTCCGCCAACTTGCAAGGCTGTTAATTTATGTTTGCGCGCAACGCCGCCGATATAAGCCCAAACACGATTTTCGATTTCTTTATTGATGAAATCTTGACGATGTTTTGTGCTGAAAACGATGTGATAAAACAATGATGAATATGTATTTGCCATTGATTTATTCAATCGTCGCTGACGCGACGCAAACATCTTGCGTTTCTTTCCGTGCGTTAAAACGCACGGCTAAATCCATTTGCCGCAAAAGCGGCATTATTTTTATTGCTCAAACTGTTTGCGGCAAAGTCTAACAAATTCCGTCAAAATCGGCGATTCGTACCCGCCGCGCAGCTTTGCCAAGCCCAGTTCCCAATTTATCTGCGCGCCTTCGATCCACCAGCGAACGAGTTTGCCGTCTTTTACGTCTTTTTCGACCGCTTTGACGCCCGCAATCCCGACGCCCATATTGTTTCTGACCATTTCGTTGATTGAAGATTGGCGCGAAAGCTCCATCACGACATTGGGTTTGACGCCTCCCGCCGCGAAAAATTCGTCGAATAGGCGACGGACGTTGCCGCCTTTTTCGCCCAAAATCAGACGTTCTCCGGCAAGCGCCGCCGTGCTGATGACTTTTTGATTTGCCTGCGGATGCGCCGGGTGCGCGATGGCGACGATTTCGTCGCTAAACAGCAGCTCTGTATGAATGTTCCCCGATTCGACCGGCAAGCTGATAAATGCCATGTCCAGCTCGCCCGACAAAATCTTGTCAATCAAGGCTTCGCTCGTGCCGCAAACAACATTGACTTCGGCGTTTGGAAATCTCTTTTTGAGCTTATTCAAAATCTGCGGCAGATTCGTCGTGATAAAATTCGACGACGCACTCCCGATTCTGAGTCGTCCGCGCTCGGCTCCAGCAATCTCGGCTAATTCGGCGAGCGCCGCGTCGTGTTCGCGCAGGATGACGCGGGCGCGTTCGAGCAGAATCTCGCCCGCTTCGGTCAAAATTACCCGGCGCGGCGTCCGCGTAAAAACGTGCGAGCCGACTTCAATTTCGAGCTGCCTGATCTGCATCGAAATGGCGGCTTGCGTCACATGAATCCGCTTCGCTCCGGCAGTAAAAGTTCTGGTTTCGGCAATGGCGACAAACGCCCTGAGCTGTCTGATTTCCACCTGTAAAGTAATCAGTAATAAGTAATCAGTAATTAGTTTTTTAACTTATTACTAATTTAAGCAATCAGGTTTCGCTTATTACTTATTACTGATTACTTATTACTAAAAATTATCGCAAAGATAAAATCTTTTAGTTTTTATTATATGTCAAGCGCTTTTACAATAATTCTTGAAGTTTTTTATTTTTTGTCAGCTCGAAGCTCGAAACTTTAATGCCGAAAGCCGAACGATTCAAAAAAGAAGATTTGGAGGAAACCTCGTCAATCGCGCCCGATTTGTTTATAGGCGTTGACGGCGGCGGCACTAAAACGCTCGCAAACTTAACCGACGCTCATTTAAACGTTCTCGGCGAAGGCAAAACCGGAGTTTCAAATCCGCTCCGGGTAGGCGTCGAAACAGCGGTTGACAACATTGTAACGGCGATTGACCGCGCCTGTGACGCGGCTGACAAACCGCGTTCGGAAATCGCTGCGGCGGAAATCGGCTTGGCGGGCGTGCGCCGCGCAGATATTCGCAGCCGGATGCGCGACCGCCTTGTTTCGCGTCTCCGAATCAAAAAACTCGAAGTTTATACGGACGCCGAAATCGCGCTCTACGGCGCGACCGACGGCAAAGCCGGTCTGGTTGTAATTGCCGGCACGGGTTCGATTTGCTGCGGGCGCAACGCAAACGGCGAATTCGCCGCAGCCGGCGGCTGGGGACCGCTCGCGGGCGACGAAGGAGGCGGCGCCGGAATCGCCCGCCGCGCGCTGCAAGCCGTAGCGAAAGCGTCGGACGGGCGCGCGCCGAAAACCGTTTTGAGCGAATTGGCTTGCGATTATTTCCGCGCTTCGTCGCCCGATGACATCGCAATGGCGATTTACGCGCCGACAATGACGAACGACCGAATTGCCGGATTCGCCCGCTTTGTCATTCAAGCCGCGCGCGACGGCGATAAAGTCGCGCACCGATTGCTGGACGAAGCCGGGTGCGAACTGGGACTGGCGGCAAACGCGGTGATTAAAAAACTACAGCTCGCCGACGAACGATTTCAAATCGCTTATGTCGGCGGCGTGTTTGCCGCTAAAGAATTGATTTTCGAGCCGCTGCTCAGGAAAGTTCACGAGCTTGCGCCGGACGCTTATCTGTCGCCCCCGAAACTCGCTCCCGCCGTCGCCGCCGCGAAAATGGCGATTGCCAAATTTAACTCGGCAAAAAAATAATATCCGTTGTTTTCCGGCTTCAAGACAGATTTTGTTTCATTTATTTAATCTTTGCTTCCTTGACACTCAATGCGTCCGACACCTAAACTTTTGAGCCTAGAGACGCTTTTTTCGGCTCGAAAAATTTCTGTTTGGCTGTGAATCTCCCGAATTATCTAACTCTGGCGCGTATTATTATCGTCCCGATGCTGGTCGTCGTTTTGCTGACGCCGCTTGCCGAAGGCATTTTCGGCTGGACGCGATATTCGCTGGCGATTGTTCTTTTTCTCGCGGCTGCTTTCACAGACTTTTTCGACGGGCTTCTGGCGCGCCGCCGCAATCAGGTTTCAAAGCTTGGAATTTTGCTCGATCCGGTCGCCGATAAATTGCTCGTTTGCGCAGCGCTGGTCGCTCTGGTTGAAAAACAGCTCGCTCCGGCTTGGATGACGGTGGTTATTTTGGGGCGCGAATTCGCCGTGACGGGTTTGCGTTCGATTGCCGCGAGCGAAGGATTGGTAATTTCGGCGAATATAACCGGAAAAATCAAAATGTGGGCGCAATGCGTGGCGATTGTTTCGCTGATGATCATCGGCGCTAACACGCTTTCAAATACTTTAAATCCGGGCGCGGTTTTGCCGACTTTTCGCTTCTGGCAGGCGAGCGAGTTTCAAACGGCTTTCGAGCATCTTTCGAGCTTTGCTTTGACGCCCGACGATTGGCGCGTTATCGGTTTTCTCGTCGGATACGCCGCGCTTTGGATTGCCGTAGTCACTTCGCTCTGGTCAATGTACGAATATTTCACGCTTTTCCGCCGCTCTCAAAAAAAACACGAAAAGGCGCAAACCGAAGTTCAGGCTCTCGAATCCAGAATCTGATTTTTGAACAACAACCGAAACTTGTTCAAAAACAAAAACCGCACTGTTTGTGCGGTTTTTGTTTATTTGTGTCCGAAACTTATTGCAATTCGACGTAATCGCCGGTGTGAATTTCCTGCGCGTTTTGCGTGATGATGACGGTTGCCGTGCGCTCTTTGACGTTTAGCACGACGACTTCGCCGACAATTTTGCGCGGCATTTGCGGGCGGCGGCGTTTTACGTCTTTGGTTGAGGCAATCGCTCCGGTGGCGTTTTCGCCTTTTTTGCGCGGCGCTTGATTCGAGAATTTGCCGCCGCGAAAAGCGTCCGATTCAAATCCCATATCTTCCGCGCGCGCAATTTCCTGTTCCGGCACGCGCTGCGCGACTTTCGGTTTCCCTACCGGACGCCAGATGGTCAAATAATCGCCCGCTTTGACGCCGTCTTCGGCTCCCAAATCAATGTAAACAATCTGGTCGCGCGCCACAGTCTCCTGTCCGCCGCGCGCCAAAACGATTCTGCCGCTGGCTCTGCCGTTCGCGTCGCGGAAACGGTCAAGCGGCTGAAATTGTCGGGCTTGCGGCGCGAAGCGCTGCTGTTCCGGGACGAGCAAATCGCCGAGCAAAACGTTGTCGCACGAATAATCAATAAAAGCGACGGACGTTTCCGATTTTACGCGCACAACCCGGAGCGAAGCGACTTCCTGAACGTAAATCCCCAAATCGCCTTTGCGCGAAAAAACCGAGCGAACGTGACCGCGCGGGCGCGTGACCGTGTAGCGAGCGTTTTCGACAGCGCCGCCGTTTGCGCCGAAATTCAGGTAAACGTAATCGCCTTCGGCGTAAACGTTCTGTTCCTGTTCCTGCTCGCCGCCGACGATTTCGTAGCGCGTATTGACCGGAGAATTTTGAATGTAACCGGCGCAGCGCAAATTATTTCCTTTGGCAACCGGCACGGCTGAGGCTGCGTTTTGGGCGTTTGCGAAATTGGCTGAAACGAGCAGCAGAGAGGCGGCAAAAAATGTAACGAGGGAAAATCTGACTTTCACTTTTGATCTCCTTTTGACGGAATGAAACTTCGAGAGGAACGTGGTTTTGATAAGGTTTAAAAGATTCGGCGGAATAAATTTTCCGCAATCATTTTTATCCTACTTTTTCAAACCGATAAAGGTCAACAATTATTTTTGTTTTTTAACAATTGCCAACAACAAATCCGATAAAAAAGGCTCGATAAATTCGAGCCTCGCTGAAATCGAAATTTAAATCGTATCGCCCGCCTTTGAATCTTCATCAAGCTCAAAACGGTTGCGGTCGCGTTTCTGCATTTTTTCCAGAAGATCAATTTCCTGATTATCCTCAAAAGTAAAGCCCATCGCGGCGGCGTTTGCTTCAGTGTCGGATTGATCCGGCGTCGGATTGTGACCGCCGACCGATTCCGCGCCGTCGTCATCGGCTTCTTCCCACTCGGCGTCAATATCGCCGCCGGATGTAACGGGTGATTGCGTGCTGGCTTCAAAACGCTGCTCCAGTTCGTTTGAATCGCGCGGCGCGCGGTCGATTTCCTCGTTCATAAACTGCTCGATTTCTGGATTCGGCACATTGTCCTCGTAAAATTCGTATGGTTTTCCGTCGCTCATTCAATAATTCTCCTCACTTTAATTTTGGCTTTGTTGCCTGAATCTTGCAACCCGGTTGCCGTTAAATTATACGAGTTCCGAAAATGAAAACGCGCAAACCGTCAACTATGAACTGTAAACTATCAACTGTCTCGCAGAAAACGTTTGTTTCCTTGCAAGACAGTTGATAGTTAAGAGTTGATAGTTGATAGTGACAGCAAACTCTCTATTTTGAGAGCGCTGCGAATTATTTAAATCTCGCTTCAATCATCTCGCCGCGCTTTTCGCCGTGCTGTGCGGTTAAAAGCGGATAGGTTTCCATCACGGCAGGCAGATTTTCGATTTCGAGCAGTTTTTCTGTTTCCAAAATCTCGCTCTGCCCGCCTTCGATCTCCATAAAAAGCCCGAACGGCAATTCATCCAAAACAACTTCGACGTTTTTTAATTGCCAGGTTTGACGGCGTTTTTCATAAACTAGCGCAGGACGATAACCGAGATTTTTGAAAATTTCGGTTATCGTCTCGGCATCACCGATTTCGGTTTCGTATTCGATTTGCTGTTTGACGGCGGATTCGGAAGGTTGCCGCTGTTTGTACGTTAAAATGATTTTCTTTTCTGTTTTTCTGACTCGCAGCGCGGCGTTTTTATAATTGAGAAAACCGCCGCCGAACAAAATGTTTTCTTCAAAATCCTCGCCTTCAAAATGAGCGCCGATTTCCGCCAAACGCCGCAAAACCGTTTCGCGCTCGTCCTTTGTCAAACGATATTTTTTCTCGATTTCGATTGCCATTTCGCCCTAAGCCTGCCGAATCCATTTTAGCACTTCGGGAATCGTCGCCTTTTTGCCGTACATCAGCATTCCGACTCGATAAGCGCGCGCCGCAATCCAGACGAGCGCGAAAATCGCCGCCAGATTGAGCAAAATCGAGAGCAAAATCTGCCACAGCGGAGGCGTTTGAATAGCCAAACGAACGGGCATCACAATCGGGGATACAAACGGCAGGATTGAGAGCCAGAAAGAGAAATCCGAATTCGGGCTGCGAATTACGGGAAACGCCGAATAAAGCGCCATCAAAAGCAGTAAAATCGGCGGAAACGCGAGCTGTCCGCCTTCCTGAACGGTCGTTACCATCGAACCGATCAGAGCGTAGATTGTCGCGTAAGTAAAAAATCCCAAAATAAAAAAGATGAACAATCCGATGACGAAAACCGGCGAAAGATGCGGAAAAGTAATGTCAACGCCGCTGCGCTGAAGCTGCGCAAAACCATAAACTCCCAAAATCGCGGCGGAAACAACCCAGATTCCGAGCTGCGTCAAAGCGACCAGACCGACGCCGACCAGCTTGCCCATCATCAACGTAAAAGGGCGCGCCGAAGAAAACAAAATCTCGGCAATTCTGGTTTCTTTTTCCTCGACGACCGCGCCCAAAATCGTCTGCCCGTAAATCGCCAAAACGAGATAAATCAGTAAACCGACGACAAAAACGAGCCAAAAGCTCTCGCCCGAATCAGCCGAAACTCCGGTTTCCGTGACGCGCTTTGAAGTCAGATTTATTTCGCGGTTGATGTCCTGCAATTTTTCCCGGCTTAAATTCGACTCCGCCATTCTGACTTCGCGGACGGCGTTATTCAAAGCGTCTTCGATTCTGGCTTGAGCAATAAAATCCGAAGTGTTCCGGGCGAAAAGCTGAAAATCGCCTTGCTGGAAATTGGGCGGAATGACGACGTAAACATCCAGGCTCTGGTCAATCAAACGTCCGTCAAGCTCACGGCGGATTTGTTCGACCGATTTATCGCCGATTTTGACTTCCTCAATCAGAAATTTTCCGCCCATTTGCTCAGCAGCTTTCCGGGCTTGTTCCTGCTGCGATTGATTGACGCTGTTTACCATCACGTCGCGCGAGTTTTGCTGCTCGCGTTTTTTTCCGGTTAAAAGCGACGCGGAAATTGGCGTGAAAAGTTTGCCGCTCTGATCAACAATTCCGACGCGCACGGCGTCGCCTTCAATCGAAAAAATCAGCGCCGGAACGACCATAAAACCGATTGACATCAACGGCGCGAGCAGCGTCCCGATAATAAAAGTTTTCGCCCAAACGAGCTTTAAATATTCGCGTTTGACGACAGCCAGAAATTTACGCATTGACGTTTCGCTCCCCCACTTTTTCGATAAAAATGTCGTTCAAGCTTGGCTCGATTAATTCAAACTTGGAGATTGTCGCGCCCGATTCGATTAAATTTTTCAACAGAATTTGTGGATTAGCATTTTCCTGCAGCAAAATTTCCAGCTCGTCGGAATGTTCGATAACTTTTGCCACCAAATTTTTGTCGTTTAAAACGCCGTTTCCGCCTACAACGCGAATCGCTACGAGATTACGGGTAAAGCTGGATTTAACTTCGCGCAATGGTCCGCCGAGAACCATTTTCGAGCGATTGATTAAAATAATGTCGTCGCACAAACGTTCGGCTGTTTCCATCAGGTGAGTCGAGAAAATAATCGTTTTCCCGGCGGCTTTTAATTCCAGCACGATTTCGATTAAAAGCTCGACATTAACTGGATCGAGACCGGAAAACGGCTCGTCCAGGACGATCAAATCCGGGTCGTGCAAAACGGCGGAAATAAACTGGATTTTCTGCTGCATTCCCTTCGACAAATCAGAGGCTTTTTTCGTTTTCCAATCTTTTAAACCGACACGTTCGAGCCAAAAATTCATTCGCTCATCCGCTTGTTTGGCGGGGAGATTTTTGAGCGCGGCGAAATAGCGAAGCTGGTCAACGATTCGCATTTTGCGGTACAGCCCGCGCTCTTCCGGCAGATAACCGATTCGGTCTTGCAGCGACGGCGAGACTCCGCGCTCGCCGTACAATTCAATTTCGCCCGTATCCGGCGCGGTGATTCCGACAATCATTCGGATGGTCGAAGTTTTGCCCGCGCCGTTTGGACCTAAAAAACCAAAGATTCGTCCGGCGCGGACATTTAAACTTAAATTATCAACAGCCGTAAAATCGCCGTAGCGCTTGGTTACATTTTCTAAACGAAGCGTGATTTCCTGTTCGTTCATTTTTTTATTATGCCGTTTTTAGGCAAGCGAGACCTCAAAATCCGTCTTTCCGCCGGAGATTGTCAAGTCCGGGCGTTTTGTTGTAGTTTCAGGGCGTCCGGTTAGTACATACGAAGGAAAATATAAAATGTTAAAAAAGTTTTGTTTCTTGCTTTCCATACTTTTGTTTGTTGGCGGCGCTGCTGCGTTCGCGCAAAAAGCCAAACCGCAGGCGGGCGATAAAAAACCGCGCAATGTCGTTGATTTTTTATTGCTTCTGCCGAAAAATTACATCGGTAATTATACAGTTGCCGCGCGCCAAAAGTATTTAAAAGAAAACGGCACGACCGACGCCGCGAACGGTTATCTGGAATTTGGCGGAACCGGGGAAAACGATTCGTTTGTCGTGGTTGCAATATTCAAAAAAGATGACGGAAATTATCTGATAACGACTTCGGCTTCGGGCGCAAACGGGCAAAAGTATTATTTTCTCGATTATGACGGAAAGAAATTTGTTGACGCGGCGAAACGAGTTTTGCCAGCCGATTTCGGGATAAATAAATTTCACAACGGTTACAATTGCGAGCTGCCGCGTTTTAACCGAACGATTAACTGCCGCGACAGCAACGAAGGCAAGCTGACTTATCTCGGCTGGACGGGCAAGGAATTCGTTATCGAATAACATTAATTTCAGTCACGGGGTAAAAGATTTTCACCGCCGAGACGCGGAGAGATCAAAACACAAGAAAACAGTGGTGGAAATTTCATCCATCTTCTCTTTACCGCCCTTTCGACTTTTCTTTTTCTTAACTCGGCGTCTCCGCGTCTTGGCGGTTCATTTTTTCTTATCCAAAGTTCAATTAAAACCTAAATTCCGAACAGCATTTTGACGCCCGCGACGATTAAAACAATCGCCAAAAGTCGCCGAATCATCGGATTTCCGAGTCGTCGGCTGCCAAGTTCGGAACCGATAAATCCTCCGGCGACCGCCGCAATTGCCCAATATGGAATTTGCGGAGGCAAAGTTGGAATCGCGGAAATTTGTCCCAACAGACCGGCGATTGAGTTAAAGAAAATAAACATCGCCGAAATGCCCGACGCTTTTTTGGTCTCCGCCCAATGAGTGAAAATCAAAAGCGGACTCAGGAAAATTCCGCCGCCGACTCCGGTTAATCCCGAAAGCAAACCAATTAAAATTCCGAGAACGATTGCCAGCCAGAGCGGAAACTTACGGGTTTCTTCCGCGGTCACGTTTTGGGTGTCAATAAAAAATCTTGCCGCCGCAAACAACAAAACCGCACCGATTATCGGTTTATAAATTTGCGTCGGAAGCTGGATTGCGCCGCCGATGAACGCAAACGGAATCGCGGGTAGCCCGAAACAAAGAAACGTGCGCCAATCAAACGCTCCGACGCGATAAAATTTGACGGTGGCGATTGCGGCGACCAGAATGTTTAAAACCAGCGCGGTCGGTTTCATCGTCGCCGCAGAAACGCCGAACAAAGCCATCGCCGCCAAATAACCGCTCGCTCCGGCGTGACCGACGGACGAATATAAAATCGCTGCCGCAAAAATCAAAACGGTTAGAAAAATTACGCTTTGCGTTTCCATTTTTAATACAAAACTCTGGTTTTGATTGTGCCTTTGACGGCTTTTAGAATTTCAAACGCTTCGCCGGAAAGCTGGGTGTCAACATCCACAATAACGTAGCCGATTTCTTCGTTTGTTTTTAAATATTGCCCCAAAATATTGATTCCGTGCGACGAAAGTCGCGAGTTGATTTCACCCAGAACGCCCGGCACGTTTTCGTGAATGTGCAAAATACGGTGCGCGTTTTCCTGCGGCGGCAGATTGACGGGCGGAACCGTGTGCGAGCCGTCAGAAGCGCCGGTTTCGAGATAATTTATCAATTTTGCGGTCACGTCCAAACCGATGCTGTGCTGCGCTTCTTCGGTCGAGCCGCCGATGTGCGGCGTTAAAATCACGTTCGGCAGATTTTGCAGAACGGTTTCAAATCGGTCGCCGTTTTTTTCGGGTTCTTCGGGAAAAACGTCCACGGCAGCGCCCGCAAGCAAGCCGTTTTCGAGGAAAAAGCGCAAAGCGTTTAAATCAACGACATCGCCGCGACTATAATTAAGCAGCAGACTTCCCTTCCGAAAATGTCTCAGCGTTTTGGCGTTAATCATATTTCGAGTCGCCGCGTTTGAAGGAACGTGCAGTGTAACGATGTCCGAATTTTTCAGCAACTCGTTTAAATCACGCACTTGTTTGGCGTTTCCATGCGGCAGTTTCGTCACGATGTCGTAATAAATCACATGCATTCCGAGAGCTTCCGCCATCACCGAAACCTGCGAGCCGATGTTGCCGTAACCGATGATTCCCAGAGTTTTGCCGCGCAATTCGTAGCTCCCGGCGGCTTCTTTGAGCCATACGCCCTGATGCGCCGCCACGTTTTTATCCGCGATTCGGCGAATTAACATCACGCACAAACCGATAATTAGCTCTGCAACCGAGCGCGTGTTTGAATACGGCGCATTGAAAACCGCGACGCCTCGCCTCGTGGCGGCTTTCAAATTAACTTGATTGACGCCGATGCAAAAACAGCCGACGGCGAGCAGCCGGTCGGCGGCGGCGAGAACGTTTTCCGAAATCTGCGTTTTCGAGCGAATGCCCAAAATATGCGTTCCTCGAATAGCTTCGATCAAATCCGGCTCGCCCAAAGCGCCGGAAAGTCTTTTGATTTCGGTGTAACCGCTTTGCCAAAATTCCTCAGCCGCCGAATCGGAGATATTTTCGACGAGCAGGACTTTTATTTTATTTCTCGGATAAGACGTTTCTCTGTTTTGCATACAAACCAATAAATTCCCTGAACATTAAAAAATTTGATAATCCGCCGCAACTGTAAACTATCAACTTTCAACTATAAACTGTCCTGCAAAAAAGTTTTCTGCGAAACAGTTCAAAGTTGATAGTTGATAGTTGATAGTTTGTCGTTTTTCGAGATCGCAAATAGTTTGGCAGAAGAAAAGCATTTCGACTCAAACCCGGTCGAAATGCTTTTCTATTTCGGAAGATATTTAAAAATCAGTTTAATTTTATCCGATCAATCGCTCTGATTTTTCAACCGCATTTTAAGAGCTTGCCGGCGCGGCGTTGCGCGAAACTTCCGGTTCGCTCGCAGGCGAAATCTCGTCGGCGTCTTCGGCGAGCAGCGCTTCGTCAATCAATTTTTTCTGTTCAAGCTCGTGAATCACGTAAGAACCCGTCGCCGGAGAACCCGAAGCCGAGCGTCCGACATAACGCGGTTCGGCGTTCATCAAGCCTTTCAAACGGTCGGCGACGAAATGCCACCCGCCCATATTTTTCGGCTCTTCCTGACACCAAACAAGCTGATTGGCGTTTGGGTAAGCCGCGAAAATCTCTTTGAGCGCGGTGGTCGGAAACGGATAAAACTGTTCGAGTCTGACGATTGCTACTCGTTCATCATTGGCTTTTTCCCGAGCCGTCTGCAAATCGTAAAAGACTTTGCCGCTGCAAACGACTATTCGTTTGACTTTTGCTTTGTCAGCGACGTGCGCGTCGTCAATCGCGGGGTGAAAACCGCCCGCGGTTAAATCCGCGACTGTCGAAGAAGCTGCCGGAAGTCTTAACAAGCTTTTCGGCGTCATCACAATGAGCGGGCGCACTCTTTCCTGTTTGACCTGTCGGCGCAGGAGGTGGAAATATTGCGCCGGAGTCGTCGGATAACAAACCTGCAAATTGTTTTCGGCGCAAAGCTGCAAATATCTTTCGAGACGCGCCGACGAATGTTCCGGTCCCTGACCTTCATAGCCGTGCGGAAGCAGCATTACGAGCCGGTTCGTCTGTCCCCATTTATCTTCCGAAGCCGCAATGTATTGGTCAATGATGACCTGCGCGCCGTTTGAAAAATCGCCGAATTGCGCTTCCCACAAAACGAGCGCATTGTTTGCTTCGAGCGCGTAGCCGTATTCAAATCCGAGAACGCCCTGTTCGGAAAGCGAGCTGTCGAAAACCTGAAAAAGGGCGCGCGAGTTATTCTCCGAACGCATTTCTCCGAGCGGACACCATTTATCGCCCGTAAATGTGTCGTACATCAAAGCGTGGCGCTGCGAAAATGTTCCGCGACCGGAATCCTGACCGCTCAGGCGAACCGGAAAACCTTCGAGAACGAGCGAGCCGAACGCGATTGCTTCGGCAAAGCCCCAATCCATCCCGACTTCGCCCGCGCCCATTTTTGCGCGCCGCCCAAGCTGGCTGACCATTTTCGGGTTGATGTTAAAACCTTCCGGCACGAGCGAGATTTTATCCGCCACCGCGCGCACGGTTTCCGCCGTGACCGGGGTTTCAAAAACGTCCGAACCGTCTTCGTCAACAATCGGCGGTTTCATTTCGGCTTTGTGCGGTCTGGCGGAAACCAGATTTTTCGCGTTCGTTTGAATTTGTTCGTAACGCCCGACGACTTCCGCCGTCATTGTTTCCAAATCGGTTTCGGTAATTGTTTTTTCCCGAATTAATTGTTCGGCGTACAAATGCCGCACGCCCGGATGCGCTTTGACGCGGGCGTACATCAGCGGCTGCGTGTACGACGGTTCGTCGCCTTCGTTGTGTCCGAGACGGCGGAAACCGACGAGATCGAGAACCACGTCTTTGTTAAATTCCTGCCGGTATTCAAGCGCGATTTGCACCGCGCGGAAAGCGGCTTCCGGGTCGTCGCCGTTGATGTGGAAAATCGGCGTCTGCGTCATCTGCGCGATGTCGGTCGAATAAATCGTCGAGCGCGACGAATCGGGCGAAGTCGTAAAACCGATTTGGTTGTTGATGACGATGTGAATCGTGCCGCCGGTGCGATAGCCTTTTAAATCGGCAAGTTGCAAAGTTTCCATCACGATTCCCTGCCCGGCAAACGCCGCGTCGCCGTGCATCAAAATCGGCAGCGCGCGGTCAATCGCTTCCTCGCGCGGCAAAGATTCGCCGTGAATCAATCTGTCCTGAAGCGCGCGCGTCATTCCTTCGACGACCGGATCAACAAATTCGAGATGCGAAGGGTTCGACGACAAATTTATCGTCACTGCTTTGCCCGCGATTTCTTTTTTGCCGATTGCGCCCTGGTGATATTTCACATCGCCTTCGTCGGCGGGAAACGCCGGGTGCGAAGAGCCTTCAAAGACTGTGAAAATGCGCTCAGCCATCGGGTTTTTGTCGAAATCTCCGACGATGTTCGACAAAACGTTTAAGCGTCCGCGATGCGCCATTCCGACATAAAAATCGGTCACGCCGCGCGCCGATCCGGTTTTGACAAGCTGGTCGAGCATCGGAATGACGGTTTCGCAGCCTTCGAGCGAAAAGCGTTTTTGTCCCAGATATTTTGTATGAAGGAATTTTTCAAACTGCTCGGCTTCGATCAATTTAAGCAGCAATTCTTTTTTCGTTTCCGCAGAAAGCGGTTCGGTATCAACAAATTGGCGGCGAATGCGTTCGCGAATCCACGCTTTTTCTTCTTTTCTTTGAATATGGCGATATTCCGTACCGACTTTTCCGCAGTAAGCGCGGCGCAGAATGTCCAGAATTTCGCGCAAAGTGGCGACTTCCGTCCCGTGCAGACCGCCCGAAATAAATCGGCGGTCTAAATCCCAAACGGTCAGCCCGTAATCTTCCAATTCAAGCTCGGCTTCGCGCTGATGCGGCATCATATCTAGCGGATCAATATCGGCAATCAAATGCCCGCGCGTGCGATAAGCGTTGATTAATTCCAAAACTTTTGCCTGTTTGAGATTTTGCTCGCGCGCGTGGTCTGCGCCGAAAATCGCGGGGTTAAAATCTTTCGCCCAGCGCAGCGGAGCGAAATGAATTCCCAAATCCGTGAAAATCTCGTCGTAAAAGTTATGCTCGCCGAGCAAAGATTGATGAATATGCGCGAGCAGAAGACCGCTTTCCGCGCCCTGAATAATGCGGTGATCGTAGGTCGAAGAGATGTTGATGATTTTCGAGATTCCGAGTTGCGACAATGCGGCATCGGTCATCGCCGAATATTCTGCCGGATATTCGATTGCGCCCGTCGCAATAATAATGGCTTGCCCGCTCATCAAACGCGGCTGCGAGGCAACAGTTCCGATTGTGCCGGGATTGGTCAGCGAAATTGTCGTGCCCTGAAAATCCGCGATTTCCAATTTGCCGTCGCGCGCGCGTTTTACCGTGTTGTCGTAACCCGCAAGAAATTCGGAGAAATTCATCCGGTTCGCGCCCTTGATATTCGGCACGAGCAGATTGCGCGAGCCGTCTTTTTTCTCGATGTCAATCGCTAAAGCGATATTGACATCCGAGCGATTCAGACGCGAAGGCTTGCCGTCAACGACTCCGTAACCGTCGTTCAAATTCGGATACGCTTCGAGAGCTTTGACAATCGCCCACGCGATAATGTGCGTGTAAGAAACTTTACGCCCGCGCCGTTTCAGATAATCGTTGATAATCTTGCGGTTTTCGTCGAGAAGCTTGACCGGAATCTGGCGGTTTGAAGTCGCCGTCGGCACGGTCAGGCTCTCCTCCATATTCTCGACGATTTTTTTCGCGCCGCCGATAATCGGTTTTACCTCGATGCCGTCGAGATTTTGGATTTTGGATTTTGGATTTTGGATTTGCGCTACAGCTTCCGGTTTCGCAGTTACCGTCTTAGTTTGCGCGCCGTTTGTTTGTTCTTCTGCTTTTGCCTTTGACTGATTACTGCTGACTGATGACTGATGACTGTTTGCGCCGTTCAATATCTCGCCGAAGTAATTGCGCCAAGCCTCGTCAACCAAATTCGGATCGCTTTTGTAGCGATTTAATAAACCTTCAACGTAAGTCGCGTTGGCGCCGAAATTTTCGGCAATAAATTCGGATAAATTATCTGTTTTTTGTTCGCTCGCCATTTTATAACCTCGATTATAACCTCAATGACTTTTTCATTATTTTAAAACATTTTTTCTTAACTCTCTAGGTTATCACCAACCGCCGACAGATGCATCAATCTTAATCTTTGAGTTGTTTCATAATAATCCGGTGCTATATTTATTTTTGTCTCGAAAAGGAGCGTTTTTGAAACTGTTTTATTTGAGACTAAGATGGATTATTTTTGAAACAAAACCTTCCGGTTATCTAAAAAGAAAATTATGATTAAAAAATGTTTAAGTTTTGCACTTTGTTGCCTGGTGTTAGTATATGCCAACTCCTCGCTCGTTTCAGCACAAACCAATATAGACAAAAACGCTTCATCAATTGCAAAGATTAAAGCTAAAATCGCAAAACGCGGGACGGGCGAAAATAAGCGCATTGAAGTAAAAAAGCTGGATGGAACAAAGCTAAAGGGTTATATAAGTCAATTCGATAATGATTCATTTACGCTGGTAGATTCAAAAACCAAACAAATCACTACAATTGCTTACAGCGATGTCGCACAAGTAAAAAGCGGCAATTTATCAAAAGGAGATAAGATTGCTATCGGAGTCGCGCTTGGGGCGGTGGCAGTAGTAGGGATTGTGCTAGGCAGTATTATTGCAATTCGTTGTAAAAATGAAGGCGGATGTTAAATGCTTTCCAAGTATTTCCAGTTAAGGAATTGTAGTCCCTCTCAAAAACTCCCCTTTTTGAGACTGTTTTTTACTTACAATCAGAGAATTTCACAAACAAATCATAATTCCTTATTTAACTATCAATAAATTGAAACTTACCTTATGATTTTCGAACATTTTGTGAAGCTTAAGTTTAAGCCCCTCAAAAAGTGAGACTGAAAAATGAAAATTGTAATAACCCTTTTCTTTCTTGTCTTATTTACCGCCCAGCCAAATGCGCAAAGCGATAAAGAAAACATTCCGTCAAAAATCGCAGGGCAGCAAAACGGCAAGATTGTTTTTACAAGCTTTCGTGATGGCAATGAAGAAATTTATATAATGGATTCTGACGGCATCAATCAAAATAGTTTGACCAATAACACGACAAATGACGGATACACATCCTGGCAGTTCGTAAATCAAGCCGGTGTTTGTACATATTCGCTTTTTCCGACCTCTGCTCCTGTACATGCTTCCGGCAGCACCCCTGGTACCGGCGGCGGTTTTGATGTGACGACACAAGCAGGCTGCGCTTGGACGGCAACAAGCAACGCTAATTGGATCACGATCATTGAAGGCTCTGGCACCGGAAACGGTTCGGTTATTTATTCAGTTGCTGCAAACAGCGGAGCAGCGCGTTCAGGCACAATTTCAGTCAACGGTCAAATCTTTACCCTTAATCAATCGTCTGCCTCGGAATGTACCTATTTGACCTCGCCTCAGCAAGCCATTATTACTCCGAGCGGTGGCAGCGGCAGCATTTATCTGATGACAAACCATGCGACTTGCGCCTGGACAACTCAGACAGATGCTTCGTGGATAACAATTACATCGGGTTCAACGGGCACCGGCAATGGTACGGTGACATATTCGGTTGCCGCTAATACGGGTCAGTCTAGAACCGCCTCTATTATGGTGGGCGGCAGGTCATTTCATGTATATCAGTCTTCCGCGCAGCCTACCATAATTACCGTCACGACTTTGGTTGAAACGGCAGAAGGAAAGCCGGTTAAAGGTGCTGTTGTCACGTTTACAATTGCCGTTACGGGCGAAAATCTAATGGCAGTTACGAATGCTTTCGGCTATGCGAGATTGAAAATCCCATCGGGCGAGGGTTATGCAATAACGGTAAGTCATAAAAAATACAGGTTCCCGGTACAGAACACGAGAATTGTCGGTGAAGGAGTAATGGTTGTTTTCAGATCGCAGCCAAGTATGGAAAACGGGGGTGAAAAAGAAATTAAGATTAACCCCAATTTACCCATTGAAAATTTTTCGATTACCGATTATTTGGTCAAGTAAAAAGAGTCTCAAAAACGACCCTATTTGAGACAAAATAAACATTTTCTCTTTCCCCGCATCATACAGATAATGAAAAGCTCGATTTGGCTCTGTTTACTCTATTTATTGGTTACACAATCAATTTACGCTCAAACACAGAATGATTTGGAAGTTTTTAATCTAAAAGGAAAGATAAAAACTGTAAGGATTGAAAGAAGCAAATTTATAACCGAAGGCAATGAGAATAAAGAGGGCAGGCGCGAACCTCAAGAATTAATGACGTTTGACGAAAAGGGTTATTACACGGAGAGAGCGGGCTTGACCAATTCATTTACAAGAAAATTTGCTTATCAGTATTATCCAGACGGAAAAATTAAAGAAAGAACTGATTTAGTCTATTCACAGAACGAAGTATTTACCTATACCAAAAATCTAATCGTAAAAACCACGCAACTTAAAGACGGTCATATTTTAGATAAGTGGATTTATCATCTTGATGAAAATGGCAAGAAAATCAAAGAAGAATATATCCTTGTTGACAAGAATTTGGGAGAAAGACTATTAAGTCCGCCAGAAATAATTGTTTACAAATACGATTTGCAACAAAAGTTAATTGAAACAGCTTATTTTAAGGCTGATAATTCGCCTGCCGTTGGAATTATATTCTCAATTCACAAATACATAAATACTTACGCCGACAGAAATCGAATAAGTGAGCGCTTAGGATATAAACTTGATAACACATTAATCGTTAAGTGGGCATATAAATATAATCAGATGGGGCTATTAGAAGAAGCTACAAGATTTGGTTTAAATCTTAAGCCTCTTTCAAAAGTCACTTATTCAGAATTTGACGAAGCTGGAAATTGGACTAAAAGCGGTACTTTCAAAATTTCAGATAAAGACGGTAAGACCGTTATTGAACCAACTGAAATTGAGTATCGGACAATCACTTATTATCCGTGATTTTAGATTTAATAAACAGTCCCAAAAACGCCCCTTTTTGAGACTGTTTATTGTCAGAGAGGCTTTGTTGTAAAAGCCCGATTTCCCACAGGCTTTTGCAACAGTTTAAGCACTTTTGCGACAAAACAGGCTTTTGCAGCAAAGCTGATTTTTACGTGCAAAATCCTTACTGTTTTATCTTGTTCCTCGAGATAACCAATTATCCGCTAAATGATACTGATTATCGGCTCAAGACTAAAAGATTATGCTCGGATATCAACACCGAATCGTCAGGACACCGTTATCTCTCTGCTTGGGAGTCATCGCTATTGCGCCGCAGATAAGCGAGCGCAACGGAAGCGATAACCGTTCCGACGAGAACGCGCGTTACCAGACTTTTTCTGTTGTGTTTCCACTCCGCCTTCCAACCCATTTCTCCGAAGATATTGGGGACTTGTCCATACGAGAGATCGTCGAGAACTCCTTCTACCATATCCACACGGTCTGCCAGCATCAGCGGCAGCCAATGTCCGTAGCTGTTTTCGCTGTATTTAAAAGCGGCGCGGCGGATCACGCCGCTTACTCCCGCCGGCGGCGCCGCAGTTCCGAATGTGGCTGAGACGTTCGGACGCTCGTTGGAATGCAGAACCTCGACGTTGATCGGCTGCTGAGGCGGGCGATCCCAACTGTAACCCGCGTGTTCTCCGTTGTTGCGGTTCTTCATCGGATAAGTCGGATCGTTTTTCGGATTGGCGTCCACGCCCCAACCTTTAACCTGCGCCGGGTCTATAACTTTATTTTCCGTATTTTTAACTAAATTTTCCATAGCGTTTCCTTCCTACATTCTGGCTGACGGCGGAACCAGCACCGGCTTGATGCAATTATCGAGCTTGGCTGAAAACATTCGGTATGCATCCGAAACTTCTTCCAGAGGAATGTGATGCGTGATCAAGGCTTTCGGGTCGAGAATGCCGTTCTGGACATGCTCGATCAAACGCGGCAACAGCCGCTTCACCGATGCCTGATTAGCCCGGATCGTCAGACCTTTATTCACCACATTGCCAATCGGGACGAGTGTATCAATCGGTCCATACACGCCGACGATGGAGACAATCCCGCTCTTTTTCACAGAGTTGATCGCCCAGTGAAGCGCAGTCGCAGCGCCGCCGACCATATGCAATGTTTTGCCGAGCAACGTCTGCATCGCTCTGCCGGTCGCTTCGGCGCCCACCGCATCAATAACAACGTCGGCTCCGAGCCAGCCGGTGGTCTTTTTAAGGAACACGACAACATCGTCCAATTCCTTGTAGTTATAAACTTCTGCGGGAGCGTAATTCTTCACGAATTCGAGACGGTACTCCAGATGGTCAATTACAATGACGCGCCCCGCGCCGAAGAGCCAGGCGCATCGGGCTGCCATAATTCCGACCGGACCTGCTCCGAAAACCACAACCGTATCGCCGGGCTGAATACCGCCCATTTCCGCCGCTTGATACCCGGTCGGCACTACGTCCGTGAGCATCACGGCATCATCCAGGTCCATACCTTCGGGAATAACGGTCGGACTCACGTCCGCATAAGGAACTCGGAGATATTCCGCCTGTCCTCCCTCATAGCCGCCTCCCGTATGCGAATAGCCGAAAATGCCGCCTACCGCCGTCGCTTCGGGATTCGATTCATGGCAATTCCCGTAAAGCTCCTGTTGGCAGAAGACACACTTTCCGCAGGCGATATTGAAAGGCACTAAAACGTGATCGCCGACTTTCAACTTCTGTACACCTTGTCCGATCTCTTCCACTACGCCGGTGACTTCGTGTCCGAACGTCATCCCGATCCGCGTATCCGGCACTGAACCGTTGTATAAATGCAGATCGGAGCCGCAGATACAAGAGCGCGTGACCCGGACGACCGCATACTGAGGATGCAGTATCTCCGGTTCGGGTTTATGATCAATGCGGACGCGCCGGGGTCCGCGATAATTCATTGCAAGCATAGAATTCTGTTCCTTCCCTTATTTAACATCTGCTGCCTTCTTTGTCGCCGTTTCTAAAGATAGTGCGCCCGCTTGGGAAATCAGCCGGTAATTCTCCAACTAATTCTTTTAGTACGCTCAAGCTTTCAGCCGAACCGCCGATGACCGCGATATTTCGTTTTTTCATTCGACCTAATAATAAAATTCCCGATAGCGGTTACTCTGTCCGCTATAGGACAGAAGACTTAATTTCCCGTTTCACTTAATAATCCGGCTTAAACTTCCTCAAAAACCGTCTCGCCATTCCGCCGCTGAATAAAAACTTCGGAAAAAAATCTTCTTTAAACGTATTTTGAGATTAGCCGTCAAGCGCGGCAAAACCGACAAGAAAAATCTCACCCCTTTAAAGCCTCCGATGAATAAAAAATGCCCCGAATGCGGATTAGTCAATTTTTCGAATGATGAAAACTGCCGCCGCTGCGGTTTAGCTCTAGGCTCGAAAACCAAAAATTCCGTCGCATTTCAAGACGACACCAGCCGCAAGCTCGACCGGGCGGCGATTTGGTTTTTGAAACGATTTCTGTCGGCGGTCGTGATTGCCGCCGCGATTTTGTGCGGAGTTTATTTTTCCCTCCTGCGAAGCGCCGAGCCGTTATCGTCCGAACAAGCTGCTGCCGTCGAGCGCGCCGTCAAGATTCTTGAAGATCGGGGGTTTGACCGCGAAACGTTTTTGCTGCGCCGGACGGTAGCGTTTCGCGCTTCGGACAATTGGCTCAACGAAACGACCGGACACGAAGACGCTTACGCGGCGACGAATTTCCCGTTTCAAATCGTGACGCTTTACGAGAGCTTTTTTAAATATCCGCAGGACGATACCGAACGGGCGATGATTTTGCTCCACGAAGCTCAACATCTGCAAGGCGCAGACGAGCCGGAAGCCTATGAATTTGTTTGGAGAAATCGCAAGAAATTAGGTTGGACTGAAGCGGCGTACGGCAAAACAAAAGTCTGGCATAACGTTTTTGATTTCACACGGCAAAACGCGCCGAATCTTTTCCGGTGCAGCTTTAACGAAAACGCAGATTGCACGCTCTAAAATCTTTCACAACGTAAAAAAGGAGAAGAGGAAAGAAAATTCCTCTTCTCCTTTTTTCTTTTTCTCAATCTCTATGATGAAATTTTAATCTTCGGTTTTTCGCGGCGCGCTGGCAGTTGGATTATTTTGCTGCTGTGGTTGCGATGAGCTGCCGTCGCCGACGATGTAGCTGTCTCTGGATTTTACGACCGCATTCGGGCGATTAACGCGAACTTTGATTTGACGACGCTGTCCGGCTTGTCCGGCATCGCTCGGGTAATAACCGATGTTGTATTGTCGCCGCAGTTCTTCGGCGATGCCGGAGAAAGCGTCTTCCAGACTGACATTCGTTTCGGTGCTGAATAATCTGCCGCCCGATTTTTCGGTTAATTCGTCCAAATAACGTTTTCCTTCGGCATAATCGCGCGCCGTCGTCCCGCGCGGGCTTCGCCCAACCCTGCCGCCCGGAAAAGGAAAAGGAAGTCCGCCGCCAAAAATCGGCGGATATGGCGAAGTCATTACGCCGCCACCGCCGCCATAGCTGTTATCCCTGTAAGTGTTGTAATAAACCGTGTAAAACGGGGCGTCGGATTCTTCCGCGGCTCGCAAAGTGCTGTAATAATCGGATTTGGAAGAAGTCGTATCAACGCCGTCGGTAAACATCACAACGGCTTTTCGCCCTTCGATCCGGTTCAAACGCCGATTGATAATATTGTCCACCGTATCGTAAAGCGCAGTTCCGTCGCCGAAATCGGCTTTACGAATTGCGCGAGCGAGCTTGTATTTATCATTTGTAACTTCGGATAAAACGTGAAGATTGGAGTCAAACTCGATCACCATCACTTTATCGTTCGGTTTTAATTGATTGACAAACGCAATTGCAGCGTCCTGAATTTCCTCGATTTTAAGTTCGGTCGAAGGACTGGTGTCGAGAACCAAAACGACGGTCACGGGTTGTTCCGCCGTTCCGAAATAAGCAATTTCCTGCTCTTTTCCGTCTTCAAAAATTTTAAAGTCGGTTTGCTGCAAGCTCGGAAGATAACGCCCGTTGCGGTCGAAAACCGAAACCGGAATCGTGACCAGATTTGTTTCAATCGTTAAAACGTCATCATTGTCGCCAATGACTTTTTCGCTATTGGGCGCGGTTTTCGGCTGCGCTTCGGCTTTTTGCGCGGGCGCTTGGGTTTGATTTTGATTCGGGGTTTGATTCGGGACTTGCGGCGTTGTTTGCGGGACGACGCGCGGGCGCGAAGTTCTGCCCGACTGCGCCGAAACCGCGACGACGGCAACGCTCAAAAGCAACAACAATAAAGCGGCAATTCTTTTCATCTTTCGCTACTCCGGTTTTACAGATTTTAGGGAGAACAGGGTTCGGCTCTTTGATGCAGTATTCGCCGCCAGGATTTGCCAAAATTTATCTTATTAACAAAACTTTACATAAACCCAAAAATGCGCCCGCCGCAATCAGCCATAAAACGTCAATTTTAAAGCGAAACAAAGCCAAAAATGCCGCCGCGCCGAGCAGCAAAGCGAAAACGTTTATGTTTCCGGCGGAAAAAATCACAGCCGCCCCAAACGAAACAGCCAGCGTCAAAATTACGCCGACGACAGCCGCCGTGACCGCAGACAAAGCGGATTTCAATTTTTGATTATCCTGCAAACGCTCGATAAGCGGCGCAAACGCGAAAATAAAGAAAAAGCACGGCAAAAACGTGGCGATGGTCGTCAGCAAAGCGCACGCAACGGCGAAAAAGGTCTGCGAAAATCCATCCTGCGGATTGTTCCAGCCCGCCATAAAACCGACGTTTTGCAAAACCATTATCAGCGGTCCCGGCGTGGTTTCCGCGAGCGCAAATCCGTCAATCGCCTGCTCCGTCGTAATCCATCCGTAAGAATTCACGGCGGCTTGATTGACGTAAGCCAAAACCGCGTAAGCGCCGCCAAATGTAACAAGTGCCGCCTGCGTGAAAAACAGATAAATTTTAACCGGCAGACTTTGCCAACCGAAAATCGCGCCCGCAGCGAGCAGCGGAACAAGCCACAAACCGAGAAAAACTAAAATTATTTGCCCGATTTTAGTTTTTTGTTCGTTGTTCGTTGTTCGTTGTTCGTTGTTTTCAGGCTTCAAACTCAAGTAACCGATGAGAGCCGCCGCAACGACAATCAGCGGAAAAGGAACGTGCAAAAAATAAATGGCGACGAAAGCTGCGGCGGCTATTGTCCAATGCTGCCAGCCCTTAAGAGCCTTTTTGCCGATTTTGAAAACGGCTTCGACGACAATCGCCAGCACAATCGCTTTTAATCCGTCGAGAATTCCGGCAATTGCGGGCAGATTTCCGTAAGCGGCGTAAACGTAAGACAAAAAGAGCAAAACGAAAATTGAAGGAATGACGAAAAACGCTCCCGCGACGATTCCACCGAGAGTTCCGTGCAGCCGCCAGCCATTGTAAATCGCCAATTGCTGCGCTTCCGGTCCGGGCAGCAGCATACAAAAATTTAAGGCGTGCAGAAATTTTTCTTCGGTTATCCATTTTTTTCGTTCGACCAGCTCGCGATGCATAATTGCGATTTGCCCCGCCGGACCGCCGAAGGAAACGAAACCGAGCCAAACCCAAAATTTAAAAGCATCGGAAAAATTGACATTTTCCGATGCTTTTTGGTTTTCTTTTGTCAGCGCGTTTTCCGGCATAAAACTTAATGTAGCAAATGCCTTGAAACAGATGCTCTAAAATTCAGTTTTTCGCCGCTTCTTTTTTCTTTCCGACGATATAGCCGTCTTTGGCGCGAACGGCGACTTTTTCTCGATTTACTTTTACTTTAATTCGGCGTTGCTCGCCCGATTTACCTTCGGTTTCCGGGTAATAACCGAGACTGTATTGCCGCCGCAATTCTTCGGCGATGTTGTCGTAAGCCAAACCAAGATTGCCGTAAGTGTCGGCTTGATAAAATCTGCCGCCGGTGTTGGAAGACAATTTTTCCAAGTATTCTTTACCGCGACGATATTCCGCCGATGTTGTTCCGCCGCCGAGAATCACGGTTCGATTATTCGGATTATTCGGATCATTCGGGTCATTCGGGTCGCGCCGCCCCGGATAATTCGGCGGGTAATTCGGATCGTTCGGGTCGCGTCTTGTCGTAGTAGTTCGGCGCTGCGGCAAGGGCAGCGGGATATTTGTTCCGGGAATTGTCGGACGCTGCGAGGGCTGGGGAAACGGTACGGGCGAGCCGGGAACCGGATTCGGCGAAATTACGGGCGGCATTCGTGAAGCGTTTTGCACATCGTCGTAAGTGTCGTAGTGAATCGTGTAAACGAGCGTGTCGAGTTCCTGAGCTTCGCGCAGATTTTTGAGGTCGTTTGACTTGCGGCTCGTCGTGTCAACGCCGTCGGTGAACAAAACGACGGCTTTGCGACCGGGGATTTGAGCGAAACGCTCAAAAATAAAACTCATCGAATCGTAGAGCGCGGTTCCCTGCCCGATTTTAGCGGCGTTGATGGCGCGACGCAAAGTTTCGCGGTCATTCGTCGGCTCGGACAAAATGTGATATTCGTCGTCGAATGTAACGACCATTACTTTGTCAGCAGGGCGCAGATTCATCACAAAACGATACGCGGCGGTTTCGATTTCATCTATTTTAAAATGGGTCGAAAACGAAACGTCCAACACGAGCGCAACCGTAAACGGAACTTCCGAAGCCGCAAAATAAGCTATTTGCTGCGGTTTTCCGTTTTCTAAGATTTGAAAATCTTCTTTTTTCAAATTTAAAATGTAACGCCCGTCGCGGTCTGAAACGCTCACAGGAACCGTCACCAAATTCGTGTCAACGCGCAAAACTTCGTCATCCGAAATCGCATTTTCTTCGCCAGTCGTCTCGCTTTTTTGATTTTCTTTTTCGTCGCCGGTTGCAGTTTGCGTTTGATTCTTTTTTTGTTTACCGTTGCTGTCGCTTTGCCGGTTTGCGCCCGATTGCGCGGCTGCGGGAAAACTCAAAACGCCGACAACGAGTATCAAGCTCAGGAATATTTTCATTTTTGCCTCTTTTTAAATTGGAAATGCCGGATCCGTCTTTTATGATGCGCGAGATCGCCGAAAGATAGTTTCGATTAAATCGGCTGGTTTTCCGAAGAAATTTGCAGATATATTCTTCAAATGTTTTCTATTGAACATTCGCTTTTTTTCAGCTAATATCAACAATTAGCCGGAGTCGGCGGCTTTAAATACCGGCAATTTTACCCAACGCTATTTTCACCGGCGTAATTCCCCTCTTTCATCGAATTATTGCTGCATCAAGCCACCACAAATATCTTTCTCAGGAGAAGTCAAAAAAATGAATATTTCCGCACGTTTCCTCCCCGCGCTTTTTATATTCGCGCTTGCTTTCATCCCAGCTGTTACAAGCGTTTCCGCTGCTACATTTAATGTCACAAATCTCAATGACAACGGCGCGGGAAGTCTTCGTCAAGCCGTCTTGGACGCCAATTTGTCGCCCGGAACGGACGCCATCGCATTTCAATCGGAATTAATCGGGACAATCGCACTTACGACCGGACAACTTTCCATTACCCAAAGTGTCGCCATTTTTGGTCCCGGCGCAAGAAAAATAACCGTTAGCGGCAATAATTCAAGCCGCGTTTTTTACGTCAACGGCGCGCCCGGCACAGTCACCTACATCAGCGGACTGACCATCGCCGCCGCAAACATCAGCACCGGCTACGGAGGCTGCGTTTTTAACAACTTCGGCAACACCTTAAATCTCAGCGAAATCGCAATTTCAAATTGTTCCGCACCATACGGAGCAGGAATTTTTAACGACGGCACGCTGAATGTTGCCCGCTCGACCATCGGACCTTTCAATACGGCGACCAATGGCGGCGGAGGCATTTATAATGAAGCCGGAACGGCGCATATCAGCGCCACGACCATCAGCGACAACACCGCCAATTTAGGCGGCGGCATCAATAATAGTGCCGAATTGACGCTCGAAAACGTGACCGTCAGCAACAACTCGGCAGAGGGAGCGCGCGGCGGCGGTATTTTAAACGGCGGCGGAGTCGTATTTCTTCGCAACACAATCGTCGCCGCGAATTTCGCACGCAGCAGCGGCGGCGATTTGAACGGCTCGTTCGGTTCTCTGGGCAATAATCTAATCGGCAACAACACCGATTCAAATCTTCAAGCCAGTTTCCCCTCCGACACAGCGCAGGAAAACGGCGACAAAATCGGTTCGAGCGCGTCGCCGCTCGATCCGAAGCTCGGCGCGCTGCAAAACAACGGCGGGCAAACCGACACGCTGTCGCTTTTGTCAGGCAGCGCCGCTGTTGATGCCGGTAATAACTGCGTTTCAGCCGGGGATTGCTCGGCAGACTCTTTAAAAGCGAGCACGGCTTCGACGACCGATCAAAGAGGATTCCGCCGCCAAGCCGACGGAAATAATCCGCCCGACGGAACAGCCACGGTTGACATTGGCGCATTTGAGCTTTTTAGTATGCCGACTGCCGCGTCGGTCAAAGTCGAAGGGCGCGTGACAGTGGGAAAACGCGGTGTTTATTCGGCTCGCGTTTATCTGACGAATCATCTCGGAGAAACCAGAACGGCAATTACAAATTCGCTCGGTTATTACAGATTTGAAGATGTTCGGGCGGGAGAAACTTATACTTTTTACGTTTTGTCCAAACAATATAGGTTCACGCCGCAAGCGCTGACAATCAATCAGGAAACGACCAATTTAAACTTTATCTCCGAACCGTAAACAGAATATTTTTTAAACCTCATCAAGACGCGCCGACGCCAGTTCGTGAAAACGTCGGCGCGTCGAGTTGATGTTAACGAACGGAAGCTGCCGGTGAGTGCGGTTTGTCAGCAAAATAAAAATCCTTTCGGTTTCCGGCTCGATCCACAGCGAAGTGCCGGTAAAACCGAGATGCCCGAAGCTGTTTTGCCCCAAAGCCGCGCTTGCGGTCGAATTTTCGGTTGCTGCAAGCTCAAAGGCAAACGAGCGCGATTCGTTTAAGTTTTTCGTGAAATTGGTTTTGAACAAATTGCACGTTTCCGGTTTAAGCAAACGGGACGAGCCGGGCAGAAATTGGAGAGCGATTTTGAAAACTTCGCGTGCAGTTGAAAACAACCCTGCGTGTCCGCTTGCGCCGCCCAGAAAATAACAATTCGCGTCGTGAACTTCGCCCCAAATCAAACGATTGCGAAAAACCGCCTGCGGATTTTGGATTTCATAACCCATTTCGAGACAAGTCTGCATTTCGTATTCGTTGCCGAATTCGCAGGCGGCAATTTGTTCGCGCGGCGCAGTAGTATTAAAAGCCGTCTTTTCGAGTTTGAGCGGAGCAAAAATTTCATTCCGCGCGATTCCCGCCAAATCAGCCTCATAAATTTGTTCGAGCAGAAATCCGAGCGTCAGAAAATTGAAATCGCTGTAGCGTACGACTGTGCGCCGCTCGTTTTGCAAATCTTCCAATCCAATTGCCGCGAGAGCTTCGGCTTTCGGATTCTCGATTTTGTTTTGTGCGTGTGAGCGATTGCGAAGCAAATAAAACGGTTTCCAAGCCGGAAAACCTGAAACGTGCGACAGCAAATCGCGAATGGTTAAATGCCTCTTTTCCGCCGTATCAAAACCGGGTAAATAACGACAAATCGAATCGTTTAGTTTGATTTCACCGCGCTCGATGGATTTCGCGCAGAGCAGCCCCGTGACCAAAACCTTGGTCAAGCTCGCTAAATCATAAACCGTCTCAAGCTGCGCTGAAATTTCTTTGTCGCTGATCTTAACGGCAAAACCGAGCGCGTCGGTAAATCTAACCTCGCCTTTTTCCGCAACCAGATAAACCGCCGAAGGAAAATCTCCGGCTTTGATTCGTTCACTTAAAAACGAGGAAATTGCTTCGCTTTTCATTGTTAAATAGTCAGCCGATTGCGATGCTCGTCAATTTTTTCTAAAACTCCCAAAGCCAAACTCAAAGCCCGCCGTCCGTCCTCGCCTGTGACGGGCGGCGTTTTATCTTCTAAAATCGAATCAACAAACGCTTCGATTTCCGCTCGCAGCGGCTCGACATCGTTGATTTCGAGGCGATTGATTCTGATTCCAAATAACGGATTTTCCGCGCCCGGCGCGAGGCTCGTCAACGCTGCATATTTCGTTACATAATCAACAGCGACATAAGCGTTTGGCTGATAAAAACGCATTTTGCGGATTTTTTCCGCGCCGACGCGCGAAGCCGTGATGTTGGCGACCGTCCCGTTTTGAAATTCAAGCCGGACGTTTGCCGCATCAACTTTGTCTGTCAAAATCGGAATCCCGACCGCGCGAATCTCAGCAATTTCCGATTCGACAAACCACGAAATCATATCCAGGTCGTGAATCATGACGTCCAAAACAACGTCAACATCAAGCGAGCGCGCCGGAAACGGCGAAATGCGGTGAATCTCAAAATAAAGCGGCTTTGTCACATGCGGGCGAAGCGCGACAATCGCCGGATTAAAACGTTCGAGCTGTCCGACCATCAATTTTGCGCCTGATTTTGCCGCCGCATCAATAATTCGGTCGGCTTCTTCGAGCGTTCGCGCAATCGGTTTTTCGACGAGACAATGAACTCCGCGCCGCAAAAATTCGACCGCAATTTCAGCGTGAGTTTCGGTCGGCGTGGCGATTGAAACCGCCTCAACTGTCTCCAAAATGTCGCGCCAGTCTGTGAAAAAATCGCAATTTTGTTCTGCGCCGATTGTTCGCGCTGTTTCTTCGTTCGCGTCGCAAACGCCGACAAATTCGGTTTTGCCTTCGTTTGCCAGAGCTTTCATAACTCTGGCGTGATGTCGTCCAAGACTGCCGACGCCGATTGCCGCAGTTCTAATTTTTCGGTTCGTTTCGCTCATTTTTACTCAGAATGTCATAAAAAGTTGCGAAACCCAAAATTTAAAATTTTCCGAAATTAATCGTAGATTTCGACATCAATCGGTTTGAAGCTGTAATTATTCGACATCTCCGCAGAGCAAGCCGTCACGCCGACAATCAAATCCATTTCGGCGCGCAGCAGCAAATAATCTCCGGCGCGCGACGGCGGAGGATCAATTTGCAATTCGCCGGACGGTTTGACAATAACGTTCATAAAAACGTTGAGCGTGGTCGGAATCATATCGGGCGTGATGCCGAATTTTTCGAGATTTGTCGAAAGGTTTTCAAAACAGCTCGGATGCGGTTCGTGGTTGTTATAAATAATTTGAAAAGTTTCCGGGCTGCACGGCGTCAGCAAAAAATCGTGCCGCCCAACCGTGTCTTCGATGATGGTAAACATCGGTCGGCTGCGGTTTGAATAAAGCGTATGACCTTTTGTGATGTAAATCGTGTTGGCGTAATCAATCGTGCGCCCGGATGACAGCCATTCTCGCTTATCTGCAAGCGAGAAAGCGGTTAAATCCGAAACCTGCTCGCCTTTTGGATCAATGATTTTCAAAAGCCGTCCGCTTTGCAAAGTGAAACCGACGCCGGTTTGCGGTTCGAGATGAAAATGCTTTGTTGGTTCATTTGTTTGTGTTATCTCACTCATCTGAATTTTCGGTTTTCTTTAAAAGCGCGTGAAACGGGCATTTCCAACTCGCTTCAACCGCGCGACCGGAATATTGACGGGCTTCGCTTTGCTCTCCGAAATTGCTCAAATTCGGATTGAGCGAGCCTTGCAATTTAAAATCGCGCTCGCGGACAATTTCCTTCATTCGCTCAAACTTATTTTTCCGGCGCAGATTTTCAAATTGTGTGTGAGCGTTAAAAACCAACGTCGGGTACGCAAAACTCCGCGCCAGACGCGAGCTTGCCGGATGCAGACCAACGACGAAAAACGCGGTTTCGGCAAAGCTAAACGAAAATTCCGCGCTTTCCGGGTCGCTGCTGACCGTTTTGCTCCAATCGTAAAAACGGCTGTCCAGCTCGTGCAAACTTTGAAGCTGCGCCCAGAGAAGCCGTTCCCAGGTTTCTTCGTCCGAAACAATTGGCGCGGCGAACGCCGCAATAAACGTCGCATAATCTGTTCCAAAACGCGGCTGTTCCCGCGCATATTCCCACAAATCGTGCGCAAGCGTCGCGGTCGCCGCGGGCTGATTCATTTGGCGGTAAAAACCGAAACGATAACAATTTCCGTTGATTGCCGCTTTCGCGCCGACGCACGGGAAATCCTGATTTATAACGTGCGCCCGAAATTTGTCGTGCACCGCCACGGCTAATGACGGCAGTTTTTGCGGCGCGCCGAGCGCGCTCGTCAATTTTCCGTCGCGCCACTCAGCATACGCGCTGTGCTGTGCCGCGCCTTTGTATGGATTTTTTTTGACTGTCAAATTCAGCACCGAACTTTCCCGCCTTGTTCTTTTAAATTAATTTTAGAAAAATTCTCTGTTCAAGGTAGTACGAATGCGTACAGTCTGCGCTAAGGTTTCGTGAAATAACTATTTATTCATTCAAAGAATCGTTTATGTCTGAAGACGCGAACATCGGAAATCGTTCCGAAACGGAAAACGGCACAGAGCATTGCACTTATTTGCTGACAATTCGACGCACCCGTTTTGACCGCGCCGAAGCCGAAGATTTTCGGCGATATTTCGGTTTGCTTCGCGCTTGTGGCTGCGAAGTTTTGGTTGTGGACGGTTCACCCGCCGAAGTTTTCGATGCTTATGACGAAGCTTGGCGCAACCGCTGCCGCCACGCGGCGGTTGATCCGCAATACCGATACTTAAACGGCAAAGTCAACGGCATTCACACGGGAATCGCGCTCGCCGCGCACGAGCGCGTAATTCTTGCCGACGACGACATTCGCTACACGCCGGATGATGTCGAGAGAATGAGCCGCCTGCTCTCCGATTATGAAATGGTACGCCCGCAGAATTATTTTCTGCCCTTACCATTCTGGGCGCGAATGGAAGCCGCCAGAATGTTGATTAATCGCGCCTGGCTTCGTGAAGGCGATTACACCGGGACGCTCGGCGTCACCCGCAGCGCTATGCGCCGCGTCGGACATTACGACGGCGACGTGCTGTTCGATAACGAGGAAATCGTCAGACATTTTCGCCTGAAAAATGCGCGGATTAAATACGCGCGAGATTTTTTCGTCTTAAAACGCCCCGCGACTTTTCGCAAATGGATCGAACAGCGCCCTCGGCAAGCCTATGAAGATTTCATAATGCGCGCGAAAACCGCGTTTTTTGTGCTTCTTCCGATTGCTCTCGTTTTGTTTTGGTCGTTTGGCGGATTCGCTTTTGCGCTCGGATTCGCTCTTTTAGTCGCGCTTGGAGCCATCTTCACGGCGGCTCTTGGTTTAAACGACGGCGCGACCAATTTTTTCCCGATTTCGACCGTTTTTTACGCGCCGCTTTGGTTTATCGAGCGCTCTTTTAGCACGTATTGGGCTTTCTATTGGCGCTTCACGCGCGGTGGCTATCCTTTCGGCGACAAGCTCTTGTCAAAAGGAACCGGCGATGCCTGGACAGCCGCCGGCAATGCAACGCCGAGTGATGACGCTGTTTAAAAATAAAGCCGTCATTCTTTAACGAAATTTACAGCCTGCTTTTAAAAGCGGGCTTTTCTGTTTTAACGTGAATTTGAAACGCATTTTGATTTCGGTAATACTTTAAAATTTGTTGCCTTAATCCGGCGAGTTTAATGAACAAAACCAAAACTCAAACTTTTCAAATTCTGTTTGTCCTTGCAACTGTTTTCGTTTATTTCTTTGGCTTGGGACGCTTACCGCTCGTCGGACCGGACGAGCCTCGCTACGCTCAGGTCGCGCGCGAAATGTTTGAACGCAGCGATTGGATAACACCGACGCTCGGCGGTTTTAATTGGTTTGAAAAACCGGCGCTGCTCTACTGGTTCGAAATCGCGGCTTATAAAATTTTCGGAGTCAATGAATTTTCGGCGCGTTTCGGCTCTGCAATTTTCGGTCTGCTGACAATTTTCACAATTTATCTGCTTTGCCGCTTTGTTTCACAAAATCCGGCAGCGAACAACGAACAGCGAACAGCGAACGATTACGCAAATTACACCTTCATCCTTGCCGCTACAAGCATCGGATTAATTGTTTTCTCGCGCGCGGCGAGCTTTGACATTATTCTGACTTTTCCGATAACCGCCGCTTTAGCCTGTTTCTTCGTTTCTCAACACGCCGCGTCTCCGCGTCGGCACGCCATTGCATCTCTCGCAGGTTTTTACTTTTTCATCGGAGTCGCGCTTCTGGCAAAAGGTTTAATCGGATTTGTTTTGCCGTTCGGCGTCGCGTTTTGTTATTTCGCCGCTTTAAGAAAATTCCCGTCCAAAACTTTTTTACTCAGTTTGATTTGGGGAAATTTGTTGAGCGTTCTGGTTGCCTCCGTCTGGTATGCGCCGATGTATTTGCGACACGGCTGGACTTTTGTTGACGAATTTTTCATTCAGCATCATTTTGCCCGTTACGCTTCAAATAAATTCGCGCACCCCGAGCCTTTCTGGTTTTTCTGGGCAATTTTGCCCGCACTCATTTTGCCTTGGACGCCGTTTTTGCTCGCGGCTATTTGGAGAGTTTTCAAAGACCAGAGACCAAAGACCAAAGACCAAAGACCAATTGATTCTTCGCAACATTCTCTAAAAATATTTGCGCTCGTTTGGCTGCTTGTTCCGCTCGTTTTCTTCTCGTTTTCCGGCTCGAAGCTGCCCGGCTACATTTTGCCCGCGCTGCCGGCGGCAATCATTCTTGCCGCAGAAGAAGCGCGGCGTTTCGCCTCAAAATCGAGCAATCGCCGTTTGATTGTACAAATTGTCGCCGCCTCTATTTTCGCGTTGATCGTGATTGCGCTTTTGTTCGTCGCGCCTGATTTTGCGCGCCGCGATACGAAAAAATATCTCGTGCAAGCGGCTGCCGAAAGCGGTTTTATAAACGAAAAAGTTTTAAATTTGCACGACATTTCGCATTCTCTCGAATTCTACGCGGCGGGCAGAACCGTCAGGCTGGACAACGGAAAACAGCGACAATTTTTCGGGGCGAGCGACATTCTGGTATTTATGAAACAGACCGGGCAGGAACGAGTTTTGGTAGTTGTTCCGCTCTCGCGCCTTCACGAACTGCCCGAATATAATCAGTTAAAAACCGAAATTATTGCCGACAACGGCGAATATGCGATTGCCGCCGTTTCACATTAGCTAATTCAGCGAAACGTGCTAAACTCCCGTTTTGATTTTTTAAAATCGTGTCGAAAATCGAAGCAAAAACGAGCGTTATTCTGGTTCTTCACAGCCCGCGCGAAAAAGTTTGGGGCGTTTTGGAGGAAATTACCAACTCGGGCGTTTTCATGCGCGGAATTGATTTAAACGCTTTTGAAGATTACATCGGCGCAATTATCAGAGATGAAGATTTTATCGGTTTGAGCGATCAGTTTTTTCCGCTCTGGCGCGTTGAAAGAATCGTTAGAGACGAAACTGCGGGCGGCGTTTTGTCGCTCGCGGAGCAATTTGAAGAGCGAACCGGAAAAAAAATCTCTGATTTTTAACAAAAAACCTGTTTCACAAGTGAAACAATATTTCACAAACTCATTCTTTTTGTGCTAAACTTGATTTCAGTATCTTAAAGGAGAGTTTTAAAACAATGGCATTTGAGGGAATGACGATGAACACGGATAAAAGCAAAGCGATTGAAGGTGCACTGGCAAATATTGAGAAAAAATTCGGCAAAGGCTCGATTATGAAAATGGGCGAGCGTCAGGTGGAACAAGTCGGTTCGATTTCGACGACTTGCCTCAGTCTGGACGCGGCAATCGGCGTCGGCGGTTTTCCGAAAGGCAGAATCATCGAAGTTTACGGACCGGAATCTTCGGGCAAAACGACGCTCGCGCTGCACGTCGTCGCCGAAGCGCAACGCCAGGGCGGAATCGCCGCTTACATTGACGCCGAACACGCAATGGACCCGGAATACGCGGAAAAATTGGGGGTTGACGTTGATAATTTATTTATTTCGCAGCCGGATTCCGGCGAACAGGCACTCGAAATCGCCGAAACTCTGGTGCGGTCGAACAGCGTTGACGTAATCGTCATTGATTCGGTCGCCGCGCTCGTTCCCCGCGCGGAATTGGACGGCGATATGGGCGATTCGCTGCCGGGTTTGCAGGCTCGTTTGATGTCGCAGGCTTTGCGAAAATTGACGGCAATCGTCGCGCAATCAAACACCTGCTTTATTTTCATCAACCAGTTGCGCGAAAAAATCGGCGTCTTTTTCGGCTCGCCCGAAACGACGACCGGCGGTAAAGCTCTCAAGTTTTACGCTTCGGTTCGCGTTGACATCCGCCGTATCGGCGCCATCAAAGATGGCGACAAAGTGACGGGAAATCGCACAAAAGTCAAAGTCGTCAAAAACAAAGTCGCGCCACCATTCCGAGAAACCGAGTTCGACATTATGTACGGCGAAGGAATCTCGCGCGAAGGCGATTTGCTCGATCTGGCTGTCAATCACAAAGTCGTCGAAAAAAGCGGCGCGTGGTTTTCCTATGCGACCGAACGCCTCGGACAAGGACGCGAAAACGTCAAAAATATGCTCAAAGAAAACACCGACTTGCGCGACCGCATCGAAACGGACGTTCGCAAAGCACTTGGAATGCCCGCCCTCGACGGGACTGCGGTCGAAGCGAGCTAAGTTTCAGACACTAAAAAACATAAATATTAAAGGCGCGAATCCAAAACTGAGATTTGCGCCTTTTTACATTTTGCCGATTCAATAAACCGTTGACTCGAATATGGTTTTTCAACACCATTGGGACTCGTTTCCTTCGATATTTATTGAATGAAATCGTTAATTTGACAGACGCGCGGAATTTTCTTTATAGTTTTAAATTCGCGCTGGCGTTAAAAACCTGCGCGCGGCTTGGTAGCTCAGTTGGTAGAGCAGCGGACTGAAAATCCGCGTGTCGGCAGTTCGATTCTGTCCCAAGCCACTTTATTTTCAATAAGTTAAGGGCATCAATTTGATGCCCTTTTCATTTTTGTGTGCGAAATGTGTGCGAAAGTTTTATTGTGTGCCTGATTGCTTGAAAATCAACCTATCTAATTCATCAGAAGCAGCTTCTTGCATATTCGGCAAGACGTGCGAGTAAACATCAAGAGTCAAAACTATTGTTGAATGACCAAGACGCTCAGAAACTATTTTTGGGTTGATTCCAGCTTGAAGTAAAAGCGTAGCGCAGGTATGTCGCAAATCATATAAGCGAATCGAAGTACGAAGTTCTGCATCTTTCAAAATCCGTTTGAAATGCCTTGTAACGTTTGGTGGATTCAGCGGAGTTCCAAGTTCAGACGGGAAAACTAAATCGTAATTCTGCCAAGCTGAGCCAAGTTTCAAACGTGCTTCACCTTGCTGCCTCCGGTGAGCTTGAAGTTCTCTAATAATTGATTTCGGCAAAGGTAAAGTGCGGCGTGATTTTTTTGTTTTCGGTTCGCCGAAATGCCAGCCGCCGCCTTTCCGGTGCGTGACAAGCGCGCGCCGTACCGTTGCCGTTCCCTTTTCTAAATCAATGTCTTTCCATTGCAACGCAAGATATTCTTCCGGTCGCATTCCAGTTGCGAGCGCAAATGAAAAAAGTGCTGCGAAACGCTCATCTTTTAGTTTATGTAGGAATTGAACACATTCTTTTTGTGTTAAAACGTCCATTTCCTTGCGAGTTTGCTTAGGCAATTGAACGAGCGTTGCAACATTACGTGGTAAAACATCAAGCTCAACAGCCTTTTTCAAAGCTGATGATAAAACAGAGTGCGTGTATCTGACGACACGTGGGGAAAGTCCGCGCGCCTGCATATCGCTGTATAGTTTTTGAATGTGAATAGCCTTCAAATCATACAGCTTGATTTTCCCTAGCGGTTGGTAAACGTAACGTTCTAACAAATCGTTGTAATCTTTGAAAGTGCGATATTCAAGGCGCGGCTTGGCAATGTTTTCTAACCAGACTCCGAGATATTCTTTCAAGGTTTGCTTACGAGCGTCGCCAAGTAAACCTTTGTCACGATCTTCTAAGACTTTTCTTAAAACTTTGTCAGCCTCTTTTTTTGTACCTTTGAAAGTTTCATTATGGTACTTTCTTTTTCCATTAGCATCTTCTCCCAAATAAACCCGGACTAGCCAAGTATCGTCACCTCGTTTTATTAGTTGTCCTGTTCTTCGCGTCTTTTCTGCCATTTCTTTCTTGAATCGGATACGCCCAACCTGTGATAATTGAGCGCATCCGTTGGTTTCTTGATAGGTTTCCTTCGGATAGTCGGGGCTTATCAAAGTTGCTGCTTTGGTAAGCCCTTCGTTTTTAACGAAACTGATTTGTTCGTTCGTAATAGCGTTGAAGCAGCCTTGCCGCTGCTCGGTGATAACAAGGTTTACCCTGTGCGAAAGCCTTACATTGACAGGTTCCATTTGCCGTGTAGGTTTCGCCACTTGATTGACTCCACAAGATCAAGTGCTTGTCTTTTTGGTCAAAGTGCATAAACGGATTGTTTTCAATTTCAACAACAGCCTTTGCAATGGCATTAACCCATCGCTGTTCAAGATTTCCACTCTGATGAATACTGGATAATGCTTCCGCGACAACTTCACCTAAAACTTGCAAATCGAGTTGGTTGTACATCTGATTTATTTCCTTTCTTTTCTTGTTATTAGCTGTAAAAGCTGAATCTAATTATTACGCAAGCGTAATAATTTGTCAAGATAAACTTGTTCTTGCGTAATAGTTTCTGCTAGGGTTTTATTGATGGGAAAGAAGCTAACAACAAAGGAAGTTGCTCAAGCTTTGGGTATTTCAGATGCCCGCGTTCGGCAACTTGTGCTTTCTGGCAGGCTCCCGGCTGAGAAGTTTGGGCGGGATTTAATGATTGATGAAAAAGATTTGGAGTTAATCAAAGATCGGAAGGTAGGAAGACCTGCAAAGCCAAGATAAAATTACACTTATATTGTATGTCAGTATATATTTGTCTTTAAAAATGCTACCCCTACCCCCGATTACACCGCTAAATAATCAATTTGAAGGGTTTGTGTCCTAAGAAGGCTCGTTCACGTGGCTCAAAAACATTCATTTGTTCGTGTTTCTGCGCCGTATTTTCTCACGTGAGAAAATGAATTTTAAAATAGAAAATTGTTTCTAATACAGCGTTCGTAATCATCAAGCCAGACCGGAAGCAAATCGAGTTCAGCTTTACGCTTTGCGGATTCGCTCGAAAAACCTTCGGCTAATAAGACTGCCTCTCGTTCATTAAGCGAATCAAGCATTGCTTCAATTTCCGCTAAAGAAGCATCTTCAAGCATTTGGTCTGTAACAAAATCTGATTCCGGTTTCAAGGTGTATTGGACAAAGGGGCAGTTAAAAGGACAAAAGCGGGTAATTAAGGCGATACTTTCTTGAACTGCAACATCGTAAGTGCAAACAGGACAGCTTGACGCTTGCAACTGTTGTTTAAGTTCCGCCAAGATTCTGTCTTTAAAAGCGCGAATAAAATGGCGAATATCGTTTGTGATTTTGGCGGACGGCTTTATCCGCAAATTTTCGCCTTTAAGCTCTACAGTAAAGCCGTCTTTTTCAAGAAGTGGGAGAAAGTTAATAGCCTGCATGTTTAGAACAACTCTCCATCATCTTTGATTTCTTCCAATGAATACGAATTTAACGAATTTGACGAATTTATTGATTTGCTTTGTTTATCTTGAGGATTAAATTCGTTAAATTCGTTAAATTCGTCCCTCGTAGGAAAAAACTCTTTTGCATACCATCGCTCAATTGGTTTCCTGGAGTCCGATTTTATTTCCTTTAAAACCTTTGCAAAGCCTTGATGGGAAAGCATCCGCAATGCTTCGTTGAGACGGGTTGCTGATTTATTGCGACCAGTAGAATTGGTAATCTCAGTTTTAGTCAAACCTGCCGCGCCATTTTGACGTAACAAAGCAATTACCTCATCAGCAAGTTTGTCGCCTGTACTATTACCAAAAATGTAACGAGCAGAATTCTCACAATATTTCCAGACTGCAAGTGCTGCTTCCAAATGTTCGAGATGGATTTCCTTTTTTGAATCCAATAAAGCGAAGATACAAGACAGACGTATAACATAAGGTGACGCACGTTGAGTAACTTTTGCGAGAACGCCAGCGCGAGTAGTCTCAAGCTCAATGTAAACTGAACACCAACGCTTTGCAGCATCAGGCGTAAATTGTAACCGCTCTACCATTTTGGCGAAAGAAATGCGATCTCGCAGTTTTTGACGGAGTTTATTCATTTCATCTTGTGGTACTTCGCCACCAAACGGCAGTAATTTTGAGCGTTCGACAACAACCCACAGGAAACGATTAGCATAGCCGTTTGCAGATTCGACTGCATTCAAGCACTTCAATAGTTCAGTTTTTGTAATATGCCCGACGATTCCAACGTGCGCGTTTGTAGTTTTAAGCGGTGAGTTTTTGGTCATATTTCTGGCACTGCCGGAATCCCAAAAATCGCGGAGACACTCTGAAAGCGTATTGCCGATTCGCTCTTGAACGCCCAAAACTTTTGCAAATTCACCCTCGTGAACAAGCAGCCGCTTGTCTAAAACCCCTTCGTCTTCAACAATAGTTTCAGTCGCACCATTTTTAGTTCGCGTTCTTTCAACGGTATCACGCACGTTATAAATTAAACCTTCACCGGAAGATAAACCGGAAGCTATACATCCCCGCTCGAAATGCTCATCAATATCTTTGAAGACTTCTTTCACTCGACCAAGTGATGTTCCTTTTCGTCCGCTTGCGGTGTCGCCGACTAAAACCACAAATGTGTTTGTATAATGCTTGTTGGCTTCAACTTGAAAGTGTGCGCTTCTGCCGATAATTACGCCGAAATAATTAAGAAATTGAATGAGCAAAGCCATTTTATCGGCTTCTGAGTGCGGTTCGACAAGACGCACGAAATCTCCGGCAAGACCGAAAAAACATTTTTCGTCTGGTTCTGGAAACGGCTCAAAAATGGTTTCATCGGATCCGTCAAAATCATTTACGGCATTAACTGTTTTGGGCAAATTTTCAGTTGGCAACCCGAACGCTGCAAGAATCTGAAAATAATCACACCCCTTGTGGCATTTCACAGCACCGTACATTGTCATAAATAAACTTGTCGTGCTATTTCCATTGTGTGCGGGGCACCGCGTTTCAACGAAGCCTTTTTGATTACGCTTTCCGACGGCTTGTATTAGGCGAATGAGTTCGGCGTGTCTTTCTTCGTGGCTCTGAAAAGCTAGCTTTGAAGATTTCTCAAATTGTGGCTCTGAAGCCGCAACATTAGAATAAATCGCCGGAAAAGCTTCCCACATTTGTTCGACTTTGAACCGGCGCGATGGCTCGAAAGTATGCAGTTCAATTTTTTTATTTTCGGTAATGCCTTTTTCTTTGTCGTAATGAACGTGATTAAAGAAAGGCAAACGCATGACGCGGGATGGGTTTTTAAGCTTTTCATCGCCGTCCAAGAAGGCAATTAGCAGCGTTTGGATGCAGCGCCAAGATTCTTCGTCGCAATTGCCTTCGATCAGCCAATAAGCGTGTACGCTTTTGCGGGTTTCGATTCTGATTGACGGTAACAGTGGCGCTCGGTCAAGGCGTTCGTGTTGTTCTGCAATAGAGAGCGTATCGCTTTCGACAAAGAAAGCGTTGAAGCGGGAAATGTTAAGGTCAGTATTGCCGCCGGAATTGACGGCGAAATATATTCCGCCGCGATTATTAGCTTCTTTTAACTGCCGTTGAAAGCCGGAATCGGTTTGCAATTGTCGGCGGGTCATTGCCGGAAAGGTTTTCGGCTCGCAAAAGCCGTTTAGCGCGTTTTTGGGTTTGAAAGTGCGAATGTAGATTGGTTCGTTTTCATCGGGAAAGAACGGTTCAAGAAATTGGGTTAAGGTCACTATTGCACCTCGCTTTCCTGATTTCCGCCGCGTTTAATCCAAAGTAAAATTTCTTCTTCATCGAAGCGATATTGGCGTTCACCAAGCAAGATGAACGGGATGGCGTTTTTTCGGACGAGTTCGTAAACTCGCTGGCGGTCAACTCTGAGAAGTTGGGCGACTTCATCTGCGATAAGGATGGTTTTGTTCATAAAAAAAGAAGTGTGTGTTTAACGGTAGGCTTTGTTTTTTCAAACTTAAACGAGTTAATGAGTAATTAACTATATTTTTATCTTAATGGAACTGAAAAGAACTGTCTTAAAGTCTGATTTTTCGATTTTTTTCACTTCACCAAAAATACGAATCTGGTGAAATGAATTTCATATTTTCATTTCACCAGATTCAATCTGAGCCGCTTAATTGTTGCAGATAATGCAGCTAATTATTTGGGTGCGGATAGTTTTCTTTGCCTTTCGCCTTCTTCCAGAAAGCTAAAAAGCCGTCTTGTGGAGTAGCCAGTAGCTTTGAAACCTCTTTTTCTCGCCTCTAGGACTGATTCCTCAACGCCGTACGGTTTTATAAGACCTACCCGTCGCGCTGCGTGTTCAATTGCCAAGACTGATAATTTTTCTTTTTCCGTGTCCCAAAGCTTTTCTAATAAGTCATCAGGCGTATCTGCAAATTCACCCGTTTTAGCATAATCTCTCCAATTTGGAAAATCTTTTTGCAGTAGAGTATTGATAGCCTTCCAATGCTTGGAAATTGAAGGATAAACCTCAGCTAACTCTACTTTCTTCTGCATTTCGGTAGCTTCTTCAAGTGTTCTCCAAAATTCAGAAACCTGATTTTTATAATTTTCAAATAACTCATCTCGTTTGTCTTTGAAGCTTGTTTTTTTGGTCTTTCTTCCTTTCTCGCTTTCAATGGCATCTTGTCCTTTTTGAACATTTTCTTCAAAATTTGACAGGACTTCTGTGGCAGTAATTTCCAGTGAAAGCTTCAATTTGTGGTAAAGCGCAAACAGTAACACAGCCGTCATTAAAATTGTTTGTTGAACAGTAAACCATCTTCTCAAATCCTCATCCTCGAAAATTCCATCAGCCTTTAACCGTGCCTGAGTGAAAAATTTGGCGACAGCGGACGCGGGAAAATAAACGGAATCGAACATAAGTGTGTCACTACTCTTTAGCCTGAATCTGACAAACGGCGTACCTTCCGGCGTATAGTCTTTTGTAATATCGTTAACAATGTGAAGTACATTTTTTTCGTAGAAAGCATAATTGCTAATCGCCCCAGATTCTCTGAGGTTGAGATGATTGAAAGCGGCTTCGACTATTTGATTTATTAAATCATTTTCAGTCATATCAGTTTTTATCCGGCAGATCGCTGTTATTTCCACTGTAAAAGCGGCTTTCAGCCAAAATCCAATGTGAAAATTCCGTTTTAGACTTATAGTTTTTCAAATTTCAAATTATAAATCTGATCGGTCGTAATCTTACTCAAAAATAGCTCTAGCTTCTAATATTGAACCTTTTAGCTGATTTGAGTGTTTTGCATTTGTTAATTACAATCTGTTTGCTTAAATCTAAGCAGGCTTGAATTATTTAACTTTCTGAGTAAGCAGCCACAAAATACCTTTTAATAAAGCTTATTTATGTCTCACAATGAAGCTCAAACTAGGAAGCAATTGATTGACGGTCAAATTTCAAAAGCCGGTTGGAATTTATTTGATCGCAATCAAGTAAGATTTGAAGTTCCCGCTAGCGGCGATGATGAAATTTGGACGGATGGAATAACCGATTACAGCCTCTATCTGCCGAACGGAGAAATAATTGCTGTCGTTGAAGCTAAAAAGCAAAGCAGAAGCCCGCAAACCGCCCGCGAACAAGCAAGACTTTATGCAGAGAGAATAGAGAAAAATCAAAGCTTTCGCCCATTTGTTTTTCTCGCGAATGGAGTTGAAATTTGGTTTTGGGATACGGAAGAAGAAACACCGCGAGAAGTTGCCGGATTCTTTTCTTTGGAAGATTTGGAACGATTGCTTTATATCAAGCAAAACAAAACGCCGTTAACCGATGCTTCAATAAATGCGGACATTTCAGGGCGAATGTATCAACAGGAAGCGATTCGCAGAATAACTACGGCTTTTGACGTTGAAAAGAAACGCCGCGCTTTGCTTGTGATGGCAACCGGAACGGGAAAAACTCGAACTTCAATGGGATTGATCGAGCTTTTTCTGAAAACAAATCAAGCCCGCAGAGTATTGTTTTTAGCTGACCGCGATGCTCTCGTTGACCAAGCATTAACTGACGGCATCAGACAGCATTTGCCGAATGAGCCGAACGATAGAATTTTCACTTATAATATTGATAAAACCAAAAGGCTTTATGTCGCTACGCTGCATACCATTGGACGCTGTTTTGAAGAGTTTAGCCCTGCGTTTTTTGATTTAATTATTTTTGACGAAGCGCATCGCTCAATCTTTAATAAGCTCGGAGAAGTAATTGAATATTTCGACGCCCGAATGATTGGTTTGACGGCGACACCAGCAGATTTTGTTGATCGCGACACATTTTTGCTGTTTGATTGTCCCGACGGAATACCGACTTATTGTTACCCGTACAGCAGAGCGATTGATGAAAAGGTTTTGGTTGATTACAGCCTTTATAAAGCGCAAACAAACTTCCAGCGCGCTGGGATAAAAGGGGTAGATTTAACCGAAGAAGAACAAAATCTTTTGATTGAGCAAGGCATTGACCCAGACGAAATTGATTATTCGGGAACGGATATTGAAAAAACAGTCAGCGATAAAGACACGCTTCGGCGACAATGGGCGGAAATATGGGATGTTTGTTTGAAAGACGAATCGGGACAGCTTCCGGGCAAAACAATCGTGTTTGCAATGACACAGGCGCACGCCGAAAGATTGATGATTGCCTTTGAAGAAATGTATCCGCAGTTTAAAGATTTGGTGCGCGTGATTACTTCAGACACCGAACGAGTCCGCGATGGAGCTTGGGGTGACGGTTTAATTACACAATTCAAAAAACACGACCAACTCCGAATTGCGATTTCGGTTGATATGCTCGACACCGGAATTGACGTTCCAGAAATTGTGAATTTGGTTTTTATGAAGCCTGTTCGCTCGCGGATCAAACTTGAACAGATGATCGGGCGCGGTACGCGAAGCAATGAAGCCTGCAAATACAAACACCGTTTGCCGGATGGCAAGAAAACAGAATTTAAGATCATTGATTTTTGGGAAAACGATTTCAACAAAAAAGCCGAAGAAACGCAAAAGCAAACCGTTCCGGTTCTCGTCACGATTTTTAACACCAGACTAAAAACAGCGAGTCTGTATCTCAAGAAACAAGATTCGGAAGATTTCAAAAGCACGATTGCTGATTTGCGTGAAATGGTCAACCGGGTTCCGCAAGATTCGTTTCAAGTCAAAAAGATTTTGCCGCAGATTTCGCAGGTTTGGGAAGATTCCTACTGGCAGTTTTGGTCGCCCAATAAATTTGATTTTTTGCGGTTGAAAATCGCGCCGTTGCTTCGTTTTGTTCCAAATGTTGACGTTGCCGCCGAAACTTTTACGAGCAAGGTCGAGCGGTTGAAGTATCAGATTTTGACTGACAAAGTTACGGAAAGCACTTTAGAATCTATTAATGAAGATGTCAGCCGCTTACCGGATTTTGTTTTGGAGAAGCCGTTTTGCAGAGAATCAGCCGAGCTTTGTATGTCCGGTCAAATTCGCAATGCGACGCCGCAGCAATTAAACGCGGTAATTCGCAATCTTGCGCCGGAAATGAGAAATCGGCGCGACAAGGAAAATCTTTTTATCACGCTGGATTTGCCCGATTTTATCGCCACGCGCGGATACATCACTTTGAGCGAAGGGGGCGAGCGCATTTTCGTTGAACAGTACCGAGAAAGAGTCGAAGAAAAAGTTAATAAATTGATTGAAAATCATCCGACCGTTTTAGCCATCAGACGCGGCGAGGTGGTAACGGACGAACAGCTAATCGCGCTCGAAAAAGTTTTGCGTTCGACCTTGAGCGCGGTTGACGTTCAATTAACCAAAGACAATATTCGCAAGGCTTACGGTTTCCGCGTTAATAGCTTTTTGGGATTTATTCGGCACCTTCTCGAAATCGAATCGCTGCCAAATTATGAAACGATTGTCGCCCGCAAATTTGACGAATTTAGTGCAAAGCATAATTACACTGATGAACAGTTGAATTTTCTTCGGGCTTTACAGAGCGAGTTTTTACGTAAAGATAAGCTGGAACTTGCTGATCTTTACGATTCAAACGCAATAAAGCGATTTGGCAATAATGCCGTTGACAGGCTCTTTACCGAGAATGACAAAGCCAAAATCTTGCAATTTACAGAGAAGATTGCTGCATAAGGTATTTCTTAAATGAAACCATTCTGAGTTGGTAGTTAGAGGTTAACTAAATGTCAAAACGAAAAATATCATTTAAAGGGCGTTTACAACGGATCACAAGGATTTCTGCATATACATCTCTTATAATTTTAACTATTTATTACATTGCAATTTTAGCGCATTGGAAATTGTTCATCGAAAAAATTACTCTGATTTTCCCATCAATTGTGGCTTATATAGTGATAATGGTTTTAACCCTAGCTATGCCAATAGCTGTTAAATCGGGAATACTTGTTTATGAAAGAGATGTGAAATGGAAAATAATTGTTTTTTCTTTATTTATTGGCTTGATGTTTGTATTTACAATTGGTGCGATTTATCCCGATATTAGTGTTTGGCAAAGGCTCATACATTCAGAATATGTTAAGAATTATCATCAATTATGGATAGCACTAATTTCTGCGGGGCTCTATTTTTATTTGTTTGAGCGAATAAGAAAGACTGGCGATATTACTTCATTCATAGATACATTCAAGGCTTTTCCAATTTTTTCACCCGTTTTTTGTTTTGGTGCACCCGTTTTTTGGGAATCTTCACTTATAAAGCTTGGTTTAGCTAATCAAAATTTAAGATTACTCGGTGGTATCTCTTTTTTCGCTGGAATAGCATTTCTAGTTTCCCTAGTGATTTTTTATGTAGCAAACCACATAAAAAACAAAAAAACGGCACAAACCCCAGCAATTCTCCAAGCAGATGGTGTAGCAGTAAAAGAAAAAAGTAATATGTCCGTTTCATTGGATACTGTTTCACTCGGCTTAATAATGCTAGGGCTTGCTGGATTAACATTCGTTACATTTGAAATCGCATATCTAGTAGTAGTTGTTTAATTTAAATTATAAAGTTACAGAATATTTCATCTACAATTACAAAATGCTGACTGACTCAAAATTACGCTCACAAGTAAATTCTATTTGGAACAAACTTCATTCCGGTGGTTTGCCGAATCCGCTCGATTCGATTGAACAGCTTTCCTATTTGCTTTTCCTAAAACGGATTGACGACGAAGAAAAGCAAAACGAACAAAATGCCAGACTTCGCGGGCGCGAATATCAGCCGCTTTTTGATGATAAAACTTTGCGCTGGGGATATTGGACGAATCTTCCGGCGGCGGAAGCTCTCAAGCACGTTAAGGAAAAAGTTTTTCCGGTACTCAAACGAATCGGCAGCGAAGAAAGCTCGTTTGCGCTTCAGATGGAAAACGCCGAGTTCAAAATCAACAAACCGAATTTGCTGCTTGAAATTTGCAAAGAAATTGATGCGATGCAAATCTCGAATTATAACTACGATGTGCAAGGCGATCTTTACGAATACCTTTTGAGTCATTTGAATATCGCCGGACGTAACGGGCAGTTTCGCACGCCGCGCCATATTATTCGGATGATGGTGCAGATGGTTGATCCGAAAGTTAATGAAAGAATCTGTGATCCGGCAGCCGGAACTTGTGGTTTTTTGGTTAACGCATATCAATACATTCTCGAAAAAAATACGAGCCGCGACATTCTCACTTACGACGAAGAAGGAATGCCGCACAATCTCGCCGGAGATTTGCTTGATGAACGAAGCGAAAGGTTTTTGCAGACCGAAGCCTTGACCGGATTTGATAGCGATTCGGGAATGACGATGCTGAGAATCGGTTCGATGAACTTGATGTTGCACGGCATCAAGCATCCGCGTTTTTTCTACACCGATACGCTTTCCAAAGATTACAAGGAAGAACGCCGTTATGATGTAGTGTTGGCGAATCCGCCATTTAAGGGCGCGATGGATGCCACTTCAATCGGCGACGATTTGCCCGCGAACGTCAAAAAAACCGAGCTGCTTTTTCAGCATCTTTTTCTTCGGATTCTGGAAATGGGTGGGCGTTGCGGCGTGATTGTGCCGGACGGCGTTTTGTTCGGCAGTTCAAACGCGCACGTTGCAGTTCGCAGAATGCTGGTTGATATGAACCGGCTCGAAGCAGTCGTTTCCATGCCATCGGGCGTTTTCAAGCCTTACGCCGGAGTCTCGACCGCCGTTTTGATTTTCACCAAAGGCGGCGCAACCGATAGAGTTTGGTTTTACGATATGCAGGCGGACGGTTTATCGCTCGACGACAAACGGCAGAAAATCGCCGACAACGATATTCCAGACATTTTGGAATGCTGGCGCAATCGCAAAAACGCGGAGTTTTACGAAAAACGCACCCGGAGGCTCGCCGAATTAAAAGAAGCGGTCGCGCCGATGAAAGCCGAAAGATTAAATCTCGAACGCGAGATAAACCGACTGACCTTTGAAAGCGTCATTGCTCCGCCGGACGACGAAACGGCGCGAATCGCACTTGAAACAGATGAACAAAAATTAGCCGAATTAAACGAAAGAATCGCTCCCGTGCAAAAAGAGATTGACCAGCTCAGCAATCAGTTTTGGGTAACAAAAGAGCAGATTCGCACCAACAAATATGACCTTTCCGCGAGCCGTTACCGCCAAATCGAAGCCGACGAATCATTTTACGAAGAGCCGAATATTACGCTCGAAAGATTATCCAAATTAGATGGAGTCACGACCATAGGAATCAATTCACTAAAGGAGATGATAAGTGCAAACCACAGAATTGGGAAAAGCGTGTGAAATCAATCCTCGAATTGATAAAGACATTTCGCTAAAAGAAGATTGTTCTTTTGTGCCGATGGAATTTGTTAATGATGAATTTGGCATTATTACTAAACAGGAAATCAGAAGAATTAGCGATGTCATTAAAGGCTATACATTTTTTAAAGATGAAGATGTTTTATTCGCAAAAATTACGCCCTGTATGGAAAACGGCAAGGCGGCGATTGCAAAAAGATTAAAAAACGGTATTGGATTTGGTTCGACAGAGTTTCACGTTCTTCGGGCAAAAAAAGAAATTACAATTCCTCAATGGATTTATTACTACATTAGACAAAAAAATGTTAGAGATTTAGCTGAAAGAAGAATGACAGGTTCGGCTGGTCAACAGCGTGTTCCAAGTTCATTTCTGCAAGAAGAACTCTTAATCCCACTTCCAAAACCCGACGAACAAAAGCGGATTGCCGAGATTTTAGACAAGGCTGACCGTCTGCGCCGCCAACGCCGTTTTGCCCAAACTCTTTCGGATTCTTTTCTCCAATCCGTCTTTATTAAAATGTTCGGCGATCCTCGTCGCAATCCTAATGGCTACGACATTTTTGAGCTAGAGGACTTTGTGCATAGTTTTCAAGGTGGAGTCAATTTTAATTCGGTTTCAGAATCAGAATCAGATGGCTGGAAAGTTTTGAAAATCAGCGCAGTAACTTGGGGCGAATTTAATCCTAAAGAAAGTAAGTCAATTTCAAGAGATGAAAGTTTCAGTGACACATTTATTGTAAAAAAAGGCGACCTTTTAATCAGCCGCGCCAATACGACAGAACTTGTTGGCGCGGTTTGTATGGTTAGAGAAAAGCCTCCAAAAGTTTTGCTTCCTGATAAACTTTGGCGAATAAAATTTATAAACAATTCTCCGCTGTTACCTGATTACACTTTGCATTTATTAAGGCAAAAACATTTGCGAAAGATTATTGGAGATTTAGCCACTGGTAGTAGCGGTTCGATGAAAAATATTTCAAAGGAAAAAGCAGCAACACTTCCAATTATGTTGCCGCCGCTTCCGTTACAAGAAAAATTCGCCGAAATCGTCCAAAAGTTTGAGCGCGTCCGCCGCCAGCAGCGCGAAGCCACGCGCCAAGCCGAACATCTTTTTCAAACCCTGCTCCATCGCGCCTTTCGCGGTGAGTTGTAAAGAAATAAAACATTCAATTTGGAGGTCAAATGATTAGCACAGTTTACTACCCTAGTTTGTTCCCGTCGGAAAATTGGTTAAGATTAGCGGCTTTATGCTGGGATAAAGTTTATACGCTTCATTATCAAAAATCCCCACAAATCCCCGCCGAAATTGATGATTTCAACAACCAATTACGTGATTTTATTATTCCCCAAAACACAGTCGAACTTGGTCGTTTGAAAAGTGTTTCGCAAAGTTTTAAAGAATGGTTAAGATCATTTCCTCAAGCCAAAATAGAACTTTCAGATGAATTGATAGGTGAAGGTGATTGGTACGAGATGTTCGGAGATAAAATCCCCGGTGACATTCTAGAAAAGTTACAAACTCGTTCTTTAGTCAAAACCAGTGGGGGCAGATTAAGAGAAGCTAAAGAGATGGTTAGCTCTGAGCTGTATGAGCAATATGAGCGAAAAGAAGGCGAGGGGAAACTATCTTTTATTAAACGTATTCGTCAGGAGCAGAACTATATTGATTCTAGTCCTTTAGTTATTCATCTTCCCAAAGAAATTGCTTTACATTATATGTCTCTGTGTGCAGCAAAGCTCGCGGAAGAAAAAAAAGCGGATTTATTCGCAGATCGAGAAATTTTTGCCGAAACAGCGATATTCAATCCTCAGGTTAGAGGCGAGATTACTACTTCAATTATGGAGGCATATGTTCCTGAGAATCTACTCTCAATGGAAATATCGCAAATAGCCGATTTAAGAGAAGAACTATCTGCCCAAAGGCTTAAATTTCAAGGCGCGGTAAACTCATTATGCGACGAGTATTTGAAACTAACAACAGAGGCAGAACTTCATTCCATACAAAAAAGGATTATTGAAATTGCAGAAGAGCGCATTGATCTTGTCGAGAACACATATAGGCGGGCTCACCAAACTGCAATTCTAAAAGGTATCGGAATGGCTTTGATTCCTGGCTCAGTGTCAGTTATATCCTCATGGTTGGGTGTCGGCATTTTCTTCCCAGCCGCCATTGCTTCAGCAATGGCGACAGCAACAGCGACATTTTTAATTGATAGAGAGAAAGCCGGGGAGGAAATGAAATCAAGTTCTTGGTCTTATGTTTTACAAATTGGACAAAAGGTTAAGGAATCAGATCAAAAACCTTGATCTAAAACTGATAAATACACTTCAGTTGACTGGCAAAATGAACACTTTTTAAACCCTGCTCAATTGCGCCTTTCACGGCGAGTTATAAAAGCTGAAATTACAGACTATGAAATTATGAGGTTAATATGTATCCAATAATTAAAACTTTGTTCTGTCTTGCATTGATTGTTTATTTTACGGCTTTAGTTTTCGGACAGGATTTTGAGGAAACAGGTTTAGCCGCAGACGCCGTTATTACCCGCCAATCGAACGTGCGACAAAGCCCGGCGGTAAATTCTGCTAAATTAGCGACTCTTTCGCCCGATACGGAAATCAGAGTTGTTGATAATACAAGGCAAAACGGTTATGTACGGGTTTTATTTGGCACTGGTGAGCAGGGTTACGTTTATTACAAGAATATTGAAGTATCTGGAGAGGCTTTATCTGAAGATTTCTTTAAACTCAAAGAAACGGATAGTCTTCTCGCGGCGAGAGCCGCTGATGTGCCTTGTATTAACACCGGATTTGCTTCTTGTCCGGCGCGTGGATGCTATGCGCCAAGTACACCCGGCGCGTTATTCAATGAAGCAAAACGGCGTTCGCCAATTGGAAGAAATCCGATAAGTATCAGTTTCGCCGATTTGGAGCAGATGCAAAATGAAGTCGGCAATCGCTTAGGACTCAGAAGCCAAAATAAAGCGCTGTCCGCTGCCGAAAGAGAAACACTAAAAAACATCCGGGTTACAAACGGAATCGTCGGTGAAAGCACGCTCGTTAAACTCATTGGTTTTATCCCGGCTGTAGGCGAAGGATTAAAAGAAGGTTCGGTAGAAACGGTTAATTGTAAATTCAGCGAGGATAATCAAAAAGACATCCATATTCCGCTTGTTGCTCAATTTAACATAACCGAATTTGGAGGAATTGTTATCGAAATGATTCCTCAAAATCGTCCTGCAAGTTGGACTTTGCAAAAATTAAAAAAAGTTCGGCATGACAAAAGAAAAGTAATGGTTATAGGCGGATTATTTTACGATAATGAACATTTGGTTAATAGAAATCCGGCTCGACCGCTTCGCGGGCATTCCAAACGTTTTTCAATTTGGGAAATTCATCCTGTTACACAGTTCTTTGTGTGTAACAGAATTGATAACTCTTGCAGCCTGACAAATATGAACGGGTGGGTTCCACTTGAAAATTTTCAATAGCAATTTAAGGAATAAACAATTTTAGAATTACCGGAAAGCTTCAATTATGGAAACCCAATTCGCCCAACTCATTCAAATCAATTAAATGTCAGCGTTAAATCTTTATAAGGTATAGAAATATGGATGAAATTATAAAATCTGCGATTGATACGCAATCAGACTTAAGCCTTAAACTAAACAAAGGCGAACATCACCGAATAATGAAAACCGGATGGCACGGCAGTTTGTGGATATACAAAACGGAAAGGCGTGGCTATCGGGTCGAAACCACAGGCTCGGTTGGAGAGCATTTAAATCCTGAAATCAGAAATTTTCTTGGAAGAGATTATGACCACGAAACAGTCAAAGGTTATAAAATTTGGTTTGTTGATACTGCCAACGAAGTCAGAAAAATTATTGATATTTATGGGCTAATCTAATAAAGGGGATGCGATAATTTACACGGAAAACCAAACCTAGGCGTAATCGTGGAGCGGAAAATCCAGGTGGGTCAGCGCGTTACATGGCTCGTTTTAATGAAACACTGTTTATTCGATAAATAGCGGGTAGAACAAAATGAAGCCGTATCTTAAAGTACAGCTTCATTTTGCTAAATTAAGCACTATTTCCTTGAAATAATGATGTTTCCACCTTCTATCATAGTGGTTGGATTGGCGTTATCACTTGTGTCTCCGCAAACTTGATTGTCTTAGGCAACAGTGCCGTTTGACTTATTCCAGATTTGGAGGCGGAATTTGTCAATACCCCGCCACCGGACGCTTGGATTGACCACAACAAAACAAAAATCGGTTACGAAATTCCGTTCAATCGTTATTTTTATAAATACACACCACCGCGCAAGTCAGAAGAGATTGATACTGATTTGCAGATAGTGAACGCGGAATTATGAAAATCTTACAAGAGGTGACAGCATGAGCATAAATCAACCTGTTCTTAAATCCCTCAAGGAACTATTGCAAGGGCGTAAGTTTGCCATTGATGAATATCAACGAGAATACAAATGGGAAGAAAAGAACATAACCGAGCTTTTGGATGATTTATACACCAAATTTTTGGTTTCTCATCGCCCGGAAAACCCGACCGAAGCTGTAGCTAATTACGAATCTTATTTTCTCGGCTCGGTAATTGTCAGCCAAAGAGCGGGGCGAAATTATCTCGTTGACGGGCAGCAACGCACAACATCATTAACGCTTCTTCTGATTTTTCTTCATCATTTACAAAACAAACTTCGTGCGGAAGGAGTTCTTCCAAATTCAGTTAATCTCACGCTGTTGATTTATTCGGATAATTTCGGCGCAAATTCTTACAATCTTGACATCCCTGAACGCCGTCCGGTTTTAGAAGCAATTTTTAACGAGAAAGAGTTTGATCCGACTAATCAGGACGAATCTATTCAAACGATGTTTGCCCGCTATAAGGACATTGAGCAAGAGTTTCCTGAACCTCTGCGAAAAGGCGAAGGGCTTTTGCACTTCGTTTACTGGCTTCTCAATCGCGTATTCGTTATCGAAATTACGGCGACAACCGACGAAGATGCTTATGCGATTTTCGAGACGATGAACGACAGGGGAAAGCCTTTAAGCCCGACCGACATGATAAAGGCTTATCTGCTAGCGCAAATTGCCGATACCAATGAGCGGGCTGCTGTCAATCGGCTTTGGAAACAACGCATTCAGCAATTAACAACAATCAGTAAAGAAGAAGATGCGGATTTCATCAAGGCTTGGCTTCGCGCAAAGTACGCTGACAGCATCAGAGAACGTCAAGCGGGCGCGAAAAATCAGGATTGGGAACGCATTGGCAATGAGTTTCATAAATGGGTGCGGGATAACCGCAAACTTATCGGTCTGAATGACGCTGCTTCGTTTGAGCGTTTTTTGCGTGACATATTCATTAAATATTCAAATATTTACGAGCGAATTCGCCATGCTTCGCTGGAATTTACCGAAGGCTTGGAAACCGTCTATTACAACGCCCAGAACGATTTTACGCTGCAATACACGGTTTTGCTTGCGCCGCTTTCCGATGGTGACGATCAGGAAACAATCTTGCGTAAAATTCGCGTTACGGCTTCATTTCTGGACATTCTTTTGATTCGCCGGATCGTCAATTACATTCGCATCAGTTATTCGGCAAATTACTATGCGATGTTTCTTTTGTTAAAAGAAATCAGGAATAAGCCGCTTTATGAATTAGTCGAGATTTTAGAAAAACGGCTAAACGAAGAAGAAGCGACTTTTGACAGCGCCAGAGGCGGCGAGCGCAGAGGGATTGATGAGTTCGGCTTAAACAATTTCAGCAAGCGTTATATTCATCACATTCTGGCGCGAATGACGGCGCATATCGAAACGCAATCGGGTAGAGAAAACCGTTTCGCCGAATACGTACGCCGAAACACGAAAAATCCTTATGAAATTGAGCATATCTGGGCGAATCATTACAGCAGATTCAACACGCAGTTTGCTTCGGAAAAAGAGTTTGACGATGCGCGAAACAATCTTGGCGGACTTTTGCTGTTACCCGCCGATTTTAACCGCAGTTTTCAAGATAAAACCTACGAAGAGAAATTGCCGCATTACAACGCGCAGAACCTTTTGGCGCGTTCGCTTTCACTCGCTTGTTACATAAACAACCCGCAATTTCTGGAATATGTAAAATGCTCAAATCTGCCGTTTCAGCCTTACGAGCATTTTTCACGGCAAGAGCAAAAAGAACGGCGCAAACTCTACCGCGCCATTGCCGAAGAAATCTGGAATCCAGCGAGACTTCGCAAGGATGCTGGATTATGAAATTTCCTCCTTATCCTGCTACAAAGATTCTGGCGTTGATTGGCTCAGCGATATTTTTCTCAATCAGTTTAAAGAGTTTTTCCTAATGCTAAGTACGATTAGGCGCAGTAACCTGCTCTTTCAGTTGCTGAGTTTGTTTTTAGTCATTGATGCAAACCCCATTGTCTAAGTTAAATATTTAATAGTCAAACATATACTTGCTTTGTTTTTTATTTTTTATTTTTATTGTGATCGTTAGATTCATCTAAGTTACCTGACATAAGTTTTGCCATACGTTCAGAATATTCAAGGTCAAAGAGAGACTTTTTTAGCGCGAACTTCCGATTTATTTCATCTTCTTGAATTTTAAGATTTAAATCTATTGACTCGCGTTCAATTTCAGCTAACCTTTTGTTTGTTTCCAGAGATTTTGCCTCGAATTGCCTTCCCACTGTTCGCTGAATTTCTTCACGTAGCTTTTCATTATCTGCCCTTTCAGCTATATCAGAATAATACTTTTGTTCAAGCTCAAGCCGTTTATGAAGTCCCTCTCTTTCAATTTTTAATTCCTTAATTCTTGCTTGCCATTGGGAAGTTTCCAAACGACGAGGAAGTTTGGCAACTTCAACTTCACGCTGTTTTAGATCAATCTCTAACTTGTGTAGAGCATCTTCACGGCTCGGTTGAAACTCTTGTTCAATTTCGCTAATTGCGGCACGTAATCTCTCTTGTTCAGTCTGCTTTCCTTTAATCGAATCACTTATAATAAAGTGAAAGATATTAAAGCCGAGCGACACCGCAAGAACACAAGTAAGTATAATGTTTGTCGTTTTTAGTTTGTTTGTTTTTACAGCTTCTTGTGACATAATTTATTTAATTTATTAGCGATTTCGATTACAAATTTGCATTCTTTTAATTTTAAACAGTTCAAAAGGCATACCCCTCTGCCCGTATATATAGCGCAAATGCTCTGTTTCAAGGGTTTATGTCCTAAGTAGGACTGCTCACGTGGCAGCGAAACGACGGAAAAATGTTCATCACTTTATGTATCCGCGCCGCTTTCTCTCACGTGAGAAATGTTGTTGATTTATTTGTTTTGAGTTTTTCCCTACAAAAAAATAAGATAGCGAGTTGTTGGAGTCCGCTAAAAATGAATAGCGAGGTTAAACAACTGCTCTGATGTTGTTTGCCGTAATGCCAAAAGTAAAAAGGCTAGCGGCAAAACAAAATCTCGAAAGCATAATAAAGTCAAATGACTTTAGAGGCAAGTTAAGAAATCAACATTACCTATTGGGAGGCATTTCCAATGGGTAAAGCCTCCAGACCAAAGCCAAAACGCTTAGCTGAAAAGCTCTTACAAATTAGAGTTAAGCTAAATCTTTCGCAAAATGAATTGATTAAGAGGCTAAATTTTAAAGAAATTGAACTTGTACAGGGAACTATTTCAACTTACGAATTGGGAAAACGAGAGCCTTCTTTACCTCTGTTACTAAAATATGCGCGGCTTGCCGGTGTTTGCGTTGATGTTTTAATTGACGATGAACTTGAATTACCTGCAAACTTACCCACTAAGCCTCAACATTCTGGCTAATCCCAAAAAATAAAAAAAAGAGTTTTCTATAAGCGGCTTTAACGCTTACTTAGAATTATATTCAGCCTGCTTAATCAATTCTTCATCATCAAACGATGGACTATTTACTTGTCGGCTAACTGAGTGTGATGACATTTCACCTGCCGGATATGGAGCCAATAGCTTTTCGAGTTTTCCGGTATCTTTCACTTTTTCATCAAGCCATAATTCATAATCTTCCGGTTTGATAATTACTGGCATCCGATCGTGAACAGGTTCTAATACTTCATTAGCTTCGGTTGTAATGATCGTGCAGCTTTCTATTTCTTCGCCGCTTTCTTTATCCGTCCAGCTTTCCCAAAGCCCGGCAAAGCCAAAGACAGGTTTGTCTTTCAGATAAAAATAAAACGGCTGTTTCGCGCCTTTATCGCCTGTTCGCTGCCATTCATAAAAACCGGATACCGGAATCAAACAACGGCGCGAGCGGAAAGCATTTTTATATGAAGGCTTTTCAGTGATCGTTTCGGCGCGAGCGTTTATCAATTTATTGCCAATATCGGCAGATTTAGCCCAATTGGGAATCAATCCCCATTTTAAGCCCGACAAAATGCGCTCAGATTCGATCTGGCGAACCGCCGCAATGATTTGAGAAGGAGCAATATTAAATCTTTTTTGATGTTCTTCCGCCTGTTCTCTTGCAGCTTTGAATTCTGCCAAAATTTCAGCATCCGAAGCGCCTAATGAAAATCTTCCGCACATAGTTTTTAAGCCTTTCTTTGAATGTTTATCGAAACAGCATTAAAAAAACATCTTCTCAAACAAAGTTTGATTGTGTTATACATTGTCTCAAGGGTGCAACAATTATGCAAGAAAGAAATGTAATTGAAGGCAATTTCTCTACGCTCAAAAAACAACCGATAACAAATGTAGGGGAAACTTTTCAAGCCTCAATTAAAACGCGGCTCGCAAGACCTGTTTTTCTGGCAAGAGTGCAAGCCGGTTTTCCTAGCCCGGCGGATGATTACATTGAAGGAAGCATTGATTTAAACCGAGATATTATCAAACACCCGCTTGCCACGTTTTATATTCGCGCCATTGGCGACTCAATGCAGCCTGACATTGATGATGGTGAATTGTTAGTTGTAGATTGCGCTGTGGAAACAAAAACAGGGGATATTGTAATTGCTGTTGTCGGAACCGAAATGTGCGTAAAAGAGCTTTACATTGAAAACAAGGGGAAAGTTTGGCTTTTCTCAAAAAATCCCATTGTCAGATTTGATTAGCGGCTTGACGGCTGGAGGAGTCCTTTTTTTCTGAATTTAAAGTAAGGTACACTAGAGCGTTTTCGTACACCGTATTTAGAATTCGATTAAAAGCCAATGGCAGTTGACGAATAAAATAAATCCATGCCAGAAAGTTCAAATTCTATTTTTATTAGCTATGCTAGACCTGACCGCGAACGGGTTTTACCATTCTACGAGTGGCTTGATAAAAAAGGATTCAATGTTTGGATGGATTGCCGCAGCTTAAAGCCCGGTCAGAATTTTGATTTTGAGATCAAGCGTGCGCTAGACAAAGCTACGTTTGTTTTAATGTTTATCTCTAAATTATCTTATGACCGACGTGGTTATATTCAGAGAGAGATTAAGCTTGCCCTAGATAAACTTAACGAAAAATTAATTGATGATATTTATATTGTTCCTGTCTTGTTAGATGATGCAGAAGTTCCAGATCAATTAAAAGGAATTCAATACATTTCAGCAAACGATCCAAAATGCCAAGAACAAATATTGGATGCTCTACAACATCAATTAGAGCGACTTGGAATCAAGCAGCTAGAGGCTCAAGAAAAAGAGCAAAACCACTGGACTGATGATGTCGTCTCCGTAAAAAAAAAACAATTAGGTAAACAAAACGGGATAATTATTTTATCTATCTTAGTCGTATTAATATTAGTTCAATTAGTATTATTATATCATTCGTGGCGGTTTTCAATCCTTGGTGCTATAGCATTTATAATATTCTTTTCTTTTATTTACTTTTATTTTGCTCCAAGCAAATACAAATTAAATAGATGGGGGATTGGGATAATCGGACTTGTATTAATTTTAGCCTCATTTTCTCTTTGGTTCACTAAATACAGAATTAGACCATATGAACCAGTAAAGAATGAAGCTGAGCGCCTGAAGACCGAAGAATTTCTAAATGAAAGTTTGAAAAAATTTGAAGAAGCGAGCGAATTAGCTAAATTAAATGGCTATCAAGAAGAAGTTGTTGATTGCGAATGTAATATCGGAGAATTATATAATTTGATTGGTAAATATAATTTAGCAATTGACAAACTCACATCATGTAAAGCACTATCCGGCGGCATCCCCTCAAAAAGGCATTTAGCAAAAGCTTCTTTTGAACTAGGAAAAAGCACTTATGAATTACGTAACAAAGGTATTTCAATAAACTCTATTAAAGATGCCGAAACAATTTATAGTGAACTTTCTGACGATATTGGTAAGGCAAATGTTGTACTCAGCCTTGGTAAATGGGACTGGGTGGAAAACGATTTGGATAGTGCTAAACGAAAAATTGAAAATGCCTTGGAAACTTGTAAAGATAAAGACATTATTTGTGAAACAGATGCCAATATTCATTTGGCTATGATAGCAGCGCAGTCAGACCCGAATATTGGAGACAAAGCAACAATTGAAATTTTAGAGAAAATTATTGGAAAACTTTCGCCCAATCCAAAAGGGAATAAAAGATTATTAGGTCGAACATTGCTGACCTACGGAAATATATTGGCAACTACTGGTAAATATATTGAGGCAAAACACAAATATTCAGAAGCCATAGTTTATTTTGATAATTCCCAATATAGTTCAGGTATAGCACGCACTTTAGTTGATATTGCAGAAAGTGAGCGAAATCTTAATAACCCCGACGTAGCATTAGATAGTTATGAAAGGGCGTTAAAGATTTTTAAAGATTTGGAGGATAGTTATGGAGAAGCAACAACTTTATTAGATTTAGGTTTGTTAGAAATTTCTTTGGGAAAAATTAATTGTGCAGAAGGAACAGAGAATTGTGCGACAAAAAGCTTACTTCATGCTAATAGAATTATTCCTGACTATAATCTTTCAACCAAAGCAAGATCGTTTGAGTATTTAGGGATACTCCACCAACAAAAGTGTGAAAATGAATTAGCACGCGAGTATTTTGAAACAGCTTTGAACCTATACCATCACCCCTTGGAAAAAGGTTATATGTATTTTTTTTGGCGCAGTTAGAAGCCGATATGGGCAATTTTGATAAGGTTAAATCAAATATGAAAGAAGCCGAAAACCTGATACCTAAACAAATTCCAGATGGTGAGGGGCATGTATTGCGGTTAAAAGGTAATTTTGAACATTCCTTTGGAAACTATAAAGAGGCTCGCATTTTATACAAAAAGGCTGAAGATACTTTTAGAAAAAGCCTAGCAGGAGTTCCACAATATTTGAATTTGGGTAGTGTCGTAGTTAGCCAAGGCAATCTTGAAATTGATTTGGAAAACTATAGTGAGGCAAGAAAAAAGTTTAAATATGCTGAAGCACTATTTCAAAAATCTAAAGACTATCTAGGCGAAAGCATGGTCATTCGCGGTTTAGGAGATGTTTATTCTGGCGAAGGAGATTATACCTCAGCAATAAATAATTATAATGTTGCGTTAGAAAGGTTTAGAAACGTGCTTACTAATCCATTGGAAGATGCAAATACGCTGTTTCGGCTAGGGAAACTTTACAAAAAAACAAACCAATTAGAAGAAGCTAGGCAATTCTTTACTGATGCTTTAACAAAATATAAAAACTGCGGATGCATAATTGGTGAAAAAGATGTTAAAGAACAATTAAAGATGTTTTAATTGTAATTATCAAGATTTTAACCTTTTCCAAACTTCATTTTCTTCGTCTTTAATATTTTTGTGAATTATACTTTCTGTGAAGAATTTATCGGTAATTTAGTGTGCGAAATGTGTGCGAAATCTTTAAAAATCATCATTTTTAACCAAACTAAGACAAATTAAGTCACGCCACAAGATAGGTATAATTAATATCTTAAAAAGATAAAGCAACTCAAATAAACTCGCCTTTAATGACTGAAAATCCGCGTGTCGGCAGTTCGATTCTGTCCCAAGCCACTTTAAAACCAATAACTTAAGGGCATCATTTCTGATGCCCTTTTGCTTTTCGTGTGTCTTTAGTGTGTCAAGCCTTATAATTGAGACTTATCTTTGGAGTGAATCGAGAAGGTAAGTAGCTATGATTCTGCGAATCCTGATTATCGTTTTAGCTTTTTCCTTTTTCGGCAACCAGGCAAAGCGGGATCAATTCGGTTCGCTCGCGCTCCGCGCCGCGATTCTGTACGGCGTAGAAGACGAAACGAGAGAACCAGTCAAGGGAAGTTTTTATTTGCTCGATGAAAGTTTGATCGAATCTTTGCGTAAGGCGAAGTTTGAGCCGGTTGACGAAAATGGGAAGCTGCTCAAATCCGAATGAAGCGTTTTTGTCAGCCGCCGCGCACGCTCTTTTGCAATTGTCGGACGAAGGGGGCATTACACACCAGTCGGTCGCGGATTTGATTGCAAAACATAGCAAAGCAGAAATCATAACTTTCTCGAATGGCTTTCGCCGCGTGAAATCAATCAAAACCGGAAAATATTATTTGTTCGGCGCGAGCAAAAGCGCGTCAGATGAGATTTTCGCTTGGCATTTTCCGGTTGTTATTAAACCGGGTGAAAATAAAATCGAGTTAGATCAGTACAATGCCGAAGTTTTTAACGAATAAAATAAACGGATTAGTTGCTGCTTCACGCTTTTGGCTTTACTTTCGAGTTAATCTGCTTAGTCTATTACCAAAAAATAGCCAACCGCACATTACAATCCAAAGGAACAAAACCCCGAAATACAGTTTCCAAACATGGTCAATTTGATGTTGAAAATCCTGCGCTCCAATAGCCAGATAATCGAATAAAGCATTGCCGACCATATGCAGATGCTACAAGACAATCTTCAGATTAAAATGCCCGCATTCTCATGGAGAAGCGGGCATTTTTTAATTGCACACTAATCGAGGCTAGTTTGAAGCATATATAGCAGAGCTATCTTGAATAAGCCAACGCCTGTCAATTTTTCTTAGTGTGTAAGTTACTGGAAATTCTATAATCGGGTTACGATTAGGCACTGCCCTTTCTTCTTCATCAACTAGCGGTAAATACCAGCGTTCTTGCGTTCGAACTTCGGCAATATCTCCCGGCGGACGGATGCGAACGCTGCGAATAGTGAACACTTCATTTTCAGACCCTTTTCCGTAATGCCAACCTGCCTTCTTAAGTCTTTGCACACTGGCGTTTACCTTTAGAATTGCTACTCCACCTTTGTCAGCCGGTACCCAAAACTGTGTTAAAAGGTTCTTATCAAAAGTGTTCGGATTTGTGTAAATCGTTAGGGATTCGTAAAACTGAGAGTCCCTGACGACCTTTCTTATTTGGTCTTCATCCGATTCTTGGTAAACGAACTGTACCTGATACCTTCCTTCATATTTATCCAGTTCAAAGCCGTACATCTTCTGCGGCGAATAAGCCAGAACTAAACTCAATAGAAAAAGCAGCGACCAAATATTTAATCTGTAATGCATAATTTGCCCCTTTCTTCGCATAACAAAAAAGCTCATGTAGCTGGATTACCCGACCCACACAAAGCAATTGTCCCTGTTTCGGGACGTCCCTTACCAACCGAGAGAGTTCCGGATCTTGCGATGACTTTCGTTGAGCCGTCACTCAGCTTCGCCTTGATTTCGAATCCTACATCCCACCCCCCGGTATTATTCGTGCGATAGGCATACCTCAATTTGGAGCAATCTTCCCAAGGTATATCAACCGGAAACTCCTGACCCTGATGAATTGATTTCTCCCTGTACACCATTCCGCTGCCCCAAAAATCATTCTGGACCAGAATTTTATTGCCCACCGAATAAGTTTCTGAGATGCTGTTATATTTATCTTTTCCTTCATTTCCCGAATAGAAGGTGGATTGCAGTGACTTAATCATTAATGGTGCAGGTGAGGGGCTCGCGGAAACCGGTTGATTCTGCTCGACGCCACTTTCCAAACGAGGCGCAATTACTGTGGGCGGGTTCCGAATTTGAAGGTCATAATCTGCGGCAGATTTCGCATTAGGATTTATCGGCGCAGATTCACCTTGGTTACTACTTGTGTTAATCGGAGGTCGTAGGGGTGAAGGAATCAATGGAATCGGCTGTATGTCTTTTCGGTCGGATGGAACAACCCGTAAATTATAGGGCTCAAAACCTTCGACTTCGATTCGAAGACGGTATTCTCGTTTCGGATCTTTCAGAGGAAATGTAAAAATACCTTCCGAATCGGTAGTCACCAAAGGGGGAACGCCTTCGCCTTCAATTACGACAACAGCGTTTGTAATTTTCTCAGTTGGGTTTTTCCTGTTATAAACCCGCCCGGAGAAGGTTACGGTTTCTGGCGGCGTGATCTTCGGGTCTTGCCTATAGATTGTTACACCAAATGTGGCGATTGCAGCAATCACGGCTCCGATGATTACTCCGATGAGGTTGCGGCGGCTTAGAATCCGTGCCGCTTCGACCTCTGAACTATTTTGTTTCTTCTGCGCCATAACTCATCACCTGAATTCTTAATTTATCTCTATGTTAGTAATAACTAATATTAGCGTCAAGAAAATAATAAACGCTGGCAACAAAAAAGTCTCTGAAGATGTTCAGAGACTTTTACACTTGCCTTCCCAATTAAATTAAGGGTAAGACTAAATCTTATATTCTATAATTAATCGTTGGAAGAAGTAGTTCTTCCTTGGGCTTGAGTGGACGTAACTTGGAGAGATTGGGTTTGAAAGTTCTTTAGGTATTCCTTGGTGGCGAAGAATGGCTCGAGGGCTTCGTTTAAAACTTGGCTTTTCTGCTTCCGTTCGATTGTGGCACAAAGTTCAATATTCCTGTCCAATTCCTCGGTTATAACAAACGTTACGTTTTTCTTAGACATTTTATTTTCCTCATTAGAAATTGTTTCATACAAATTTACCTTAATAATACTGCAAAAAACATAACAATAAATATTAAGGTATTAGTCGCTTATGTTAGACCCAAAATTTTAGTTTTGCAAGAAATTTTATGAAGAAGTAAAAAAAGTCCTATTTTGACAAGACTTGTCCAGTAATGTAACGTGTTCCCGATTTAAGTTGTAAAAATCAAATACTCATAAATAAAAATGGCAAAAGAAAATAACTTAAAAGCGGCACGCGTTAGAGAAGGATTAAATAAAACGGAATTAGCCTCGGTATCAGGAGTCAGCACTAGGACAATCACAAGGGTTGAGGAGGCTAAGAGGTCCGTTAGTCCGACAACTTACTTTAAAATACTTAATGGACTTAATAAAAGAAGATCAAGAGAAGCCGAATACACTCCCGAAGAAGTTTTTGGGGAAAAAATTGATTTTGAATAAACATTACCTCTTCAGACTGTATCAATGGTCCGGAGAAGCCCAGCAGCGTCCGAGCCAGATTAAGACCGACCTCCTCGACGGGTTAAATCATGAGGTGATATTGCCCTTTTCAGCTGCAAATTCTGACAAAACTCGACTGCTGATTTTGAATGACAATGAAAAAAGTGATATTTGCGCTAGACAAGGTTTTGGTGGCGTTTGGATTGAAGCTCAGTGATAAAGTTAAAGATCCCAAAAGGGGCATTTTGAGACAGAATTAAGCCTTTGATTTGATTGACGGGAGTTGCCTTATGCGAGAAATAAAAAACATACATTTTGACAGGGTAAATCAGCTTTTGTCGTTAAAATCGTTAAAGTCGCAAGCAGAATTTTTCATTAGTTTAGATAATGGATCAAGAACTTGTGCAACAAATGTGCAACAAATAATCAAAACTTATTGAAATTTAAAGAACACATCAAAACTTAAGTAAAGTAAAAACTCAATAAAAATGGACTCTTTACAACTAGTTCAAACTTAATCAAAGAAAATCCGCAGACTGAAAATCCGCGTGTCGGCAGTTCGATTCTGTCCCAAGCCATTAATCAAATCAATAACTTAAGGGGAACTGAATGTTCCCCTTTTTGCTTTGCACACACTCTTGCACACATTTTTAGCTTTAACTCTTTAGGATTCCGATCCTCTTTAGATGCTGTTTTATCGTTGGTTAATAAAAAGCATATCCCTATCACGAACCCTTTTTAGAAGATTGACTCGATTTTTATCTAACGAAAGCATTTGGCGTCGGCGCGTCGCTGCTTAATCCAAACTGCAGGGCGGTAAAGCCGGAGGTTGTTTGCTGTATGTACCACGATGCAGCACTCGGTCTGAAAACCGCTATATCCGCTCTGCCGTCGCCGTCATAATCAGCCGGCGCAGGTTTATCTTCCGAAATACCAAACTGTTGCCCGACAAACTGATTGTTGCTGCTGTTCAAACGATACCAGCTACCAACGCTCGGTCTGAAAACGGCAATGTCGGTTTTTCCGTCACCGTCATAATCTGCCGGAGTCGGAATGTCTGTGGAAACGCCGAACTGAACGCCCGTAAATGCCCCGTTGCTGCTGTTGCTGATGTACCAGCTTCCAGCCGAAGGTCGGAAAACTGCTAAATCGGATTTACCGTCACCGTCGAAATCTCCAATAAGCGGTTTATCTTCGGCAATGCCGAATTGAACGGCGACGATTTGACTGTTCGAGCTGTTGATGCGATACCAGGTTCCCGCCGACGGGCGATAAACGGTTATATCGGCTTTGCCGTCACCGTCGAAATCACCCGGAACCGGAATGTCGCCGCTCAAACCCCAATTAACCGCGCGAAAAGCATTGTCCGAACTTTGCGAGATGTACCAAGCGCCGCCGCGGAAAACCGCGACATCCGTTTTGCCATCGCCGTCATAATCTGCCGGGATGAGCACGTCGGTCGAAATTCCAAATTGAACGCCGGTAAAGCCTGATGTTGATCCCTGAATGTACCAGGTTGCGTTGGAAGGACGAAAAACCGAGATGTCGGCTTTTCCGTCGCCGTCGTAATCGAAACGAACTTTCGTCGCCGTCGTGTCAAGCGGAACGGTCAACGACAAATCTCTGCCGTAATCGCGCTGGCGGTCGCGGTAAACCGTGTGATAGTGGTTTGAGCTGGGAAATATAGGAGCAATTCGAACATTAAATTCGATCCATACACTCGGTCCGTCAATTCGCACGTAATTCGTGTTGGCATTTAAAAAACTACTCGCATTTCCTGCCGTACCGTTCCCGGTATAAGCAATGTATGTATCGTTCAATTCGTTTTGATAAATTTTGAGCATGTTCGCTGCCACGGCGTCGTCCAAATCACTCGTATAAGGTCGAATCGCCGCCACGACCAATGCCTTTTGCGCGTCGCTCAAACTGCTAACCTGAATGCCGACTCGGGTTGTCGGAAACGTACCGTTGCCGCCGTTCGATTCGCCTGGGCTTAGCGTAACATCGCCGAATGTTTGCGTAAGTCTCGCAGTTGTCAATTGCGCCGACGACAACGACGCGAGCATTGCGGCGAGCGCATCGCGCTCTTGCGTTAACGGCGCATAGGTTGTTCCATTTGACGTGAACGAAACCGGCTCGATGCCTCTAAACTGTGGCGTGGCGCTCACGACGCGACCGTTATTGTACGCGATATTCGCCGCGTAGTGATGTCCGCCAAATTGCAGCATCCACCCGCCGGTTGTTGAAGGCTCGTTTAGAAATGCAATGAAAAAAATGCCGCTGCCGTAAAGGCTGCTGCCGCTGTTTGCTGCTAAGGCATCATCGAAAAGCCTGATCTGGTTGAATTCGTCGTAACCTTCGTTGGCGGCAGTTCCCATCGCGGCTTGTATCACAGCTAACGCGGCAGAGAGCTGCGCCGACGTTAAATTGCTGAATTGAATGCCGTTGCGGCAGCTTGAGCCGCACGGCAGGTTTGACCATCGCCGCGCAAGCGTAGCGGTATAAGTTTGTTGTAGCGTTGGTATTTGCGCTGCGGTCAAAGTCGCTTTAAAAGCCTGCGCTTTGGCAACCACGTCAGCAACAGTTGCCGGGGACGCCGCCGAAGCGTCAATTGTAATCGGTTTCGACGCGGCGATTGTTTCGGGCGAACCGGCGTGAGTCGTCGCATTTGCCAATGTGTAATAAAGCGCGAACGCGAGCGATAAACCGGCAAAGGCGATTATCAAAATTCTTTCGCCGAGCAAATGCCGCTTGGCGCCCGCGATGATTTGCGGTTGATTGTTTTCCATATTCTATCCTCTTTTTGGTTGTTGTTCATTGAGGCGGATTTCTTTGTTGTATTGTAGACCAAAAGCCAGCAACGCGAGCAAAGCTAAGACGAAAATGCCCAAATGAGCGTATTGCGAAACGTTTTGCACAAAAACGGCGATTTGGTTCGGATTGCCCGTTATGCGCTCGGCAATCCAAGCAATTGCTGCGATTGCCGCCGTTACAGCGCCCGCGATTCTGAGCGGGGAGTAAAAAGCGGTTTGGCTCAAAAGCATCAGCCACGGCACGACGAGCGCGACAACGAAAAGCTGCATCAGCTCGATGCCGATATTAAAGCCCAAAATGCTGAGCGCCATCGCGCCTGGAGTTAAATGCAGTTCGGACAAGGCGGCGGCGAAAGCCAAACCGTGAATCAAACCGAAACCGGCGGCGACGTACATTTCTTTGCCGGGAAATATCGGTCGCACGGCGTGAACGGCGGAGATTAAAATTGAAACGGCAATCAAAACCTCAATCGGTTGTTGCGGAACGCGAAACAAATCGAGCGCGCCGACGAGCAAGGTGAGCGAATGCCCAACGGTAAAAGCTGTCACGATTTTGAGCAATCGAAAAAGGCTGTTTCTGGTGCCGCCGAAATCGCCCCACCGTTTGCCGTTCGTCAAAAGCGTCGCCGGAAGCAGCAGCACGAGCAGAAACAACAAATGATCGGTTCCTTCTTTGATATGCTGCATTCCAAGAGTGACCATTCCGCCAAACGCTTGTTGCAAATCGCCTTTTTCCAAGTTTATTTCGAGCGCCGAAATCTTTCCCGTTCCGGTATCAACGGCAATGACGTTAACTTCCGCTGCATTCGTAATTTCTTCGCCGTTTCTGCCAGTCTCCCAATCGTTGCGGATCGAAACAAATGCGCGATGCGTGACGACCTGGTGCATAATCAGGTCGTAATTGAGGGTAAACTTTCTTGTACTTACGCCTTCAGGCGGGGTTAAATCGAGATTGACTCTGATTTCCTGAAACGATCCGCTTTGCGTTTGCTCGGCTTTTTCGACTTTGATTTTTGTTATTTCGATTGACCAGGGCTGACTGTTTTCAGAAACCGGGCGAACGTGTGAAAGAAGATATTCTTTTAATTGCGGCTCAAAGTTTTTGATTGATTCTTCCGGGGTTTCAGTGAGATTGTGACCGACGGCGAGTTCAAGCTCACTTAAAGGAATTTCCAGTTCCATTCCGACTTTTTTCGGTGTGATGTCGAGCAAAACAATTGTCGTCGGTTGCTGATGAGCAAACGAAGGCTGCGGCAAAATAATGAATAAGCCTAAAATGATAAAAAGCAGAAAAATGCATTTGTATTGCAAAAATAAGGATTTGAAAGCGAATATCTTCATTACTTCTTTACAAAATCGAGGCTTTGCAATCAAACAAAAATAAAAAACTTCGATAGTTGAAGCTGTAAAATGCGTTTAATGGCACAAATACCGATGAAATTTGCGATGCTGCAAATACAAAAATCTAATTATCGATAGTGATTGTAAAGTTTTGATTGTTAGAAAGCGAGAAATTGTTAAGAAATGTAAAGCCCTGAGGTAGAAATATTTTGGAAATACTAGCTGGAAACTACTAAGTTCCGAGAACGCTCTTTTTGAGATAGCTAAAAACACTGAAAAAGTGTCCCATAAATTATACGTTTTTGAGACACTTTAAAGGGAAGCTAAATACTTCCCTTTTTGCTTTTGATGCATCATTGGTGCGCCAACCAACCTAATAGGGTAAATATAATTGCCTTTTCATTTAGGTCAAAGAAATGATGTATTTTGTTACACCATCGAACGCTCGAAGTCTCCAGCCAGCGAAAAGGAAGTCATTCAGCCTCTTCTAGCAGTTTCTTAAACTCCGACGCCTCTCAAGCTACTACCGACTCAAGTTTTACTCAAGTCATCGAGTATAGCATCAAGGTATAAACTTCGACTTCGACCCCTAGCGGGCAGGATCAACAAAGGAGAATTATGAACACTAGTCGGCACTACAGGACAGTTTTCTTGGTCTGTTCATTGATAATTGCATCGTCAATGGCTGTTTTCGGTCAAGAGACGGTTTGGTCACCAATCAAGGGCGAATTGCGAATTCAGACGAACAGATCCGTCCAGAGGCATTCATTCCCCAGCCAATTCAAATTGTTCCGTCTGAACCGCGGGGGGCTTGAGCAGAGACTGTTCTCGGTGGTCGACAAGACTGGCAAGCCGACGGTCGTATCGCTACCGAACGCTGACGGTGGTACGGAGCAGTTCGAGCTTTTTGAGGCTTCAAATTTCGATCCCGAGCTTCAGGCAACATTCCCCGAGATCCGGTCATTTTCGGGACGCGGGGTCACCGATAAGCACGCGACCGTGAAGCTAAGTATTTCTCCGCAGGGGGTTCAGGGAACTGTATTCAGGACCGGGGGCGAGTTCCTCAAGCTCGAAGGGCAGACCGAGATCATCGAACCTTATTCAAATGACCGCACTGTATATGCCGTGTTCAAGTCGGCAAGAAGGACGGGCGAGCTGCCCTGGGCATGCAAAGCTCCGGTCGAGCTAGCTCTCTTTTCACAATGGAAACAGCAGATCAACCGCGAGCAGGTTGCGGCTCCCGAAAGCAACACCGGTGAGATAAGGACGATGCGCCTTGCACAGTCGTCCAATGGCGAGTATGCGAACTATTTCGGTGCCACCAACGCTTCTCAGGTGGCAAAGGTCCTTGCTGCTTTCAACGCAACGCTTACCAGAGCGAACGGAGTTTATGAGAGAGACCTGGGGCTTCATCTGAACCTCATTCCCGAGACAACGAGACTGATCTTCTACAACCCGGCGACCGATCCTTACACAGACGACCTAGCGAACTGGAATGACGAGCTGGCGGGTGCAATCGCGGCACAGGGCATAACCCCGGCGATGTATGACATCGGGCACATGTTTGGTGCATCAGGCGGCGGCGGGAACGCGGGCTGCATCGGCTGTGTGTGCAGTGCCAATCACGACAAGGGGATGGGCATCACCTCCCCTTCCGACGGTATACCGGAAGGGGACAATTTTGACATTGATTATGTAGTTCACGAGGTCGGGCATCAGCTCGGCGCCAACCATACGTTCTCTTATGGACAGCTTCCGATACCGGAAATGCTCGGTCAGGACAAGGAGATCGGCTCCGGCATTACAATCATGGGATACGCCGGAATCACTCCTGTGACCGACGTGGCAACGCATTCAATCGATATATTCCATGAAACGTCCATCGAGCAGATCCAGACAAACCTTCCGACGCGCGGGTGTCCTGCCGCCGGGACTATGGCGTCGACGGGAAATCACGCTCCGGTCGTTGCCCCGGTCAACAACTATACCATCCCGATCCTGACACCGTTTAAGCTCACAGGATCGGCAACTGATCCCGACGGCGACGCCATAACTTACAACTGGGAACAAAACGATTCCGCTGAAAATACGGGCATTACCATTGCCGCCGCCAGCGCGAATCCGGCGAAGCTGCTCGGACCGAATTGGCTTTCATTTAATTCGAGTTCCTCACCGACCAAGTATTTCCCGAGGCTCTCGACAATTCTTGCCGGCGAGTTCACTACGCAGGCTCTTCCGGGCGGCGATCCGGCTGTGCTGATCGAGGCATTAAGCTCGGTTTCACGCGACCTGAACTTTAGATTGACAGTAAGGGACAATCATCCGTACGTACCCGGTGTGGCAATCGGTCAGACGCAGTATACGGACATGAAAGTGTCTGTCACCAACCTTGCCGGACCATTCAAGGTCTCTGCACCTGATTCCGCCGTCACTTGGGAAGGAGGCACGCCGCAGACCATTACGTGGCTGACGGCGAATACGAATCTGCCTCCGGTCGGTGCCGAGATGGTTAACATCCGACTTTCTGTTGATGGCGGAAATACCTTTCCGACCGTGCTGAAAGCGAATACGCCTAACGACGGCAGCGAGTCCGTCGTAATACCGAAGTTGAGTACGAGTTCTGCCCGCATCATGGTCGAGGCGGCGGAGAATATTTTCTTCGATATTTCCAACGCGAATTTCACTATCCTTGCACCACCGACAATTGGAGGGACAGTCAGTTACGGCATTACTCCTATGAATCAACCGCAGAAGTTTGTTGAAGGTGTTTTGTTGACAACATCGGGCGCTTCTGTAGTGTCTGATTCAACAGATGCTGGCGGGATTTACTTGCTGGAAAATCTAACTGCAAACGGAGAATACACCGTAACTCCAACAAAAACAGGAAACGTCAACGGCATTTCTCCGTCTGACGCGACTATGGTGTTGCGTCACATCGCAGCAAACGGACAAGGACCGAATGTTTTGAATCCGAATCAGATATTAGCGGCAGACGCAAACGGTGATGGAAACATCACTCCGTTTGATGCAACGCTGATTCTGCGATATATAGCTGCCGGAGCATCAAACGCTAATACCGGACAAGTCGGTAATTGGAAGTTTGATCC
>DASVTY010000085.1:0-25703 GCA_036387315.1 Pyrinomonadaceae bacterium
CGATTGCCGAACCGCTCAAAAAAGCTCTGCCCGGTCGCATTCATCAAAGATTTTATCTCTGGTTTGAAGCTCTGAAACCGCCTCCGTCCGACACTTTTTGGTGGAAAGACGATTTTGAAAATTTTTACGCCGAAGAATATCGCAACGAAATAATCGAGAAAAATCCCGATTTGCAGGAAAAAGCCGCGCCGGTCGAAAGACAAATTACGCCGCTCGTTCAACAACTCAATCAGCTTCCGAGAGGCGATTCGCGCCGCGCGGAATTACAAAAGAAAATTAACGATTTGCAGCGCCCGATTAACGCGGAAGTCAAGGAACGCGCTAAACAAGAGCTTGCCGAATTGCGCCAAACGGCTTATCCGCAACTCGCCGAAACTGAAAAAGTCGGCGACGAGCCATCAAACATCGAAAACAATCAGCCGCCAAACCCGGAAGCGCAGGACGATTACAGCGATCCGGCAACCGCTTCGATTGAAGAACAGCAGGCAGCGCGTTCACGCCTCGATTCTCTGAATGAAGAGGCGTGGTTTGCCGACGACGCGATGCAGTCTTCTCGCGCGACATTCGGAATTTCATCGGGCGGCAAAACCGGGCGCGGGCTGGGGCTTGGTTTCCCGGAATTGATTCCGGTCGCCGATTCCGATTATATTTACGCCGCGCTGGGCGAAGAAACCGGGCTGGTCGGCGGTTTGCTGATTATTCTCACGCTGATTGTTTTCGTCAACGCCGGAATCCGCACTGCGCTTGACGCGCGCGATATGTTTACGAAATTATGCGCCGCCGGATTAACCGCATTTATCGGTTTTCAAGGCTTGGTCAACATTGGCGGCATCACGCGCGCTTTGCCGATGACCGGAATCACTTTGCCATTTGTCAGTCACGGCGGTTTTTCGCTGATTACGAGCTTTGTAATGCTCGGAATGCTGCTGGCGATTTCGCATCGCAACGGCGTTGACGCGCAGTTTAACGGGACGAAACCGCCCGAAAACGAATAAAAAACGGGATTCGACGAATCGTTAATCGCTCGCTGTTTACTACTTTTTTATTTACAAATCGGTAATTTGGTGTATTTTTGTGGCAGCGATGCGCGCAGCAGAATAAATTCGGGAGAATTTGAATGATGACTAACACAGCAACTTCGCGTTTTATATCGGCTTCCGTTTCCGACAAAGGTTTGAGCGAGAAACGCCCCGTCAACGAAGATTCGTTTTTGGAGCTGGTTGATTTGGGTTTGTTTGCGGTTGCCGACGGCGTAGGCGGCGCGCAAGCCGGAGATGTCGCCTCGCAAATGGCGATGGAGGTTTTGTTTGAAGCCTTTTCGCATCCGCATCCGGGCGTTGATACCGAAGAACTGATGGAAATGGCGATTCAGCGCGCCAACCAGTCAATTCATCAAATGGCGCGCGATCTTCCCTCGCTCGATATGATGGCGACGACAATCGTCGCGCTTCACGTTGCCGACGGAGTTGCCATCATCGGTCACGCCGGAGATTCGCGTCTCTACCGGCTGGATACGCGCGGCAATCTGTTCCGCGAAACTCAAGATCATTCAGTCGTCGAAGAAGAAGTCCGCGCCGGGCGAATGACCGTCGCGCAAGCCGCAAATCATCCCTCGCGCAATGTCATCAGCCGCGCGCTCGGCGCGGAAGATACGGTCGAAGTTGATATGAAAACGATTATCTTCGAGCCGGGAACAACGTTTTTGCTTTGCTCGGACGGCGTTACCCGCCACATTCAAGACCACGAGCTTCGTGAAATTCTGCTCGGCAATCGCTCTCCGGTGGATGTCTGCAACGAAATCAAAAATCTCTGCTACGGGCGCGGCGCGGAAGACAATTTAACGGCTGTCGTTGTCAAAGTTGCGCCCGGTTCGGAAACCGCCGCTTTTGATGAAGACGAAGCGACAGTTCCCGGCGTTCGGACTGCTGCCGCGCCTCGAAATGAAGATTTTCATAGCGGAAACGGCGCGCTCAAAACGCAAAACGAAGTCGAGACCGATGAATTACCGCCGATTATTCACGACGAAGCTGCAACGCAGCCGCTCGAACCGCCCGCGACGATGAGCTTTCCCGCAGCGAAAAACAGTTTTGACGACACACCGGCAGACGAACCGACGCCGCAGCAAACGGCGCGTCCCGGTGAAATAACGCTGCCGAACAAGCTCGAAAACGAGCGTTTGCGCGAAAAGGTCAACTCAGCCGCACCACTGATTTTCGAGCCGATTGAGCAACCGAAAAGCCGCAACTCAATCGGAAAAATATTGACCTGGCTGCTTTTGATTTTAATCGCCGCGGCAGTTTTTGCCGTTTTGATTTATGCGTTTATGCGTTCGCAGCCGCAACCGATAACCGAACCGCCCGCGACATCTCAGCAAACATCGCAATATCAGTCGTCGCAGATTTCCACACTCGCCGACAGCGGATTGAGCGCCGCCGAAGTTACCGAATTTCGCACTTTTGAAAGAATTCGCCGAACGGTTGACGACAATCCGGCGGTCGCACCAAACGCTGCCGCACCAGTTTCGGCGGCGGATTTTTATTTGCGCGGGCGCGCTTTTTTGCAAACCGGAAATTATGAATCAGCCCTCGAAGCTCTAAAAACCGCGCAGGAAATGTTGCCCGAAACGAGAGACGTTGACCGCGAAACATTGCGCGTTGATGTCGCTTTTGCAATGGCGGCAGTCGGCGCGATGGCTAATAACGCCAACTCAAAAAAAATGCTCGCCGAATTAATCGCCGAACGTAAGGAAACTTCCAGAAATTCCCCGCCGCCCATTCGCTAAATTTCCCGACAATCCGGTATAAATTCTCGCCTTTTTATTATTATTGCAACATTGCATTTCGGCGTTTCGTTTTAATTTCGGATGCCGCGATTTTGGAGTTTCTGCTTTTCTCGGGTTTGTGCGAATATATTCGCAGAAGCTCTCCGGCACACGGCATTTGGATGAAAGAGTTAGTTTTACAAAACACCAGACTCGACGGGCGTTACGACGTTCTCAGGCTTTTAGGACGCGGCAGCTATGCCGAGATTTTTCTAGCCCGCGACAATCAAGCCGCTTCGGATTCTTCGCACAAACTTATCGTTATCAAAGCGCTCAATGTTTTTTTGCAGGAAGCGCCCGACGCCGATTTGGAACGAACGCTCATCGAAAATTTCCAGAACGAAGCTTACGCGCTCGACAAAGTTCGTCATCCGAACGTCATTAACCGGCTCGGACACGGCACGGCGCGCGATCTGCGCGGCAGCATTTTTCATTATCTGGTTTTGGAATATTTGCCGGGCGGAAATCTGTCCGAGTTGTGCCGAAACACGCCGCTCGGATTTGAACAAGCGCTTTTTTATTTCGAGCAGGTTTGCGCAGGTCTTCAGCACGCGCACGAGCAAGGCGTTATTCACCGCGACATCAAACCGCAAAATCTGCTGCTCACGCAAAACCGCGAAGTGGTCAAAATCGCCGATTTCGGCGTCGCGCGATTCGCCGATCTCGATTCGCCGATCACGCGCGTCGGAACAAACGTTTATGCCGCGCCGGAACACAGCCCTGCGAACAGCAATTCGCCGGATTTTTTAACCGTTCAAAAATTGACTCCGGCAGCCGATGTTTATTCGCTGGCGAAAACGATTTACTCGGTGATGTTCTGCGAATCGCCGCGCCGTTTTTCCAATTTGCCCGTCACCGAATTGCCCGAAAAATATCGAAATCAGCGATGGTCGGAAGACGTTTTGCAGGTTTTGAAAAAGGCGACGCAAACCAATCCGACTGATCGCTTTCAATCCGTTCAGGATTTTTGGCGCGATTTTGCGGAAATAAAAAACAAATTAAACGATTCTTTCAGGCAATCAACCGAACTAGACGCTTCAAATTTAACGGATTTTGTTCCACAAGCTCCGGCGACTCCGAGCTTTCCGTCGCTCAAAGCCGTTCAAAAAGCCGTTGTCGAAGAAAGCAGCAACCCGATTTTGCCGAAGCCAAGAATCGTGGTCGAGCTAAATCATACGGAACAAAATCGTCCGCCGGAAAAAACTAAAATTCAAACGGAAACGATTTCCGCCGAACCTCACCGAGCGAATTCCGGTTTCGTTCCAATTTTCAACGGCAATCAAAACAATTTGCCGACAAACGGAAACGCGGCGCAGCTTCAGGAAATTTCAGAGCAATCGGTTGAAAATCATCGTCAACGACCAGCCGGTTTTTTCAAAAAACTACTGGTCGCGGTTCTTTTGCTGACGATTTTTTCCGGTGTGCTTTACGGGACTTTTCAGTATTTGCGAAACGGCGGAATTTTGCCTTCAAGCATCAATATTTTCAAAACGCAGCGCGGCGTTGCCACCAAAGACGCTTGGCTGCGCTCATCGCCCGGCGTCGCAAACAATCAGCTTGGAATCGTCACCGAAGGCTCGGAAATGAAAATTTATAATAAAAGCTCGGACGGAATCTGGTTTGAGGTTGAGATAGTCAAGCACGGTCAACCGGAAAAATCCAATTTAAGCACGATGCGCGGCTGGATTCACAGAAGCATTGTTGATTTACAATGAATAGTAATCAGTAATTAGTAATTAGTAATAAGTTAAAAAGCTGATTACTGATTACTGATTACTTATTACTTGATTCAAATAAAATGGGAATTCTTGATACATTAAGACGCTGGGTTGACGGAGAAGATGCCGAAGACGCTCTCTCGCGCGCCGCCGCCGAACAAGCGCGTCCGCGCCGACAAGCCGAACAATTTATCGTCACTATTGCGCGCGCCATCGGCGAAGTGATGCAGGCTGAAGCCGTTCCTCTGCCGCCCGATCAAATCGTAATTCCGCCCGAATACATCGTTTTCTTAAGCGAAGATGACGACCGCGAATGGCAGGGAATGAAACGCCGCGCGCTCGAACAGGGTTTGTATCACGTCTTGGCTGAACACGCCAGAGATTTAGCCGGTAAAACAAAGCTCGCAACAGCTTCGTTCAGCGTCGAATTGCGGGTTGACGGAACGCTCGACAAAGGCGAAGTCCGCGTCCAGCACAGTTGGGAAGAAACCGCCAGCACGACGAAAACCAGCATCACTCCGCGCAAAGGCGCGCAGCCGCCCATTGTCGCTCAACCGCAGAATGCGCCTCAAAGCGTTCCACAAAATGTGCCCCAAAACGCCGCGAATCAAACCTCGCAGCTTGCGCCGACGATGTTCGCTCCGGGCGGAATTCAATCGCAAACGGTGGAAAGAAATGCGGCAAACAATATCGAAGCGAAAACGGCTTCTTTATCCGGCGGTTTGGACACGGAAGCGACGCAGGTCAAAAAACGAGAGCTGTATCGTTTGGAAATCTGGCGCGACAATCGGCAGCAGTCTGTAGTTCCGGTGTTTCAACCGCAAATCACAATCGGGCGGAAATCGCAGAAAATAGCTTCGGACATTCAGCTTGACGGCGACCCGGAAATCAGCCGCCCGCACGCGATTATAACGAGAGATTCGACCGGCAAATTTTGGGTTACGCATAAAGGAAAAAATCCGACGCTCGTCAGTGGTCGGGAAGTTCCCGCCGGACAACCGACGCCGGTCACGCCGCAGGATGCAATTTCGATTTGCAGTTACATTTTGCGAATTCAACAGTAATTTTTCACAAAAAAACCGGAGCAAAAAGCTCCGGTTTTTCTTTACTCTAAAATTGTCTTAACGAATTTTTAAAGTCGGATCGCCCAGCAGAATCCAAGACCGGCGAACATCCGGGTCGGTGGTTGCGCCTTTGGATATTTTCACCGCGTCGCCGATGCGGTCGAATTCGCCGCCGCCGATTGTTTTGAAGAAACGTATTGCCATTAGCTCCTGCTGATCCGGGAACGTCAAACCGCTCGACGACCACGCAGCGACAGCTCCGTGCTGCGATTCGACCATTGCTTCGGCTAAACTTTCATTAAATGAATCGGCGAAGGCTCCGTTCAAACAATTCAGCGGAAGGAAAAGCGGATAAACCGTATTTGTCAAAAGGGCTGCGTCGCTCCTGCTAAAAGCTGCCGTTGCCCACCAAGCGCCGATTTGTCCGTGACCGGAATAAGCTACCAAAAAGCGCCCGTTGTTAATGTCGTTAATAATCATTTGGCGCACTGTAGCCGAGTCGCCGTCCGTACGCTTGATGAATTTCACCGGCGTATTGGCTGGTAATTCGGCGCGCACTTTCAGATTCGAGCCATAAAAATCCCAATCGAGCGCGCTGTCGCTGATAAAAAGCCCGCCTTTCTGCAATAGCGCGGTGCTGACGGTCGCTTCAAACGATTGAATTTTATTGATGATGTTTTGCAAACCCGTATTGTCTTTTACAGGCAATCTGCCGATTGGGAAATCCGGGATGTTGTCGTTATTAAAATCCACCAGCAAATCGTCGGAAACGGCTTCGCCGAAAAGAGTCTCGAAATTTCTGGTCGGGACGAAATTGCTCGGCTGAGTGTTTTGATAATTTCGCTGGTCGTAGTTGGCGTCGCCGATCAGCAAAGCGTATTTCGGCTTGACCGATTGCAAAAACGAGCGAATCGAAAGCGGCGTGACTGAGCCAAAACCGGATTCGTCATAAACGTCTTCGACATTGACGACTTCAACCGTTAAACCTTGACTGCGGCGATAAGCAGCCAGAGGTTCTGCGGCGGCGATGAAATTGCCGTGCGAAATGATGACCAAATCTTTGTTGGCGGCTGAAGTTAAAATCGTAGAAGGCGAGTTTGAAGTAACCGCCCCCGCGTTCGGCTGCAAAATCCCTTCGTCGCCGACTGCAAACAACATTTGCGGGCGATTGGCTGGAATAAAAATGCTGCCGTTTCCTTCGTTGCGGGCGTTGACCAAAGCCGTCCCGTTCGGGTCTGAAATGTCGAAAACACGGACGTTTGAGGAGGTAAAGCCTTGAATCCGCGTCGCCCGCGCGTATGTTGTTGTAAAGGTCAGACGATTTGAATCAGCCGTAAAATTGCGGTTATAAGCGACGCTGAGCGTATCGAAAAGAACGGACGAACCCGCAGAAGTGGAAAACGTAAAAGTGTTGTTTCCTTCAACGAGCATCGAGGTTGGAACGGTAAATTGTTTTTCCAAAGGCACTCGCCCCGCGCCGGTAATCGTTCCGACAACTGCGTTATTGAGCTTGACGGTAATCGTATGCGCCGTGGAGGATTGTCCATGCATTTTGAACGTCAGCGTGGTTTGCGGCGAGTTGGTATCAACGCCCTTAATGTTAGTGACAATATTAGTACCCGGTGACGGATCGCCGACGATTAATCTTGAGAAAAAGTTTTCTTCTTCACCATTTGAAAGATCGCCGACATATGGCGATGTAAAATCTCGTATTTTATATTTGAAGTTATTTAGAAAACTATGGGCGACTACTTGCGAATTGTTCAGGCGGCGAGAATTTAAGCCTATTCTGCGTCCCGGAGTAGTTCCGGCGACCAAATAATAAAATTTCGTGTCGGTGTAGCGATTATCAACGGCTCTGCCGTAAAACTCGATATAATCGCCGTTCGGTCCAACAATAATCGCCTGCTCGACGCCATCCGCGTAAAGCTGCCAGTTGGCGACCGGAGCGTTAACGTTAAAATTCGTCGCCGCAAGCTGCGCGCGCGGGACGCGATACAAGCCTTCGGCTTTAACAGCGATTTTAGCTCCCGGCTGAGCGGCGACCCATTTTTGCGTGTCGTCGTTTTGGGCGAGGTCTGCGTTTAAACTCGCAAATAGCTTACCTTCGGGCGCAACCGGATACTCTTTGGCGAATTCCCCGTTTTCGGAATCTTTTGAAAGCTCATCGAAAGCGATTGTTTGATTTTCGATAAAGGGAAGAACGCTTTCGGCATATTCGGTCTGAACCGAAGTTTTTTGCGTGTTCCAACTCAAGTCAATCTCTTCAATTACATATCGGCTATTGAGGCTGCCTTGCGAATCATAAATCGAATACAAATTATCGCGAAAATATTTTGCTTTTTCGGCGTTGACGAGCGATGTGCCGAAGAGGATTTGCGGATTAACCAAAACGGCTCGTCCTTTTTCGAGGCGATAAACGTTATAGCCGAGGCTGCTCGCCTGCGGCTCGATTTCCCACTGAATAACAACGCCGTTTTGTCCGTCGCCAATGGCTCTGGCAGCAAGCGGGCTGCTTTTTTGGGCAAAAACCGTTGAGGCTTGCGAAACGTTCAGGAGACAGATACAAAGACAGAAAAACAAACTTGCGACTATTTTTTTCATGATTCACTTTCGCTGGTAGAAGAAATAAAGTTCCAAAACCGATAGATTTTTTGTAAAGGTGCAAATTGCTATTTTAATCGTTTAAATGTTGGATGTCTATCAAAATCATCCAAATCAGACTCTATTTTCAGATATTGGATGCAAGCCGCGTTTCTTTTAATTCGCTTTTTTGCTTCCGGCGCACTTTGTCTTTAATAGTCATCTTTTCACAGCGGTTTTCAAATCTTAATTTTATGGTTAAACTCGATTTTTACGGATTTATGTTTAATTTATTTTTTATTTCTGAGGTTTTTTGTTAAATGCGAGCATTAATCTTAGCAGGCGGCAAAGGCACGAGATTGCGTCCTCTAACCGTTTACACGCCGAAACCGATTGTCCCGCTCGGAAATCGCCCGTTTCTGTTGACTCAAATCGAAACGCTCAAACGCGCCGGAATTACAAATATCGTGATGTCTTTGAGCTATCAGCCCGACAAAATCGAGCAGGTTTTGGACGACGGTTTGGAATACGGCGTCAGACTTCAATATTTGAACGAGCCGAATCCGATGGGAACTGCCGGAGCATATCGTTTTGCCTCTGATTTTTTACGCGATGCGACCGTTATTTTTAACGGCGATATTTTGACCGATATTGACCTGGCGGCGGTGATTGATTTTCACCGTCGAAAGAAATCTCTGGCGACGATTGTTTTAACTCGCGTCGAAAATCCTGCGGCTTACGGTTTGGTCGAAACTGCTGCGGACGGCAAAGTCGTTCGTTTTCTGGAGAAGCCGACGCCGGAAGATTTAGCCGAATTGAATCTTAATACAATCAACGCCGGAATTTATATTCTTGAGCCTTCGGTCGTCGAAATGATTCCGCCGGGAGAAAATTACTCGTTTGAATACGGCTTATTTCCCGATTTACTCAGGCAGGAAAAATCTTTTTACGCTTTCATCGCCGACGATTCTTACTGGCTCGACATCGGCACGCCCGACCGTTATTTGCAGGCGCATAAAGATTTGCTCGAAGGAAAAATTCGCAATCTGCATTTCGACGCTCCGCGCGGTGATTTTGAAGCCGCGCACACTGCGGAAATTGACCGCGTTTCGTTCATCGCCGACGGCTGCATTATCAAACCGTCCGCGCGCGTTATCAATTCTTTCCTCGGCGCCAATGTTTATGTCGAGGAAAAAGCCGTCATTGAAAACTCGGTCGTCTGGGCGCACACGCGAATCAATCACGGCGCCGTCGTCACAAATTCAATCGTCGGGCGCGGCTGCCACATCGGGCGCTTCGTCACCGTCGGAGACAATTCGATTCTCGGCGACAAAACAACGCTCACCGATTACACACAAGTTTAACGATTTTGGATTTTAGATTTTGGATTTTGGATTGATATTTTGTTTCACTTCTTTAAATCCAAAATCTAAAATCCAAAATCCAAAATCAAATTGCCTGAATTACCGGAAGTCGAGCTTGTCGCGCAATCGCTGGACAGGCTCGTGTCAAAACGAAAAATCGTTAAAGCCGAGCTGTTGAGAGAAAAGCTGGCGGCGGCAAATTCGCCGACGGAATTTACCGCCGGAATTGCAAACTCGACGATTGAAACTGTCGGCAGACGCGGCAAACACGTTCTTTTTTATTTCGATTCCAATCGGGTTTTGCTGACGCATTTGCGGATGACCGGGCGTTTTATGCTGCTTTCCGAAGAACACGATTTACCGAAACACTGTCACGCCGTTTTTTATTTTGCGGATAAAGACAAGCTCGTCTTTCAAGATCAGAGGCATTTCGGGATGATGAAGTTAATCGAAACGGCGCGCCTAAACGAAACAAAGGAACTAAAATATCTCGCTCCAGAACCGTTGTCCGATGATTTTTCATTTCGCTATTTTCATGCGGCGCTTTCCAAATCAAAGCGCAGCTTAAAAGAATTTCTGCTCGATCAAACAAAAGTTTGCGGTTTGGGAAATATTTACGCCGCCGAAGCATTGTTTTTAGCCCGCGTTAATCCGCAAACTCCCACCGATCAAATTTCGGCAAAACGCGCAAAAAATTTATATGAAGCGATTCGCTTTGTTCTCGCCGAATCAATCGAACACGGTTCGACAATGAACGTCAATCCCGAAAACATTGACGGAAGCTATTACGGCGGCGATTATGAAGGACATTGGCGAGTTTATGCGCAAGCCGGAAATCCCTGCTCGACTTGTCAAACCTCGATTGCCAGAATCGTGCAGGGCGCGCGCTCGACGTTTTATTGTCCGAAATGTCAGCGGCGGTAGATTATTGAGCGGTGAGGCTTGACACTTCGTCGGCAAAATCGTAAAACTTTCATTTAATAAAACGTGGTGAGTTAAGGCGACTTGCGACCACTTAAAATAAAACGCTAAACAGCCGGACAACAAGTTTTAAGTAAATTGTCTCGCGCTGTTTATTCGGCGCGAGATTTTTTGTATATGAAGAACTTTAGAGATTTACTTTTGACGGACGACATTCACATTTTCGACGGAGCGGTCGGAACGAGACTTTACGACAAAGGCGTTTATATCAATCGGTCTTACGACGAGCTGAATCTGACTGCGCCCGATCTGGTGCGTGAAGTTCACGGCGAATACGTTCGAGCGGGCGCGGAAATCATCGAAACCAATACTTACGGCGCGACCGAACACAAGCTGCAATCTTACGGTCTGGATAAATCTCTGCGCGAAATCAACATCGCCGCCGCGCGGCTGGCGCGAGATGCGGCTGGCGAACGTGCTTTTGTAGCGGGCGCAATCGGTCCGCTCGGTCTGAGAATCGAGCCTTACGGTCCGACCTCGTTTGACGAAGCCAAAGAGATGTTCAAAGCGCAAGCCGAAGCTCTGCTCGAAGGCGGTGTGGATTTATTTGTTTTGGAAACTTTTTCCGATTTGTCCGAAATCCGGCAGGCGATTCGCGCGATTCAGGAAATCTGCGATTTGCCCTTTATCGCGCAGATGACGATTCAAATGGACGGCAATACTTCTTTCGGCACAACGCCGGAAGTTTTCACTTCGAGGCTCGACGAATGGGGCGCGGACGTAATCGGATTGAATTGCGGCGTCGGACCGGCGCTCGTGCTTTCGGCGATTGAAACGATGCGCCCCGTGACCAAGAAAAAGCTTTCCGTGCAGCCGAACGCCGGGCTTCCGCGCGATGTTCAAGGTCGGCAAATGTATATGTGCTCGCCTGAATATATGGCGACTTACGCCCGTCGTTTTATTCAGGTTGGCGCTTCGTTTATCGGCGGCTGCTGCGGCACGACACCTGCGCACATCAAACTTCTCGCCGACGCCATCCGCTCGGTTTCGCCGCGTCAAACTAAAGTTTTTGTCAAAGAGCAACCCGCACGAATCCAGGATTTAACACCTGCGGATGTTAAAGTCGTGCCGCTTGCAGAACGCTCAAATTGGGGACGAAAAATCGCCAATGGAGAATTTGCTACATCGGTCGAAGTTCTTCCGCCGAAAGGCTGTGATGCCGAAAAAACGTTGGAAACAATCCGTTTATTAAAAGAAGCCGGAGTTGACGCCGTTAACGTGCCGGACGGACCGCGCGCGCAAACCAGAATGAGCGCGCAGGCGACGAGCGTTTTAATCGAACAGCGAATCGGAATCGAAGCCGTTTTGCATTACTGCTGCCGCGACCGGAATCTGCTCGGAATGATGTCGGATTTGCTTGGCGCAGCCGCGCTTGGTTTACACAATCTGCTTTTGATCACGGGCGATCCACCGAAAATGGGACCTTACCCGGATGCAACTGCTGTTTTCGATATTGACGCCATAGGATTAACAAATATGGTCAACAAGCTCAATCACGGGCTTGATTTGGGAAACAATCCGATTGGCTGCCCGACTGCCTTTACAATAGGCGTCGGCGTCAATCCCGGCGCGGTCAATCTCGAAGAAGAAATTCGCCGCTTTGAATGGAAAGTCGAAGCCGGAGCCGAATACGCCATCACCCAACCCGTTTTTGATACCGAGCAGCTACGCGAATTCTTGAAAAAAATCGAGCATGTGCGGATTCCGATTGTCGCCGGAATTTGGCCTCTTGTCAGTTTCAGAAACGCCGAATTTCTGCATAACGAAGTTCCGGGCGTACGTGTCACGGCGGAAATTTTGGAGCGGATGCGGCTGGCTTCGGATAAATCGAAAGAAGCGGCGCGCGACGAAGGAATTGCGATTGCGCGCGAATCTTTGATTGAAGTGCGAGATTTGATTCAAGGCGTGCAAGTCTCTGCGCCTTTTGGAAATGTTCGATACGCGCTGCAAGTTTTCGAGGCTTTGCCGGAATTTTCTGCCCAAACAAAAAATGAATTAATTGCTGCATAATTGCAGAATTTTTACGGCGTTGGAATCCCTAAAGCACGACAAATTGCACGGGCTGTTCCTTGCGGAATTTCCGAATGTCGCGGAACAGCCGTTGATTTTTGCGTCCTTCGATTGATATAAAGTGAATGTTTCTTGCCTTCACGTTGCAGTTGACAATCGTTTCTTTCCAAATGACGAATTAGATCAATTCTTTTCATTAGAGTTAATTTTAAACAGAAAAAGCCCATCAAACCAGGAAATTTCGCATAAGAAATAATCTAGTTATGATGGGCTTAGTTCGCATCGAAGGCAATTAAATCAGTATTGCCTTGTATTTTTAATTCGTGCGCAAATAAGCGTTTAAGTTGTGAATTTTACGCGCATCATATTTGCGCTTGGAGTAAACTTACTATTGAGATTCTGAAATGCCAATATTGACCAATACATCAAAATGTCAGGCAGCACGATATTCTATAACTTCACAACTTATTTCTTGTGTACCTTCTCTCTCCTGCGCCAATATACGGTTTCCTTCTAAAACCAATTCAATTGCTTCGTCCAAATTTTCCCGCGCCTCTTCAGGCGTCACACCAATTGAGATTGCACCCGGAAGTTCAGCTACGCTCGCTTGAAAAAGCTCGTCAGCTTTTTCAATGATGATTGTAAATTTCAAGCTGGTCATATCATTTCCCTGTTTTTGATTTTAAGGTATTTTGCTAAAAGTGCAATCGCAAATTCAAATGCTTTACGGTAAAATGCTTTTATGATTCGCCGTGTTTATCTTGACCACAGCGCGACGACGCCGGTTGACCGCCGCGTCGTCGAAGCGATGCTGCCGTTTTTGACCGAAAAATTCGGCAATGCTTCCAGCATTCATTTTTTCGGGCAGGAAGCGCGCTCTGCGGTTGACAAAGCGCGGCACGAAATCGCGGCTTTAATTAAAGCGCGCCCCAAAGAAATCGTTTTCACATCGGGCGGAACCGAAGCCAATAATCTCGCCATTCAAGGTTTGTGCGAGATAAACGAACAACACGGCAAACACATTATCACCACCCAAATCGAGCATTCCGCCGTCACTGAAGTTTGCGATGCAATGGAAATGCGCGGCTGGGAAATCACCAGATTATCCGTTTATGAAGACGGAATCATCCGAATCGAAGATTTAAAAGCGGCGATTCGTCCCGACACCGTTTTAATTACAGTGATGGCGGCGAACAACGAAATCGGGACTTTGCAGCCGGTTGCGGAAATCGGAGAAATCGTCAAAAACGAGCGGGCAAACGGCAATAAAATCTGGTTTCATACAGACGCCGTGCAAGCCGTCGGAAAAATCGAAATCAATGTTGAAGAAATCGGCTGCGATTTGCTTTCGATGTCGGCGCATAAATTACACGCTCCCAAAGGCGTCGGCGCGCTTTACGCGAGACGCGGGGTGCGTCTGCAAAAGCAAAACTTCGGCGGTCATCAGGAACGCGAACAGCGCGCCGGAACCGAATCGGTTGCGCACATAGTCGCATTCGGCGAAGCGGCGCGTTTGGCGCGTGAGAATTTAAACGAAAATTACGAGCATCTGAAAAATCTGCGCGACAGTTTTGAGCGCGAAGTCGAGGCGAAAATTTCCGACATCGTTTTTAACGGCAATCGTGAACAGAGACTGCCGTATATCTCGAATATTTCGTTTCGCTTTATAGAAGGAGAAGGATTGCTGATAAATCTCGATTTACAGGGCGTTGCGGTTTCGACCGGCTCGGCTTGTTCGTCCGGTTCGCTCGAACCGTCGCCGGTCATTCGCTCTCTCGGCAGATCGGACGAGCTGGCGCGCGGCGCGATTCGTTTTAGTTTCGGCAAAGACAATTCACAGGAAGACGTTGATTACGTCCTCGAAGTTTTGCCGCGAGCGGTAGAAAATTTGCGAAAAATGTCGCCGCTTTATCAACAGAGATTGGCTGAAACGGCGGTTTGCTCAATTTAAAAGCTCGCCGGAGATCAATTTATGAAATCAAACGTGAGATTGCTAACTTAATCTCTCCGAAAGGAAAATCTAAAAATATGCTGCCTTTTAAGAAAATCTGTCTGAGCGTTGCGGCGTGCGCCGTTTTTTCGGCAGACGCTTTTGCTCAAGAATCGAAGATGTTTAATTACCCGAAACCAAAAAAAGTCGAGCAGGTTGACGAGTATCACGGAATGAAAATCGCCGACCCGTATCGCTGGCTCGAAAACCCGGACGCGCCGGAATCGCGCGAATGGATCGAAGCTCAAAACAAAATCACATTTGATTATCTCGGCAAAATTCCCGCGCGCGAGAAAATCCGGCAGCGTTTGACGGAACTCTGGAATTATGAAAAATATTCCGCTCCGTTCAAACGCGGAAATTACTATTTTTATTCCAAAAACGACGGTTTGCAGAATCAGAGCGTGTTTTACGTCGCCAAATCAGTAAACGACCCGGGCAGAGTTTTGCTTGATCCGAACAAACTTTCATCGGACGGCACGATTGCTTTAAACGGTTTGACTATTTCGGATGACGGTAAATTGATGGCTTATGGTTTGGCAACCGGCGGTTCGGACAGAACCGAGTGGAAAGTGATGAACGTCGAAACCGGCGAGCATCTTTCCGACACTCTGCGCCCGAATCGTCAAGGCGTTTCGAGCTGGACGAAAGACGGCAAAGGCTTTTTCTATTCGCGTTTTCCCGAAGCCGGAAAAGGCGTCGAGCTGCGCGATTTGAACTACAATCAAAAGTTCTTTTATCACCAGCTCGGAACTTCACAGGATAAAGACGTTTTGGTTTACGAAAGACCGGACGACAAGGAATTATTCGTCGGCGGCGGCGTCACCGACGACGGCAGATATTTGGTGATTTACGTCGGCAAAGGCACAAGCCCGAAAAATATGCTCTATTACAAAGATTTGAGCAAAGCCGATTCCAAAATCGAGCCGATTGTGGACAAAATCGAGGCTGATTATACAGTCGTCGGTAACGACGGTTCGACGTTTTTTATTAAAACCGACAAAAACGTTTCGCGCAGTAAATTAAACGCTTACAACCTTGAAACCAAAGAATGGCGCGAATTAATTCCCCAAGCTGCCGAAACGATGGGCAACGTCAGCTTTATCAACAATCAATTCGTCGTTAGTTATCTCAAAGATGCTTCGACCGTAGTGAGAATTTACGACATCAACGGCAAATTCGTGCGAAACGTTGATTTGCCCGGTTTGGGAATCGCCGGAGGTTTTGGCGGCGAACGCGAAGACCCCGAAACTTTCTACACATATTCTTCTTTCAACTCAGCCCCGACGATTTATCACTACGATATGAAAACGGGCAAAAGCACAATTTTCCGTCAGGCAAAAGTCAATTTCAACCCGGCTGATTACGAAGTAAAGCGCGTTTTCTATACGAGCAAAGACGGAACCACGAAAGTTCCGATGTTTATCACGCACAAAAAAGGCTTGAAATTGGACGGAAACAATCCGACCCTACTTTATTCTTACGGCGGTTTCAACATTCCGATGACTCCGGGATTTTCGATTTCAAACCTCGTTTGGATGGAAATGGGCGGAATTTACGCTCAGCCTTCGATTCGCGGCGGTTCCGAATACGGCGAAGAATGGTGGAAAGCCGGGACGAAGCTGCAAAAACAAAATGTTTTTGACGATTTCATTGCCGCCGGAGAATATCTGATTAAAGAAAAATACACGCAGCCGTCTAAGCTGGCAATTTCCGGCGGCTCAAACGGCGGTTTGCTCGTCGGCGCGGTTCTCAATCAAAGACCTGATTTGTTTGGCGCGGCGCTTCCGGCGGTCGGCGTAATGGATATGCTGCGTTTTCACAAATTTACAATCGGCTGGGCTTGGACATCCGATTACGGCTCGCCCGACAACGCTGAAGAATTTGCGGCAATTTATAAATATTCGCCGCTTCATAACATCAAACCCGGCACAAAATATCCGGCAGTAATGATCACAACCGCGGATCACGACGACCGCGTTGTTCCGGCTCACAGCTTCAAATATGCAGCAACTTTGCAGGAAGCAAATGCCAGCCAACGCCCGATTTTGATTCGCATCGAAACCAAAGCCGGACACGGCGCAGGCAAGCCGACTGCAAAAATCATTGAAGAAGCTGCCGATAAATGGGCGTTTCTGATTAACGAACTAGGCGTAAAATAGTTTTGGTTTTACTGTTTTATAAAAAAGGCTGCTCATTTTACGAGCAGCCTTTTTTATAAGTAAAATCTTATCAGTTTAAACTTATATGGATTGCCGCGATGACCGATAAAACTACGGCTGCATAAAGCCCCGCCAGAATGTCGTCGGCGCAAACGCCCAAACCGCCGGGCAAAATTTGAAGCCGGTCAATCGGATAGGGTTTGGCAATATCAAAAAAGCGGAACAGAAAAAAACCCGCGAGAATCATCCACCAGACGACATCAAACGGAATGAAAGCGAGCGTAATCAGTTGACCGACGATTTCATCAACAACAACCGTTTGCGGGTCTTTGTCGTTCATTAATTTCGCCGCCCGTCCGCCCGCCCAGATTCCGGCGATTGTAATCAACAAAACTATGAAAATATTTGCCGGTGCGTGCCAAGCCGACATTTGCTCGGCCCGCCAGCCGTTTGCCAATCCGATTTGCCAGACCGCCTGCCCGATTGACCGAATCAGCAAATAAATTCCGATTCCGACCAGCGATCCCCAGGTTCCGGGAGCCAGACGAATATAACCGACCCCGAATGTGGCGAAAGACAACGCCAGATAATCGGTTCGGCTTTTTTTTACTTTTGAAAAAGCCCTATCAATCCGACGTTTGCTTTCTACAAATTCAGCGTCGGTTTGATGTATCAGCGAGGGCGAATCTTCCATAAAAATAAAAATGGGTTAATATTTCATTGAAATATTAACCCATTTTTGATTCCAGCCGCTAATTCTCCACATTCGGTTGAAGAGAATTTAAATTTTTCGGGCTTTTTTAGAACTCAACTTTATTCTCGACAAGCAATTTAGAAACTTTGAACTCAAAATTACGCGGAACCAGCGTTCCGTCCGGATTCCGGCTGTCGAGGAATTCATTGGAAAAAACGAATTTAACTGTTTTCATTTCCGGCGTGATAAAAGCCGCGCCGTTTTCGTCGGCGCGTTTAAAGAAGAAAACAGCCGCATCCGTCGCGCCTTTTGGCGGAGTAAATTGTTCAATTTCTCTTTTTTCGCCTTTATCGTTGATTAACCAAACTTTGCCTTTGACATCTTCGAGATTCATCCGTTGAAACAAACCTTCGTCAACTCCCTGCCCGGATGTATCTTTTGCTTTTGACATCGTGACGACATAAAAGTTTTGACAAATGGCGCAGCTTAAAAAGCCTTTTGCCGATTCGTCAAATTTGGCGCGTTCGGCGTCGCTCAGCTTGTCGTAATTTGCCCCTAACTGCTGCATTCTCACTATTGCTTGACGAACCGGTAAAGCAGAATGCAGTCGTATCGTAACCGGCGCGGGCATAATATTACGCGCTGTGGCTCCGCGTTCCCTTCCGCCAAGAACACTGTTATCCGCCTGTTCCCGCGCGCCTCGGCTTTGGTCGGCGGCGGCTAAACCTGCGGTTGATTGGTACTGCTGCGCCCAGGGCGAATCGTTTAAAATCCTGATCGCTTCGTCCTTGCTCCATTTTTGATAAGGTTTTTCGGTATATTTTTGTCCGAACGCCGTCAAGGTCAGACAAAAAACCAAAACAAGCAAGGTAAGTTTATTGTATTTCATATTTGGAGTCTCCTTTATAACTAGGTTTGTCGAGAACTTTATCCTAAAGAATTCTACTTATCAAGTCATAACTGTGAGCCTCTGTGACTTCGACTGTGTAGAACTCGCCGATTTTCGGGTCGAAATTGTCCGGCGCATCATTAATCAAGATATAACCGTCAATTTCAGCCGCTTGCCCTTCGTGGCGGGCTTGCCATAACAAATCGGATTCCTGCGCGACGCCTTCAAACAAAACGCGAAAGGTTTTGCCGATTTTTTCGCTGTTTTTCCTTTTGCTGATTTTCGCCTGTTCTTTCATCAAACGAGCGCGCCGCCCTTTTGCGGTTTTCGCGTCAACTTTGTTCGGCAAATCAAAAGCGGGCGTGCCTTCTTCGTCCGAATAAGTAAAAACGCCGACGTTATCAAACTGGCAATTGCGAACGAAGGTTAACAATTCTTCAAAATCCGCTTCGGTTTCGCCCGGAAATCCGACGATAAAAGTCGTCCGAATCGTTATTCCGGGAACGCGCTCGCGCACTCTTGCAATCAAGCGCTCCAGGCTCTCACGCGTTCCTCCGCGCCGCATCAATTTTAAAACATTGCGCGAGGCGTGCTGCAAAGGAATGTCCAAATATTTAACGGCTTTCGGTTCTTCGCGTAAAACGTCCAAAAAAGCGTCGGAAACATGCGTCGGGTAAGTGTACATCACGCGCACCCATTCGATTCCCTCGATTTCGCACAAGCCCCGCATCAATTTTGCAAGCGCGTCCCGCTCGCCCAAATCTTCGCCGTAACGCGACGAATCCTGTGCGATTAAAACCAATTCTTTGACGCCCTGCATTGCCAAATCCTGCGCCTCTTTTAAAATCGAACCGAATCTGCGGCTTCTAAAGCCGCCGCGCATCGCGGGAATCGAACAAAAAGCGCAAGGTCGGTCGCAGCCTTCGGCGATTTTGACGAAAGCCGTATAACTTTCTGTCGCGCGGTAGCGCGGCGTTTCGTGGTCGTAAATATAAGTCGCGGTTTTGTTGCCGATTTGCAAGAGCGGGAGCGAGCGAAAATTCGTTTTTTCGTCAGCCGCAATTAAAATATCGTTGATTTGATTCGTGCCGATAAATGCGTCAACTTCCGGCAAATCTTTGATCAAATCGTCGCGATAACGCTCGACCAGACAGCCCGCGACAACGAGCCGTTTGGCGTTTCCTTCGGATTTCAAACGCGCTGCGTCCAAAATCGCTTCGATTGATTCGGCTTTTGCCGATTCGATAAAACCGCAAGTGTTGACGACAATTGTTTCGGCTTCTTCCGCGTTATGAGTTATTTCGTATCCGGCTTGTTTGAGCTGCCCCATCATAACTTCCGAATCAACTAAATTTTTTGGGCAGCCGAGGCTGACAAATCCGACTTTTTTATTATTTTCCATCAATATAATTGTAAAATTCTGCGGCTCTCACAAGAGCCAATTTCTTTTTCTTTATTGTTATAAATGATTCCTAAATTATACCGCGCCCAAAGTAAGTTCGCCGAGCGGCGTTTCGTTTATTGATCGGCAAGAAAGGCTTTATTTGGTTGATTATATAGGTGTTTGCGTTGTCCGTAATACATTCTAAAAAGCGGCTGAAATTTAAAGCTCAAATTTATTTTTGATCAATAATCTTTTTCAAATCGTCTGCGCGTCGGCGGTCAATTTTCACCAATTCGGAATATTGAGCAAGCGCCGATTTTTTGTCGTTTTGAATAAAATAAACAATCCCGAGATTTAGATGCGCGAGCGGAAAACGCGGTGCTCGCTGGAGCGATAATTTGTAAGCGTTGACTGCTTTACCTAACTGATTGTCATCAAAATAAGCGTTTCCCAAAATATAAGTCGAATATGGCGAAGTAACATTTACCGATAACAAATAATTAACGCCGTTGTTTGCGGGGTTAGAACTTGCAGCGGAAGCGTTTCGATTTTGTACCGAGTTGGCGACAATTTCCGAGTTAGCCGTTTTTAATCCGGTCGCTTTTTCGAGCAAAGCGATTGCTTTTTTATTTGTAGCGTCGGCTTCTGTTTTGCGCTTTGTATCGCGCAAAACGCGGCTGTAATAAAACAAAGTTTCACCGTCGTTCGAGTTTAATTCGAGAGCCTTTTTGCAATCCTGCTCGGCTTCGGCGAGTTTTTTTAAAGTAAAATTCGCACGGCAGCGATTGGTATATGCCAACGAATTGGCGGAATCTTTTTTGATAGCTAAACTCGCCGCTTCGAGAGCCTTTTCGTCTTCGCCGAGCAGACTGTGCCACCAACTTAAATCAACGTATAAATTTGAATCGTCAAGCCCGTCCTTTCTGACTTCCGCCAAATAATTGATGGCTTGATTAAAGTCTGCCAATTGCCCGTAGCTATTTGCTAATGCGCGATAAACATAGCTTTTAAATTCCTTTTCCGGGTAAAGCTTGGAGGGTTGAGACAAAGATTTTTTTAAATTCTCAACTCCGTCGGCGTATTTTCCCTGTGCCATCTGCGCCATTGCGATGTAATAATGACTTTCCGCTAAAAATTCCGTTTTTATATTAATTGCCGAACGAAAAGTTTCGATTGCCCGTTCGTAATTTTTGAGTGAGAGAAAAGCCCCGCCGAGCGTGAATAAAACATTGGGCGAATCCGGCTTTAACTGATAAGCGCGAGTTGCCATTTCCATTGCCGCCGAGTTTTGCCCGTTCAAACGGTAAAGATCGCTCAACGCCAAATAATTGTCGGGATTCTTCGGTTCTGCCTTTGCAAGTGCTTCAAATTCCGCAATTGATTTGTCGTAATCTTTTAAACGGTAATGAATTAGCGCTTTTTCGCGTTTGGCAGAAAAATCGGTCGGCTGCAATCGAACAACTTGTTCCCAGCCATTAAGTTCACCTTGAACGTCTCCCAGTGTGCGGTTTGTTGCGGCAATTATCCGCCAGGCTTCGAGCAATTTATCATTAATTTTAACCGCGCTGACGGCGTATGAACGAGCTTTGGTTAAAACATCTTTTGAGTTTTCCCTTTGACCTTTGGCTGAGTAAGAAGCCGCCAGAGCTAAGTAATTTGCAGCTTTGTCGGGGTAATTCAAATTCAAAGCGCGCTCAAGCGAGCCGATTGCCGCGTCGGTTTGATTCAAAAAGCGCTGCGTTTGTCCGAGATTATAATAAGCTAAAGAACAGTTCGGTTCGATTTGAATCGCCTTTTGATAAAATTCAACTGCTGATGAAAAATCTTTGATTTTGAAAGACTCATTTCCCTGCGTCACGAAATCGCGCGTCTTTTTCTTGGTGCATTGAGCCGAAACCGAATACGTTAAAAGTAAAAAAGCCAAAAATAACGACAGAAATTTAAAACAGCTTTTTAAGTTTTGTGTTCGCGAAATATCAACCGCAGCTTTCCTCGACATAGTCAACTCCATAAACAAGAATTAAGTGTGAACCGACGGCGTTGGAATCGGTTTTTTAGGAGACGGTTTGGGAAGCGTTTTTGGCGTTCTTCCGCCGCCCGGAGTTTGCGGATTTATGACCGGCGTTCTGTTCGGTTTCGGCGCTGGAGTCGGAAGCGTAATCGGAGTAAACGTAGTTTTCGGCATCGGCGTGGGGCTGTCAGTTTCATCGGGCGAAGGCGTTTGCTCAATCGGCGCGGGCGTTGGTTCGGAGATGTTCGACGGAGTTGGTTTGTTTGTCAACGCAGAGTTAGACGCCCGGTTTGCAGCGTTGCTAACGTTCGGATTCGACGCTCCGGTCGGAATCAAAAAAATTAAACCGATTAAAATGAAAAGCCCGACAACCGCGCCGGAAAAAGCAGCCAGCAAAACTCCGATTAAAGTTCTTGAGCCGTTTGAAGCCATTTTAAATTTTAGTTTATCCGGGTCGTCAGCTTGACTCGATATTTTAAATTGAAGCGTTTTCTAAATTTTTCAGCCAGTTTTCGATTTCAATTGTTTCGTTCGGAGATAGATTCAGTTTTCCAAAACGAACTCGATGATACGCTTCGGTAACTTTAACCGCTTCGGGCATCGCTAACCCATTGGCGAATTCAAGCGGCGTTTGCTGTGGTTTTCGCCGCATCCCTTTTTTTTCCAAAGCGCGATTCATTCGCTCGTAAAACAGGATGATCTGCTTTGGTTCATTCGATTTCCGCCACATGGTTATTATGTGCCAAAATCCTAAACGCCGCAAATGCCTGCCGCCGAACAACATAAAAAGTCCGATTCCGGCTATCATTATGAGCAATAAAACGGCTTTGAAAATTGCCCCGATTTTGTTTGAAGCTCCCTTTTCGCCCTGTAATTCGGTGAACCATTCAGCGGACACGCTTTGCAAAGCCATCCAGTAATTTATTATTGTCTCCTGCGAAGCCGCTAAATTATTTCTAAAACTGCGAACCAAGCCTCGCTGCTCCAGATTATCGTAACCGACGACGTATTGAAGCCAAAACATTTCGGCGGCTTCGAGATATTTCCCGATTCCGGCAGCAAAAATACTGCCGCCTGTGCCATTATCTATATTTCTGCCGGCGGCAGGCGTCGGATCGAAAGTAATCCAGGAATCCGTTGCGGGAAAATAAACTTCAACCCACGAATGTGCCTGCGCCTGCGTAATAATATATGCGTCTGCGGCGTCGTTATAATTTCCGGCTTGAAATCCATTGACGACGCGCGTCGCGATTCCTTGTGTTCTGAGCATTACAGCGAGCGCGGTTGCAAAATATTCGCAGTGTCCTTCGCGCGCTTCAAAAAGAAACGTCGCCAAAGGATTATCGCCGTTGCTTTTCTGTTCGAGCGTGTAGCCGAACTGGGTTTGCAAATATTTTTCCAAAGCTCGCGCCGCGTCATAACGATTTGTCGCGCGGCTTTCTAAAATTATTTGTCGAGTCAGATTTTCGATTCTTTTGTCCAGTTTCTCAGGAAGCTGTAAATAAAGGGCTTTCTGCAATGAATAAGGCTGCTTATCTTCTCGTAAAAGTTTTTCGTTCGGCTCTGAAACATCTGAATAGACTTTATAGCTTATCCGTCCGTATTGTCTTGCGGCGGTTACCGTTTCGTTTTTATCTCTATAAACATTCGGAAAATTCCCTTCAATCTGAACAATTTGCGGCGCTCCAAATAAAACCGAAATATTAGACAAAGGTTCGCGGAGAACTGTTTGCAATACTAAATTTTCGCTTCTCGCTTGTTCAAACTTAAAAACTCGATTATCGCTTGTTTTAAATTCTCTTTCATTTGTTAGAGTATTTTCCCAAGTATTATTTTCAAATGTATCCAAAGCGACACCGCGCCAACGCAGATTACGAACAGGGCTTGGCTGGTCAACTTTAATTCGCATTACAACTTGATTATTCTTTTGCAAGCTGCTGATCGAACCCAAAATAACTTTGTCCGAAAACCCGGTCATTCCGTTTAGTCCGCCGTTTTCACTACCGAAACCTGCTCCGCCGATTCGCGGCATCATAAAGAACAAAGGAACAGCGAGCAAAACTATCAAACCCAAAACGCCGCCCGCCGCAAGCGGCAAACGCCAGGCTGGAAGAGTTTTCCTGGTAAATTTTGCTGAATTCGATTCAAGAACGTTGATAGCTCTTTTGGTTTTTCTAATTTCAAAGGCTATGATCGTGCAAATTGAAAAAAGCAAATATAAAATCAAAACAGTTAAAAATAAAGGCGTGATACTTAAACCTGCCGCCAGCAAAATTTCAAAAAACGAAATTAAATAAAGAAATATCCAATCGCGGTCACTCTTTTGCTGCCAGAGTTTGAGCAAACACAGCCACAAAATCAAATGAGCCAAAGTCGCCGCACCGGCTCTTTCGGATGAGAGCGTCGCATTTAGAAATTGCCAGTCAAAATAAAATAAAGGTAAGGAAAATATTGTCAAAACCAGCCCTAAACGCTCGGAAAGCTGCCACCGTCTATCTTCAAATCGAAAAGCAAAGAAAAGTGCGAGAATAAAAGCCGACGTTACGATCAAACCAATTCCATCGGAAACAAACAAAGCTAATGCTCCGCAGAATACAACCGCGTAGGAGGACAATTTGAAGTATGTATCGAAATTCATAAATTGCGCGGAATTTAAAGACTTATGATTCCAACTTTACAAAGATTTGTTGCCAAATTGAAAAAATAAAACCTGCTTCTCAACAGCAGGTTTTATTACGGAAATTTGAGCTTTTTCAATGGTTTATTGCGTTTTCGTAGCGGTTGTTTGCGTTCCCTTTTGTGCATCCGTTAATTGAATTCCCATTTTTTCCAATGTCTCGCGGTTTAAAGTTCCGGCAGCTTTGATTTTTTCCATCTCTTGATATTTTTTTAGAGATGTACGAAACTCATCACTCATTTTTCCATCTTCGACGCCATTATATAGATTTTTGTCTTTCAACATTTTCTGGGCTTGCATTATCTGATCCTTTGTCGCCCGAAAAACAGAAGAGCGCGATTTGCTTTTATCACTGGCATCAGGATTCTTACTTGATTCGGAAATAGGAATTAGTTTTTGCTTGTCTGTTAGCTGCACTCCCATTTTTTCAAGAGTTAACCTATTCAAAGTTCCGGTAGCACGAATCTTTTCCGATTCCTGGAATTTCTTAATCGCAGCTCTAGTCGGGTCATCCAACTTTCCTGTTGTTTCCCCCGAGTAAAGATTCTTTTCCTTAAGCATTGTTTGTGCTTGAGTTATTTGATCTTTGCTTGCCCTAAAAACAGGTGGTCGCTTTGCTGTAGTTAAATTTGTATTTGAATTAGCGTTGTTGGAAGCTGCTTTTGCGGTTGCATCTGAATTAGAGTTTTGCGCCGAGACTAAAATGCTCATTGACAGTATAATGAGCATTAACAGTGTTAATTTCTTCATTTTTTCCTCCGAAATTTATGCTTATAAAAAGCCTATATCAAATGATTGCTGGGATGATGCTGGCATTTTACTCGCATATATTTTATTGTCAAGAGAAAAAACAAAAAGCCTGTTTCATTTTTTGAAACAGGCTTTTACTTAAAATTAAATCCGGCGACTTCCTACTCTCCCACACTGGTAACAGTGCAGTACCATCGGCTCCAAGAGGCTTAACTTCCGTGTTCGGGATGGGAACGGGTGTGACCCTCTCGACAAAATCACCGGAAAACTTGTAAAGAGCTAATAAATAACTGAAAACTGAATATGAATTTTTGAGTCGTTGCGAAACTTAACCATTATGCTAACAAGTAAATTTTATGGTCAAGCCTTGGGACAATTAGTATTGGTCAACTGAGTACATTACTGCACTTACATTTCCAACCTATCAACCTGGTAGTCTTCCAGGAGTCTCGCTGTCAGAACTAATCTTAGGTCTGGCTTCACGCTTAGATGCATTCAGCGTTTATCCATGCTCCACTTAGCTACCGAGCGCTACCGCTGGCGCGATAACTCGTACACTAGAGGTGGATCCATCCCGGTCCTCTCGTACTAAGGACAGATTCCTT
>DASVTY010000086.1:0-17379 GCA_036387315.1 Pyrinomonadaceae bacterium
GATGCAAAAGTAAAAGACGCAGAAAAATTAGAAAAGCTGCTTGCTCCATATCCGACGAAAGAAATGGAGTCCCACGCCGTTAGCCGACAGGTAAATAATCCGGCTTTTGATTCGCCCGAATTGATTAACAGTTTGTAAATACAATAGGAAAATAAACTATCAAAAAAAAGGATTCGAGAAATCGAATCCTTTTGAGTTTTTAAAATAAAGCGAAACTTCTGAAACCGTTATTGAACCGTACCAATCTCAAGTTGCATCTCGCTTTTAAGTTTCTGCGTCACCACTTCCCTCAATTCGGCACGTTCCGGGCGAGTAACAGTAAAATACTCCGACACGGCAGCCTCGAAAGTTAGACCGTACTTTTGAATTAAAGTCTTGATCGAATGAAGCGCTAGCACAATACGAATATCTTCCGACTCGCCTTTGTTTTCGTCTTTGATTTCAACCGACTGTTGAGCTTTGCCAAAAGTGCGGTCAAGCAATGAATCAATCGCGCGGTTATCGGGTGCATTTGTCGCCACGATGAAAAAATCTTTACCGTTTTTGGCGCTTCCGTTGCCGTCCGACTCATCCAAAATCCGTTTGATTTCTTCCGGATCTGTAACCAGAATATGCTCTCGCTTGGTTTTGCCGTTTTTAAGCGGAGTTTCCTCGACACGATAAACGTAAGTTAATCCGACCGCCAAAGAAAATTGAGCCGTGAAAAGCTCGTCTGTGTGCCGCATCACGCGCTCGTCAAAGGCTTTCTTAACATGAATCTTTTCGACTGTTTTTAGTTCGAGCTGTCCGGGTTTGCGCCCCGCGCCCTCTCGCTTTCCGCCGTGTTCCATAAACTTGATTTAAAATTCAAGAAATCAACTTCAAAATACCAATTCCGCCTTTACTTAACAATCATAAAGTATATTCGATTTTAGCTTAAAAATATAGCGATAATTCGGCAAAATTATTTGTATTGTTTAACTTAAATGTTAAAATAGCACCTAGCAAATAAAGCTCTCGCCATTCGGTTGACGAGCGAAAATTCAAATCAGACGAAAGCGATTCGAGGCTATGCCGGATTTAAAAGAAATTATTAAACGAATTAACGGCGCGAGCTTGATTCCGCCTGTTATGCAAAAGCAACCGATCATCGGCAGCGACTTGCCGCCCGAATTTGGCGGGACGGGATTTGCGGGAAACTTGCCCGTCGCAACACAAGCGCCGCGCGCCCATTCAATGAGGCAATTTGATTTACCTGTGCCGGATATGCGGAAACGACCCGCTATCAACAACGGAATGCAATATGAAAGCGATCTTCCGGTAATCACCCAAGCGCCAGCGCAGCAGCAGCCGATTATTTCGAGCGATGATGTGCCGTTCAGAATGCCTTCAATTATTCCGGTTACGCCGAATGAAAAAGAAATTGCTCGCGCGCTGCCCGAAATCGGCGGACGACCGGGCGCAAGCCCGCTCGACAATCTGCCGGTCATTACGTCCGCAATCAAAACACCTTCTTCAGATTTGGGCGAGCCGCCGCTCGTAGGAATGAGCAGACAGCAGCAAACGCGACCGCGCCCCGCGCCGGATTTGCCCGTCGTCGAACAGCCGATTAACCCGTCTGATTCGCGCGCGGTTATTCCGACAATTCAAAACGCATCAACCGCGCCAGCACAGCAAACGCCTGAACAGCAGAGGCGACAGCGCGTCGTTCCCGGTGCGGAATCGGCAAACGCGAATTTGCCCGCCGAGCAGCAGCAAGCAGAAGCAAATCCGCGCGAAGCCACAATTGGCGACTTTTTCGGCAACGTCGAACAACTGATCCGCGAGCGCGACGAGTACCGCGAATTGAAGGGCAAAGACCTCGACACAAACCACGACTCGAAAATGACGAATTTTCTCAAAGGACTGCTAAACGGCGTTCGTCTCTGGAATGAAGGCGGTCAAAAAGGCGGTTTGGCAGGTCTTTTGGGAGCAATCGGCGCGGGCGGTGTAACCAATCTCGCCAGCCCGCATATGGACGAGAGAATCGAATTAAAAGATAAAATCGGAGATTACGACCGCCAAATTGAAAGCGGTTTTAATAATCTCGACAAGCTGACGCAATTGGACGCGCGACGAACCGCGACCGATTACACGCGGCAGCGCCCCATCATCGAAACGAAAAAAGAAGAAGGGCGAAACACCCGCGCCGAAACCGTCAGCAATGACAAAGCGCTTTCGCGGCAGCAGCGACAAACCGAATTTGAAAGCCGGTTAAATGCCAAATTAGAACGAGAGAGAAAAACAGATTCGCAGGTTCGTTATCTGGAATCGGCAGACGGGCGCGGATTTTTGATTGATAAATATGGAAAGCGAACGCCAGCAATTGACGACGCGACCGGCAAACAATTCGTCAATCCGTACAAGCAGCCGTTTGAATTGGATTTCGGCGACGGTGAAAAATTGACCGTTCCGCAATCCCAAGCAGCGACTATCAAAGGCTCGATTCAGGCAAAACGCTACGAAGCCGATTATCGCAACGCAATGGAAGAATACGAAACGAAGGAATCGAACGAAGCGCTGTCCGCAGCCATTGAAGCCAAAAAAGGCGAAGTGAAATCATACGAAGGAATGCTGGAATCTTTGAGATTTGTTAATTCCAAACTTTACGATGATTTCAACGACTCCAAGCAGAGGCTCGAAAGTTTAAAAGACCGCCCCGACGACGATCCCGACAAAGCCCAAGCATTGCAGGATTTCCGGCGAGCCAATAATGCGATCAAACAAAACGAGCGCGACATCACCGAGTTCGAGGAAAAAGCCGTAGCGGGAAACCGCGATTTGACCGAATTAAACGGCAAATTCAAATCAGCACCGCCGAAAAAACAAGCGCCCGCGACAAAGGTTTACCCGCGAAAGATGTCAAACAACGGAAAATACACGTCCACCGACATTCAGCGAATCATCAGGCAATAGCTTTTTTATGTTTCGGAAGTCCGAAACCTTTTGCGCCGAAAGCGAGATTTAAAAGGAGTTTTTCACCAAATGGACGGAAGCCGCCCCAACAAACAGCCGCAGCAACAAACTTTTGACCTCGATTCGGCGACCGAAGAAATCGCCCGCTCTTACGGCGTGCCGTCCGCCGTTTGGCGGCGAATGGTCGGTCAGGAATCGGGCGGCAACGAGAAAGCCGTTTCTCCGAAGGGAGCGCGCACGGCTTGGCAGATAATGGACGCGACGGCGCGAGGACTCGGCTACACGCCCGAAGAAATTCGCGCCGAACCATTAAAAGCAGCCGAAGGTGGTCTTCGTATTTTGCGCGACAACTATCGGCGATTTCGCCCGAATGCGGAAAACGAAAAACACGCTTGGATGATGTCAGTCGCCGGTTATCACACCAACCCGAACAACGTCGCGCGCGATCTGAAAAAAGGCGGTTTGGGATTGCCGATGACGAGCGACGGTTTGATCACGACGCGCGACCACGTTTTGAAGATTTTCGACGGGATTCGCGGCGAAGATTTGCAAAGCGCGCCCGGTCAAGTGAAACGAAACGCGCCGAGAGTGCCGAGAGTTTCCGCGCGACCGCTTGAAATCGAAGAAGTTCCAGCCGATTTGCAACAGCCCAGACCGGACGGAATTGTTAATCAACTGCCTGATGCCGAAGCGAGAATCGGCACAATTCGCGCGCCGCAGAAAGAGCCGACGAAATTTCTGCAATCTGTTGACGCGCCGGAATCGTTTCCGCTCGTCGAAAACACCAAAGACGCAGACAGCGAATTTATTCAAAACGGGCGACCTGTTCAGCTACCGTCAATCGTCGGCGGCAAAGTCGTGCCACTCAAGCCGAAGCGCGAGCCGCAAGTTTCGATTTCGTTCGGTGATTTTAATGTCGAAGAACCGGCACAAATCAAACAGCCGACAGCGCAGCAGCCGACCATTGCCCGCCGTGACTTACAAAACGCCGGATATATTCAGCAGCCGCTTATAGATATTCGCGGAATTACCCGCGACAATTTGGAAGAGCATCTTTTCAGAGAATCCCTGCGAAAGATAGCGCCGGGTTTCGGTTTTTCCGATGCCGAAATTGAAGCGGAGATTTCAGACCGCAAAGCAAAAGGAAAAGGTTTGATTGATTCCGCCGGAATTGACGCGGCGCTCGCCGATGCTCAAAACGTCAAAGAAAATCGTATCCCCGTTTCGGTTGACGGCGGAACGATTTCAAATATTTTCGCCAGAAGAAAAGCCAATGAAGAAGTCGCCGCGCGTGAAAAACTGATTGAGCAGGAAAAGAATCAAACGTGGGGCGAGACTGTTGGTGACGTAGCCAGCCAAGTTGCAGGTAAGGTCGTCGGCGTCGCTCAAAACCCGGTCGGCGCTCTCTATCAAGGCGGAAAAGATTTGCTTTCCGGCAATTTCGCGCCCGACATAGCATCAACGCCGGAAGAACGCGCCAGAGAAGCGATTGAGCAATCTGGTTCGGCTTCGGAAGAACTCGCACGGCGCGAGCGTGTCGCCGGAATGAGTAATTTCGAGTACGGCGCGGCGCAAACCGGTTATGCCGTAAACGCTTTGGCTCAACCATTACCGACAATTCCGCAAGCGTTTGGCGCGATGCAACGGGCGCTGATGGACACATCGTTATATAAACCGCTTGCAGGTGAAGATGAGCAAAAACGGCTTGAGCGAGTCCGCGCGGCAACCGCAAACGACGAAACATCTTTACAGCAATTCGGTTCGGCTTTGCGTCAGTGGGTAGATGAAAATCTGCCAACCAACAAAGATGTTAAAAACGATTTCGTAACAAAATTATCGTCGGGCGTCGGCTCGCTGGCTTCGTTTATGCTTTTGGGCGGAATGAGCGCGGGCATCGGCGTTTCGTCTCGTTTATCGTCGGGCGTGTTCGGCAGCTTGATGGAAGTCGGGCAAAATTACGACCAATTTACAAAAGGCGGATTATCAAACCGCGAGGCGTCATTCTGGGCGCAAGCTGGCATTCCCGTTGGAGCATCGGAAGCATTCGGCATCGGTCGCCAGCTTGATAAATTGACCGCCGGGAAATTTTCGCGCGAATTTTCACGCTTTTTAATTGAAACCGGAAACGAAGCGACCGAAGAAGCGTTACAGGAGTTTTTTCAGGGAACGAGCGGAAAATTGATTTCAGCCGCAGCGCTCTCGAAAGATAAAACTTTCGCCGGACGCCTCGAATCTGTTTACAACAATCTGCCCGAAGCTCTCAAACAAGGCAGAGAAGGCGCTTTGATCGGTGCAATTCTTGGCGGCGGAAGTCGCGCGTTTCTGCAAGTTCCAAATGTTTTAGCAAATCGCGGCGCATCGAATGAAAACACCGCGCCGAAAACGGGTTTGCTTGCAAATAAGGAAACCGAGCAAACATCGGCAATTGAGTCTGAAACCACGCCGGAAACGGGTTTGCTATCAAATGACAATCAAATAAGCGAAGTCTCACCGGAAATCACTCCGAGCGAACCTGTTTTTGAAGGGACAAAAGGCGCGTTTTCATTGTCGGAAGCTGCCGACGCATTAACACGCCAGCGCGAAACCAACCCAAATTCAGGCGTCAAATTCTTGCAAGATGAATTTGGTCTGGACAGCGCGACGGCGAAAGACGTTTTAAATCAAATCGAAACCGAAACGCCGAAAGCTCGATATTTCACGCCGGAAGAACCCGCGCCGGCAACGCCCGCGCCCGGAACGGCGCGGATTGAATTTAAAGACGGGCAGGTTTTGGACATCTCCGAAAGAGAGCTTCGAGCGCGAGGCATCGAAACAGATGAGCAGATTCAAGAATTTATCGCCGACCCGGAAAACGTCAACGAATTGTTGTCGCAGCACCAAACCGAACAAACCGAACAGTCGTTAAAAAAGACAGTCAGACCGGAAAAAGCGCCGCTTGAATTTAACCGCATTCGGGACGCTTACGATCATTTCAAAGAAAAAGATTTGATTGACGAAAAAGCCACTTCCGAAGGATTGCAGAAAGAGCAGCCGGAAATTGTTTTGAGCGACGGCAGACGATTTGCGCTCGAAAATAAAGACGAATATTTGAGCGGTTTGAACACTAAAGCCCGATTTGTCGAAACAGCGTCGCCAACGCCGACCGAATCATTTGCCGAACTGCCCGGACAAACCGAAGCAGTCAAAAACATTCGGACGAGCGCGCCGGAACTCGTCACCGACGCCGACAGCATCAATTTAGTTCAAGACGGCAAAACGCTCCGCTCGTTTCCCAACACTCCGAAAGGTAAAATTCGCGCCGAAAGGCAGCTTGAGCAAGCGAGAATTGCCTTTGATTCTCCGCAGAACGATGCGGACATTCGTTTTCTAGCCAAAGGCGACGCCGAAGCATTCGCCGGAAACAGAAACGCGCAGACAGCCGCCAAAGAGCAAATAACGGCAATTTTAAACCAAAGCGGATTGACGAGACTTTCGCCCGTTCGCGTCGTGCAGTCGGAAAACGATTTGCCCGCGCCGGTTCGAGAGAGAATTGAAGCCGACAATGCAGCCGGGCAAATCACCGGCGTTTTTCACGGCGAAGACTTGTATCTGGTTGCCGACAATCTGAAAAACTCCAAACCGGAGGAAATTTTAAAAACCGCAGCTCACGAAATCGTCGGACATAAAGGTTTGCGCGCATTACTCAACGACAAATTAAACCCGACGCTTGACCGGATTGCCAAAGATTTTGCAGACGACGCGCAATTTAAAATTATTGCCGAAGGCTACGGTTTAGACCTTTCGACGCCGGAAGGACGACGAGAAGCGGCAGAGGAATTGATTGCCCACCGCAGCGAGGACGCGGCTTTTCGGGACACATCCCATTATCAAAGATTGCGCGCCATCGTTCGCAACGCTTTGCGCGAAATCTCAGCCAAAGCTTTCGGAAATCCCGACGCAATCAAATGGACTGACGCCGAAATTGATGCGCTGATCGGGCGAGCGCGCCGACGACTCGAAAAAAACGCCGCCGCGACAACTCAAAACGACATCAGATTTTCGCGCAGCGCGGAAACCGAGCCGGAAGCGGATATTTTGCGCGACATCTCGAAAGACCGCGATTCATATTTGCAGACAGTCACCAATTTGCGCCGGGCGGGTCTGGTTTCGTCCGTTCGCACTCATTTGCGGAACGTTAGCGGGAACACAGCTTTTCAAGCGAGCGAAGAAGCAGTCAGAGGATTTGCATATTTCGCCGACCGAATGATTGCGCCGCTGACCGGCGAGCGCACGGTTTCTTTCATTGATGCCGCGAGCGTCGCCAAATCTTTCAGCGCCGTTTTCAAATCAGACGGACGGCTAAACTCTGCAAATTCAACCGAGAGCGGAATCAAACAGGCTTTTAATATTTTGCGGCACGGCGATTCGGCAGCGAATTTGGCGAAAGCGCAACTCTCCGAACCGACGAGCGGCAATGCCGTTATTGATTCTTGGGTAAAGCTCAATTTCCGCACGCTTGGGGCAGAGGACGCGCTTTTTAAAGTGTATGGATTTCGCCGGAGCATCGAAGAACAAGCCAAAACTTTGAGCGCAACAGCCGCGCGGAAAGACAAATCAATCAATCGCGGCGCGGAAAGACGAAAATTGCTCGATAATCCGTCGCCCGAAATGATTGCTCAAGCCGCGCTGGACGCCGATTTTCTGACGTTTCAAAACAACAATGCGGTTTCGCGCGAGATTCAAAAATTCAAAGACGTGAACGAGTACGGGCGCTTTTTGATTGAGCAAGTCGCGCCGTTCGATAAAACTCCGACGAATATTGTTTTGCGCGCCCTCGATTACACGCCAGCAGGTTTAGTCAGAGCGTTCGGCAGCAATTTGCCCAACGTCGTCGAAGGAGCGCGAGCGACCGAATTGGGGCGAGAAACTGCCCGCGAGCGATTTGCGCCGGTGACCGAAAAGCAGCAAAAACGAGATGAACGGTTTAAAGAGCTTCTCAATCGCCGCCGTCGTCGTGAAGATGCCGAGCTGCAACAGGAAACCGAAACGGTTTTTAAAAAGCTCGAACGCAATGCAGATGCGCTTGACCGGCTGCTTAATAAACCGAATCTGACAAAAACCGAAGAAGCGCTTCGAGTGCAGATTGAAAATAAGATTGAAGATTTGCAGCAGCAATACGTTGATTTGCAGCAAAAGCAGACGATTCGCCAGCGCCAGCGCGAATTTAACGATCTCACCATCACAGACAAACAAAAGCTTGTTGACGAAACTTTATTGAGATTTTTCACCCGACAAGAGCAGCGCGAATTTTCAATGAACATCGGACGCGCGACGCTTGGAACGGGCTTAATGGCTTTAGGTTATGCGCTCGCCGCCAATGGCTATTTAGCCGGAATCTGGGATTATGAAGAAAAGCGCGAGAAAGGGAAAAAGCGACCCGATGACCGCGCCGCCAAATCACGCCGGGACGAGTTTTTCTGGCGAAAAGAACACGGCATAGAAAACGGCTCGCTGCTGATTCCCAAATTCGGGCGCGTCGTAATTTTGGATTCGCCCGGCGGCAAGATTTTGACTCTCGGCGCGACTTTGTTCGAGCAGTCGCAGCACCGCGCGCTGTATGCTCCAAAAGGCAAAGAAAGCTATTTCGATTCGCTTTCGCTTGCCGGAAAAACCGCCAAAACTCTGGCGACTGAGCAGCCGTTATTGAGAGCGGCAGATTCTTACCTCGACAGCGAAAGCAAAACTTGGGAAGAATGGACGGAAAATCAAGCAGGCTCTTATCTCGGCTCATTCGTTCCCTCGATTGCGGCAGATGTCGGCGAAGTGCTGGACGATAGACCGCGCAAATCTTCAGGTTTTAAAAACGCCGCGCTGCGCCGCATTCCGGTTATCAGAGAAAAAGCCGAAGAATCGAAATTGAAAGTACCGACTGCAGAGCGCGGCGGCACGATGCGAAAGATTTTGCGGGCGATTGACCCGTTTAATACGAGACAGGTCGAAATGAAGCCTTACATTTACGGAACGCCGAAAAAGAGATTGCCGGAAGATGTGCGAGATGCTTTAGAGCAAGATCGTCGAGAGCAATAAAAACGGCTGGCATTTCAGATTTTTGGCTCGCATTATCGCCAAAATGAGAAAGCCAGCCAAAAGCATTTCTCCCGCCCTCCTCCTACGTCCGAAACGTCTCTGCACCTAAAGCGCAGCGAGGGAATGCGAAATGCTCATTGATTAAGTTATCAAAATTTATTTCAACCACGCATCTATTCGGCGCTTCGGCAATGAAAGGGAAAACCTGCGCGTTGATTGCTGCAAATCTTTTGTTTTTCGGCTTGGGCGAAATTTTGCGGAGGCGTGTTAAAGCGCGAAATACCGAAATATGCGCCAACGGCAAATAGAGCCAGCACAACGCCTGTCCCGACAAATAGAGTAATTCGCTTATTCACTTCAGTAGCTACCATTTATTATTGAATTTACAAATACGTTTAAATACTTCGTCACCGACGCTTTCGGGCACAACAGGCGAATAGGCATCACTACCTTTGACAGTATTCAGGACAGTTCCATTCTTGGCGTAACTCAAAGTATTTAGGACTTTCAAACGTTCGCCGAGACAATCAATCTGAAAGTTTTGCAGCATATAGCCGAACTCCTTGCCACCTTTTTGCTCATTTTCAATTTGACTGTATATTTTCGCCGCTTCCTTTTCTGACTGCGGTATATTTGCGGGGACAGTCCAAAGTTGTTTTATCCAGACGGATAATGATTTATCGGGGTTTCTGCGAACTCTAGCAGTATTGTAGTAATAAAGTGATACAAGACCAGCTTCTTTCCCGTTGGCAGTTGCTTCAAGGTATTTTGCGCCGATGTAACGCCACTCTATCTTTTTTTCGGCTGCGATTCCTGAGAGATCATCAAGTATCTTCTCTATTTCCTCTAAAACGGGTAACGGTTCTGTGCTTTTAAGTGTGCTACTTTTTGTTGTTTTACCCGTTGGTTTGGTTTTTGGAGTTTGGCAGATTGTCGCGTCCGCAAATACAGTCAATAAAAAAAGAATAAATAGTTTCACCTTCAATCCCTCCAATATTCGAGCAAATAAAGAACAGCGAGCGAATGCGAGATGCTTGCCGGTTAAAATTTGCCAAAAATCATAAACTTATTTACTGCTTTCTTTTGGTTTTGGCGGTCTGCCTGTTCGCTTTCGCTCTCTAACAAGTTCCAAATCTTTTTCGAGAATGAATCTGTCACGCCCTATTTTTACAGAAGGAAGGCGTTTATCTGCGACAAGCTGCTGAACCCGACCGACGCTAACGCCAAGTTTTTCCGCTGCCTGTTTGGTTGTTAAGTAATCAGTTTCTTCCATCAAAAATAATCTATCAAAAAAAACTCAAAACTTCTAGTGCTAGACCTAAGTTTAACTTGACAAGTCCTAGTGCATAGACTAAGATATATCTTAGTTGCTCACATAACAAAAGCAACCGAAATCACAACTTTGAGAGGAATTTTCAACAATGAACGTAGCAACCGAAATCAACCGCGAGACTTTAGCCGAAGTCGCCGCCGAATCAATAGCCAAAATCAACCCGCAAGCCAAAGACGCAAAACGCTGGATAAATGCCATTGCCAAAGCGACCGTCGAGATCGAAAACAATCCGTTTATGACTTTCGAGCCGGAAACGCACAGCCTTTTGATTCTCTCCGACCGGAGCGGGCAGATTTACACCGCCAACGGCACTTGCCAATGCACAGCTTTTAATCAGGGTTATCCCTGTTATCACAGGGCAGCCGCCCGGCTGATTACTCGATACGTCGAAAAGGTTCAGTAATCGAAATCAACAGACGCGGAGGCTTTTAGCCGGAGCCTCCGCGCACTTCAAAACAACAAAGAAAGAAAGGAATTTTTCAACAATGGGAGCAATGAAAAGATATTGGGAATCTTTGCCGGAAAATCAACCGAGCGCTGTTTTGATTAACGACGCCATCGAATCGGTCGAATCGGCAGCCCAAACAGCCGAACGGATAGAGAATCTGCCGGAAATCACCTTTGAAGATTTAACCAGCATTTCGGCAAAATGCCGAGCCGCAGTTACCACGCTCGAACTCGTCAGAAAATCGGTCGAGTTTTCCGAGTACGCTTATTAACACGCGAAAGGCATCAGGAATAGCCGTTCCCGATGCCCTTCTTAACCTTCCAAAAAAAACGAAAGGAATTTTTCAACGAGATGAATAATAACACAGAAACCAGCAAAAACATTACCGAAACGGGAGAAACGAATATTCGTTTTCGCCGCACTCTGGAAACCAAACCAATCGAAATGCCGGAATCGGAAAACCCGACCGCAAACAACACGCCCGCGCCGGAACCAACAAACACGGCGACAGATTTCAAAGACGTGAGCTGGCGACCGAACAAGAATTGGGAAAGTTTAAGAGGAATCACGGACACCATTCTTAACTTGAGCGCCGGTATGATGGTCAGAACTGATAACAATGGCATTAAAAATACCGACGACGCAACGGACGAATTTCTGCTTTTCCTCAATTGTCTGGAAAAAGACAATGCTTACGATAATATTTCCGCATTGAAAGATTATCTCTACACTTGGACGACCGACTTTAGAAAGTCACACGAGCGATACGAAAACCAACTCAAAGCAAAATTAAATGAGTAAAAAGCAGCGCGTTTTGCGTGTTAAGTTAGAAGGAAAAAATAAAAAGGGATTCATCGAGTCCCTTTTTATTTTTCAAATTCAAAAAATACGAGGAGAAAAAATAATGTCTGACGAAAACAGCATTTTCCAACAATTCAAGAGCATCTTTCTGGACTTCGGGCGACAAGCTGGCGAAATGGCAGTCGCCCATTTCAAGCGCGGGATGAGCAATGTTTTAAAGAGCGAAATCAAGCTCGTTTACACCAAAGACGAAGCCGCCAAGTTTCTCGGCTATAAATCCGCTTCGTCCATTGAAAAACTCATTCAATCGGGCGCACTCGGCAGTTTTAAATTCACGGTTGGCGATTCGGGCGCGGTGCGCGTTGGGCTGATTGATTTAATTTGCTTTTTGGATCGCCACCATTTGCCAACAACGGCACACAACCGGATTAAATTCGATGATTTTCACAAGTACCCGTCAGACGGCTTTGAAGTCACCGAAAAAGGTTTCCAACTGCTCGGCGACACGGACACCAAACAAAAGAAAGGAGCAGCTTAATTTAGATCGCGCAAACGAAAAGTATAGTTTTGTCGGTTTTGTCAGTTCCGTTTAGAGAAGTTTTTCGCAATTCTGACAAAAGCAAGAAAAATGCCGTTATTTCGCACAAATACAAAGCGCGTAAAGACTTAGCCGTGCTATAATGCGTTTGTGATTTAGTTTTTTACAACCGACCGAGCCAGCGGCAGCGCCAACTACCGCCAGCCCGCGTCCAAAACCGCCGACCACTGGAATCGGCGAATCTTGGCTGACGCCAAGCCTAACACGATTAGTCCGTCCAGCCGAATAAAACCAACAGAGTGAATGCCGGGCGCGCCAACGCCCGCAGCGTTCGCAAATTTTCAACACTGGAGAAAATTACAATGAAGTTACGTAAATTATTTGCGCCGCTTTTTGCCGCGCTCGTTTTAACGCTCGCTTTCGCGACATTTTCGCCGAACACGGTGATTGCTCAAAAAACTGACACCCCGTGTACGAGTCCAAACAATAAAACCGTTTCCGGTTACATCTGGCGCGATTTAAATTCTTCGCGCATCACGCTGACCGCCAGAATCCACCAAAACAACACCATTTTGGCGACCGACACAATTTATTGGTGGCAGGATAATTATTATGTTGATTTAGCCAGCACCAATGTTTTGCCGTGTACTCTTGTCACCGTCACGCTCAACACTTCGGCGGGAAATGAATACGTCGTTTATCCATACGAGGGAAATGTAGCGGGCGGAAATCAACAGACAATGCTCGGATGGGATTATGACCCGAACGAAGGCGACTATTTTATGTCCCAGCAAAATGCCGTGAATTATCGAGTGTTTAAAACGAATTATTATTAAATCTCGAAATTTAAGGGAAACAGAAAAGCCGCGCCTCTTAGTTGAGGGCGCGGCTTTTTCTAATTTTCGAGCAAATTATCACCGATTAGAATGGAGTCATTTCAAACAAAGATTCGTAACCTGAATCTAAATCTTTGTTCGGCTCGAAATAATAAATCACAGTTGGGCGAACATAAGCCGATGGATGCGACGGCGTGATTCCCCAGCCCTGCTCTTTTGCTGCAATTCCGCAAAACCAGAACTCGCCATTCTCATTCGTAAATGTTTCGTGTTCTTCTTTTGGCGGTAATGGCAAATCTTCATTGCGCCAAGTGCGCCACATCCAAGGGAAGTTGATCAGAATCACGCGAACACCATTCATAGGCTGGCGCGTCGTGTGATGAATCATTCGACCGCCAAGATAGCGTTTTGTTGGATCAGCGTTATGATCTACGCACGGAGTGACAAGCGCGCTCTCTGTCGCCTCAACTGATTTCGATTGATAAACTGTAATGCCTCCGATTGTGAATGCGGATAAAACTAAGCAAAGAATGAGCTTTTTCATTTTTCTCCCACCAACCGCGCTTGAATTTAACAGAAACGCAAACTTTTAACAATAAACACGATAACGCCCGGTATTTCATTTTGACTCTATGAAATTGAAATCACCGGAAGTATTTCGAGAGGATGCCGTTATGACAAAATTCCGAAGATTACCGGGTTGGCAAAGGAAAACGAGAAATCGTTTAATCTTCAATCGTAAAAACCGATTCGGCGTTGTGCTGGTCAAGCTCTAAAATGTTTGAACCGGACTTTATTGTCACCGGCAAATTCCAGACTAAAACCGTTTCCTCAGAGCGAGCCATCCCGAACAAGTAATAGTTTCCCGCCGGAATTTGTCTGAGCGAAGCGCGCCCGAAAGCGTCGGTTTTTATTTTGGCTTTTTGATGTTTGGCAAGTTCAGCGCCGACGAGCGCAGTGACAAATTCGGAATCTTCCCGGTTGTTTGGAAGGAAAGCATTTGCCGCAGCTTCGAGATAGCTTTCATCCGTCATCAGTTGATCGGCAAAATCGAACTCAAATTTAGCAGAGCGCAGGATTTCCGCCGCGCTTTTTGAGAGAAGATAAAAGGTCACGCCTTCGACCGCTTCGCTTTCTTCGTCCTCGTCGCCGAAATATAGTTTTGCTTGTACCGACAACGCGCCATTTGGCAAACCTTTCGGTTTTACTTCATCGGAATAATGCACAAACGATGAACCGTACGCCGGTAAACTGCAAACAGCAAAGACGAATATCAGACTAATGAAAACGGCTCTTTTCATTTCGTCAAATCTTATATCACATAAATAGACAGAATGGTTCTGTTGGTTTTGTCGGTTCAGTTTAGGGAGTTTTCTCCGATACGAATTTTTATTGACAGGATTTTAAACTCGGTTTAATCTGTGCGGCGTATGAAAGTGATATTTCACCTTACGCTTATCGTTTTGCTTCTAATCCTTGTCCAACCAATTTACAGCCAAAAGAAAGATTTTTCGATTTCAGTTGATGTACAGGCGAAAGACAAAACCACCCAAAACCTAGTCGAAAGTTATATCACGAGGGAACTTCGGACACTCGGAGATGTGGATATAAAAGAAAATGAGCCATTTTATCGAATGACAATCATTGTCCTCAAAAACAAGTCAACAGATGGACTCAATATAGGCTATACACTTTCGATTACGACAAGTTATAGGAATAAATGCCTTCATTCTGTTAAAAAGGATGGAAAACCCGATACTTACGCTTGTTATGTTTCTAGCGGACATTCCGTGCATATCGGCGGATTGGGCGATTTGCGTAGTATGTGCGAAGAGGTCGTTAATGAATTTGATATTGAAACCTTGAAGCCAACCAGAGACGTATTCAAGAAACTTGGTATTTAGCCTTTGCGATTTGCTTTTTCTTCTTCAAATTTCCTAATAATTCCTCTGATCTCTTTTCTTTTGAATTTTTCAGCATTTTGGCGATTTAAATGTAGCGAAAAACGTAGCAACCACCTGCATAGTTGGAATGTTACCGAGTAACAACGTGATTGATTTTAACCAGTCAAAATCAATGCTTGTTACTCGGTAATACCCAGTGCTTTTTGCCTGCAAAGAATTTGTAATCATCAGGTCGCAGGTTCGACTCCTGTCATCGGCTTCAATGTTTATCGAATAAAAGGCATCTTGAAGAATGCCTTTTTCTCTTTCCCACCAAAATTCCCACCAAATAATGTTTAGTTTTATTTACATCCTTTTATTTTGAAAGTTGGCAAAATGCTTTTTTGCTTTCTCTTAATATTGGTATTTCAAGAATATATTTGATTTTTTCATACTTTGTAATGAAACTCATCTGGACAAATTCTTTAAGAGAAATATAATTAGAATCCGCTAGAGGCTAAATTAAATAATAGCTGTAATACGGCTACATAGCAGACTCATAATCGAAATTTAATAAACCAGTATTTATGTCGGAAGATCAAAAGAAAATACTTGAGAGACAGCTTTGGAATATTGCCGATACTTTGCGCGGCAAGATGAATGCGGATGAATTCCGGGATTATATTTTGGGATTTATTTTCTACAAATATCTTTCCGAAAGGATGAATCTTTACGCCGATTCGATTTTGGAAGCTGACGGTATTCTTTATCAAAAAATTGATGAAAAGACTGACGAAGGCAAAGAATATTTGGAAGCAATCAGAGAAGAAAGCCTGACTAAATTGGGCTACTTCTTAAAACCTTCGGAGTTATTCAGCGCAATCGCGCGGCGCGGTAATGCAGAAGCGTCGGACGAAGACGACGAGCGGTCGAGCAATTTTATTCTGGACGATTTAGCCAAGATTTTGAACAACATCGAGCAAAGCACGATGGGAACGGAATCGGAAGACGATTTTGATAATTTGTTTGAAGATTTGGATTTGACCAGCACGAAGTTGGGGCGCACCGAAGCAGCTAAAAATCAGATTATTGCCAAAGTTTTAGCGCATCTCGACAAGATTGATTTTCGCCTTGAAGATTCGGAATCGGACGTTTTGGGCGACGCTTACGAATATTTGATCGGACAATTTGCGTCAGGGGCGGGGAAAAAAGCCGGTGAATTTTACACACCGCAGGAAGTCAGTAAGGTTTTGGCAAAGCTCGTAACAACCGGAAAAAGCAAGCTCAAATCGGTTTACGATCCGGCGTGCGGTTCGGGTTCTTTGTTGTTGCGTGTTGCCAGAGAAGTTGAAGACGTTGGCAAGTTTTACGGGCAGGAATTAAACCGCACGACTTACAATCTAGCCAGAATGAATATGATTCTGCACGGCGTTCATTATCAGAAATTCGACATCAAGCAGGAAGACAGTTTAGAGCATCCGCAGCATTTCGATTTGCGGTTTGAAGCGATTGTCGCCAATCCGCCGTTTTCGGCGCAATGGTCGGCGAGTCCGCTTCATTTGGGCGATGACCGTTTCAGTCAATACGGAAGACTCGCGCCGTCGTCGAAAGCCGATTTCGCTTTTATTCAACATATGATTCACCATCTTGCGGACAACGGCACAATGGCGGTTGTCGTGCCGCACGGCGTTTTGTTTCGCGGCGGTGCGGAAGGTCATATCCGGCAATATCTGATTGAAGACCGCAATTATCTCGACGCTGTGATCGGTTTGCCCGCGAATATCTTTTACGGCACAAGCATTCCGACTTGCGTTTTGGTTTTCAAAAAATGCAAAGAACATTTCGACGATATTTTGTTTATTGATGCGAGCCAACATTACGGAAACGCGACAAACCAAAATTATTTGCGCGATGAAGATATTGAGCGAATTGTTACGACTTACCGCGAGAGAACGGCGCAACCAAAATATAGTTATGTCGCCACGCTCGCAGAAGTAAAGGCGAATGAATACAACTTAAATATTCCGCGTTACGTTGACACTTCTGAAACCGAAGACGAGATAGATTTGAATTTAATTGCTGGTGAATTGAAAACTTTGGAAGCCGCGATAAACGAAACTGATGTAATTATTGCCGATTATTGCCGACAATTAAATATCTCGACGCCTTTTTAATTTATGAACGCTCAATATAAAAATGTTCCTGCTTTGCGGTTTCCTGAATTTGAAGGTGAATGGCAAGAAACTGAGCTAGTAAATATCGCAAGCCGTGTGATTAGTAAAAATCGCACTAACGATATTTCAAACGTGCTTACAAATTCGGCGACAAGAGGAATTGTCAGCCAGCAGGATTATTTTGATAAAGACATTGCTAATCAGAATAATTTGGAAGGTTATTACATAGTTGAAAAAGATGATTTTGTTTATAATCCGAGAATTTCCGCTAACGCGCCTGTCGGAGCCTTAAAAAGAAATAATCTCGCAAAAGGTTTGATGTCGCCTCTATATTCTGTTTTTCGATTCAAAGAAAAAAACCTTGAT
>DASVTY010000087.1:0-12832 GCA_036387315.1 Pyrinomonadaceae bacterium
GATTTTCAACTTACGAAGCCACGCAATTTATCAACGGAATTTTGGACGCGATCAAACACGATCTCGAAAAACAAGATTCAAATCAAACAAACGACAAACCCGAAGACAGTTCCGAAGACGAAAAAAGCCGCGCCTCAACGGTTCGTTAACCCAATAATTCAAATCAGCCTTTTCAACCGTCGCGCGCGAAATCTCCCGCTCGTCATTCCTTCAATTATGCAAGAATTGCAAGCCGCATTTTTGGCAGACGCGCCGCGCCGAATTCAAAATCTGCGCGAAGACGTAATCAAGCTCCGCGCGGCAAATTCGATTGAGCAGCCGGAGCTTGTCAGAAAATTGTTCCGCCAGCTTCACACGCTCAAAGGCTCTGCCGCCGCTTTTGATTTTGCGGCGGTCAGCCGAATAGCTCATGAGCTGGAAAATTTTTTAGAAATCATCAATGCGGAAAACTTCGCCGAATCAATCGCTGTTTTAGAAGAAGGCATCCCCGAAATCGAAGCCGCTTTTGACGAAACCTCCGAAAATTCTTTGTCGTCAAACAGCGGGAAAAAGCTCGAAAATTGGCGGGCGATTTACCAAAACGCCCGCCAAAACAAAGCCGAAAATCTCGAACAAATCGCTCTGCCGTTTGATTTGGAAAAACAATTAAAACCTGCGGAAATCGAACGTTTGCGGCAAGCCTTAAAATTAAATTCCACTCTCGCCCTCATTTCGGTTAAATTTGCCGCATCGAATTTCGCCGACGGTTTTTGCTCGGTGCAAAACAAGCTGAATCTTCACGGCGAAATCGTCGCCACGCTGCCGGATGCCGAGAAAACAATCGGCGCGGAAATCGCTTTGCGACTGGTTTTCGCGTGCAATGAACGAGCGGAAAACATCGGCGAAATCTTAGCGGATTCAAACGTGGAAATCTCAAGCGTTTTTGAAAATAAAAATCATCGCGGAAGCGATTTTTCTGCCGAATTGCCGAAAGCGAAACTCTCGAATCTGTGGGCGCAGGCTTTGCTTGCGGGACAAAAAACCGCAGAGGCGCAAAGCAAAAGAGTTGTTTTTCAAGAGCGCGGCGTTGCCGAGGTCGAAATCGCCGGACAGCTTGCCGAAGCCTGCGAAATCGCTTTGCTGCACATCGCGCGAAACGCAGTCGCGCACGGAATTGAAACGCCCGACGAGCGAAGCGCGAATGGCAAAAACGAAAGCGGCTTGATTCGTCTTGAGGTTTGGCGGGAAAACGATTCGCTTTGCCTGCAAATTTCCGACGACGGGCGCGGAATTGATGCGGATAAAATCTGGCGGCTGGCGAAAGAGCGCAATCTGATTGCCGAAAATACGGCGTTCGACGAAAGAAAAGCCGGGCAAATTATCTTTTTATCCGGTTTTTCAACCGCCGCCGCAGTGACCGAAGACGCCGGGCGCGGCGTCGGGCTTGACGCCGTTGAAACGGCGGTTAGAGCGGCTGGCGGCACAATAGAAGCGAGCAGCGAACGTGGGCGCGGGACGACATTTTCGATTCGTTTTCCCGCCGCAGACGAAAATTTTCAAAATTAAAAATTAATGAAACGAGTTCAGGAAAAAATCAAAGACCTCGTTGACGCGAGACCGTACGAAGCGGTTAAAAACTACGCGGCAGACGCCGAGCAAACTGTTGCCGCTTATCGTTTTACCGATGCCACTGCCGATTTGCTCGCCAAATGGTTTGACGAAATCGGGCGTCTGGCGCACGGCAATTCGACGGGCGCGGCGTTTGCGCTTGCGGGCAATCGCGGCGCTGGAAAAAGCCATTTGCTCGCGGTTTTGGCTGCCGTAACGGAAAATCCCGATCTGCGCGCTCGTCTCGCCGATTCGCACGTCGCCGCGAGCGCTCAGAGCTTGCCGCGCCGACGTTTGAAAGTCGTGCGCGTCGAACGCGGAACTGCGTCCACGTTTTCCGAAGAATTTCGCAATGCGCTCTCCAAAACTTTCGGTGCGGAAATTGATAATTTCGGGGCAAATCCGGCGCAAATGCTAATTGCGGCGGCTCAGCAGCCCGAAGCCGAGCCGCTTGTTTTGATTGTTGATTCGGCGCAAACACGCCTCGCCAGAGTCAAACGCGACGACGGCGCGGATTTAAGCGAGCTGGCGGAAATCGCCAAACAAGCGAGAATTTTTTTCGCCGTCGCTCTGGACGACGACATTTCGGGCGCTGACGGCGTGAATGCTTCAATCGCCCGCAGCTTTCAAATCAATTTTCTCGATCAGGAACATCTTTATCGAATTCTCGACGCGCATATTTTCCCGAAACGCCCGAATGCCCGACCGATTTTGCGCGAGCTTTATCAAATGCTGCGTCAGGAAATGCCCGGTTTTAATTGGAGCGAGCCACGTTTTACGGCGCTTTATCCGGTTCACCCGATAGTCGCCGAAGTCGTTCCGGCGGTTCGGCTCTACGCGCAAAATTTTGCGTTTCTGCCGTTTGCGGCGGAGAGCGGGCGGATGACTTTGAATCGTCCGGCGCATTCGTTGATTGCGCTCGACGAGATTTTCGACCGCGCCGAGCCGGAGCTTCGCAAATCGGAAGAATTAGCCGACAATTTCGCCGTTTACGATCATTTATCAATCGAAGCGATTGCGAAAATCTCGGTTTTGCAGCGACTTCAGGCGAAATTGATTTTAAAAGCTCTGTTCATTTTATCGCTCGACGGGCGCGGCGCTTCGGCTGGAGAAATCGCTTCGGCGATGCTGATTTACGACGAAAACGCGCCCGGCGCGGCGCTCGCCAGAGTCGAGGAAATGCTGTCGGTTTTCGCCGCGACGAACGAAAATTTGCGCGTCCGCGATGAAAGCGACGAGCGGATTTATCGTTTCGGCAAGGACGCCGATTCGGATTTTGAAGCGAAACTGAATGAATTAGCCGCGCAGGTTTCGCCCGCCGAAATCAAAAGAATTTTGCGGCGCGCGGGCGAAGCGCGCTTTAATGATTGGATTTTCGGGAGTGAATCCGAAACACAGGCTGATTTTTCGATTCGCTGGCGCGGCACTTTGCGGCGCGGGCGCGTTTTGTGGGAACGGGCGGAAGCCGACGTTGAAAAACCCGAAAATCTCGATTGGGAAATCGTTGTTTCTTTTGATTCGGAACTGAAATCGGCGAGCGAAGAAGACGTGCCGCGATTGATTTGGCGACCGGCAACTCTGCGCGCTGAAGACGAGCAGATTTTGCGCCGGTTTGCGGTTTTGCACGGACAAACCGGCATTAACGAAGAACTCGAAGAATCGGCAATCGCCGCCGCGCAAACTTATGCCGCGCTCATAGAGCGAGTTTGGACTCGCATTTTCGTTGACGACGGCGCGTTTTTGTCGGCGGGCGAAAAACATTCTTTCACAGCGGAAATGAGCCGCGCGGCAACGCTCGAAAATTTTCTCGAAGCCGCAATCACGCCGATTTTTGACCGCAAATTTGCCGCTCATCCGCATTTTCGTGAACTGTTAACCGCGTCGGAAGTCTCGACGCTGGTCAGCGAATTTTTCGGTACGTCCGGCGCAAATTCGCCGCAGGTGCAGAAATTAGCGAAAGATTTTGCCGTTCCGCTCGGTTTGGCGACCGAAAACGCCCCGCCCGCGCTCGAATCCGACGAGCGCCTTTTGCGCCAGCCGTTGATTCGGCGCGTTTGGAACGCGGTTGAGCAGGCAGGCGAGCGTGTTGTACCGCTCGGGGAAATTTACGCCGAGCTAAAAAGCGAGCCTTACGGTTTGTCGCGCGAAGCGCAGCATCTCGTTTTATCGGCTCTCGTCGCGCGACGGCGAATCGAATTAGTCACGCGCGCGGGCGAACGAATTACACGGCGTTTTCTAGATTTAAAAATAATTTGGTCGGAAATCACCGGAATTGTGCGTTCTTCGGTTTTGCCGCGCAGCTCGGCTGAATTGGTCAATTGGGCGCGGCATTTGACCGGCGCGCAAATCGAAGCCGCTTCGCTCCACGACACATTGTCGGTGGCAAATCTGAATCAGGCTTTGAAGGATTGGCTGGCGAGTTGGCGAAACGAGCAAGTTTTAAAACGCTTCGACGCTTTGCCCGACGATGCTTTGAATGTTCGCGCCTGGAAATTGGCAACGCGAGCGACTAAGACTTTCGGTGTCGCCGCCGAATACGTGACGGATGCGCTGGATGGTAAGATTTTGCTCGAAGACGCTTTGGAGCGAGTCGCCGAAGCCTTTAATGATGACGCCGCGCAAATCGCCGCCGCACAGCGCGAGCTTGAACGCCTCAAAACTTTTGTCGCCGCCGTTACCGAAAGGGAAGCGATCTGGCGCTACGTTGCGCTCGCCGAATCCACAGATGACGCGGAAATCGAATCTGTCCGCGAGCGGATTTTAGATTTTCTGGAACGTCACGAAACAGCGTTCGACCGTGAAGCGGAAGAACAATTAAATCGGTTTTGGAAGGAATTTCAGGAGCGTTACACCGCTTTTTACCAATCTCGCCACAATGCGGTCGTTCATTCCGCCGACCGGCAGGCGCAGCTTGAAAAGTTGTTTCAGAGCCGCGATTGGACGGAGTTTGTCGAGCTTTCCGAAGTCGAGATTTTTCACCCGCGTTTTCGCGCCGAAGCCGAAAAATTGCGTCGGCGCGCCGAACATTTGAAATGCGAATTCGATGTCGCGGCGTTGCTCGGCGAGCATCCGGCGTGCGCCTGCGGTTTTCGGATGATTGAATCCGATTGCCTCGAACGTCTGCCGGAAGATTTGCGGCAAATCATTTCGGATGGTTTGGCGGCTTATCGCCAGACGCTCGCCGGACTCGGCGCGGCGTTTGCGGTCGCGCTCGAAGACGCTGCGCAAAACGCCGTCAACGCGGAAATCGCTCTCGGAGCGGCAAAGCTCTCCGATTATCTTACGCGCGGCGAAGAACTGCCGTCGCTCGAACGCGCCGAAATCGAAGCCGTCAAACAAGCTCTCGCCGAAATGCAAACCACCGTGCTCGCCATAGCCGCGCCGCGCGCAAACAATGCAGCTCTGACGCGCGAAGATTTACGCCTGCAATTTAACAACTGGCTCGACCGCTTGCCCGATGCGCCGTTTTTGGTCAAACTGACCGACAGTGAAAATTAAAAACAAATTTTCAATTTCAATCGTCGGCGCGGGCAGACTCGGCGGCGCATTGGCGATTGCGCTTGCCCAAAAAAATTACAGAATCGCATCAGTTGTTGCGCGCAGATTTGAAACTGCGGCGTATGTAGCACAGCTAATCAAACCGCCGCCAGAAATCTTAATGGCGGAAAATCTCGCCGCTCTTCCTTCGTCCGACATCGTTTTTATCACGACGCCCGACCCGGAAATCGAGCCGACAGCCGTCCGTCTTGCGGCAAATCGTAATTTCAATTCGGAAACAATTTTTCTGCATACGAGCGGCTCGCTTTCGTCCGCTGTTTTAAGCAGATTAAAGAACGACGGCGCAAATACCGGATCGCTGCATCCGCTGGTTTCGGTGAGCGATTCGGGCGCTGGCGCGGAACGATTTGCGGGCGCTTTTTTCTGCGTTGAAGGCGATGCGAAAGCGGTCGCGGCGGCAAAACAAATTGTCGCGGATTTGGGCGGCGAATCGTTTGAGATAAATCCCGAATTCAAAACTTTGTATCACGCGGCGGCATTGATGACTGCCGGTCATCTGACCGCCTTATTCGATGTCGCGGCGGAAACTTTGTCTCGATGCGGAATCGAAGAATCCGAAGCGCGCCGGATTTTATTGCCGCTGGCGCGCAGCGCGGTTGAAAATCTCGGCAGGCAAACTCCTGCTACAGCTTTGACAGGGACTTTTGCGCGCGCGGACGCGGAAACGATGCGGCGACATCTCGGATCGCTTGGTGAACACGAAACCGCGCTGCGCATTTACGTCGAGCTTGGAAAACGCTCGATTGAATTGGCGCGTGAGCAAGGCGCGGACGGCGAAAAACTCGAAGAAATGCGCCGGGAGTTAGTGAATTGTAAATAGTAAATAGTAAATCGTAATAAAAAATACGATTCACGATTCACGATTCACGATTTACTATTAGCGTGAGCGTGTTAAAATAATAGTTAAATGTTAATGGAAATGTCGGAGAACGAGACAAATAAAGAGATTTCAAAAGGCGATTCATTCGCCGAAGAAAAAGAAATTTTCTTAAATCACGTCCAAAAATATGGATTGCGGCGCACGGCGCAGCGCGATTTGATTCTGGAAGTGTTTTTGCGGACGAGCGAGCATCTGTCGAGCGAAGATTTGTACGATCTGGTCAAAAAAGAAGACCCGACCGTCGGGCAAACGACGGTTTATCGCACGCTCAAGCTGCTCAGCGAAGCCGGGCTTGCGCGCGAAGTGCGTTTCGGCGACGGACGAACGCATTACGAGCATCATTACAACCGCGAGCATCACGACCATATGATTTGCACCGAGTGCGGGAAAGTGGTCGAATTTTTCTCGTCTGAACTGGAAGCGATGCAGGACGAAATTGCGGCAAAACATAATTTTATTTTGACGCAGCATTCGATGCGCCTTCTTGGGCTTTGCGAAGATTGTCAGGCGGGGGCAAAAGCGGGCGGCGCTTCCGGCATCCAACCCCGCATTCGCGTGATGAAAGCGGACAGTTAATATGATTGAAATTAAATTTGAAGTAGAGAATCAACCCGAACGCAGCGGCGTCGTGCCGGAAGGCACTTATTTGTGGGACGCGGCAAAACGTCTCGGCGTGCATCTGAAAGCCGAATGCGATGGGCGCGGCGCTTGCGACACTTGCGCCGTAACGGTTTCAAAAGGTCGGGAAATGCTGTCAACCGCAACGAGCGCCGAAATGCAGCATTTAACCGACGAACGGCGAGCAAACGGCGAACGTCTTGCCTGCCAAACACGCATCGAAAGAAACGGAGAATTAACCGTTATGGTCAAAAAACAGGAAGTTGAAGAAGAAGAAACGAAACAATCGAGCGAGCCGCGCGATTTTCGCAAAGAATTTCAGGAATTGCCGTTTGAAAAGAAATTTGCCACGCTCGTCCAGATCGAAGCCGTCGCATTGAGCGAAACTTTGAATTACGTCTCGAATCTGCCATCGTTTGTCGCCGGCAAAATAATGGACGTGATTGGCGCGTTCGGCAAGCAGATGGATGAACAAAAACGCGCCGAAAAGCGCCCGGATGAACATAAAACAAGCGAGACAAACGGTTCGACGGCGACGGCAGAGTAATAAAATTGAAAAATGCGCTCGAAAAACCGAAATTTAAAGAAGACGACGCGGATTTAGCGCCGAAGGTTTTCGGTTTTGCGGCTGTTGGAGTAGTGGCGGGAACGCTCGCTTTGATGGGTTTTCCAATGACGATAATAATTTTCCTCGCACTTGTCGGTTATTTCGTTTATCGGGCGATTTCGCGCACCGAATTGGGCGAAGTGCGCGGCATTTTTGAATTTTATCTCGAAGCAAACGAGATTTTGCGCGACGACGAGCGCCGCTGGTACGGTTACGAAATTCAGGAAAAAATCAATCGCGGCGAGCGAATTCTGCAAATGATGCCTGACCCGCCGCCGCTCGTCCATTTCGCGCTCGGCGCGCTTTATCGGGAAGTCGGAAATTATCGCCTCGCCGACGAGCATCTTTCGTTTCTTGCGGAAAGTGAAGGGGCGGATGAAAAAAAACGTTTTTCGGCTAGCTCGGAACTTCGCTCTTATGTGCGAATCTTGAGAAAACTCGAACGCGAGCCGCAGGAAGCGCCGCAGACAATGGCAGCAATCCGCGCTCTGGAACGCGCGCGCCGCAATCGAAGCGCCCCGATGCTGGAAGATACGCGCAAGAAATTGAAAGAATTAGCGGCTGCCGCGCCAAAAGAATTGCCGAAACCGGAGCAAGCGCCGCAAACGAAACCGCTTGAACCGATTAAGCCGCTCCTCGAACGGCTTTCGGAAATTGTTGAAGAACAAATCGCGCCGCCGGAAACAATCGCTCCGCCCGCAATGCGCGCTAACGGAAAATTTCCTTCCGCGCCGCAAAACGGAAACGGCACAACCAACGCGGAAAAGGAAGAAAAGAAACGACGCGCGGCAAAAGCCAAACGAGACAAAGAACACCGACCAATTTCGGAAGTCTTACGCGACATTTACGATTGAAAAGTAATCAGTAATCAGTAATCAGTAATAAGTTTTAAAAGCTGATTACTGATTACTGATTACTGATTACTTTAATGCTTTCTGCTGAAATCATCGCCGTCGGTTCGGAGCTTTTGACGCCCGAACGCTCGGACACCAACAGTCTTTGGCTGACTGAAAAACTCAACGAAATCGGAATCGAAGTTCGGTTGAAAACCGTCGTTGGCGACGATGCCGAAAGGTTGGAGGAAGCTATCAAAGACGCTTTCCGTCGCTCAAACGTTGTGATTACGACCGGCGGTTTGGGTCCGACCGAAGATGACATTACACGCGCTGTCGCCGCTAAAGCTGTCGGCAGGGAATTGATTTTTAAACAAGAGCTTTTAGACGAATTGAGCCGGAAATTCGAGCGTTTCGGGCGAAAAATGCCGGAAACTAATCGGCGACAGGCTTTTGTCATTGAGGGCGCGGAAGTTTTGCCGAATCCGAACGGAAGTGCGCCGGGAATTTTATTTGCGGAAAACGATAAATTCTTAATAATTTTGCCCGGTCCGCCGCGCGAGATGCAGCCGATGTTTGAAATCGGCGCGCTGCCGCGTTTGAAGGAAAAAGCGGGTGGCAGAGTTGTCAGACGCAGAATTTTGCGTGTCGCCGGATTGGGCGAATCCGCTTTGGACGAGCAGATTGCACCGATTTATAAAGAATACGAGAATCCGCAAACTTCGATTTTGTTCAATAAAACCGAAATCGAAATTCATTTGACCGCACAAGCCGCGTCGCTAACGGAAGCCGCCGGATTGCTCGATGAACTGTCCGACAAAATTTGCGAAAAATTGGGCGATGCTTGTTTCGCGCGTAACGGCGAATTGATGGAAGAAATCGTCGCCAATCTTTTAAAGAAGCAAAAGAAAACCGTAGCGACGGCTGAAAGCTGCACCGGCGGCTTGATCGCGCAGCGCCTTACCGAATTGGCTGGCTCGTCCGACTATTTTATGGAAGGCATTGTTTCGTACTCGAATGAAGCGAAAATGCACTCTTTAAACGTCCCGAAAGAAATGCTCGATGAACACGGCGCGGTCAGCTCGCAAGTCGCCGAAGCGATGGCTGCGGGTGCGCGCGAGCGTGCGAAAACCGATTTTGCGATTTCCGTCACAGGCGTCGCCGGACCGGGCGGCGGAAGCGAGGAAAAGCCGGTCGGTTTGGTTTATTTCGGAATCGCCGACGAATCCGGCGTCGAGCATCGAAAATTTATTTTCCCGGGCGACCGTTATCTGATACGCTGGCGTTCGAGCCAAGCCGCGCTTGATTTGCTGCGGAGAAAATTGCTGCAAAACAAATAGCCCGCGCGCGTTCTTAACGCAGGTTTTTACCCTAGTTTATTCAAGAAGGAATATCGAAAATGTTTAAAAGCCGAATTTATTTGTCTTTTGTGCTTTTAGCCGTACTTTCTTGTTTTGCCTGCGCTTTTAACGCGCAACGCGGACAAGCGAAATCGGAAGAAAACCGGCAGCCGAAAATCAAGCAAAACGCAGGAGAAAACAAAGGCGCTTCAAATCCGCCAATCGGCGCGCCGGCGCAGCAAACGGGCGGGACTCGGTTTAAAGGGACAATCGCCGAAAGCCGTTTTGAAATGACTTTGCGGCGCGACCGAGACCGAATCGAAGGCTCGTATTTTTATCTTAAAAGCGGAAGCGCAAATTCTTTGAAATTAACCGGAAAAATTGACCAAAGCGGAAAATTCACTTTGCAGGAATTTGACGCGGCGGGAAAACAAACCGGCGAGTTTTCCGGCGTTTGGAAAAACGAGCCGAACGAGGCGGGCGCGACGCTCGAAGGCGAATGGCGAAAACCGAAAGCCGCCGAAGGCACAATGTTTTGGGCTAGCGAGCAAATGATTTCGTTCTCGTCGCCCGCGGCGCAAATCAACACGAAAACCCTGAGCGAATCGAACAAGCCAAAGCGTTTTAACGTTAATGTGGAGTATCCCGAACTAACGGGCGTGCCGAATGCCGCAGGATTTAACGCGCTGGCGCGAAAAGTGGCAACGCATCCGATTGCGGGTTTTAAAAAAGATATGCTCGCGCAAACTGCCGAAGATTTAAAATATTTGTCGGAGGGAATAAACAATTATATGGAAATCGGTTATTCGGTCGAATATGCCGATGAAGATTTGATCAGCGTCAATTTTATCAACTCGTTTTACACGGGCGGCGCGCATCCGAATCATTATTATTTGACGCTGACTTACGATTTAAAAAACGGCAAAGAATTAAAGCTCGCCGAATTGTTCAAACCCGGCACGAAATACCTCGACAAAATCGCCGAATATTCTGTTGCTGATTTGCGCAGCCGCAATGACGAGAGCGGAGAAAGTCTGGGTTTGGCGACCGATATGTGGGAGGAAGGCGCAGCACCGACGGCGGAAAATTATGAGGCTTGGAACATCACCAAAAAAGGTTTGATGATTACGTTCGATCCGTATCAGGTCGGACCTTACGCCGCCGGACCGCAAACCGTGATTGTGCCTTACGCGAAATTAAAAGATTTGGCGCGCACAGACGGCGCGCTGGCAAGAATGGCGAAATAAAGGGTAAATTAAAATCAAATTTGAAACGGGGCGAGGCTTTTCCTATAGCAATTTCAGTTTGAACTTATGGTAAAGATTCATTGAAACGCCGAGACGCCGAGTTTGTTTTTTATTTTTTCTTCTCTGCGTCTCGGCGTTGAAAATTTCTTTATCCTTCATTCAAATTAAAACTGCTCAAAGTCTCGCCCGATTTGTTGGTGAAAAAAATGAAATGTCCGATTTGCGCGGATACGGCTGAAAAAGAATTTTTGTGTAAAGCCGCTTTGATTTCAGGCGTGGAACACGACGTAGTTGAATGCGCAGCCTGCCGGGCGATTTATTTCGAGCCGCTGCCGACCGTTTCTGAATTGGAGCAGTTTTATTCCGCGTCTTATTACGATTTCGAGCGACACCGCAACGAAGGTCGCGGAATGGCTTTCGCCAAAAAATATTTGCGCGATCTAAAACCGGGAAAATTCCTCGATGTCGGCTGCGCCAACGGTTTTTTTATCAACGGAATTCGGCAAAATACGGATTGGGAAGTTTACGGCGTGGATTTCGGCTCGGCTGCCGTACGGTTTGCGCGCGAAGAATTAAAGCTCGATGTTTTTGCGGGAGATTTGACCGAAACCGATTTTGCCGACGCTTATTTTGATTTCGTCCATATCAACAACGTCCTCGAACACGTTTTAGAACCGCCCGCTGTTTTAAAAGAATGCCGCCGGATTATTAAACCAGACGGAACGATGTATTTGTCAGTCCCGAACGGTCTGGTTGACAGCCGCGATTTGATTCGTTATTACAAAACTGAAAATCGCACGCCGCGCAGCAAAAACGGACATATTTTCTTTCTCCAGGCGGAAACAATACGGCGAGTTCTTGCCGAAGCGGGTTTTAAAATCATCCGCTCGCACACTTACGGAGTTCGTCGCGGAATGCGAAGCATCGGCTGGCTGCCGCAGAAAGCAAACTGGAAAGCGCCTTACGTTTTAAAAGAAAAATCGCCGGGAAGCGATACGTTTACGGTCAACGAAAAAAAGAAAAAGCCCGATTTTTATTATCAATATCGTTTCGCCCAGCTCAACGCCAAAATGCTGCCCGGTTTGCACAAATTCGGGCTTGATTATCAACTGTTTTTAAAGCCTATTTAACCTGCTAAAATTTGTCGGTAAACTTCCGAATCAACGTTTCCGCCGCTGACGACGAGACAAATTGATTTTCCGGCGAACATTCCCGGCTTTTCCAAAATCGCGCCTAAAGATAAAGCTCCGGTCGGCTCTGATTTTAAATTGGCGAGCGAAAAATAAAGCCGAACCGCTTCTTTTATATTTTCGTCGGAAACTTCGACAATTCCAGCCAAACCGTTTTGCAGAATTCGCCAGTTGTTTTCGCCCAAACTGATTGTCCGCGCGCCGTCGGCGATGGTCGTCGGTTCGGCTTCGTTCTGAACGATTTTGCCCGCGCGCAAAGAACGCGCGGCGTCGTTGCCGAGCAAAGGCTCGGCGCCCCAAACTTCTGTTTGTTTCCCCTGATTGCAAAACGCCTGCACAACTCCCGACGAAAGACCGCCGCCGCCGACCGGCGAAATTATCGCGTCGAAATTTTTTCGATAATTTGCAATTTCATCGCCTAAACTCGCGTTACCTTCGATGACAAGCAAATCGTCGTAAGCGCTCGCGCGATATGCGTCCGGGTAGTCGTTCATAATTTCCATTACGCGCTCGGTTCGCCCGATTTTTCTTGTGTCAATCAAATCGAGCGTCGCGCCGTAACTGCGAACGGCTTCGATTTTTACCTGCGCCGAAGTCTCCGGCATCACGACGACGCAGCGTTTGCCTAAAATCTGGCAGGCGCGCGCCAGAGCCTGACCGAAATTGCCCGAAGAAGCCGTGACGATTGTTTCTTCGCGGACATTTAAAGCGAGATTCATCCCGGCGCGAAATTTAAAACTGCCGGTGTGTTGAAAAGTTTCGCTGACGATTGTGACATCAGCGTTTAAATGACGGGCGAGCGGTTCGGATTCGATAAATGTTGTCGGGCGGATAAAATCGTGCAAATTTTTCATTTGTTTAGAATCGGTCAGAGCGGTTAAACTCGTCAAGACGCAAAATGAACGACGAACTATTCGCCCGACTGCCGGAAAGATTCAGGCAAAATATTCTCGGATTGCACGGCGCAAAAGG
>DASVTY010000088.1:0-47183 GCA_036387315.1 Pyrinomonadaceae bacterium
GTATGTGCCGATGGCGCGCGACAGCCGGAAAACCGTTTCCTCATTCAAATCTTCGCCGACAATTCCGCGGATGTCGTATTCACGAAAAATATGCTCGTTCATTCAAAAGGTTAAAAATAAAAATCAGGAATTTACAATAAAACTAACATTTGTCTGAACGGATACAAAATGCGGCAATATTGCCATAAATTTATATTCCCGATTATTCTGGCATTCCGATTGCCATTTAAAAAAAAGAATTTTACAGTTTGGAACAAAATCGTACAAAACGGGTGCAGTTTTGCTTCAAATCGAAAACTAATAGTACGAAACAATACATTTGAGAGGGGATCAAAAAAATAATGGCTGACAATTACGGGTCGGGAACGCAAAAAGACGGAACAATTTCGGAAGAAGTTTCGGCAACCGGGCAAAGAGCCTGGGGAAACGTTGAAGCCGCCGCCGGTGCGATTACGGGCGATGAATCGTTGCGCGCTGAAGGTCATCGTGACATCAACAGCGGCGACGCGCGTCAAAGTCAAAACCGAATGGTCACGGGACTTTTCCGCGACCGGGAAAGCGCCGAACGAGTTTACGGCTCGCTCGAAAGCCGCGGCTATTCAAAAGACGACGTTAATTTAATGATGTCTGAAGACACGCGCAATAACTGGTTTAGCGGCAGCAACAGCGCCGACAACACAACCGGATTGGGCGATAAAGCTCTCGAAGGCGCGGGTGCGGGGTCGGCAATCGGCGGCACAATCGGCGCGGTTCTCGCCGCAATTGCGGCAATCGGCACAAACGTCGTGCTTCCGGGTTTAGGTTTGGTAATCGCCGGACCGCTTGCCGCAGCTTTGGCAGGTGCAGGCGCGGGCGGTTTGACCGGCGGATTAATCGGCGCTCTGGTCGGTTCGGGAATTCCCGAAGACCGCGCCAAAGAATACGAAGAAGGTATTCGCGGCGGCGGAATGGTGATGGGAGTTAATCCGCGCAACGATGAAGACGCAACTTATTTTGAACAAGAGTTCAGAAATAATCGCGGCGAATCGGTTTACCGTTAATCAATCAAGTTTGCTCCTTGAATAAATCGGGCGCAATGTTTCAAACCGCAAGTTGAAACATTGCGCCCTTTCTCTTTATTCTTTCAAATTATTGATGCGCAATTTAAAACAACCGCTAATTTTAAGTTTGGAAACATCGACGCGCTCCGGCGGAGTTGCGCTTTTACGCGGAAACGAGGTTTTAGCCGAAAGAGCGGGCAAAGAAAATTCTTCACAATCCGCGCAGCTTTTGTCCGATATTCGTGAAATTCTGCAAAAGAACGACTTGAACTTAAACCAAATCAATTTATTCGCCGTCGCGGTTGGACCGGGAAGTTTTACGGGATTGAGAATTGGGCTTGCCACTGCCAAAGCATTAGCAATGGCTTTAAAAATACCAATTGCGGGAATTTCGACTCTCGAAGCGGCAGCCTCGTGTTCTGAAAAAGACGGAGAAAATTGCGTTGTTCTCCCGGCGGGAAGAAATGAGTATTTTGCTCAATATTTTAAAAAAAGCGGGCAGAACGATTTAAAGCCCGCTTCCGAAATTGAAATTTATACGGTTAAAAATCTAATTGAAATGTGCGCTGAAAAGAGCAATTTAAACTGGATTTCGACCGGAGAAATTATTTCGGTAATTTCAGAAGCAGGGAAAAATGCGAACCATAATTATCAAGCTTTACCTCAAAATCTAGCGATTTTGGTCGGTCGAACCGCACACGAGATTTTTCTTCGCGGCGATTTGAACGAGAATCCACCCAATCCGGTTTACGCGCGCGGCGCAGGCATTGGCGAAAGTAAAAATGCAAAATAAAAGAATCAAAATTTCTCCCGCGACCGCCGGGGATTTGGAGGCAATCGCCGAAATTGAATTGCTTTCGGGTTTAAGCCCGTGGGGAATTGAAAGCTACAAATCTGAGTTGGCAAAGAAGGAAAATCTTTTTTACATTGCCAGATTGGAGGGGAAAGTTATCGGATTTGTTTTTGCGCGTCCGATAACGCCGGAGATTGAGATTTTTAATATTGCCGTTTTACAAGAGTTCAGGGAACAGGGAATCGGGCGAAAATTGTTTGAAACAATTTTAGAGCTTGCGGTTGATCGAGGTTGTCGAGAATGCTGGCTTGAAGTACGCGAAACGAATTTGGCGGCGCGCCGATTTTATGAAAAATTAAACTTTCAAAATGCCGGGCGCAGAAAGAATTATTACCGATTTCCCGTGGAAGATGCATTATTGCTGAGATATATAATTGTCAATAAACCTTGCCTGAAAAAAGAGTTTGAGTTATAACATTCTTAAGATGCCGATTCGAATTACCAAAAATCGAAATTTTCTGCGCGAGCAGAAAATCGGCTTTACTTTCCAGCCTAAACATAAGATTCGAAAGAGACAAGGAGACCAGAACCAATGGACACTAGAACAATGGATAGTTTGCGCGAGCAATTGATGAAAGAAGACCCGGTTTTCCGCAATTTGGCAATGGAACACAAAAAATACGAAGAGCGTTTGGAGGAATTAACGCATCTTTCTTATCCGAATGATGAGGAACAACTTGAAGAAACACTATTGAAAAAGAAAAAATTAGCGGTCAAAGATCAAATGCACGAAATTCTTTTGAGCCGCGAAGCCGCCGTTCATTAAATTTAAATACAATTTTAGCTGAAAGCGCGAAATTCTTGTTTCGCGCTTTTCTCTTTTTCAGGGGCAGACGTTTTGCCGCAATCCAGATTGTTCCGCGCAAAGCATAAAATCCCGTTAAAAGTCGGGATGAAAAGAAACTTATCGGTGATTTCCGGCGCAGCCACCCCGTAATTGTTTTCGCCGAGTAGAATTTGATTTAAAATCTTGCCTTTTTTAAGTTCCAGAACACTTGCCGAGCTTTCGCCGTTTGCCAGCAAAATCGCAGTTTCCTGATTTAATAATTCGGCGCTCAAAGGGCGCGCCGCCAAACGTCGCCGCCATTGCCTTTTACCGTTTGAATATTTGTGAAGATAAACGAAGTTATCGAGCGATGTTATGAGCAATCCGCGCGAAGTGGGCAAAATATCCTGTACTGCGCCGCCGGTTCGGAGCATCCATAATTGGCGTGAATCGTTTTCTCTGAGAGCCGTAATGTCGCCGCGAGCATCACCGAAATAGATAATCCCATTTGAAGCGACGAGATTATTTTGCGCCGGATGTTTGATTTTATATTGTTTTAAAGATTCGCCGTCGGCAGACCGAATTGAATAAATAGAATTGTCTTTCGTCCCGAAATAAATTTGTGTTCCCGAATGATAAATTTTAGTCGTGACGGCGGTTGAGACGCTTTTACTCCAAAGCGAAGCGCCGGTGGCGATTTCCAAGCTCGTCAAGTTTGCGGCGGTTGCCGATTGGTTGGCGGCGAGCAATAGCGTTTCGCCATTTAAAATCAAGTATATGCGCCCGGCATTTGGAAAATTTTTCTGCCAGATTGTCAGCCCGGTGTTTGAACTTAAAGCCCTAATTGTCAATGAATTCGCAGCTTTTTCGGTTTCATCGGAGGGTGTGCGGGTTGCCGCGATTACAATTTTGCCGCTGGAAACCGGCGGTGCCGCGATTTCGCCGCCAAGCTCGGCTTTCCAATTGACGTTCCCGGTTGATGAATCAAGACTTATTAATGTTGCGTCGGATAACGAGAAAATGAGGCTGTTCGAATTAACCGTCGGCGAGATGTTTGTGAGCATCGCAGTTTCATATTTCCAGCACTGCTGATAGTTCGTAAAATTGTTACCGGCGGCGAAAACACTCAGATTTAATAGAAAAAAAGATAAAACAAGCTGAAAGCCGAGGCTCGGAAAAGTCTTATAAAATATAATCGAGATAAATCCTGATTTCATTAAAGAAAAAATATTAAACGAGATTTTAAAATCAAACAAATAAACAGCGGTTTCAAAGGCAATTTGATGAAGATAACGGCGGGCGAGTGGCTTGACCGAAAAGCGATTCGGCGGGTAACATCACAAACACTTCTGAAAAGTGGAGAAAACAAAAGATGTCATTTAACAAAATCATTCTCGTGGGAAATTTAGGACGCGACCCCGAATTGCGTTATACGCCGCAGGGAACGGCGGTTTGCAGTTTTTCGGTGGCGACCAGCGAGCGCAAAAAAAGCGCCGCCGGAGATCAGCAGGAAATAACAACCTGGTTTCGCGTAACTCTTTGGGATAAAAGGGCTGAAGTTGCTTCAAAATATTTGACCAAAGGCAGCCCGGTTTATATTGAAGGTCGTTTGCGGATGGAAGAATACACCGACCGGGACGGGAAACAGCGTCAATCGCTTGAAGTACAGGCGACCGAAATGCAGTTTATCGGTTCAAATCGTCCGGCTGAAGAAGGCGGATTCAGCGGCGGGAGAAGCGGCACCGATAATTTCAGCGGCGGCGAGCAGCAACGTTCGGAAAGCCGAGCGCCACAACGCGGAGCCGCGCCCGCCGCTTCGCGCGATTACGATGATTTCGACCAATCCGGCGCAAGCGACGAAGATATTCCTTTTTAGTTCAGAGTTTGGATTTCGGAGTGCGGAGTTATTTCTGATTCCGCATTCCGCGCTCCGCATTCGTCTGCATTTCCCACAGTAATAAATGCTTCAAAAATGCGTGATGGGCGGCAAAACGCGCAATGCAAAAGCCGGGCAGACCGTCACGAAAACCTGCTTTTAAAAAATAAGTTTGTAGAAACGCGGTAAAGCCAGCCGTGGCGATTTTAAGCCGCGTTGTTCGCCGACCGCTTTCAAACATTTGTTGTGCGGCGAGTGGTGCATAACGCTCGCCGATCATTCGGTGATGATAAGCGGCATTTTCGATGCTGTAATGCAAAATGTCGCCGCTGCGCAGATATTCCAAACGAGCGTCCGAATTCAATTGAACGGATTCGTGAATCAAAACATCTTTCCAAACGGCTTTTGTCCGATTATAAAAACGCAATTGCCAATCGGGATACCAGCCGCCGCCGCGAATCCAGCGATTCATATAAAAATTTTTGCGAGCAATTCTATAACCGCCGGAAAGCTTTTCTTCACGTAACTCTTTAAGTTTAAATATCGCCTGAGCTAGCTCCGGCGAAGCTCTTTCATCTGCGTCGAGGCTGAAAATCCAATCGTTTGCTGCGTTGGCGGCGGCGAACTGCTTTTGCCGGGCAAATCCCTGCCATTCTTGAACCAAAACTTTAACTCCGCAGCTTGCCGCAATTTCGCACGTTCGGTCGGTCGAACCGGAATCAACGACAATAATTTCGTCGGCAAAGTTGACCGATTCGCAAGCGGCGCGAATGTTTTCGGCTTCGTTAAAAGTGATAATCGTAGCTGAGATTTTCATTTGAAATGAAAAACTTATAACGCAAAACTTAAAGAAAAAAAAGAAGAGTCGTTGTTTCGACTCTTCAACCAAAGAATTAAAAAGAAAATCGAATTATGGAGCGACGACCGATTCGATAATAATGTTGTTCGTCCGCAATGTCGTCGAAGTGGCACGCTGTAAATCCGCAAGCGCTTTATTAAAATCGGTTTCAGAGCGGATTTCGGAGTTGCGCGCGTTTGCCAGAGCATTTTCGCGCTGAAACAGCAGGAACGTAGTCGAACGACCGACTTCATAAAGCTTCTGCTCGCCTTGCAGTTGAATTTCAGCGTTCTCACGCGCGATGCGTGCAGTTAAAACTCTTTGACGCGCGGTTTCAACCGCCTGAACCGAATTGCGAACTTCGGCAATAACCAGTTGTTCGGTGTCGCGCGTTTGTGCATCAAGTCTGGTTTGCTGAATCTGCGCGCCCGCCAGATTCGCTTTTGCAGTGCGGTTTCCGACGGGAATTTGAATCGTCACGCCGACTTGATAAGTCGGCGCATCACTGCGGAAAAGATTCCCGTTTGATTGAGCGAAACTGCCGACCAGAAAACCGGGTGTTGTGGGAACCGTGAACTTCGGATTAGGAATCTGTTGATCTGCTGGTCGCAACAAATTTATTGCGTTTAGCAAAATTTTATCATTACCTGAAAATTGCTCGACTTCTAAATTTCCATTTGTTTGCCCCACACTCTGCGCAATGCCATTGAGATAAACAGTTCCGGTTAAATCAACAATCGGCTTGGTTTGGTTTTTGAAATATTTTACATCAATGTCGTTGATTTCCCGCTGTAAATTCAAACGGCGCAGTTCAGGGCGGTTTTGTTTGGCTTCGGCGAGCGCATCGTCCAATTTAACCGGCGTTTGATCAAAGCTCGGCTCGTCGGTCGGAAGCATTTGCGTTGACCATTCCGGCGCGTTCGGATCGCGCAAAATCAATTGTTTGAGCGTGTTTTCCGCTGTCGTTACGTTTTGCGCCGCGAGCAGCAAATCCGATTCGCGGTTTGCGAGTTCGGTGGCGACTTCGGCGCGGGCGAGAGGCGCTGCCGCTCCGGCTGCGATTTGCGCTTCGACACGGCGCAGATTTTGTTTGGTCAAATCCAGATTCGCCAAACGATTTTGCTGGTCGCGCAGGGCGAAAACCAAATCCCAGTAAGAGCGCTGCACCTGAGCGATAACATCAATCGTGCGCTGGCGAAAATCGGCGTCGGATTGTTCGAGACGCTTGCGCTGGATTTTGATGTTGCGGCGATTGTTGTCAATCGCGCGGTCGCGCCAGAGCGGTTGGGTAAAGCTCACACCGAGCGAAGAAGAAAACAACGCGCTCGTGCCGCTTCCGTCAATCGTCGAGCCTGACACCTGGGCTTGTTGGAAACGGTTTTCCGTGCGCTGGTTGTTGTAAAAAGTTCGAATAAATCCGCCGCCGACTTTGATGTTTTTTGAGAAATCGGTATTAACCGTGAAATCGTTGCGAGCCGATTGCCCGGTCGTTCCGCTGCGCGTAAAAGTCGGCGTGACACCGATAAACGGATCGTAAAAACCTTCAAAAGCTATCAGTGATTGCTCGTTCAAACGCACGTCGTTGCGGGCGACTTCGATGTCGTTGTTGTTTTCGAGCGCGCGTCGAATCGCTTCATTCAAGGTAAAAGGCGCGACTTGTCCGGGCGTGACTCCGATGCGAGTCAAACCGGAAAACGGACGCGGCACAAACGGAACGAACTTTTTATTTTCCGCCGGTTGTTCGGTCTGTTTTTCAGCCGGTTTTTCTGTCGGTTTTTCTGCTGCTTCGTTTTTTTCCTTTTCCGAATCGAAATCGGTTTTGACCGAAGCAATCTGATTTTTTTCGTTTGTTTGAGCAGAAACTTCTGCCGCAGCGCCGGAAGCGAGCAGTCCGGCAGACAAAATAAAAGTGTATAGATAACGGCGCATCGGAAGCAAAACTCCTTGCAATTTATTACTGTATTTTAAAAATTATTCCGCTTTTTTCGAGCGGCGTTGAACTTCGGAAACTTGTACGACGGTTTTTGTGAGTCAGTTTCAAGAATCTTTGTTGTAGTATAGAAGCTAAATGAAAATTTGTCTCTTGACAGGCTTAGAAGGCGGCGAATAATCTTTCAATTTCGCCTTTAAAAAATATTTATTGAGAAGGAGTTTTACAAAAAATGGCAATAAAAGTTGGTATTAACGGTTTCGGGCGCATCGGTCGCAATGTTTTGCGAACCGCGCTGAACGACAGTGAAATTGATTTTGTAGCAGTCAATGATTTAACCGATACGCGAACTTTGGCGCATCTTTTAAAATACGATTCGGTTTTGGGAAATCTCGAAAACAACATCACGCACACGGAAAATTCGATAAAAGTTGACGAAGACGAGTTTCGCGTTTTCAGCGAAAAAGACCCTGCGTTGATTCCATGGGAAGAAGTCGGCGCAGAAATTGTGATTGAAAGCACGGGACGTTTTACTAAAGCCGAAGACGCGGCGAAACATCTGCGCGGGACGGTTAAAAAAGTGATTATCTCCGCTCCGGCAAAAGGCGAAGACGTGACGATTGTGTTAGGCGTCAACGAAGAAATGTACGACGCGGCAAATCACAAAATCATCTCGAACGCTTCATGTACGACAAATTGTCTAGCGCCGGTGGCGAAAGTGATTCACGAAAAATTCGGAATTAAAAACGCTTTGATGAACACAATTCACTCCTACACAAACGACCAGCAATTGCTTGATTTACCGCACAAAGATTTGCGCCGCGCCCGCGCCGCCGCGCTTTCGATGATTCCGACTTCGACGGGCGCGGCAAAAGCCGTCGCGCTCGTGATTCCCGAACTCAAGGGCAAATTCGACGGCATTTCCGTCCGCGTCCCGACGCCGAACGTCTCGCTTGTTGACGTGGTGATGAACGTGGAAAAAGAAACCAGCACGGAAGAAGTCAATCAGGTTTTGAAAAACGCCGCGAATGAAGAAATGAAAGGCATTCTCGCGTTTTCTGAAGAGCCGCTCGTCTCGATTGATTTTCGCGGCAACCCGAATTCTTCAATCGTTGACGCCGAAAACACCAAAGTTATCGGCAACACCTGCATTAAAGTTCTAGCCTGGTACGACAACGAATGGGGGTATTCCTGCCGCGTCCGCGATTTGATTAAATTTATAGCGGCGAAAGGTTTGTAATTTGAATGAGAAATGCTTGCTAAAATTATTTAGCAAGCATTTCTGTTTTTTCTTATGGTTCGGTTGAAATATTTTCTTATTATTACTCTGATATTTCAGCCCGTCAGCGTTGTTCTGTTTTTCTTATGTGCGGAAAAATCAAAAATTGCGATATTCAAACTTGAATTTTTCGAATCGTTTTATTGGTTATTCCTTTTGTATTATTTTGTATTTCCATTGTTGCTAGGTTTAGTCAGCCTTATCATTTGCGTTATAAATCGCGAAACGCTAGACCAGAGCAATGACGGTGGAATATTGTTTTTAGTGTTGTCTGTGGCAAATCTCTTGTCACCGATTTGGTTGTTTTTCTTTTCGTATTTTATGTTTATCAGTTTTTACGAAATTGAATTTAAAGGATTTTGAAAGTCATTATGAAGAAAAGAACTATCAAAGATTTAGATTTAGCCGGAAAAAGAGTTTTTATTCGAGTTGATTTCAATGTTCCGATTAAAAACGGACATATCGAAGATGACACGCGAGTTCGCGGCGCGATTCCGACGATTCAGTACGCGGTTGAACAAGGCGCAAAAGTTGTTTTAGCTTCGCATCTCGGACGCCCGCTCAAGGACAAAAAGAAAGCCGATGAGCAGGGAACCGTTTACGACGAAAGCAAATATTCGCTCAAACTTGTCAGCGAACATCTTTCGAGCCTTTTGGGAAAAACGGTGGCTTTTGCAGAAGATTCCATCGGCGAAGCGGCGAAATCGAAGGTTGAAGGAATGCGGAACGGCGATGTTGTGCTGCTCGAAAATCTGCGTTTTCACGGCGGCGAAGAAAAAAACGACGACGCTTTCGCCCAGCAGCTAGCCGAACTGTGCGACGTTTATGTCAACGACGCTTTCGGCGCGGCGCACCGGGCGCACGCTTCGACCGCCGGAATCACTAAGTTTGTTGAAGACGCGGTTGCCGGTTTGTTGATGGAAAAAGAATTAAGTTTTCTGTCAAAAGCGCTCAACAACCCTGAACGCCCGTTTGTCGCAATCCTCGGCGGCGCGAAAGTTTCGGACAAAATTCCGGTGATTAAATCCTTGATCGAGCGCAAAGTTGATAAATTATTAATCGGCGGCGCAATGGCTTACACATTTTTTAAAGCCGAAGGTTTTACAGTCGGAAAATCTCTGGTCGAAAATGAAATGATGCCGACCGCGCTCGAAATCAAAAAACAGGCAGAGGAAGCAGGAGTTGAATTATTGCTTCCGACCGATCATCAGGTCGTAGATTCTTACGATCCTTTGAATTCGCGCAAAACAATTCCGGTTGAATTTACCAACGCCGGACTCGTCGGTCTGGACATCGGCGCGGAAACCGTCGAAACATTTAAAAATGCAATAAAAGGCGCGAAAACGATCATCTGGAACGGTCCGATGGGAATGTTTGAAGAAAAGCCTTTTGACGAAGGCACGCTGGCAATAGCGCAAGCAGTCGCCGACGCAACCGAAGCGGGCGCAACTTCGATTGTCGGCGGCGGAGATTCGGTTGCGGCAATCAATCAATCGGGTTTAGCCGATAAAATTTCCCATATTTCGACGGGCGGCGGCGCAACTCTCGAATTTTTAGCCGGAGACGAATTGCCCGGAGTTGCAGCTTTAAACGACAAATAAGCGAAAGGAGAAAGCTAATGGATTGGCAGCAAGTGATTAATGAGCCGAGCTTACAAAATCTACCTTTTAAAATCGAAACGGATGAAAGAGGAAGAATAATTATGTCTGCGCACCGCATTGGACATTCTGTTTTTCAGGGCGAAATCGCATTTATTTTGAGAACTCAAGGACCAAACGGCATTGCCCTTTCAGAATGCGCGATTAATACCAGCAAAGGAACAAAGGTTGCCGACGTTGCTTGGGCTTCTAACGGAACTTTAGCGATTATTCGCGAAGAAACCGCTGCTTCAATAGCGCCTGAAGTTTGCGTCGAAGTTCTTTCAATGAGCAATTCGGAGGAAGAAATGACCGAGAAGCGCGAGCTTTATTTCGAGCGCGGGGCGAAAGAAGTTTGGATTTGCGACGAATACGGCGATGTCGAATTTTACGACCAAACCGGACAGCTTCAGGCTTCAAATTTATTTCCGAATTTTCCAAATAAGATAGTCGTCTAATTATGAGAAAACCCGTTATTGCCGGAAATTGGAAAATGTATAAGCTGCTTACTGAAGCAGTCGAAACAGCCCTTGAATTAAAAACTCTGACGGCGAACGCCAATCATTGCGAAGTCGTCATCGCGCCTGTTTTCGTTCATCTGAAAACTGTCGCTGACCGGCTCGAAGGCTCGAATGTAAAAATTGCCGCGCAGGATTGCGCTGCCGAACAAAAACACGGCGCGCAGACGGGCGAAGTCGCGGCAGATATGATTCGAGATGTCGGCGCGCAGTATTGCATTATCGGTCATTCCGAACGGCGGCAGTTTTTTGGAGAAACGGACGAATCAGTGAACAAAAAAATCCGTGCGGCTTTGGCGGCGGGCTTAAAACCGATAGTTTGCGTCGGCGAAATGCTGCCCGAAAGGGAAGCCGGACGTGCCGAATCGGTTGTCGAAACTCAATTGGCGGGCGGTTTGCAGGGTTTGACAACCGTTGATATGAAAAGTATCATCATCGCTTACGAGCCTGTTTGGGCAATCGGCACCGGAAGGACAGCCACGCCCGAACAGGCTCAAGAAATGCACGGCTTTGTTCGCCAAACGCTCGAACGAAATCATTCGGCGGAAATCGCCGAAGCGACCAGAATTCTTTACGGCGGTTCGGTCAAACCCGATAATATTCGAGCTTTGATGGAACAGGCGGACGTTGACGGAGCATTGGTCGGCGGCGCCAGTCTCGACGCACAGAGCTTTGCTCAAATTGTTAATTATAAATAGAGGCAGTTACATTGATTTATTTACTTTACGCATTATTTATTTTGTCCTGCATCACTTTGATTGCATCGGTGCTGCTTCAGCCCGGCAAATCCGACGCAGGCGCGCTTTTTACGAGCAGCGTTTCCAGCACGGCTTTCGGTCCGCGCGGGACGCTCAATATTTTGTCGAAAATCACCATCGGCGCGGCGACGCTTTTTATGCTGTCGGCGTTTTTGCTCAGTCAAAATGCTTTGACCGGCGGGCGTTCGGTTTTAGAATCGGGAGCAATGCCTGCCGAGTCGCCTGCGACAACCGGCGACGCTAATGCGAATTCGGCGATTGCGACCGAAAACGCGATGGGCGCAAACACGAGCGCGAACACCGCGACGGACAACGCAAATACGGCTGCAACAACCACAAACACAGCAGCATCGAACGCCAATGTCGGCAATGCCAACGCTGCGGCTTCGCCCGCAGCGAACACGGCGCCCGCAAATCAGGCTGCCAATAAGAACTAGTTTTTTGAATTTATTTGAAATTTGAGATTTCAGATTTGAAATTTCAAATTCGCCCAGGTGGCGGAATTGGTAGACGCGCACGTTTGAGGGGCGTGTGGAGAGATCCGTGCTGGTTCGATTCCAGTCCTGGGCATATACAGCAAAGACGGGCGTTTTAAAATTAAAATTAAAGCGTCCGTTTTTCTGTTTCAGCCGTTGACGTGAAAATGGCGTGTGGCGGCGGAATCTCATCACTATTTAATTGCCAAAAATCAATGTGATAACTGCTTGCTTGCTTTCGATTCTCTACCCGAACCCTAACCAGATGAGGTTCATGTGAAAACCCAACCACAACGTCTTTTGCCGAAAAGCACCGGAAACAACCCTCTTTTAAAGGCTTCTTGTGTCATCATTACTTCGTCTCCAATCGAAAACACATCTCTTGCGTTTAAAACTGCTTTGTTTTCTTCGTTCATAATCACCTCACATCAAATAATCAGAATATTTATTACCTAACCTCTGCAAACCTTCGCGTAAATCGGCATCGCCTAAATTCACGTAAAGTTCTGAGGTTGTAATCTTGCTGTGACCTAAAGTTTTCTTGATTCCCATTTGCTCGACACCGAGCCGCCAAAGGTCTGTCGCCGCGCAATGCCGTAAATCGTGAAAATGAAAATCAGCGATTCCGGCTTTTTCCAATGCTTCCCATGCTCTAACTTGTCTTGAGTACTCGCAATTATTGTCGTTTTAATAACCGTCAGATGGGGTGAAAATCCAAAACTAGCAGAATACTTTAACTTTGGATTGACGTTTGCCTCAATGATACTTGCAATTCTCGCAATTGCTTATGCCGTATATTCAAATGCCTCGCTTTCGCAGAATCTAACTGCGCTTGATAATGCGTCCCGCGATGTCTCCACTACCGGAAAAGACATATCGGAGGCGGCGAAAGATTTATCTCAAAAAATTGAAGCCATACCTACAAAACTTGAAAGCGTTGAAACGCGAATTGCTGAAACGAATGTACTCGTAAGGCAATTTTCAGAAAAGCCAAATCTACCCACTCCAACTCCAGATGAGAGAAAGGCAATCTCTGAAGTTGCGGATTTATTTATCAATCGAGCAGGTACAGGAGCGCTGTTGGCGATTAATCTTTGCTTGTTTGCATATGAAACCAGAAAGCCATTCGATATAAGAGTATTACTTTCAGAATCTTCTTTCTTTACAGTCGATTATGCGGCTGGAATTTTGGGAACAATGGATGCAGCAGGTTTAATTTCTACAAATATAAATAGAACGGAAGTGAGTGTTACTGATTTGAATGAAAATCTAAAGGAGCTTTCCCATTCAGTGATTAAAGAAAGAATTGACTCCTCATTTAACGAGTATTTTTCAAAATCGCTTCAGGAAAATGTCTATGTTGAATTGAGTAAAATAGAAGACTACTTTAAATAATTTTTCTGTTTTCTGAGTTTGATTCTGCGTGAAACAAAAACTGTAAATTAAAACACATTGACATCTCCACGCATCCGCGTTAAAACAGTTTCACTTTTCGCAAAGGATTCGAGAAATAAATTTTTGATAGTTTTTGTTTTTGTTTGGGTCGTTAACAGTTAGGAATATTAGACCGGAATATCTTGATTGAACATTAACAGCTATTGTTTTAACGAGTGCGGCGATAGGAAAACTGTTAAATTCAGCATTCACTAATCAATAAATTTCGTTTAAAAAGAAGCACTACTATGGAGGAAATATGAATATAATTGATGCAGATTTAACTTCAGTTGAGGGAGCGATTATGCTTGATGTTATCGCTTATGCTCCAACGCTTGGTTGGAAGAATGTCGGTCTTTCCAAAGTAAAATACGTAATGCCGCCGCAAGATGGTATTCAAGATTTCGTTCTGTATGGCACGCCGCCGACAGGACCTGCACTAACGGCGATTCAAATTTTTAAATTTTCCAAAACAATGAAGGAGAAATGGGTGCGAGGTGCTCGCATCAAAAACTCTGCGGGGGATACTTTATTGGTGCTTCGCTCATTAGTCAGGGACGGGAAACCGATTGGCGATGATATGGTTGGAATCGAAAGCGCAGGTCTCAAAGGCGATAAATTAATTCTGGATGTCGTTTACGGCGGAGGTTGCAGGACTCATGATTTTCAACTTTCTTGGGACGGAAGTATTTTGAAGTCTAACCCGCCACAGGTTGTTCTTTCGTTAACACACAACGGCAATGGCGACCCTTGTAAGGCTCTGCTGACAGAACGGCTTCAATTCGATTTATCGGTTGAACTCCAATCACCGGAGCGATATGTATTGAGAGTCGTATCCAGCACAACAGAGGTTGTTGCTCACAAGCCTTCCGAATCCTCTACAATTCTAATTGAAGATGAGAGCGATGATGAAGGGGAGTCAGAAGAGTGGTCGGCTATACAAGATTTCAGAACAACGCCTTCAACTTTGCGTGTGAAAGGTATGCCTGTAATGCCGACTCCGGGTTACACGCTGAAACTTATTAGAGCTGAGCCGCAAGGTAAAAATCCCCGAATTTTAATATTAAATCTTGAATCCGAGCCGCCTCCGGGAATTGTTATTCAAATTCCGACTCCAACTCCAGTTTCGTATGAGGAACAAAGCGAGCAGGAATATGATAGCGTCACAATTGAGCCGGATGGAATTCAAATACCGGTTGAAAAAGTGCAGTAAACAATTAGGTTTTGAATTCAAAGCACACCGAACAAATCAAAGTAGGCGAGGGCGTAGGCAGCTTGCATCTTAAATTGTTAAAATTTCTCTCAAAGAAAAAAGCCGCTTCAATTAGCGGCTTTTTTCTTTCGCACGCCCCTCAAATTTAATCATTCAACTTTTGCTAGAGTTCAATTAGCTCGGCTCGGTTTATTAAATCCCTTCAACACAGCCAAAATAATTTAACTTTCTAAGATTGTTATCTTTTCCTTTGCACAGAAAAGCGTGCAGAGGGGTGTTTAATGAGCTTAGAGAGAATTGGCTTTGAGTACATAATTTCGGCTGACACAGCGCGACGCGAGCTTGTCGAACTGGAGAGAACGGGCGCAGAAACCGACCAAACTTTATCGAGACTCGAAAATCGAAAATTTTCAGGGCAAACTTTTTTCGGTCAACGCCCGTCGAAATTGAAGGAAAGTTTATTGAATCAATAGAATTCCCTTATTTTTTTCCTGAATTACTAAAGCCGCTTATAACAGAGAATTCAAAGTTAATACTTGAGCCAATTCCGCCTGATTACATCATTCCGCTACGAGTAGAAACCAGACTGCCGAACGGAGAAACCGCGAGTCTGGACAGGGTTGAATTTAAAATCGTTAAGACCGGAATAGAAGAAACCACCATAGCAAACGATAAGCAGAAAGTTCCGTATAAAATTACTTTCATCTTTAATCATAATGAATTTTTACTCGCCGGAAACAGGACTAAAACTTCATTCAGACAAGGTTAAATCTAAACAAAAAGTAAACATTGATTGGGATATTGAGTTACTTGAGGCTCTGGTTTTTATACAAGAAAAAACTCAAGCTCCGATTACGATGCCAAAAGAACAGCCCCCGCCGGAACACATAAATCATATTTTTGGAGTGGCAGAAATTATAAAAGAGGGAAAACAGAAAACAGAAAGTTTTCCACTTAAATCCGTTGTGGCGCTCGAAACCGCAAAAAAATGTATTGAGATTTTTAATAGCGAAACAATAACTAAAGCTCTAGTCAGAAGCGATGATTGGAAAACAACTATATTGAAAACTGAAATAGATTTAGGCAGGGGAGTAATAGCAACAGACGTTTTTATTGCCGAACGCGATTTCAAAAAAATAGAACGTGATGTTGCGGCAAACAAAAACTCGATAGAATTCATACTTACCCCAAAAGAGAAGTTCATTGTTATTGACTATTTAAAATGGGATTGTGAAGACAGACACACTAGAATCCAGTTTGCCGAGTAATGCGAGCGTCGGTATCGCCTGCTTTCCACACATCCGCGTTAAAACAGCTTCACTTTTCGCTTTAAAGATTCGAGAAAAATATTTTTTCATTTCGATGATAGGTTTTGTTTTCGTTTGGGGCGTTAAGAGATAGCGGCAATTCGCAAAAAGGCTTTCTCTCAAATATTTGAGTAATATGGAAAATAATCAAAAACGCGATTTAACACATCCTGTATGGAATGTGTATGACGATTATAGAACTGCTTTACTCAATGTGAAAATCCAAAAGGCAGAGTTGAAGAGATTACGGAAAATCAACTTCTTTATTGAAATTCCGCTTGCTATAACCGCTTCGGCAACTATTACCGGTCTTTGGATTTGGGGAACGGCTTACGGTGGATATATCTGGAAAATACTAGGATTAATTTCCGCTTTTCTAGCCGTTCTTAAACCTTTGTTGAAGTTTCCCGAAAAAATTCAACAAAGGGGGGAAATGCTTGCCGATTACAGTTCAATCGAATACGAGCTTGAAAAGATAAAGACGCTCATAAGTCAAGAAAGAGAATACAGCAAGAAACTAAAGGAACAATATCTAAAAACAATAGATAAAAAACAACAAATCAAAGCTAAACATACGGGGATAAAATATTTAGAAATAAACCCCGAAATTAAAAGGCTTTGCACCGAAGAGGTGAAAAAAGAACACCCCGCTTCAAGTTTTTATATACCGGAGGATTAAAAAATGGAAAAATTAGACATATTTGACGTGCGCGATAATAATGATAAAAAAGGAGAATCAGATAAAGATTCAAGTCACGACAGAACTGAGACAAGGGAAGATGGTGATACTGGCTGGGGCAGCGGCGATGATGGTAAAGATGGAGATGGCGAACAAGAGGGATGGGAAGACCCCGATGAGCCTTGGGGTAGGGAATAAATAACGCTTTATTAGTAGAAATTTAAACCGAAAGAGACTTCGCAATGAAGCCTCTTTCTCTTTATGGCAAACAATGGCTCAATCACCGAGAGCGGCGGAAATCTCGCGCTCGCTGGAAATAATACGCAAATTCGCAGCATAAACGGTTTCACGCTCGCCGATGTGATTCGATAAGGCTTTTTCGTCTCAAATTTGAACCGAAAAAAAGGGAAAACGGGAAATAAAAGAATATTGTGGGCACGTCAGTCAAGATCAGTCCAGCGCAGACTGTCCCAAGAAAACCAAATCATTATTGAGATAGAATCTGGTTTTTGGTTATATTACGGCGGGTTTTGTTGAAACTGCTTACTAACCGACTTTAGCCAAAATCATCGTAATTTCGTCACGGACGGTAGGCGTTTCAACCGTTCTCAGTAATTTTATTGATTTACCGTCTTCAGAAAGTTTCCAGACCTCTCTGGTGGTAACTTCCATTTCGCCATTCGGGGTTTTAATCCGGCGAATTGTCGTGAGTTGCAGCGATTTGCCGCTTTTATCCGGTTTGGCTTTAACTCTGACTAAGCCTTGCGGAGTTTCAATTTTTACTTCTTCACCGTTCAGATTATAGACAGCATCGTTTGTGGTGAAAAATAACGCCATTGTTCCGCCGTAATTTATCTTTTCCGTCCCGGAAGTCGCAGACTTAATCTCTCCGGTCGGCTGCGCATTTCCCATCCTGCTTGCACTCTGGGTAACAGGAGTTACAGCGCCGCGTCCTTCGGCTTCAATCGGCACGTATCCGTCAATCTGGCTTTTGACGTTAATATTGCTCTCGGTTCCGCTAACCGCCATTTTGTAGTTTTTCAGTTTTTGGGGGAAATCTTTGCTGGTGTTGGTTTTTTCCTTATCCAACATCCAATTTCCGGCGAACGCGGAAGTTTGTGATTGAGCTTTAATTCCGATAACCGCCGATAAGAAAACGAGCGTGAGAGCTAGGCTGAAACATAGGTTTTTCATGACTGTCGTTGTCCTTCCAGAATAGAAATCATTGAAAATAGCTTTCCGGCAATACGCCTTTAATTTTTTAATTCGATCTGAACAAAAAGATTTGTTATTTTTCCAGGTCATTTTATTACATCCGATTAATTCATATCAACTAAAAGGCTTTGCTCACGAATGAACAAAGCCTTCTGCATTTCATAAATGTAATAAAAGTTATCCTTTTTTCGTTAAACTTTGATAACCTCTCCGATTTGACAGGCGAAATTTACCGCCTTTTTCCGCTTTGACGGCAACTTTCAGCTTGTGCCATTTATTGTCCACGGTTTCAGGATAAAAGCCGATCACGTATTGATTCTCGACCTCGGTCTGAACTTTTCTTAAAATCGTATATAAGAAAAGGCGATTCTGAATCATTTGTTCGAATGATTGTCCGCCGCTCGTGCGGCTTAATTCGTCGAGCGCGGCGCGATTGAGCTGATTGGTTTCCGTTGCTCCCAAAGTCTGCTTTTGCTGACCGCGATAAATGTCGGTATAACTCCACAAACGCTGATTCTGATCGGCGAAGCTAATGGTATATGTCGGCAAGTTTATGCCTCGCAAATGCAGCCGCAATTCTTTTAGGCTGTGATGACTCGAATGATCTTCTCCGTCGGTCAAAATTATCAAAATCTGCTTCGAGTTTTTATTTTCGCGGACTTTGCTTGAAGCGGCGAAAACAGCGTCGTAAAGGGAATTGGGCGAATTCGGTTTGGCATCGAGAAGCGCCGTCTGAATTTGCTCGCCGGTCGGCACAAAATCGGTTGTCAGGCTTCCACGCTCATTAAATACGGTTATGAAAAAATTGTCTTTTTGTTTTAGCTCTTTAGTAAATTGCCGCAGAGAGTCTAAAACATTTTTCGTCCGTTCGTCGGTCGTCGGATGCAAATCATAAACGATGCCGAAATAAACGGGAGATTCTTCTGCAGAAAATTGTTCGATTTCCTGTTTGACGTTCTTGTCGAAAACTTCAAAATCTTCCTTTTTCAGATTTTTCACATAATTGCCGTTTTTATCCGTAACCGCAACATTCAATGTCACCAGATTCGTCTCAACGCTAATTGTCTCGTCCTGTGCTAATGCGCCGCCGGACATTGCCGCAAATAAAACGATTGCCGGTAATAATTTGATAACTTTCATCTGTGCGCCTCTCTTTATCTGCCTTTAACTTATCGCCAATTAGAAAACTAAACATTATTAAATTTAATAATGTTTAGTTTTCAATTCCACTACTAGTTAACGCGCGAAAATATTAAAAAAAGTATCCCTAAAAGTTTCTAATTAATTCCTTATTATTGAGCCGCTCTTTATTTTCTGTCCGATATTTTTGTCCGATTTCACAAAAACAAATCTTTCCTTTAAAATCGCAGGAACAAAACCCGCCGCGTCCGGCGTTTTTCCAAAATGAATTTTTACAAATTTTTAAGCCTGTTTCTCGTCTGTTTTCTGTTTCTGAATTCAGCGCCGTTTGTTGCGGCGCAAAACAACCGCACGATAAACCGTTTTGTCGAGCCGTCGCAAAAAGCCTCGAAATGGGCTGAAAAAGAATTGCGGCGAATGACGGTGGAAGAAAAAGTCGGTCAGTTAGTCTCGGTCGGAATCAACGCCAGATTTTTAAATCAGGACAATCCCGAATTCGTCGAGTTAAAACGCCACATCGAAACGAACAAAGTGGGAGGAATCGTTTTATTCGCCTCGCCGGTTTACGAAGCCGTGCATTTAACGAATCGGATGCAGGCGGCGGCAAAATACCCGCTTTTGATTTCCGCCGATTTTGAATACGGCACCGGAATGCGTTTTGAAGACACCGTAAGTTTCCCTTGGAATATGGCGGTCGCGGCGACCGGAGAGCCGGAATTGGCGCGGCGACAAGGCGGATTTACCGCCAGAGAAGCCCGCGCGCTCGGCGTTCATCACGTTTTTGCGCCCGTCGTTGATGTCAATAACAACGCCGATAATCCGGTCATCAACGTGCGGTCTTACGGCGAAAATCCGGCAGACGTTTCACGTTTCGGTGCTGCATTCATCAACGGTTTGCAAGCGGAAAATGTTTTAGCCACAGTCAAACATTTTCCCGGACACGGAGACACGGCGGTTGATTCGCATCGCGGGCTGCCGATTATTAATTTGCCGCGCTCGCGTTTCGATCAAATCGAGCTGGTTCCGTTTAAAAATGCGATTGATGCCGGTGTTGCCTCCGTAATGGTCGCGCATATCGCACTGCCGCAAATTGATGCGACTGAAATCAAGCCGCTCGAAAAACCGATTGCGCCTGTTAACGCCCCGGAAGGCACTGAAATCGTTGCCGAAAAAGCGTATCTTCCCGCCACTCTGTCGCCCATTGTCAATACGCAGATTTTGCGAAAAGAGCTTGGTTTTAAAGGCTTGATTGTTACCGACGCAATGGATATGAGCGGTTTGACGCTTTATTTTCATCAGGACGAAGCCGCCGTCCGCGCGTTTTTGGCTGGCGCGGATATGATTTTAAAACCGGCAGATGTTGACCTGACGATTCGCGGTCTGCGCGAAGCAGTCCAATCGGGCAGAATCTCCGAAGCGAGATTAAACGAATCGGTCGGAAAGATTCTGGCTTTAAAATACGAGCTTGGTTTGGCGAAAAATCGTCTCGCGCCAATTCAAGCGCTCGACACGATTGTCGCATCGCAAGCGGCTCGCGATTTGTCTCAGGAAGTCGCTAACAAAGCCGTCACGCTCGTTAAGTCTGAAGGCGGCGCGATTCCACTAAAAAATGGGAATATCTTCGTTCTGGGAATTACAAACGGTGACGATAAATCGTGGGTTGGAAACACATTTTTGCGCGAAATGAGGCGCGGCGGAATGAAATTCGATGCCGCTATATTGGACGAGCGCTCGACCGAAAAAGAGATTCGAGAAACGCTGGAAAAAGCCCGCCGCGCCGAAATTATAATCGCGCCGCTTTACGGTCGCGTCCGCACAGGGCAGGCGCGAAGCGTCGGGCTGCCTGATTCAAGCGTCAAAGTTCTGCGGGATTTACTGGCAGAAAACAAAAACGTTGTCGGAATCAGCTTCGGAAATCCGTATCTTTTGACCGCTTTTCCGCAAATGAGAACTTATCTGGTCGCTTACGGCGATATGGCTGTCTTGCAGCGCGCGACGGCGCGCGCCGTTCTCGGCGAACAGGATATTCGCGGGCGTCTGCCGATCAGTTTGCCCGGGCTTTTTCCAATCGGAACGGGAATTCAAATCAAAAAAGCGGAAACGACCGCCGCTAAATAATTCGATGACGATAAACCGCCGCCAATTTTTGAAAATCGCAGGATTCGGCGGGGCTTTCGCATCATTTCCGCAGCTAGCGTTTTCGCAGGTTCAGAAGCGGAAAATAATCGTTATTGGCGCAGGTTTGTCCGGTTTAGCGGCGGCTTACGAACTCGCAAAATTGGGACATTCGGTCACGATTTTGGAAGCGCAGAATCGCGTCGGCGGACGAATTTTAACTTTGCGCGAGCCGTTTGCCGAAAATCTTTACGCAGAGGCGGGCGCGGCGCGGATTCAGGAAAATCACAGTTTAACGCATCGCTATATCAAAGAGTTTAGGTTACCGCTGATTCCTTTTTATCCGGCGCAGGGAAAGTTTGTCCGAATCAGGCAAAACAAGCGCGACGAAGTAAGCTGGGGAAAATTCGCCGATGCGATGGACTCTTTGGTGCATCTCGAAAAGCCGCAGAAATGGAAAAAAATTCGGGGCGGCAATGATGCTCTGCCAAAAGCGTTTGCCGAAAAGCTAGCAGGCAAAATTCATTACGAATCAAAAGCCGCGCGGATCGAGCAGCGAAAAGATGCCGTTGCGGTCAAATTCAGCGAAAATGGAAAACTCGAAACAATTTCGGCGGACTTTTTAATTTGCGCCGCGCCGCTCACAATGTTGCGGAAAATCGAAATCGAGCCGCAGCTTTCAAAAGCGAAACGAGATGTGATTGAAAAAGTAAAATACGATTCGGCGTCGCGAATTTTTCTGCAAACCCGGAAGAAATTTTGGCTGGAAAAAGGTTTAAACGGCAACGCCATCGGCGATAATTACGGCGAAATTTGGGATTCGTCTTTCGGGCAAAATTCGACGCGCGGAATTTTGCAGGCGTATTTACGCGGCGACATTTCGGAAAATCTGCGAAGTTTGCCGAAAGACGAACGCTTGCAGGTTACCGCCCAAAAACTGGAAGATTATTTTCCCGGTCTGCGCGAAAACTATGAAACAGGCTTTGCTAAATGCTGGAGCGAAGACCCGTATGTTCTGGGCGCCTGGGGGCATCCCGATTTAGATCAAATCCCTATGCTCCAAAAACCTGAAAACCGAATTTTTTTCGCCGGAGAACACGCTTCTTTCAATCCTTCGTGGATGCAGGGCGCGCTCGAATCAGCAGTTCGAGTTGTTCAGGAAATCAAAGCAGTTTCGGTTTGATTTGTCTTTTAAGAGATTGAACGAATGAAGGACACCGATTTTAAAATCCTTGGAAAGCGCACGATTCCCGGTTTACGGATTCGGAAAGCTGCTTATGTTCAAGGTGCGCAAAGTCCGAATCATATTCACGAGAATGCTCGTTTTGTTTTTGTTTTGCGCGGAAATTTTTCCGAAATATATGCCGGAAAAAAGCGTGAATGCGGTCAGTTCCTGACGATTTTTCGACCGGCTAATGAAGAACATTCGGAAGATTATTATGGAAAAGGAATTGTTTGTTTGAGCGTTGAAATTCTACCTGACTGGCTGAATCGTTTGTCTCAGCATCAGGTGAAACTTACGGATTCCGGTGATTTCCGCGGTGGTTCGCTGCCTTCGCTGATCTCAAAGCTGGCGTTGGAGTTCGACTCGGAAGATAATGCCTCGCCGCTGGCGATTGAAGCGGTGATGCTTGAAATTGCAGTTGAGCTTGACCGCCGAAAAGATAACACGTTACGGAAAGAATCCGTCCCGAAATGGCTTTCCGGCGCGCGAGATTTTATTCGGGCGGAGTTCACTCAAAACCACACAATCGCTGAAATTGCCGGAACTGTAAACGTCCATCCGGTTCATCTATCGCGTGTTTTTCGCCAAAAATATAACTACACAATTGCCGATTATATTCGGCTCTTAAGAATTGACGCGGCAAAAAATGCGCTCGCCTCAACGGATTTATCGCTTTCGGAGATAGCTTTAAACTGCGGTTTCCCCGACCAAAGCCTTTTTTCTAAAACTTTCAAACGTTTAACCGAGACAACTCCCGCCGAATATAGAAAATTAATGCGCGCGCGCTAAAGACAAACAAAGATGTTTGTTTTACACAATAAACGCTTCGCGGCTTGTGATAGGTTGGGAGCATAAATTCGGCGGGCGAAATTCATGCATTTTAATTTTAAAAATGGATTTATGGAAGCTGCCTTTAAATTAAACTGAATCCAAAGCTCGTGTAAATTTCTATATGTTCAGACAAATTTTCCTCTTCGTTCCAATTCTTTTATCAATTTTCACGTCTTTCGGTACGTTATTTTCGGTTCAGGCTCAAAATAATTTACCGCCGATTATTGATCGCGAGATAATTTTCGGAAATCCCGAAATCACGGGGGCGCGAATCTCTCCTGACGGCAAATTCATTGCTTTTCGCAAGCCGTATAAAGGCACAATGAACATCTGGTTAAAACTTACGGAAGAACCATTTGAAAAAGCTCGCGTTTTGACAAATGAATCGGCACGTCCGATTGGAGGGATTTTTTGGAGTCGTGATTCCAGATTCATTATGTTCAATAAGGACAATAACGGAGATGAAAATTATAACGTTTACGCCATTCCGGTTGACGCGAAACCGGAGAGCGGAGCGGAAGTTCCGGTGGCGCGTAATCTGACAAACGCGAAGAACGTCCAAACAAGCATTTACAGACTGCCGCTTAATAACCCGGACGAAATTTATGTCGGACTAAATGCCCGCGATCCGAAATGGCACGATCTTTACAAAATAAAAATTTCTACCGGGGAGCAAACGCTGCTGCGCCAAAACACGGATCGTTTTGTCGGCTGGCAGTTTGACAATACGGATAAACTCCGGCTCGCAAGACGCTCGACGACAGCGGGCGATACGGAGATTTTGCGCCTTGACGCAGGCGATAAATCTACGCAGATTTTTTCGTGCAGCGTTTTTGAAACCTGCACGCCCGTCCGCTTTCACAAAGACAATCGCCGCGTTTATATGACGACCAATAAGGGCGCGGATGTTAATTTGTCGAAGCTTGTGCTGCTCGATGTTGAAACCGGCAAAATCGAAACGGTTGAAAGCGATCCGCTCAATCGCGTTGATTTCGGAGGCGCAATATTCTCGAATCTTTCGGGTGAAATAATAGCGACTTATTACGAAGACGATAAGCTCCGTTTCGATTACAAAGACCCGCAATTTGCGGCTGATTACAAATTTCTGCAAAACCGGTTTGCAGGCAAAACAATCGAATTTCCGTCCGGGACAAAAGATGAAAAGGTGTGGCTGGCTTTTGTCTATTCGGATGTGGAACCGGGTGAAGTTTATTTATTTGACCGTCCGAGCAGAAACATAAAACTACAATACCGCACACGCGAGCGTTTACCGCGCCAACATCTGGCGGAGATGAAAATAATTCGTTACAAGTCTTCCGACAATCTAGAAATTCCGGCTTATCTGACGCTTCCAAAAAACATCGCGGCGAAAAAGCTGCCGCTGATTGTAAATCCGCACGGCGGACCGCAATCGAGGAGCTGGTGGGAATACAACTCTTACGCGCAGTTTTGGGCAAATCGAGGGTATGCGGTTTTACAGCCGAATTTTCGCGGTTCTACAGGCTACGGCAAACGATTTGTTGATGCGGGAAATCTTCAGTGGGGCGAAAAAATGCAGGACGATTTGACTTGGGGAATCAAGCATCTCGTCGCGCAGGGAATTGTTGATGAAAAACGAGTCGGAATCATCGGTGGCAGCTACGGCGGTTATGCGACGCTCGCCGGTGTCGCTTTTACGCCAGACATCTATCGCGCGGCTGTGGCTATAGTAGCTCCGTCAAATTTGATTACCACGCTTGAAATAATCCCGGCGTATTGGGAAAGCCTGCGAATTATTGACAAAGTACGAATAGGCGATTTAACAACCGAAGCTGGAAAAGCGCAGCTCAAAAGGCAATCTCCGCTCAATTTCGTCGAGCGAATCAAAACGCCTCTGATGATTGTTCACGGCGCAAACGACCCGCGCGTCAACAAAATTGAGAGCGACCAAATTATCATTGCCATGCGCGACAAAAATTTGCCGGTAGAATATATCGTCGCGCCCGACGAAGGTCACGGTTTTCAGCGACCGCTCAATCAAATGGCGATGATTGCCGCAGCAGAACGGTTTTTCGCCAAACATCTGGGCGGACGTTTTCAGGAATCAATGCCGGCAGAGATTGTTAACCGTTTAAAAGAAATAACTGTGGATGTGAAAACCGTTTCTTTGCCAAAGAAAACCGATAAGTAAAGGTTACTATATGGTCAGAACCGCAAGCGTGAGCGCGGCTCATTCTACACAAGCCGCGCTCACGCTTGCGGTTCTGACATGCATCACAAATTTTTTGTTTTGACATTTTCAAGCGTTTAAAAAAGCTCGAATTTGACGGTTAAATATTTTTTCGGGTTTTGTCGAAAATCGTAAATCAGTTTATTCACTTCCGATGTAGCCTGATTGACGTTGTTGTATAGCGTTTCGTCACGAATAAGTTTTCCGAGCGTGCCTTCGCCGCGTTCGGCTGCCGATACGATATTTTCGACTCGAAGCGCGGTCGAATTAAAACGCGCCAACGTATCGCGGGCTTCGTTATAAAGAGCTTCGTCTTTTAAAAATTTTCCGGCGGTTCCGCGACCTTCGCTGAGGTCAAGAATAATCGGGTCGAATCGCTCGGCAATCTGAGACAGACGCGCAACCGAAGCGCGCGTTTCGGCGACTGTCGCGCGCAAATCGTTATACAACGCTTCGTCGCGCAGCAATCTACCGGCGGTTCCGCGCCCGGCGCGCAAATCTCTCGCAATTGCTTCAAGCTGTTCGGTCGAGCGATTAATGCTGTTGTAAATTGCCGGGTCGTTCAAGAGTCTTCCCGCCGTTCCTTCGCCGCGATTCAACTGTCTCGCGACTGACTGTAACTCGGCGACCGTGCCGCGCGATTGTGCAATTGTCGCGTTCAGATTGTTATAAAGCTGTTCGTCGTTGATGACTTTGCCGAGCGTTCCTTCGCCCTCGTTGATTTTAGTCGCAATATCGGTCATCGGAATCGCCAAACGATTGAGCTGCTGAACCAGCTCGTTGCCGGAAACCGTTAATTGGTTAATCGTCGCGGGAACAACCGATCTTAAAACGTAATTTTCCGGGACGGGCTGACCGGCTGAAGTTCCCGGCGAAATGTCAATCACTTTGTCGTTTCCGAGAACCGTGGAAGCGACAAGCTGCGCGGTCGAATCGGTTCTAATCCGCTCGAAAACCGGCTGACCGTCAACAATCTCCGAAACCGTAAAGGTCGCCTCGACTTTCGGCTCGTCAGCGGCGCCCGGCGGGCGAAGTTTTACTTCTTGGACTTTGCCAATCGGCATTCCGGCAAGCTGAACCTGCCCGCCTTCTCGCAGACCTTCGGCGCTCGTGAAATTGGCTTTGAGCTGAAATTTGCGCTCAAACGGGTTGAAATCTCCCGAAGCGTTTAAAAGCAGAAAAATCAAAACTGCGAGTGCAATCAGCGTAAAAATTCCGACGCGCAGCTCTCTAAAGCCGATTGTTTTTCCAGAACTTGCCATAAACTTTTATCCGAGTCGAAATATTATAAAACAAGATTATTTGCCCTTAATAAATTTCTGAATATAAGCGTCTTCTACCCGACGCAATTCTTCGTCCGTACCGCTGAAAATAATGTTGCCTTCGCGGAGCATTATTATTTTGGTGTTGATTAAGCACAATCGTTTGCCTTCTTCTTCAAAAACTATTTCGCCGTTTTCATCTAAGGTCGCATATTCGCCGCAGATATAATCGAGATTGTTCATTTCGTGCGTCACGAAAATCGAAGAAACGTCCTGCAAATCTCTTAACTTTATCGCCAGCTCGCAGATCGTTCTGGCAGTCGGCGGATCAAGCCCTGCGGTCGGCTCGTCAAACATAATAATTTTCGGATTGCCGACGAGAGCGCGCGCGATTCCGACGCGACGCCGCATTCCGCCGGAAAGCTCGACCGGCATTTTGTCAATCGCATCTTCGAGATTTACAAAGCGCAGCATTTTTCGGACTTCGGCTTCGACTTCATCTTCAGGCACGTTTTTTTCGTGCAGCCTGTAAGCCACATTGTCGTAAACCGAGAGCGAATCGAACAGCGCGCCTTCCTGAAAAACCATTCCGATTTTCTGGCGCACGGTCATCATCTCCGGCTCGGTAAAGTTGGTGATGTCCTCGCCGTCAACAAAAATGCGCCCGGAATCGGGTTTTAAAAGACCCAGAACCAATTTAATAATAGTTGATTTGCCGCCGCCGGAACCGCCCAAAACTATTTTCGTTTCGCCTTTTCGGATGATAAAGCTCAGACCGTCGAGAATTTTGCGGTCGTCAAACGAAAGATGAACGTCTTCAAATTCGATGGCGGGAACCGCGCGCTCCGGCTCATCGGTCACTTCAAACGGTGATTCGCGCGTGATTTCGCTGCTCACTTCAAATCCATCGTTTGATTTTGTCTCGGCTTTGGTCGCCGTTGTTTGAGAAAAATCCATAAACTAAATGCCCGCCGGAGTGCCGAAAACAAACTGGAGCGCGCGCGCCAAAAAGAAATCGGCGATAATCACGATGATTGAAGCCAGCACGACCGCGCTTGTCGTTGAGCGCCCAACGCCGACTGTGCCGCCTTCGGTGCCTAATCCCTTGTGACACGAAATAGCGCCGATAATCAAGCCGAAAATGAGCGGTTTGATTACTCCGCCCAACACATCTTCGGTCGTGATGCCTTGTCTGACCGAAGAAAAATATAGACTCATTGGATGCGCAAACAAAAAATTGCCGACAAATGCGCCGCCTATTAAGCCTAAAACGTCCGCCGCTACCGTCAAAAGCGGCATCATCGTCAGCAGAGCCAGAATGCGCGGAATGACGAGCTTGCGAACCGGATCGGTGCCGAGCGCGCGCATCGCGTCAATTTGCTGCGAAACGACCATCGAGCCAAGCTCTGCGGAGATTGCCGAACCGACGCGCCCGGTCACCATCAAAGCGGTCAAAACCGGACCGAGTTCTCGAATCAGCGAAAAAGCCGTCAGATAACCGATCTGGCTTTGCGCTCCGTATTGGGCGAGCGTCGGATAGGTTTGCAAAGTGAGAACGCCGCCGGTAAAAAAGCCCGTCAACAAAATAATCGTCAGGCTTCCGACGCCGATAATATCCATTTGCTCAAGTGTTTCGCGGTAATAGCGCGGACGGCTAAAAATGCGTGCGGCTGATCGCCCGACAAGGATTGTTATGTTTTGAAGCTCAAGCAGAAACCGTTTGAAAAAGTTCATCGGAAACGTTTCGCGCGTCGGAAACGATTAGAAAATCTATCGTATGATGCGAAAAACGCCGGAAAAAGTCCAGAGTGAATTATTTTTAAAGCAGGTTTGAAGAGTCCGAAGCAAAAAATCGGGTCTTTATTTCGGACTCTTCAATCTTAAAACGGCGGGCGATTTTTGAGCGGCAAGCGTCTCGGACGGTTTTGTCGGGGCGCGCCAAATCCGGGCTGTTGCTGCTGTTGAGGCGCTTGTTCAATCGCGCGGCGGCGCAGTTCTCGAAAGCGCGCAAGCTGTTCCGCGGATAAAACCTGACGAATGCGAAACTCGGTGCGGGCGCGCAATTTTGAAACCATGGCTTGAGCTTCGGCAAACTCGCGCGCGCGCTGTTCGACTTCGGCTGAGCTTGAATTATCGGCATAAATCGCCATGTCGAGAGCGCGCCGCGAGTCGCGCTGTTTTTGCACGGCTCCGCGCATTTGCTCGCGCGTTTCACGGTTGATAACCCGAATTTGTTCGATTTGTTCGGGCGACAAATTCAACTGCCGAAAAAGCGGCTCGCCGCGTTTATCATCCTGTGCTGCTGCTGCGGGCGGCGGCATTCCCGGTTCCTGAGCGCTAACGGCGGAGGAAAAAGCCGGAAAAACAAAAGCGAAAAGGGAAACGATCAAAAAGAATATAAATTTAAAAAAAATCATCTTCAAAACCTCAAAAAATTATTCCGAAGGCTCGATTTCTTCGAGCAAATTGGTCAAGCGCGGCGAATTATCATCAGCTTCGGCAACCGGCAAAATACTCAAATCTTCAACTTTTCGTTCGGTTTTCGGAACCGGAATTCGGCGTTTCGGCAAATTATCATTTCGAGCCGCCTGAATGCCGGAATGCTTTGGAATTTTGTCACTAATGCGAACCGTAACTTTTCGAGTTTTTTCCTCCGGTTGATTTGAAGCGTTTGCCGACGGATTGTTTTTCTCAACTGTTGTTTCGTCTCGCTCACGTTCTACATTCTGAGCGATTGCGATTTCAGGCGTCGCATTGACCGAAGGACGCGGCGCGTCGGCAACTTCTTTAACAGGCTTAAATAAATCCGTCGAGCCGATGAAAAGCAAACCGAGAATTATAAAACCTGCGAAACCAGCGGCAGACAGTTGCCAGCCGAAATTTGCGGGCGTGAAAAAGTCGCGCAGCGATTTAAGCGTCGAATGTTTTCCCGTTGCAGCCGGTTCGATCTTTTGAATTTCGTCCGGTAAAACAATGTTCGGCAAAGCGAGCGGTGCAAATTCTGTTTCGCGCCAATCGGAAACGGCATTTCTGAGCATTCCGAAAGCGGCAAGCTCTTCGCTGCATTCGCGGCAGCGGTTCAAATGGCGTTCAAAATTTTCGGTTTCAGCCGCAGTCGCTTCGTTGTAAAGAACAGCAACCAGCGTTTCGCCGAAAGCGCAATTCAAATCGGATTTGTGATTGTTGTTGTTTTGCATTTCTTTAAACCACTTCAAGCGGCGTCTTTTCGAGCCGCTTTTTGAGTTGTTTGAGTGCCGTGTAAAGACGGCTCTTAACGGTGCTGAGCGGAATTTCCAGAATCTCCGAAATCTCCTGAAACGTCATTTCGTCAAATTCCTTCATCACCACAATTTGTTTTAATTCCATCGGCAAAGCGCCGACTGCTTTACGAACGGTTTCAATTCGCTCTTTTTGCTCGGTTTCCCCCGAAGGTAATTGCCCCGATGCGGCGAAAAACGAACTTGAATTGTCCTCGTTTTCAATTTCAAGCGGTGATTCGTTTCTCGTTTTCTGACGACGCAAACGGGTCAAACATTGATTGACCGCAATGCGGTGAAGCCACGATGAAACTTTCGCATCGCCGCGAAACCCGTTTAAATTGCGAAAAGCAGAAACAAAAGTTTCCTGCGCCGCGTCGCGGGCGTCCTCTTCGCGCCCGAGCATTCCGTAACAAAGAGCGAAAATTTTGCGCTCCCAACGACGGACAATCTCGCCGAAAGCATCGCTATTGCCGGCTAAAGCCATTTCAACGAGTTTTTCATCCGTCCGGGTTTGACTCATCGTTTTACATTGCCGCCGACATTTTATGCGAAATTGCCGTTTAAAATAAAAACGCATTTAATTTCGCGCTTTGCCGTTTTAGACGCGGCTAAAATCTAAAAAGTCTAAAGTTTTACAAAACACCGCGAAAGCTGATTTTAAAGCGTCTTTTATTCATTCGAGTTCGATGCGCTATAATTTCTTTAGATTTTGGACATTAGGATTTAAGAATTTAGATTAATACAAGATGGCATTTTTTTGGCGCAGAAAAAAAGACGAAGAAAAACCTTTTTCGGCTTCGATTTTAGGTTTAGACAAATCGCTCGAACAATTAAAGGCGGAGGAAGAAGCTCTCGAACAGGAGCTTTCGGCGCGTTTTTCGCGAGCGGTCGAAAAAACCAGACACGCAATCAACGACCGCATTGATACGGTTTTTCAAAACCGCAAACAAATTGACGAAGAGCTTTTGGACGAGCTTGAAGAAATTTTGATTTCGACCGACATTGGAATCAGCACAACGATGCAGATTCTCGACACAGTCCGGCGCGGCGTTTCGAGAGCGGAAATCAACGACGTTGACGCGCTCAAAAACGCAATCAAAACAGAATTGCTCGACATTCTGCATGCGACGGAAAAAACAGGCGTCGCGTCGGAAACTTCCGTAAGAGACGAAATCAAACCGTATGTAATGATGATTGTCGGCGTCAACGGCGTCGGCAAAACGACTACAATCGGCAAGCTGGCAAGCCGAATCAAAGCCGATGGAAACGACGTTTTGATTTGCGCCGCGGACACTTTTCGCGCGGCGGCGAGCGACCAATTGGCGATTTGGGCTGAACGCACCGGCGTTCCGCTGATTCAGCAAAAACAGGGAACTGATCCGGCTGCCGTGCTGTTTGATTCGATCAAAGCCGGAAAAGCCCGCAACAGCGACGTTTTGATCGTAGACACCGCCGGACGTTTGCACAACAAAGCGAATTTGATGTCCGAACTGGACAAAATGAAACGTGTCGCCGGACGCGAAGTCGAAGGCGCGCCGCACGAAACCCTGCTCGTGATTGACGCGGTGACCGGACAAAACGGACTCGAACAAGCCCGCCAATTCTTAAAAACCGCGAATGTCACCGGAATCGTTTTAACCAAGCTCGACGGTACGGCGAAAGGCGGAATTGCTGTTGCGATTGCAAAAGAATTAAATTTGCCAATTCGCTATATCGGCATCGGCGAAAAAGTTGACGATTTAATGGTTTTCGATCCTGAGCAATATGTGAATGGTTTGTTTAGTTAAATGCAAGATTGCTTAAAATGCCGCGAACTGAATAAAATTATAAAAATCAAATTGCCTGAAGATTTGAAATCCGTAATCCGTCTTGCTAAACAAAAGCAATTGGAAAATGTACTATCCGTTGTTGAAGATAGAAATGATGTTTGGTTTGGAAAACAATCTGATTTTGACGAGCTTACCGAAAACAACTGGAACGACTTAGTTTTATTTAAATTCGAATGTAATTGTTGCGCGCGAAAATTTAAACTTAGTTGTGAGACATATCACGGCGCGGGCGGTGATTGGCAACCAATCCATTAAAAAATATTTTGAAACAAATATTTTCAGATTTTGACACAAAAATGATGCGTCGAGCATTGGAACTCGCCGCAAAAGGCATTGGACAAGTCAGCCCAAGCCCGCTTGTGGGCTGTGTCATTGTTGATAAAAACGGCGAAATTGCGGGCGAAGGTTTTTATCTTTACGAAAATCTAACGCACGCCGAAATTATCGCGCTCGAACAAGCAGGCGAGCGAGCCAAAGGTGGAACGGCTTACGTTTCGCTCGAACCGCACGATCATTTCGGTCGCACCTCGCCCTGCACCGAAGCATTGATTAATGCCGGAATCAGGCGCGTCGTGTGTCCGATTGAAGACCCGAATCCGCTAGTTTCGGGCAAAGGATTTGAAAGTTTGCGGCGAGCGGGAGTTTCGGTGGAAACCGGAATTATGGCGGCGGAAGCGGCTCGTTTAAATGAAAAATTTATTCATTGGCATCAAAAGGGAAGACCTTTTGTTCATCTCAAAATCGCCGCGTCGCTCGACGGCAAAATCGCCACTCGAACCGGCGATTCGCGCTGGATTTCAAACGAGATTTCCAGAAAACGTGCCCACGATTTGAGACACGAATACGACGCGATTTTAATCGGTGCAAATACGGCGATAATTGATAATCCGGTGTTAACCGACCGTTCCGACAAAGCGAGGCGTCGTGAGCTTGTACGAGTGGTTTTGGATAATAATCTGCGGCTCTCGATTGACTCTCAAATCGTGCAAACCGCGAAAGAGATTCCGACAATTGTTTTTACTTCGAGCCGGAATGCCGAGAAAATTGACGAATTGCAAAACAAAAAAATAGAAATCATCCAAGCAGTTGAGGGCGGGCGGGATTTGCCGACGGTTTTAAGCGAGCTTGCGAAACGCGGGATTCAAAGCGTATTGGTCGAAGGCGGCGCATCAATCGCCGGATCGTTTGTTGACGCAAAATTGGTTGATAAAGTCACGTTTTTTCTTGCGCCCTTGATTATCGGCGGGTCTGAAGCGCCCGTTTCCGTTTTGGGTTCGGGCGTGCGCCATCTAACCGAGTCTATCCGTTTAAAAGATTTGGCGGTAAGGCAAAACGCAGATGATTTGGAAATTACGGGTTATCCGAATTTTTGAGTTGATAGCCCGATTGAAAAGTCTTCGGTTCGGCGATTAAACGAAATCATTAACAAAAATCAAATATATTTTGAAGGAAAAGAGTAAAAATAAAATCCCGGGCGTTTATGCTAAAAAATCCTTCGGGCAAAATTTTCTCATTGATTCTAATTATATCGAGAGAATAATTTCTTCATTGAACGTTCAAGCGGGCGAAACAATCGTTGAAATCGGCGCGGGGCGCGGCGCTTTGACTCGTAAATTAATAGAAAGAAACGCCAGAGTGTTTGCCGTCGAATTGGATAGAGATTTGATCCCGATTTTAGAAAGCGAATTTGGTAATAATAAGAATTTTATATTAATTGAAAACGACGCTCTAAAACTCGATTTTCGACAATTTGCAATTTCTGATCGAGAACCAGTCAAGCTCGTCGCAAATCTGCCTTATTATATCTCAACCGCGATTTTGCAAAAATTAATCGAGCGGCGCGAAGTTTTTTCCGAAATGATTTTGATGCTTCAGCGCGAAGTGGTCGAGAGAATTACAGCGCCTGCCGGAAGCTCCGCACGCGGCTATCTATCGGTTTTCGTGGAAGCGTATTGCGAAGTTGAAAAACTGTTTGATGTTCCGCCCGCCGCATTCAGACCGATTCCGAAAGTATGGAGCGCCGTTATAAAATTGAAAATAAGAAATAAGGGTCTGATAACGAAAGGGGAAGCGGACGAGCAAGTTTTTTGGAAGATTGTCAGCGCAGGTTTCGCACAAAAGAGAAAGACCATTTTTAATAATTTGAAAAACGCCCGACCTGAATTTGCGGCAGGAGTTGTGGGTAGTGAAATAATCGAAGAGGTTTTAGCGGCGGCGCAAATCGAAAAATCGCGTCGAGCTGAATCTCTGACGTTTGAGGAATGGAAAAATATTTTCGAGGCAATTTGCGAAAATAAGATAAAATAATTGATCTTTTATCTTAATCCTATTTCCTTGATATTTGTTTCTGCCGCTCGGCGAATAGGGAAATGCGAATAGTTCTCAGGCAATAAAAAAGGTTCTGTTTTTATCGCTAAAACAAAAAGACCTTTTGCAATTAAATAGTTTAGTGCAAAAGGTTTCGACGTTTTAATGAAATTGCAGGGATGTTAAAGTAATACCTGAGTGCTTGTTCCGGCTATTCGCCAGCCCAGCCCCGGTTTTCCCTGCTCGCCTTTTCAATTCAAATAGAGAATAATTCAATTTTTGGGTTCTTGTCAAGCGTTAATTTAAGATAAGGAAAAGATTTAATGTTATTGTTTAGCTTTTGTGATGGTTTTCTTTATGTATAGCGGCGTTGTTAAAGCGAAATGTTAGAAGTCGGCGTGCAGACAGTTAAATAAAAATCTTAATTGTTTTATCCGAGAATTCAAATTAATCAATGAAAATCGTATGATATACTACGAACACAGACATAATATTTGCAATCAAAAATCAAACGAAAAATTTAGAAAGAAATAATCGAGTGGGTAAATTAGAAATTATACCTTTGGGCGGAATCGGCGAATTCGGAATGAATTGTATGGCGATTCGCTATGAGGATGAAATGATTGTGGTTGACGCCGGAATGGGCTTTCCCGAAGAAACGGCTTACGGGGTTGATGTTTGCATTCCCGATTTCGATTTTTTGGAAGAATACAAAAACGATTTAACGGCTTTAATTCTCACGCACGGACACGAAGACCATATCGGGGCGCTGCCTTATTTTTTAAAGAAATTTAATCTGCCGGTTTACGCCTCGCGTTTTACCGTCGGCTTATCCGAGTTAAAATTAAACGAACATAATCTGCTTGACGAAGTATTGCTGCATCGTGTCGCGGGGCGGCAGACTGTCGAAATCGGCAATCATTTTAAAATCGAGTTTATCAACGCTTCGCATTCGCTCGTTGACTGTTTTTCGCTGGCGATTGAAACTCCGGTCGGAACGATAATTCACACCGGCGACTATAAGATTGACGACACGCCGGTCATCGGCGAGCCGTATGATTTGGAGACTTTAAAAAAATACGGCGACCGCGGCGTTTTGGCTTTGCTTGCGGATTCGACCAACGCAACCGTCCCGGGCAGAACGCCTTCCGAGCAAGCAGTGATTCCGGCTTTTGAAGAGCTTTTCGCGCAAGCAGGCGGGCGAATTTTTGTAGCCTCGTTTGCGTCGTCGCTGCATCGCATCCAGATTGTTTTCGATATGGCGGTTGAGTACGGGCGGCGAGTTTGCGTGCTTGGACGTTCGATGAACAAAAACGTAGAGCTTGGCGAAAGTCTGGGCTTGCTCGATTTTCCCGAAAATATTTTGGTTTCGGTCGGCGAATCGAAAGCTCTGGACGACGACGAAGTTGTTTATCTGGTTACCGGATCGCAAGGCGAACAGCGCGCCGCGCTTCACCAGCTCGCCACGCAAGGCTACAAGGGAATGGAGATCGAAAAAGGGGACACGGTTGTTCTTTCCGCCCGAATTATTCCCGGTAATGATCGTGCGATTTCCAGATTGATCGGACATTTATACAAAAAAGGCGCGAATATTATCGAAGAAAAACGGCGTTTGATACACGTTTCCGGTCACGCTTCGCAGGAAGACATCCGAATTATGACTGAAACCGTCCGTCCGAAGTTTGTCGTTCCGATTCACGGCGAATATCGAATGCTTTTCCGGCACAAAGAATATGTTCGCAATCATCTCGGCTATCCTGATGAAAACATAATTCTGATTGAAAACGGCGATGTTTTGGAATTGGACGAAAATTTTGCTTCTGTCACGGAAAAACGCGAAATTGGGCGCACGTTTATTGACGATTCGGGATTTGAAGAAATTGACCGCGAAACAGTCCGCGAGCGAAAGCAACTTGGTTTTGACGGCGTTGTGTCGCTCGTTGTAACAGTCAGCGCCAAAAGCAAAGCGCTCGAAGGCGAGCCGCAAATTAAAGCTCACGGAGTTCTCGGAATCAATCCGAAAAACGGCTTTATCGCCGATGCGAAAAGGATTGTGACGGAAGCAATAGAAGCCGCGCCGCCCGATGAAATTGCCGATAAAGCATGGTTTAAAGAGCATTTGCGCGTCGCGCTCAAACGATTTATCCAAAAACAAACCGGCACTCGCCCGGTAATTCTACCGACTGTGATCGAAGTCGAATGAGCGACAAAATTTTAGCTTTGCTGCGAAAAACAAAAGTCGAAATCGCGCCCGAAACTTTTGTTTTAATCGGTCTCTCGCACGAAAATTATCGCCGTCTACTGGAAAACCCTGAACTCAGCCCGCGCGGTACTGCGCCGTTTATGCTGCTCGCGGACAGATACGAAACGACAATGCTGCTCGATTCGGTTGATTGGCAGACGATGCGGCACGCCGCGCGAGACGCAAAAATCGAAAGCAATTTTCGGCTCCTGACTTTTTCGGTTGAACTCGATTGGAGCGTCGTTGGATTTCTCGCTTTCGTTTCAAAAATTTTAGCCGAAGCGAATATCTCGGTCGGCGCGATTTCCGCATTTTCCCGCGAACATCTGTTAATTAAACAAGACGATTTGCCGCGAGCATTGAATATTTTGAGCGAATACGTCGAAGAACTCTGTTAATGAATTGGACGGACAAAGTTGTCTTTATCACGGGCGCGTCGAGCGGAATCGGCAGCGAGCTTGCCCTTCAACTGGCGGCAAAAGGCGCGACGCTCGGACTTCTGGCGCGGCGCCGAGAAATGCTTGACGAGCTGGCAGCGGAAGTTGAAAAGAATGGCGGGATGGCGCGTGGGTTTGCCGCCGATGTTACCGATAAAAATTCGGTTTTTGCGGCGGCTGAAGAATTGCGAAAAGAATTCGGCAAAATTGACGTTTTAATCGCTAACGCAGGAATTGCCGGAGGCGCGGCTCACGCGCAAAATTTGCAGCCGGAAAATTTCGTCAAGGTGATGAATGTTAATTTTATCGGCGCGGTTAATTCGGTCGCCGCTGTTTTGCCGCAAATGGTCGAAAGAAAAAGCGGGCAACTGGTCGCGATTTCGAGTCTGGCGGCTTACCGCGGGCTGCCGAAATCAGCCGCTTATTGCGCCAGCAAAGCCGCGATGACGGCTTTGTTTGAAAGCTTGCGGGTTGATTTAAAAGGCAGCGGCGTTTCGGTGACGACAGTTCACCCGGGTTTTATCAAAACGCCTCTGACTGCCGGGCGCGAAAAGCGAATGCCGTTTTTGATGGAATTGCCTGTGGCTACGGCGAAAATCGTCAGAATAATCGAACGAAAAAAGAAAATCGCCGCATTTCCGTTTCCGCTTTCGATTTTGGTTCGTGCCGGGCAAATGTTTCCGGCGTGGTTTTACGACCGGATTGCAAGTCGAAATTCATTTAGAGAATAAATTTAACGCCTGAATTAGCCTGCTGACCGATGCAACTATTAAACCTGCACTAAAGTGTCCCGAAACATCCAGATATTTTATTAGCGTTGAGTTTTGACGAATCGGCGTGAAACAGTTACAAAATTTGAAGTAGTGTTGAAAAACAGTGAAACCGAATTTCGCTCCCGAATTGAATGAATCTGATCCAAGCAATTATTTTAGGCATTGTTCAAGGCTTAACCGAATTCATCCCGATTAGCTCGTCCGCGCATCTAATCTTTGCGAGCCGTCTGACAAATCTTCATAACGGGAACGCCGAACAGATGACGGCAACGATTGCCGTCATACAGCTCGGAACTCTGGCGGCGGTTTTCGTTTATTTTGCCGGAGACATTTGGAATATTTCGTATTCGTTTTTGCGCGACCATTTGAGCTTGCTGCGAAGACGCGGCGAGCGGCGGGTTTTTCACGGGACGCACGGCATCAGACCGCTCTGGATGTCGGACGAAACCTGGCTCGGCTGGCTGATTATTATCGGCTCGATTCCGATTGGAGTCGTCGGTCTTCTGCTTAAGGATTTCATCGAAGGCGAAGCGACCAAAAATCTCTGGCTGATTGCCGCGATGATGATTGCGATTGCCGTTTTGCTCTGGATTGCCGAACAAGTCGGACGCCGCCAGAAAGAGATGAACCGTCTGGGGATTTTCGATGCGATAATTGTCGGTTTTGCTCAGTGCATCGCATTAATTCCGGGGGCGAGCCGTTCGGGTTCGACGATTATGGGCGGGCTTTTCGCGGGGCAGACGAGAGAAACCGCCGCTCGTTTTTCGTTTTTGCTTTCGATTCCGGCGATTTTGGCGAGCGGGCTGCTGGAATTAAAAGAAGCGATGGAGATTTTACCGAAAGAGAATTTAATTCCTTTGATTGTCGGGACGATTGTTTCGGGGATAGTCGGTTACGCTTCGATTTGGTTTTTGCTGTGGTATTTGCGAAAGCGCTCGAACAATATTTTTATCATTTACCGAATCGTCGTCGGCGCGGCGATTCTGGCATTATTGTATTACGGCGTGATCAGCCCGCAGGCTTGAGGAAATGAAAAAACGCTGGAGCATTCAAAAACACGATCTCGGGCAAGTGCGTCAATTGGCGAGCGAATTGGATGTCGCGCCGCTGATCGCCGCTTTGCTCATTTCGCGCGGCTTTACAACGGGCGAAGCCGCGCACGAGTTTTTGAATCCTTCGTTCGATCAGATTCTCGAACCGAATCTGCTGCGCGGAATGCGCGAATCAATCGAGCGCATTTTTAAAGCAATCGAGCAAAACGAAAAAATTCTCGTCTGGGGCGATTACGATGTTGACGGAACGACCGGAACTGTTGTTTTGCGAAAAGCTCTGGAAATTCTGGGCGCGAAAACCGGTTTTCACGTTCCGCATCGTTTTACCGAAGGCTACGGTTTAAACATTCCCGCGCTCGAAAAAGCCAAATCGGCGGGTTTTTCGCTTCTTATTACGGTTGATTGCGGCAGCACGGCGTTTGAACCGATTCAATGGGCGAGCGAAAACGGAATTGACGTGATCGTCACCGATCATCATTTGACCAAAGAACAGGGTTTGCCGAAGGCGTTTTCCGTAATAAATCCAAATCAGGACGATTGCCCTTACCCGGACAAAAATCTGGCGGGTGTCGGCGTCGCTTTTAAGCTAGCGCACGCGCTTTTGCGAGAAAAGGGCAGACAAAATCTCGTCAAGAGCTTTCTAAAAGTCGTAGCCATCGGGACGATTGCCGACATTATGAATCTGACGGGCGAAAACCGCGCGATTGTCGCGTTAGGTTTGCAGGATTTGCCTAGAGCGAAAAATCCGGGTTTGCGCGCTTTGATGGAAGTGGCGAGCTGCACGTCGGAAATGACCGCTTATGACATCGGTTTTCGGCTCGCGCCGCGAATCAACGCCGCCGGAAGAATGGACGCCGCGCGCGCCGTGGTCGAATTGTTTGAAGCCGACAGCTTTGAAAAAGCGCGCTTTTTAGCCGAACATCTCGACAGCCGCAACCGCGAACGCCAGACAATTCAAAAGCAAATCACCGAATCGGCAATCCTTGAAATTCCGAAGTCCGCGATCCGCGATCCGCATTTCGTGGTCGTCGCGGGCGAAGGCTGGCATCGCGGCGTAATCGGTCTGGCGGCGTCCAAAATCGCCGACAAGCTGCATCGCCCGGCAATCGTCATTTCGCTCGAAAACGGCGTCGGACACGGCTCGGCGCGGAGCATCAAGCCGTATCATTTGATTCAGGGCTTGGATTCATGCGCGGAGCTTTTCGAGCAATACGGCGGACACGCGCAAGCCGCCGGAATGACGATCAAAGCCGAAAACGTCGAGGCTCTGCGCGAGCGTTTAAACGCTCATTGCGTCTCGTGTTTGTGTGCTGACGATTTAATGCCGGAAATCAAGATTGACGCGCAGGTTTCGACCGCCAGCTTAAATTTGGATTTGGTTCGCCAGCTTCAGCTTCTCGAACCGTTCGGAGCGGGAAATCAGAGACCGGTTTTTGCCACAAAGGATTTGCATTTAACGGCAGAGCCACTGGTGATGAAAGAAAAGCATCTCAAACTGCGTCTTGCAGACAATGAACGTCGTCAGTTTGAAGCCGTTTGGTGGAACGGAGTCGAAAACGCTCAAGAGCAAAAGCTGCGACCGCAGACTAAAATCGAGCTGGCTTACACGCCGGAGATCAACGTCTGGAACGGGAACACCAGATTGCAGCTCGTCGTGCAGGATTTAAAAGAAGCTTAGGAAAAAAATGGAAAGCCGCATCGCCGAAAAAATCAAAACGACGCCCGCGCCCGCTGCGCCTCAAAGGAGACGCCGCGTGAGTTTTGTCGAACTGCGCGCGCGATTTCCGCTTGTTTTGCGTTACGCGGCGATTGCGGCTTTGATTTTAACCTTAACGCTGGTCGGCATCGGTTATTGGCGCGCGAGAAATAACAGAGATTTCGTAATGCACGGAGGCGCGCCGCAGCTTTCAAACGAAGTCGTCGCCGTCATTAACGGTTACGAGCGCCGCGTGACTGAAGGCGACCGTTTGAAAATGCTCGTTCGCGCCGATAAAGAAACGACTTATGCAGACGGGCGACATGAGCTTGATAATGTTTATCTTGAGCTTTATCCAGCGGATTCCGATAAACCGGATCGAGTACAGGCGGTAAAAGCCGTTTATACTCCAGACCAAAACAACCCTGAGAATTTCGTGGTTTCGTTTTCCGGCAACGTTAACTTCGAGTCGCGCGACAATTTAAAAGCAAGCACCGAACAAATCACTTACGATAAACAAAAAGAAATCGCCGAAACACATTCTCTGATTAATTTTAGCCGCGAAAACATTTCCGGCAGCGCGGTCGGAGCAATTTTCAACGTCAAGGAAAAAAAACTCGTTCTTCACAATCAGGTCGAAATTAACGTCGCGGCGGGCGGCGCGGCGGCGAAAAATTCTCTGACCGATTTCGGCTCGTCGGCTGTCAAAATCAACTCGGCTGAAGCCGCTTTCGATCAGGATTTGGCGAGATTCGAGCTAAACGGCGGCGCGTTGATCGTCGTCACGCCGCAGAATTCAAATTCTCAGCCGACGACAATTCGGGCGGAAAAAGCCGTCTATGAAAAAGACCGGGAAAGAATGGAACTGCACAGGGGCGTTGAAATCATTACGGCGTCCGGCGATTTGCAAAGTTTCGGCGACGGAAAACCGCAAAATGCCGGCAACGCCGTTCCGGTCGTGATTCGCTCCGAAACCGCAATTTATGAGCAGGCGAGCGGAAAAATTAATCTGAGCGGCGGCGCAAACGTTCAGCAGGGAACGGAGCTGATGAGCGGCGAAAACATTTCAGCCGATTTAAACAAACAGAAAAAGCTCGAAAAACTTTTGACCAAAGGCGGCGCGTTTCTCCGAACCGCGTCGGGAGATCGCGCGACCGAAGTCAATTCGGAAGAACTGTTTGCGCAGTTTGATTTAAACCAGCAGCTTAATTTTGCAAACGCTTCCGGGAGCGTAAAAATTAAAAGCGTAAACGCCGAAAACGAATTAAACATTTCGGATTCAAGCTCGCTGAGACTCGATTTTAAAGCGCGGAAAAATAAAAGTCTGCTCGAAAAAGCCAGAGCCGAAGGCGCAAAAACGAATGTTTCGCTGATTGCTTTAAATTCCCCGGAATATTCGCGCATCGAGATGTCTTCGCCAAATTTTTTGGAGGTTTTATTTGCTCCGCAAGGCGAAGAGCGCTCGGTTTTAAAACAAATGCAAACAGGCGGACGCACGGAGATAAAAATGCTTGCGCCGCAAGCGCAGGCAAATAATCCGAAAGCTTCTAATAAACGATTAACTGCCGATGCGGTAAAGCTTTATTGGAACGCCTCAGGTAAAGATTTAAGTCGCGCCGAAGCCGTCGGAAACGCCGATTTGCTCGTTGTTCCGCTGCAAGCCGCGCCGAATCTCGACAAGCAGCAGTTATTTGCGGCGCGTTTCGATTGCGAGTTTTACGAAACCGGAAATCTGGCGCGGACATTTGCTTCATCCGGCGGGTCTAAAGCGATACTTGAACCGACCGTTGCGTCAAGCGAGCGTTCAACCAGAACTTTAACAGCCGAGAAAATTGCCGCCGATTTTGAGCGAAGCGCGCAATCCGTCGAAAAGCTGGCGGCGGTCGGAAACGCAAAATTTAACGAGCAGGAACGGAACGGAACTGCGAACAGCTTTAGCTATACGGCGAGCGACGAAACCGTGCGTTTGCGCGGCGGCGAGCCGACCGTCTGGGACAGCCGGGCGCGTTTGAAAGCCGTCGAGATTGATTCAAATACGCGGAGCAAAATTTCGTATTTGCGCGGCAAAGTCGCCACGACTTATTACAGCCAGGAGCAAACCGGCGGCGCAGCGCCGTTTGCGAAAGTCAATTCGCCGGTTTTTCTCACTTCAAACGCCGCCGAGTTTAATCATGCGGCGGGCGTCGCCGTTTACAGCGGAAACGCGAGAGCGTGGCAGGACAACAATTTTGTTCGAGCCGAGCGTTTGATTTTGCGGCGCGACAGCCGTTCGATGTATGGCGAAGGGAAAGTGCAAAGCGCGCTTTATAACGCCAAACGCCGCGAAAACGGGGTTGATAAAACTGTTCCTGCATTTGCCGCGGCGGATAAGATTTCGTATTCGGACGAGCAAAAACTGCTTCGTTATGAGAGCAATGTCGATCTGCGTCAGGCGACCGAAAGAATAACGGGCGGTGTCGCTGAAATTTATTTAAACAATACCAACGAGGTGTCGAAAACGGTGGTGCAAAATTCGGTCGCGATTACCCAGCCGGGAAGAAAAGCGACGGGCGATTGGGCGCAATATACGGCGGCGGACGAGGTTTTCGTTTTAAAGGGGAATCCGGCTTACGTCGAAGACGCCGAGCAGGGAAATCTGAGCGGGCGTCAGGTGACGGTTTATCTGCGTGAAAACCGGGTAGTCGGGCAAGGCGGAAACACGGCGGCGACGCCCGGCAGAGTTCGCTCGACGCATAAGGTTAAAAAACAATAAAGCCTGAATGTGGAAAGTTTTTCGAGAACAAGCTGAAGAAAAGGTTGAAGCGGAGATAAAGCGTTCCCCGGCTTTTTCTTTTTCCGAAAATCAAAAAAATGGAGTGCCGTCGGGCAATGCTCTGGCGTCTTTTAATTTACAGAAAACATACGGGCGGCGGCGCGTAGTGGACGATGTTTCTCTGTTTGTCGAACCGGGCGAAGTCGTCGGATTACTCGGAGCAAACGGGGCGGGAAAAACCACCACATTTTATCTGATGACTGGTTTGGAGCGTGCCGAGCGCGGTCGGATAAATTTGGGCGAGCGCGATGTCACTAAGCTCCCGCTTTATCTGCGCGCACGGCTCGGTCTGGGATATTTGCCGCAGGAGCCTTCGATTTTTCGTCGAATGACCGCCGCCCAAAACGTTCTCGCGGTTCTTGAAACACTCGGTCTCAGCCGACGCGATAGGCAGGCGAGACTTGAAGAACTGCTTGAAGAATTCGGAATCAACCACGTCAGAAACACGCGCGGCGACGCGCTTTCGGGCGGCGAAAGACGGCGCACGGAAATCGCTCGCTGTCTGGCGACCGAACCGCAATTTATTCTTCTCGACGAGCCTTTTGCCGGAATTGATCCGAAGGCGATTGACGATATTCAAAATATAATCGTGCATTTGAAAAATCGCGGAATCGGAATTTTAATCACCGATCATAACGTCAGAGAAACATTGGGCGTCACGGATCGGGCTTATATTATGGCTGACGGGCGAATCTTTCGGAGCGGAAAACCGCTCGAACTCGTTTCCGACGCGGAAGTTCGCCGGCTTTACCTCGGCGAGCGGTTTAGGCTCTAGTTGTTTGCGAATTAAATTTTCGCGTTTTTAACGGACAAATCGGTTGTTCATCGGTTATAATTCGGTAACGCGGGATGCCTTCTCATCACGAGGCGCGGGTTACTTTGGAGTGAATTTGTAAGTGCTATTTAATTGACCCTAGTATGTCGTTAAAACTGACTCAAAGATTAGACCAACGAATGGTGCTGACGCCGCAATTGCGTCAGCGCATCGAAATGCTGCAAATGACCTCAATCGAGTTGAGCGATTTGATTCAGCAGGAAATGTTGGTCAATCCGATTTTGGAAGAAGTTCAGTCGCAGGATGAAGTCCGCGAAATCTCCGAAAACATTATAGATCAATACGCCGACGGCAACGCGAGCGACATTCTCCCCGATAAAATCGAAGATTCGAGAAACGGTTTTGAAGAAATTTTTGAAACCGCGCTCAGCCAGTCCAACGGAAACGGACAAATTGACGGAATTGCCGATTTGCCCGAATACAGCGCGGGCGAAGAAGCCGTTCCGACAAGCAATTTTGATGAAGATTTTTCGGACGAAACCGAACATCGTTCGGATTCTTTTGAAGAAGTGGATTTCGGGCGCGAGTTTCAAGAATACTTAGACCCCGGCTATCGCACGCAGGAAATCGAATACAAAGAGGACGCTCCAAGCTTTGAGCAGTTTTTGACTCGTTCGGAAAGCCTCTCGGAGCATCTCGAATGGCAGCTTCGCCTCCAGCCTTTGGAAGACCACCTTTTGGAAACGGCGCTGTACGTGATCGGCAACCTCGACAAAGACGGCAGACTCTTTGCGTCAAATGAGGAAATTGCGGAATTTTGCGGATGTACGGTCGAAGCAGCCGAAGAAGCCAGACAAGTTGTGATTCATCTCGACCCGGTCGGCTGCGCGGCGCGCGACGTAAAAGAATGTTTATATGCACAGCTTAAAGCCAGAGGTTTGGAAGACAGTTTCGCGGCGCAGCTAGTCGCCGATCATCTACACGATTTGCTTCCGCATAAACTCGGACATCTGGCAAAACAATTGGGCTGCGAAGCGACGGAAATTGCCGAGGAAATCAAAACGATCAAATCGCTCGAACCGTATCCGGGACGCCAATACGATTCGGACGACCCGGTTTATATCGCCCCGGAAATTTACATCGAAAAAATCGAAGGTGAATATGTTATTTATTTTGCAGACGACGGCAGCCCGCGCCTTCGTTTGAGCCACACTTATCAGCAAATGCTCGGTAAACAAGACACCTCGAAAGAAGAGCGCGATTTTATCAAAGACAAAATGCGCTCGGCGATTGATTTGCTGAGAAACATAGAACATCGGCGGCAGACGATTTATCGCGTAGTCGAATGCATCGTCGAACGGCAGCGGGAATTTTTGGATAAAGGCGTTCAGTTTCTGAGACCGATGATGCTCAAAGACGTGGCAGAAGACATCGGAATGCACCTTTCGACCATTTCCCGCGTCGTCAATCGCAAATACGCGCACACGCCGCAGGGCGTTATCGAGTTAAGGCGGTTCTTTAGCGAAGGGATGCTAAACGAAGAAGGCGAAGAGGTTTCAACCAGAATTATTAAGCTCCGTATCAAGAAAATGATTGAAGATGAAGATACGCACGATCCGATTACGGATGATCAAATAGCAAAAATTCTGGCGAAAGAGGGAATCAAATTATCGCGCCGGACGGTGGCGAAATATCGCGACCAAATGAATATTCCCGGTTCGCGCGAGCGGAAAACGGTTGTTTAAAATTTGCGGCTGAAAATTGAAAGATTTTCGGCTTTTCAGTTTTACTGATTATTGAAACACGGAGGTTTGTGAATGAGAATCGAAGTTACGGGACGTCACGTCGAAGTGACGCCGGCGATCAGAGCGCATGTTGAAACGGAGTTAACGAAATTGTCGAATATGTTTCCCGAAGACGCGGCTCACGCTCATTTTGTGGTTAACGTTGAGAAAAACAGGCAGAAAGCCGAAATAGTTTTAATGATCGGCGAAAGAGCTTTGACGGCGACGACAGCCGATAAGGATTTGTATCTGGCAATCTCCAGAGTCGTTCAAAAAGTTGAAAAACAAGCCCTCAGATTAAAAGAAAAAAGAGTTGACCGCCGCCACAGCGCGAAGAAAACCGCAGAAGTCGCACCGACGCCCGACGGAAACATTACGGCTGCGCCCGTGCCTCCGACAATCGTCGAAGCCGACAATTACGCGGTAAAACCGATGACGGCTGAAGAAGCGGCGATACTTTTGGGGGCGGATACGAATCAGTTTTTAGTTTTCCGAGACGCCGATAACGAGAGCTTGAGCGTTATTTATAAACGCAGCGACGGCAATTACGGTTTGATTCAGCCTTAAGCGTGTTCTTTTTATGAAAAAAAAAGCGGTTGAAGCGCAAATTCAAACTTCGCTGCCGCACGTCGTTATTATTACGGGATTAAGCGGCTCCGGGATGTCTTCAGCCACCAATGCTTTTGAAGATTTGGGGTATTTTTGTGTAGATAATCTGCCGGTGACGCTGCTCGAGACGTTTGCGCGTTTTCTTTCCGCCGAACATGGCGAAAACACAATCGAGCGGGCGGCGCTGGTCATTGACATACGGGAAGGGAAGCTCCTCGAAGAGTTTCCCTCTCAATTGGAAAATTTAAAAAATCAGGGTTTGAAAACTTTTGTTTTGTTTTTTGAAGCGTCGGACCGCGTTCTGCAGCGGCGCTTTAGCGAAACCCGCAGACCGCACCCGGCGGACGGAGGCGACGGTCTCCAAGCGGCGATCAACGCGGAACGCGAGCAAATGGAGCGAATCCGACCGCTTGCTGATATGATCGTTGACACTTCCGAACATACGGTTCACAGCCTGCGCCGTTTTCTAATCGAAAGATTCGATCCCTCGGCTGCGGGAGAAATGCCGCTCAAAGTTCAGGTCGTCAGTTTCGGGCATAAATACGGCACGCCGCGCGACGTTGATTTAATGTTCGATGTTCGGCACTTGCCGAATCCGTATTTTATCCCGGAATTAAAGCGTTTTTCGGGGAGCGACCGCCGCGTGGTTCGATTTTTAAATTCGCAGCCGGAAGTTGACGAGACTTTAAAGCGGTTTGTGGATTTGTTAAATTATCTTTTGCCGCTTTACAAACGCGAAGGAAAATCGTATCTGACCATCGGTATCGGCTGTACGGGCGGGCGGCATCGTTCCGTGATGATGGCGAACGCCGTCGCCAAAGAATTGCGAAAAAAACGTTTCGAAGCCAGCGTGACGCATCGCGATGTGAAAAAAACGAGCAAACCGATTGTCTAAACCGCAGTTATCCTATCGAGCCTGGGAATTCAAATTTTAAACGAGGAGGCAAATCAAATGAAAAATCGAGTCGGCGGCGTGATTTTGTCTCACGGGCAGATGGCGAACGAG
>DASVTY010000089.1:0-4342 GCA_036387315.1 Pyrinomonadaceae bacterium
TTGCTCACTGTAACCAACAATAGCGTGAATACGATTAATACCTTCACGCGCGCCGCAGCCCGTTCCGGGTTCGCGTTTGTTGCAGGGCATTGCCGTGTCATAAAAATATTGACAACGAGTCCGCTGCATTAGATTTCCGCCGTTCGTCGCCATATTGCGGATTTGTCCCGATGCGCCCGCCAAAATCGCCTGCGAGAGAAGCGGGTAATTCTGCCTGATAATCGGATGATTCGCCGTGTCTGTGTTGCGCGCGAGAGCGCCGATTGAAACGCCGCCTTTTAATTCGCGGATTTGTGACAAATTAAGCCGCAATACGTCAACCAGAGCCGAAGGATTTTCCACTCCTTCTTTCATCAAATCCAAAATGTTCGTTCCGCCCGCCAAAAATTTGGCTTCTTTATTTCCGGCAACCGCATTTACGGCTGCGGCGGCATCGGTTGCGCGCGAATAATTAAACGGTCTCATCGTTTTTCTCCTCTCCGGCAAATTCCCAATTCTGCGCGACCGCTTTTCCGGTATGAACTTCCCGAATTGCCGCGACAATGTTCGGATACGCCCCGCAGCGACAGAGATTGCCGCTCATTCGCTCGCGGATTTCGTCGTCGGAAAGCTGAACGCTGCGCGTTTTTGAACGCATATTGGCGGTCACATAACTCGCCTCGCCGCGTTTCGCTTCTTCGAGAAGCGCGACTGCCGAACAAATCTGTCCCGGTGTACAGTAACCGCATTGAAAACCGTCGTGTTTGACGAACGCGGATTGCAACGGGTGAAGCTGCTCGCCGTTTGCCAGACCTTCAATCGTCGTAATGTTTTCGCCTTCGACCTGCATCGCCAGAGTCAGACACGACAAGACGCGCCGCCCGTTTACCAAAACGGTGCAAGCGCCGCATTGACCGTGATCGCAGCCTTTTTTCGAGCCGGTCAAACCGAGCCGTTCGCGCAGAGCGTCGAGCAAAGTCACGCGCGGTTCGACATTGACGGTGCGTTCCGCGCCGTTGATTTTAAGTTTGATCGGAATGTTATCTGCTGCGGCGGATTCGGCGAAAACTGCCGATTCGGACGTTTCGGTCGCCGCCAATGCCTGCTGTTCGAGCAGCAATTGCGCGGCGAAAACGCTCAATCCCGCGGCGGAAACCTGTCCTAAAAACTCGCGGCGGGATTCATCAATCGAATTCGCCGAATCGTGTTCGTCCTCGTTTCTCAGATGAGAATTCGCCATACACGGCGGAAGACTGGAATTTTGCTCGTCCATAAAACCTCTTTTTACTCCGGCGATTCGGGAAAAACTCTTAAAAAATTTAAGAACATTTTAATTTCTCGCCGGTGATAATAGCGAAGAATCGCTGAATAGTTTTAAAAAGATAGCATAAATGACCGCTGACAAAAATTAAATGTCCGACGCATAACAGAATAAACAGATAAATTGTGAAACGATTTTAAGCCTTGACGATTCAAAAGGGAATTGGCTAGGCGCGGCGGAAAAACAGACCGCTGCGGAGTTTTAATCAATGCAGTCATCCGATTTTAAAAACCGATTGCTAGAAACTACGGCGGGAGATTTCCCGCTCGATGAATATCGTCTGCGGCTCGGCGAACGAGAATTGAGCATTTTGCACGTCGCGGCAATGCTCAGTTATGGAGATGAATCACATTTTCTGCTTGAAACCGAAAACCCATTGCCGTATGGCGTTCAGCTTTGGTCTGCGACAATTGCGCTTGCACACGACATCAGCGCCCGCGCCGATTCGATTCGCGGCAAACGAATCCTGGAATTAGGAGCCGGAACCGGATTGCCGGGAGTCGCGGCTGCTTCGCTCGGAGCGGCAAAAGTCGTCCAGACCGACAAAAACCGGCTGGCAATGTTGCTTTGCAAACGCAACTGCGAGCGAAACGCCGTCGAAACCGTTGAACATCGCATTGCGGATTGGACGGATTGGAGCGACGCGGATCAATATGATTGGATTCTCGGCTCGGATATTCTTTACGGAATCGAAATGCAGCCGCATTTGCGCCGGATTTTTGAATCGAACCTCGCGCCCGGCGGGCGAGTTCTGCTTTCCGACCCGTTTAGAAGCGGAAGTTTGCGGCTGATGGAGCAAATGGAAGCCGACGGTTGGGCAATTTCGATCAGCAAATGGAGCATCGGAGACGAATCGTCGCCGCGTTCCGTTGGAGTTTTCGAGTTAACGCCGCCTAAGCAGAAAAAATAAAAGCCGAATGCGATACGTTTTTAACCTTGAATTTTTCCTTCAGGCGCTCGTCTCAATTGTTTTTCTTGATTTCCGGCGGCGCAACTGCTCGCGGTAAATCGCCGTCGTCGGGGACCGGAACGAGCGGTTGTTTCGGCGGTTTCTTGGTGCTAGGTCGTAACATCGGCGGCAGATTCGGGCGCGGGATTTTGACTCCGCCGCCGTTGTCCGTGCGTTTAAGAATCGCGCCGCCGCCGCCCGCGAGCCAGGTTTTCGAGCCGCCGCGATAATAGACCGAAAACAACGGGCTGCTCGTAATTGTTTGAATTAACTCCCAAGTTCGCCCGCTGTCGCTCGTGTGCAAGATTCTTCCTTGCTCGCCCGTAACGAGAATGTCATCGGCGCTGGCGGCGGAAACTGCATAAAACCTCGCGTTGATTCCTGTTTCAATGCCTTGCCACGTCGCTCCGGCATCGTCAGTTCGCAAAACCGTTCCGCCCGCGCCGACGGCGTAACCGCGTCGTTCATTAGCAAAAACAACGGCATTCAGGGAATCTTTCAAGTTTGTTTTAATCGCCGCCCAATTTTCGCCGCCGTCCGTCGTCCGCAAAATCGTGCCATCGCCGCCGACAATCACGCCGATTTTTTCGTTTACGAATTTAACGTCTTCGAGCCAGACGTTTGTTTCGGCAAATTCCGGCTGCCAATTTGCGCCGCCGGTCGTGGTTTTCAAAATCGTGCCGTTCGCGCCGACAGCGAAACCTTTGAGAGTCGTGATGAAAAACACGCCGGACAAATCTTCTTTGACGTTTGAAATCCCGACGCCCCAGCTTTGACCGCCGTTGATCGAGCGCATCGTCGTTCCGTTGTCGCCGACCGCCCAGCCGCGTTCTTCGTTGACGAAATAAAGCGAATTAATGCGCTGGCGCGTTCCGGCGTAAACCGGAATCCAGTTTCTGCCGCCGTCTTCGGTCATCAAAATGCGCCCGCGCGCGCCGGCAGCCCAGCCAATCGAGTCGTCAAGGAAAAACAATTCGGTAATCGAATCGCGCCCGCCTTCCGAAAGACGCCGCCATTGAAAACCGCCGTCGTCGGTGCGAACCAGAAGCCCGTCTTCGCCTGCCGCCCATCCGGTAAATTCATCGGCGAAATGAACCGAGACGAGTCGCGGATTTGTTCTGACCGTAAACGGCAGCCAAGTCCGCCCGCCGTCGCTCGTCAACCAAACTGTGCCGCTCGCTTCGGTCGCCCAGCCGTTTTGTTTATTGGAAAAACTGAGAGACAGAAAGTCCGGCTGCGCGAAAATATTCACTTTAGCCCAAGTCGCGCCCGCGTCCTCACTGCGGAGAATTGTTCCTCTTTGCCCGACGACGACGATTTCGGATTCGGACAAAAACGCGACTCCGGTTAAAAGCCCGCCCGGCTCCAAAATCTTTTCCGTCCAGCTTTCACCGCCATTTTCCGTTAGCAGCAAACAACCGTTTGCGCCGACAATAGCACCGCGCCGCTCGTCAAAAAAAGAAACTTGAACTAGATGTTCGCCGGTCGCGTTTTTTTGTTTGCTCCAGGTCAAACCGCCGTCCGAAGTTTGATAAATCGCGCCGTAGCTGCCGACCGCCCAGCCCTTCTGAAAATTTTTAGGCGCAAATGCGACGGCGTAAAAATGATCTCTCCCGTCGAGCTTGATTTCCTGCCACGTTTCACCGGCATCGTCGGTCAGTAAAATCGTCCCGCGCCCGCCCGCAATAATCGCCGTTTTCTTGTCTTTGATAAAAATGCCGGATAGCGTGTTGCTGACGGGCGAGCTTTGCCGCCGCCAATTAAAACCGCCGTCTCTGGTGTAAAGAATCGTGCCGTCCGCTCCGACCGCCCAGCCGGTTAATTTGTCTGCCGCAAATCGAATCGCAAAAATCGAATTCCCCTGCGGCAAAGGATTTTGCCATTCCCATTTCGGTCGAAAATCCTGCGCCGAAACAACATTCAACCACAGAGACACAGAGACACAGAGAAACAAAATAATCTTTATTTTATCTCTGTGTCTCTGTGTCTCTGTGGTTGAATGTTTCATTAAATCTTAGCGGTTTTCGCAATTTCGGCGGCGTCCGCCAGAAGTTCCTCGTCAACAGCGCCGACAGTGGCGATTTTGCGTGCCG